>JBGTGQ010000044.1:0-118911 GCA_041746635.1 Terrimicrobiaceae bacterium | reverse complement strand
TGCCTGCCGACTTGTCGAGATTCAGAAACTGGAAAATCGCTTCCGTGAGGGCGCTCTCAGCGCAGGCCATGATCACAGCGCAGAGGGTTGACATCGCAATTTCGGTCGGCCTGCTCGGCTCGCTTGCGGTCGATCTCCCCGTCGGCGAATGGGGGGAAAACGGGAGGGTAGAGGTAAAGGGGCCAGGCATGGTTTATTGACAAAAATACCCCCAAGATCTGGTTTGAAAGATAGGAAACCATCTGGCCGATTGGCTCTCCGCGCTATCAGTCCCACAATATCGGCTTAGGTTTATGTCCCCCGCCATAAAGTTTTAGCGCGATGAGAAGTGGGATGGAGGGGACATTCCGACGGCGAAGTCCGGGGTTTGATCTGGTTCCGAGCGGTGAATTTCGCTACATTGCGGCGCTGTTTTTTATATCGCCGGTTGTCTCATGTCATTTGCCCGATTTCGGCATCGCCTTGGGGAAGACTTTCAAGCCAGCCGCATGCGCAAGCTGCCGTTGGTGTCCATCGAAGGAATGCAGGGAGTCCGCACCGATCAGCAAAGCCGCCGCCGTTTGCAGGATGTCCAAAGACCGGGCTGGGATTTCAGAGGCGTGCCGCTTCGATAGGTCCCGCGCCTTCCGGTAGTGTTCGCTTTGCGAAATATCGCGCCGGGCAAGGATGCCGTCCGCAAGGTCCGCTTCTATCTGACGAAAGGCGGCGTCATGCTCCACCCTTGTGATTGCGCCCTCTCGCAAAGCCCGCCGGATTGTGTTGGTAACCTCCAACTCAGTAAGCAGGGTGTAGGGGATGCTTTCTCTAAACCGCGCTGCCGTTGGGGCTGCGTGACGGTGGAAGAAATCGCCCGGAAGAAGGAGGGCAAGAAGGAAACTGGAATCGCAGTAGGTCACTCCCCGCGTTCCTTGGAAAGCATGGTCACGGCACTTTGTTCCAGCCGCCCGCCCGCCGGGGCCGCACCGCCGAATCGCGCCCGGAAGTCGGGCCGCGCCGTATCTCCCGCCGGGCTGAGAGTCGCGACAATGCGCTTTCGCTTGGTAATGGCGATGCTTTCCCCCTCGAATAGCAGGGCTTCCAACCTCGGGAAGTGGGACCGCAATTCGCGTATGGTGGCGGTTTTCATTGTGATGCAAGATTGCGTCACCATGCCGCCCGTGTCAAGGAAGGCAAGAGAGTCATATTTTATACTGGGTCTGCACCACAACCTCACGCTGGGGGACTCGGGGAGCGTTACGCGCCCGCTGCCTAAACCTCGAACGCCTGCTTGACCAGCGCGGCCTGCTGGGCTTGGTGGACGTAGATGGTCCCGGCGGCCGTGCTGGCGCTGGCGGGGCGGCCGGCGTAGTGGATGTAGCCGGGGAAAAGGTTGAGGAGGCGGGGAAGGATAAAGGTCCAGGCTCCCATGTTTTCCGGTTCCTCCTGGCACCAGATAAATTTTTTCGCCTTGGTGTAGGGTTTGGTCAGGCGTTTGATTTTCTCCTCGTAGAGCGGATAAAGTTGCTCGATGCGGATGATGGCGGTCTGGTCGGTGAGTTTGTTTTCCGCGCGGTATTTGATCAGGTCGTAATAGACCTTGCCGGAGCAAAAGACGACGCGCTCGACTTTTTCCGGCGCGGACTCGGTGTCGGCCAGAACCTCGTAGAAGCGCGAGGCGGTGAAGTCCTCCGTGCGGGAAACGGCCTGCTCGTGGGTGAGGAGGCTTTTCGGGGTCATGATGATGAGCGGCTTGCGGTAGCCGCGGTGAACCTGACGGCGCAGGGCGTGGAAATATTGGGCGGGGGTGGTGAGGTTGCAGACCTGCATGTTTTCTTCGGCGCAGAGCTGGAGGAAGCGTTCGAGTCGTGCGCTGGAATGTTCGGGTCCCTGGCCCTCGTAACCGTGGGGGAGCAGGAGAACGATGGAGCTCGGGCGCTGCCATTTCGATTCGGCCGAGGCGATGAACTGATCGATGATGATCTGAGCGCCATTGCCGAAATCGCCGAACTGTGCTTCCCAGAGACAGAGCATCGAAGGGAAATCCATCGAGTAGCCGTAGTCGAAACCGAGCACGGCGTATTCGGAGAGCGGGCTGTTATAAACGCAAAACCGGGCTTGTTCCTCCGAGAGATTCATCAAAGGGATGTAGCGCTCGCGGTTGATCTCATCGTAAAGAACGCTGTGCCGCTGGCTGAACGTTCCGCGCCGGCTGTCCTGGCCGGAGAGGCGAACCGGGGTGCCTTCCAGCAGGATGGAGCCGAAGGCGAGGGCCTCGGCGAAAGACCAGTTGTAGGGTCCGCCGCCTTTCCAGATTTGCAAACGGCGATCGAGGAGGATGCGCTTGACCTTGGGCAGGACGCGAAAACCTTCCGGAACGGTGGTGAGCCCCTTGACGATTCGGTCGAGCATTTCGTTGCTGATGCCGGTGGCGACGGTTTCGTGCGAATACGGCGGCTGAAAGATGGCGGTCGAGCCGCTGAATTCCGATTTCCCCGCGCTGGCCTCGGCGGTCTTGACCTGCTGAAGCGCCTCGTCCAGTTCCTTGATTGATTCGGCTTTGATGGCCGCGGCTTCCTCCGGGGAAACGGTGCCGTGCGGCGCGATCTGGGCGGCGAAGACTTCGCTCGGGAGCGGGTGGGTCTTGATGTTGTTATAGAGATTCGGCTGGGTGAAGCTGGGTTCGTCGCCTTCGTTGTGGCCGTGTCGGCGGTAGCAATAGATGTCAATCACGACATCGCGTCCGAATTCCTGGCGGTACTCCAGCGCGATTTTGGCCACCTCAATGACGGCGACCGGGTCCTCGCCATTGACGTGAAAAATCGGTGCCTCGATCATCTTGGCGATGTCGGTGCAATATTCGGTCGAGCGCGCATCGGCGGGCAGGGTGGTGAAACCAATTTGGTTATTAACCACGATGTGAATGGTGCCGCCGGTGCGATAGCCGGGCAATTGCGACATGTTGAAGACTTCCTGCACCACGCCCTGCCCGATAAAGGCCGCGTCGCCGTGCATGAGAATCGGGACGACTTTTTTCCGCAGAATGCTGTCCTTCAGCATGCGCTGGCGGGCACGGGCCTTGCCCTCGACCACGGGGTCCACCGCCTCAAGATGGCTGGGGTTGGCGGCCAGGCTGATGCCGACTTCGTAGCCGCTGGCGGTCTGGCGGGTGTTTTGGTAGCCGAGGTGATATTTGACATCGCCGTTGCCGCCGACCGAGCCCGCGGCGAAATTGCCTTGGAATTCGTTGAAGATGACGTCGAGCGGTTTGTTCAGAATATTGGCCAGAACGTTGAGACGTCCGCGATGGGACATGCCCATGACGAGTTCGCGGACCCCGCGTTCCTCGCAGCTCTGCACGATGGCTTCGAGTCCGATGATGAGGGATTCGCCGCCTTCAAGGGAAAAGCGCTTGCCGCCGTATTTGGTGTGCAGGAAATTTTCAAAGGTCTCGGCTTCGTACAATTTGCGCAGGATGTCGCGATGGAGAGCGGGGTCGCGCCGCGGGGATTCGTCGCGATGTTCCAGTTTTTGCAAAACCCAGTTGCGAATGTGCGGGTGCTGGATGTGCATGAACTCGGCCCCGATCGTGCCGCAGTAAATGGTCTGCAACTCCGCGATCATGTCCCGCAGCGGCATTTCTTTTCCGTCGCGAAAAACGCGGGACGACACGGTGAGGTCGAGGTCCTTTTCCTCGAAGCCGAGTTCCGACAAGGAAAGCAGGGGGTTGGCGCGTTTGAGAATGTCGAGGGGGTCGAGATCCGCGATGGAATGCCCCATGTCGCGGTAGGCATAGACGAGCGCTTCGACGCGGGTTTGGAGATCTATTTCCTGGCCGGCCTTGGGGGCGGGGGCGGAGCCACCGGGGGGACGGCCAGGGCTTTCGCTGTTGGCGTGGCCCAGTTCGAATCCCTCAAAAAATGCGGCCCAATCGGGGTCCACCGACCGCGGGTTGGCGACCCATTTCCCGTACTTTTCGTCAATCAACGCCTCGCTGGAGCGGGCGGAAAAAGTGCTGTTCATGAAATATCGTGATCGTGGTTATCGGCACCCCGAACAGGACTGCGGCCAGCCAATTCCCCCGGGAGAGACTCCCAATTTGATGGAAGAACCCGATGACCGCAAGCGGGTATCAGCCGTGAGGGCGGCGAACGCGGACTTGCGAAGGACGTCTGACGGGGATATTCAAGCAGATTCTCCGGATGATCAAGGTCGAAAACCTCACCAAGCGTTATGGCAGCGTTACTGCCGTGGATGGCATTGCCTTCGAAGTGGGCAAAGGCGAGATCATGGGCTTTCTGGGACCCAACGGAGCCGGGAAAAGCACCACCATGCGCATGCTGGCTTGTTATCTTCCGCCCACATCGGGCCGGGCGGAAGTTGCGGGATGCGATGTTTTCAATGATTCGCTCCGTGCCCGGGAGCACATCGGCTACATGCCGGAAAATGTGCCTCTGCCGCAGGACATGCGGGTGAGCGAATACCTGCGCTTCCGGGCGGCCTTGAAGGGAGTTCCGGGTCGGCGCATCAGGGAACGTCTGGCCGATGTCTATGATCTATGCGGGCTGGCCGAGGTGGAACGCAAAATGATTGGCGCGCTTTCCAAAGGCTACCGCCAGCGGGTCGGGCTGGCCGATGCCATGATTCACGAACCCGAACTTCTCATCCTCGACGAGCCAACCATCGGACTCGACCCGAACCAGATCCGCCAGGTGCGGGAACTGATCAAAAATCTCCGCAGTCGGCACACCATCCTTCTCTCCACCCACATTCTTTCGGAGGTGGAAATGACCTGTTCGCGTGTCATCATCATCAACAAAGGCCGCATCGAAGCCCTTGATACTCCGGAAAATCTTCGCGCCCGGCTCAGTGCCGGCGGGGAAGCCACTTTGGAAATTCGCGTCACCGATCCCGCGGCCACGGCCTCCAAACTCAAATCCCTCAGCGGGGTAAAGAATTGCACGCATCAGCGCCTGGGGGAATGGACCCGCTTTACCATGAAAATCGAAGGCGATCCGCGCGAAAGCCTCCACGCCCTGGCCGTGACGGAAAAATGGCCCGTCCGGGAACTCTCGCGCAAGGGCGCAACCCTCGAGCAAGTGTTTGTCGAAGTCACCCATGCGGAGGAGGGTTGATTTATTCCTGAAACTTCTATGAGTGCACTCTCCGTGTCCCCGCGTCTCCCGCTCTCCGCGTCCCTCTTCTAGCAATGCACCGCTTTTTCACCCTGCTTCATCGTGAGGTCAACCATTACCTCCATCAGCCCCTGGCCTATGTGGTGCTGTTTTTTTTCCTCTTGCTGACCGGCTTCAATTTTCAAGCCGGCCTCGCGGCTCTGAATCGCGAGACCGGCCAGACCTCGATGGTGGAGGCATTTTTTAACACTGTTCTTTTCTGGTTTCCCTTCGTGCTGATTTTTCCCCTGTTGACCATGCGGCTCTTCAGCGAGGAATACAAATTGGGCACGATTGAAACCCTGATGACCGCGCCGGTGCGCGATGGGCAGGTGGTGCTGGCCAAGTTTTTTGGGGCGTTTGTTTTTTACCTCGTGCTCTGGGTGCCAAGTGTCCTGTATTTCGTGATTTTTCAGTGGGTGACGGGACAGAATGCAGCCGGAGCGATCGGGTCGTACCTAGGGGCTTATGCGATGCTCATCCTGATCGGCCTGTTTTATCTTTCCATCGGCTGCCTCGCTTCGGCCCTGACGGAAAACCAGATCGTCGCCGCCATCATCGCCTTCGCCCTCATCTGCATGATGTTTTTTGTGAGCCTGCTCTCCTTTCTTTTCCTCAATGCCAGTCCGGCCCTGCGTGAGCTGACTTATTATTTTTCAACCATTGAGCACATGGGGGAATATTCCCGCGGCATCTTCGACACCCGCCCGATTGTTTTCTACCTGAGCATGACGACGTTCACGCTTTTCCTCACCTTTCACCTTTTCCAATACCGCCGATGGAAGACGTAAAGCCCGCCGCAGTCATTCCCCGCACCAGCATCCGCTTGAACGTCACCTTTCAAATGCTGGCGATGCTCATCCTGCTCCTGGCGGTGAATTATTTCGGTTTCAATCACTTTGCCCGCGGGGACTTTTCCCGTTCGCAAAAATTTGTGCTGTCCGACCAGACCAAGCGCATCCTGCGCGAATTGAAAAAGCCGGTGCGGGTCACGGTGTTCTTCTCACCTACTTTGGTTTCGCCCGAAACCCAGATCCGTTCCGATGTACAAAACCTGCTCAAGGAGCTGACCTTTTCCGCTCGCAATAATTCCGGACGCAGCAATCTCGAAATCGAATATGTCGATCCCACCCGCGATCTCACCCGCGCCCGCGAGTTGCAGGGCCAATATAAATTCAGCGCGGATGAAAACGTCGTCATCCTTGACTATGAGGGGCGCATCAAATTCGTCCCCGTGGCCGAGATGGCCGAGTTCGACATGACGCCGGTGATGAGTGGTGACCCGCCGCGTTTGCAAGCTTTCAAGGGGGAACAGGCCCTGACCGGAGCGCTGATGGCCCTGGTCCGGCCCGAGCAACTCAAAGCCTATTTCCTCCAGGGTCACGGCGAACCGGCCGTCGGGGCCGGCAGTCCGATTTCCAAGTTTCAAGATTATGTCGAACGACAAAATATCAGCATCGCCCCGCTCTCGCTGGCATCGACCGATCAAATTCCGCCGGATTGCGAAACATTGGTAATCGTCGCTGCGCAGATGGATCTCGATGAGCGTGAGTTGAAGATTCTTGATGCTTATGCGCGAGACAAGGGCCGGCTTCTGGTCCTGCTCGATCCCAAAATCCAGACCCCGCGCCTCAGTGCCCTGGTCGCGGTCTCCGGGATTATTCCGCTGGATAACCGCGTGCTGCGTTTGTTGCGCAATCCGCTGCTGGCCAATGTGACCGGCATCTGGCGGGTGGTCACGGGACAATTTTTGCCGGACAACGGCATCACCAAGCGCTTGGCCGGGATGAACATCATCCTGCCAGGGGCGACGCAGTCGCTGGAGTTTCCCCGGCCGCCGGCCCAAGCCAAAGGCATTCAGTACTGGCCCCTCATCCAGCCAGTTGAAGATTTCTGGGGCGAATCGGACTATGTCACGGATGAAAAAAAAGGCGTGCGTTATGATGAAGGCAAGGATGCGGGTCAGCCGCTTTATGTCGCGGTAGCCGCCGCCCGCAGCGGGGTGCGGGATGATCGGGTGGAAATGGAATCCGCCAAGGTGATTGCGGTCGGTAATTGTGAATTTGTCCTGGATGCTGTGTTGACTCAGCAGGGCTTGGATTTTCTGCTCAGTTCCATGAACTGGCTGTTGGACCGTGGCCAGCTCACCGGCGTGATGCCCAAAACGGTGCAGCATTTTTCGCTTAATCTTTCCGAGGCCCAGATCGGCTCCCTCGCCTTTTACATCTTGATCGTGATTCCCGGAGCGGCCGCCTTCCTAGGCGTGATCGCGTGGTGGCGGCGGCGCGCATGAGCCGGCTTGCGACCATCTTGCTGGGCGTGTTGGCCCTCGCGGCGATCACCTTTCTGGCGATTTATGAGCCGTTGACCCGCAACACTCGCGAGAACAACGCGGCCATCCGGCAGGGGCTGGTCTTGGCGCTGGACCCTGCCAAAGTGCGAGTGATCCGCATAGCGTCCGGCGACAAGGAACTGCTCATCAAACGCCGGGGCAATGGCTGGCACATGGAAGGCAAATTCAAGGACCGGGCTGACGCCGCCCTCGTTGATCAACTGCTCGCCTCAGCCGCCAGTCTGCGCTTTTTCGACCGCATCGCCGGGAGGGAGTTCAAGAAGGACAACGATTGGTCCGACTATGGACTGCACAAGCCCAAGCGAAAAATCACCTTCGAGGGCAGCGGCGACCCGACCATTTTTCTTGGCAAAGATGGCGTTAATGAAGACCGCCTCTATGTGCGCAGCAGCGAGTCGCGCGATGTCTACCTTGTGCGCGACGACATTCTCCGCACCGCTTTTCGCGACGATGCGGACTTCCGCGACCGCCGCCTCACCGATCTGGCCCCGGATCAAGTCGATCGGCTTATCATTCGTCGCGAAGGCGGTGAGCTCGAGTTGCTGCGCGACGCCACGGGCTGGCAGATCACCAAACCGCTCCATGCCCGCGCCGACGGGAAAAAGGTGGAGGAATATCTCAAACTTCTGCTTGGGCTGCGCATCCTGGATTTCGTAGCCGACGATACCGGCGACCTCGGCCCTTATGGCGTGGCGGAAGGGCAGAACGAGATCACCTTTTTTGCCGAGGGCAAGGAACGCCATCAAACCCTGCGGCTGGGTCGAACCAAACCCGGAGACCTTTTCGCCCAGTTTACCGCGCGAGATTCCGTTTACCGTTTGCCCGCGGAAGCGGCAGACTTGCTCAAGGTCAAACCCGACGCCCTGCGCGACCGCCGCCTGCTGTCGCTGAATTTTGACATCGTGGACCTGATTCGCATCCGGGTGCCGGGTCAGGAATTTACCCTTCGGCGCAGTCCCGCAGGCTGGGAGCTGAAACAAGGGGACTCCACCCGTCCTGCCAGTGAGGCGGTGGTTAATACCCTGTGGGTGGCCCTGACGACCGTGGAAGTGTCCGCCTACACCCCGGCCATCGGGGTCAAGGTGGCTGATCTGGGTCTCGATCCGCCGGTTTGCTCAGTGGATTTTCTCTCCGTGCTTTCCGAAAACACCCCTGAAACCGCGGCCGGTGAGCAATTGCTCGCCGGGGTGAATTTTGGCAAATCCCTGGATGGAGCAACGTACGTCCGCCTCAACGAATCTCCCGAGGTTGCAACCGTCCCGGAGGCGATTTTGCAGGCCCTGCCGTTTGATCCCGCCGCCTGGCTCTCGCCGAGATAGATGGTTTTCTGGCCCGCGCAAAATCCCCGGTAAAAATCTGCGGCTTCCCCGGCTTGACTAGGCGGGCCCGCGGGGCACTCTGGGCGATTTCCATGAAATCCGTTCTCAACCGCGTGTTGGCCCTTACTTTATGTTGGGCTGGGTGGGGCATGTCACTGGCGCATGCGCAAGTGACGCGGGCGGAAGCGCTGCAAGTGGCGGAATCATTTGTGAATCACTCGTGGAAGGCGGAGACGCGAAATGTGAGACATGGCACATTCAGCGGAGTGGAGATACATACGCCGGATCGGGATGGTGGGCGCGCGCAACCCTTGGATGCGGGATGGCGGGTGGGCGTGGAAAATACCGGTGTGCCTTACAAGTGGGGCGGCTTTGATTCGCTGGCCAGCTTTGATGCGGGTGTGCGCGCAGGGAAGGCGGCGGGAGATGTTTACACTTCCGAAAAACGACAGCTGGGCGGCAAGGCTGTGAGCGGTGACGTTGTGGGAGTGGATTGCTCCGGATTTATTTCGCGCTGCTGGAAACTTTCCAGCAAGCACTCGACAACCATGCTGTTCGGGATTAGCGAACGCCTCGCCTCGCCGGTGCAACTGCGTCCCGGCGACATTATGAACACTGGCGAGGGCCATGTGCTCCTCTTCGTCAAATGGCTCGACGATGCCAGGACCAATGCCTTGTTCTACGAGGCCGCTCCTTTTAGTAAAACGATGGCGTCTGAACGGAATGTGGCCGAGATGACAGCCGCTGGCTTCACCCCGCTGCGCTACAAAAAGATCAGCGATTAATTTTTTATGACCTCCGCTCAAATTCGCCAAAGCTTTCTCGATTTTTTCCGCGAGAAAAAGCACACCGTCGTGCCCTCATCGAGCCTCATGCCGGACAGCCCGAATCTGCTGTTCACCAACGCCGGGATGAACCAGTTTGTCCCCATCTTCCTCGGCGAGCGCAAGGCCGACGTGAGCAAGTGGGCGGGGGCTATTCCCGGCAGTGACACCCGCGCTGCCGACACCCAGAAATGCATCCGCGCCGGCGGGAAACACAACGATCTCGATGATGTCGGCCTCGACACCTACCATCACACGTTCTTCGAGATGCTCGGCAACTGGAGCTTCGGGGATTATTTCAAAAAGGAGGCTATTGATTGGGCGTGGGAACTCATCATCGAGCGATGGAAGTTTCCCGCCGAACGTCTCTTCGCCACGGTCTATAAACCGGGCCCCGGCGACCCCAGCGAGTTTGATCAGGAGGCCCACGAGTATTGGGCCGAGAAATTCCGCAGCAAGGGACTCGATCCCTTCATCCACATCGTTAATGGCAACAAAAAGGACAACTTCTGGATGATGGGCGACACCGGCCCCTGCGGTCCGTGTTCCGAGTTGCACGTGGACCTCACGCCGAACGGCGACACGAAGGGCTCGCTCGTCAACAGCGGGGATGCCCGCTGTATGGAGATTTGGAATCTGGTTTTCATTCAGTTCAACGCCAACCCGGACGGCACGTTTTCCCCGCTCCCGTCCCAGCATGTGGACACCGGCATGGGATTCGAACGCGTGACTTCGATTATCCAAGGCACGAAGAATTTCACGGATTTCGCCAGCGCCAAAATTTCCAACTACGAGACCGATATTTTCCGCCCCATCTTTGATGAGATCGAAAAACTCAGCGGGAAAAAATACGGCAACACTTTGCCGGACCCCTCTCAACTCTCAAGCCTCAACCCGCAACAGTCTGCGGACGTGGCCTTCCGCGTCGTCGCCGATCACATCCGCACGCTAGGTTTCGCCATCGCCGATGGCATCCCGCCCGGCAACACCGACCGCAATTACGTTCTGCGCCGCATCCTGCGCCGCGCCGTACGTTATGGCCGTACGCTCGGTTTTCAGGAACCGTTTTTCTACAAACTTGTGCCGGTTTTGGCCCGGGAGATGGGGGATGTTTTTCCGGAAATTCACGCCAGGCAAAAACAGGTTGAAGAAACGCTCAAGCGGGAGGAGGAAGCGTTCAATCGGACGCTCGACAAGGGCATTGAGTTATTCACGGCCGAGGCCGGGAAAAAGGGTCAGATTTCCGGCGAAGCGGCGTTCAAACTTTATGACGAGCAGGGTTTCCCGCTTGATCTGACGGAGCTTATGGCTCGCGAGCGCGGCTTGAAGGTTGATACCGCAGGATTTGAGAAGCTCATGGAAGAGCAGCGCGCCCGGGCCCGCGCCGCGCAGAAAAAGACGGTCATTGAGCTTTCCGAAGTCGAAACCAAGGAGCCGACAAAATTTGTTGGTTACGATAGTTTTACCACCAGCGCCAAAGTTCTTGAGGTGGTGAATCTCCGCAAGGCCATTGGAGTTCAGGCTTCAGCCGGTTCCCCCGACAGCCTAAAGGCTGGACTCCAACAGACCGCCGTCGTACTCGACGCCAGCGTTTGTTACGCTGAAATGGGTGGTCAGGTTGGTGATACGGGCGCATTAACCGGATCTGGTCAGACCTGGAAAATTTCCAACACCCAGAAAGTCGGTCAAACCTGGCTGCATTTTCTCTCATCGGAAGACGCTCCGGAAGTCGGGGCTGAAGTCCATCTGGCCGTCGAACTACCCCGCCGTGAAGCCATCCATCGCCATCACAGCGTTACTCACTTACTTCACTGGGCTTTGCACGAAGTCGTCACGCCCGAAGCGACGCAGAAGGGTTCCTTCGTCGGCCCGGAAAAGCTGACCTTCGATTTCAATTGCGCGCCGCTCACGCCTGAGCAGGTCAAAGCCATTGAAAAACTCGTGAACGACAAGATCTCGGAAAACGCCCCGGTTTCCTGGAGGGAGTTGCCTTACGCCGATGTGCGCGGACGTGGCGACATCATGCAATTTTTCGGCGACAAATACGGAGAAACCGTCCGGGTGGTGCAGATCGGCGGCGACGCGGGAAAACTCAATGGGTTTTCCATGGAGCTTTGCGCGGGCACGCACACTCGAACGACCGGAGACATCGCCTGTTTCAAGATCGTCTCCGAGAGCGCGATTGCTGCGGGAGTCCGCCGGATCGAGGCGGTGGCTGGTGGCGCCGTTTTGCAATGGGCGGCCCAGGAGGCGGGGCGTCAGCAGGAGAAATGCGATGCTCTTAAGCGCAAGACGTCCGGCCTGACCGCATTGCCCGCACTCGCGAAGGGCGCGGATGCCGCGACAACTCTGGCCTCGCTGGAAGCGCGTCGCACCCAGCTCGAGAAACTCGACGAAGAAGTTCGCGAGTGGGAAAAGCAAAACGCCAAGGCTGCCGAGGCGGAACTCAAGACCCGTGCCCTGGCGGTGGCCAATGAACTGGCCGAAGTCCATGTGGGAGTCTGTGTCGCGGAGATTCCCGACGCCGACGGAAAGCTCCTCCAAGCGATCGTCGAGCTCTTGCGTCCAAAATTCGCCGGACCGATCTTCCTGGCCGCAGCCGCCCATGGCCGGGTGGCTTTGATTGCCAGCGTACCCAAGGATCTCGCCGCGAAATTCCAGGCCGGCAAGCTCATCCAGGAAATTGCCCCTCTCGTCGGCGGCAAGGGCGGCGGCCGTCCCGATCTCGCGCAGGGCGGTGGAACAGATCCGTCGAAGATCGCGGAGGCACTGGCCAAGGCGCGAAGCGTGTTGGAGTCCAGCCTTTAGGCTGTTCCTGCCTAGGAAGGCACGTTAAAACGTGAACTCCAACATGTACGCATGGCGTCATATGTCGGAGAGAATGCGGCAGGACGTTTTGGAGCAGCGCAAGTTGCAAAAAAGACCCTGGCACAGTCCGCCACATTGGCGAAGCGATCGTGCGGATCGCTATCTCTTCACGGCGGCGTGTTTCGAGCATCATCCGGTAATAGGAACGTCGGCGAAACGGCTTTTTGAGTTTGAGGAGGCATTGCTGTCCGCGGTAGCGGATGTTTCGGGGCAACTTCACGCCTGGGTGATTCTACCCAATCATTACCATTTTCTTGTTACGACTGAAGATCCATTGGTCATGCTCCACGCGTTGGGAAAGCTGCACGGGCGAACCTCCTTCCAGTGGAATGGCGAAGACGGGCAGAGAGGTCTGAAGGTGTGGTGCAACGCCGCCGAAACCGTCATGAAGTCCGAGCGCCATTTCTGGGCAACCGTAAACTATATTCACCACAATCCCGTGAAACACGGTTTGGTGGAAAAGTGGCTGGACTGGCCTTTTTCGAGCGCTGTGGACTTTCTGGAAAAATCCGGCCGGGCCGAAGCGGAGCGGGTTTGGATGGGGTACCCGATTAAGGAGTATGGTGTTGGTTGGGATGATTAAGTTGGAGTTCACGCTTTAGCGTGTCCGGAACAGCCTAAAGGCTGGACTCCAACGGCCCTGCTGCGTTGGATCGCTGGATTACATGAAGGCCCTCCTCTTCCGCTACCGCCTTGTTCTCGGTGTCTTCATCGTTGGACTGGTGCTGAGTGGCGTGACGGCGTTCCCGCTTTTGCACGAGTTGGAACTGCTTGCGCGTCTGGTGGGTCTTCCTGCGGATGCCTCGCCGGCTTCGCTCTCGGGCTTGCAGTCCTGGATCGTTACTGTGCGTGACGGACTGCGGGCGACTTATGCCAGCTATCCCTGGCTGGCCTACGGCACGGACTGGCTGGCGTTTGGTCACTTGGTCATCGCCATGTTTTTCATCGGCCCCTGGTTGCATCCCGTGCGCAATGCCTGGGTGCTTTGGGTGGGGTTGGCTGCCTGTGCGGCGGTGATTCCGCTGGCCTTGATCTGCGGGCCCATTCGTGGCATTCCGTTTTATTGGCGGCTGATTGATTGCAGCTTCGGAGTCTTCGGCGCGATCCCGCTGCTGTATTGCCTGCATCTGACGCGCAAAATGAACAATGGCTGAATCCGAATACCCCGCGCTCAAGGAAATGTTCAACGCGGCGCGTTTCCGGCGGATTGCAAAAGACACCGCAGCGGTTTACCCGCGGTTTGATCAGAAAAAATTCCTCGCGCTGACCCTGCCCGGGCTTGACGAACTCAACCTGCTGCAGCGATTGCGCCGGGTCACGGAAGGGCTCCGCGCCACGCTGCCGCCGGACTACGCCAGGGCGGTGGCGATTTTGCGCAAGCTCGCGCCTCGCACGGAACGGGGGTTTGTTTCGCTTTTCCTGCCGGATTTCGTCGGGCTCTATGGGCTAAGAGATTTTGATCTCTCCCTAGACGCTTTGAAGTTTTTTACGTCCTTCGGTTCCTCGGAATTCGGCATTCGTCCCTTTTTGCGGCAGGATCTTCGCCGCACGCTCAAGGTGATGGAAAGGTGGTCCCACGACGAAAGTGAAGACGTGCGCCGTCTTGCCAGCGAAGGCTGCCGTCCCCGGCTGCCGTGGTCGTTTCGGTTGGACGCGCTGGTGGCCGATCCTTCCCCGACGGTGCAGATTCTGGAAAACCTGAAATCCGATTCCAGCCTTTATGTGCGCAAGTCGGTGGCGAATCATCTCAACGACATCACGAAGGATCACCCGGCTTGGGTGCTGGACCGGATCGAGCGGTGGGATTTGGAGAGTGTCCACACCGCTTGGATCGCGAAACACGCCCTGCGCAGCTTGATCAAAGCGGGAGACCGTCGTGCGCTTGCGGTTATCGGAGCAGGGCACACTGCGGAGGTGCGAATCCAGGATTTCAAGATCAGGCCGCCACGCGTTCAGCTTGGTGAACGCGTGGTTTTTTCCCTCGCGTTTGTTTCGACCGCAGGCACCGCCCAGAAACTCGTCGTGGATTACGCCATTCATTACGTAAAAAAATCCGGCGGATCGTCGGCCAAGGTTTTCAAGTGGAAGGAACTGTGCCTCGAGCCCGGCGAAACAGTGACTCTGATAAAAAGCCAGGTCGTCCGGGATTTCACCACCCGCAAACACAACGCCGGCCTTCATCGGGTTGACGTGCTGGTGAATGGAGAGGTGCTGGCCGAGGGAGGATTCTTGCTCGGGAGTTCTCACCATGGTCATGGCGGGACAGACCCTCGGGCCGGGCGGAAAATCCATG
Organism: Terrimicrobiaceae bacterium; assembly: GCA_041746635.1. Classification (GTDB taxonomy): domain Bacteria; phylum Verrucomicrobiota; class Verrucomicrobiia; order Chthoniobacterales; family Terrimicrobiaceae; genus CAMASH01. The sequence goes on along the minus strand of JBGTGQ010000044.1, from coordinate 104,104 downwards.
GCCGACCCGCGCATCACCGCCGGCCTGCAAATGAGCGCGCCCAACCCGCCTTTGCACAGGGGTGGAAATCCCTTCGAGGGCATCACCATTCCCCTGCTTCACATGACCGGCACGCTGGACGACAGTCCGATCGGCGAGACCAAAGCGGCGGAACGCCGCCGGTTGTTCGACGGCTTGAACCATGCGGAAACCGGGCTCATCATTTTCCAAGGCGCTGATCACATGACTTTTGCCGATTCGCTGACCGGTTCCCGACTGCTCGAGTCGGCTAGCGCGGCGCAGAACCCGGAATTTCAGCGGTTGATCTGTCTAGCCAGCACGGCGTTCTGGGACGCCTGGCTGCGGGGCGATGCCTCGGCCAAAGAGTGGTTGCGGGAAGGTGGCCTGGGGCAGGCTCTCGGAAAAATGGCTGCGCTCGAGTGGAAGAGTCCCTGAGTCCGCCGCTTACTGGCGGTCCAAGCGGATATCGCGACGACTGCCGGAGGTGTAGGGGATCGAGCGCGAGTAATAGCCGATGAGGATATTCGGAGCGGGCATTTCCAGGATGACGCTGTAGTAGTGCCAGCCATTCTCGCTGGCGAGGAGGTAGGCTTTTTTTCCACTGACCACGCCTTCGACGGGGTAATCGCCCAGATGGCCACGTGCGGTGCGGTCGTTTTGGGCAAAGAAGGCATCGCCCCAGTCGGCGGATTTCCATGTTCCCGTGAGGTCCATTTCCGCCGGCAGCATCTGGTCGGATAGCCAGGCGCGGCCGGTGTCGTTATTGCGGGAGTACCGCTCCTGGGTGAACTGCTGAATTTCGGCGCAACCGGCCAGCAAGACCGAAGCGACGAGGGCGCAAAGCAAACGATTTTTCAAACCCGGCTACTCCGATTAGTCCACGATGCGCGTGAGGGTGATCTCATGCTGATCGGATTCAGAGAAGGGAATTTCCGCAGAATAATGTCCTACGAGCGTGTCCCAGGCGGTGCGCTTGAGCTCCACCGTGTATTCCACCCAACTGTCATCCACCAAGGTGAGATAAGCCCGCTTGCCGCTGACAACGCCCTTGATGTGCAGATATTCGCGGCAGAGGCCGGTGAGTTTGCCGCCGGGTTCCTGATTGATGATCACGATGCCCCATGTGGGCGAATACCAGAGCCCCTCGATGTTCATCGCGGCGGGGGCGGTCTTCTTTTCTTGGAGGTAGGCGGTCGCGGAGGCTTCGTTAGCGTCGTATTTTTCCTGGAGGGAACAGGAAATGAGGGAGAGCGCCAAGGCCAGGAGGGTGAGGACGTTCGCGAGCGGCTTCATGGCAGATACCTAGCATTGAGGCTCCGATGCCGCGAGAAGAATTTTCCGCGGGTGGTCGATCACAGCAGCCTATGCGGTGGGGTAAGCTTCCAGCTTGCCATTGGGATTCGATGCAAGTTGGAAACATGCGCCACTTTCAGGAAACAGCAGCGGGATCATCCCGGCATTCAACCAGAGCGGGAGCGGCGGGTGCCTCCACCCATTTGCCGTGCTCGCGAATCAAATCCTGGAGACGTTCCACGGCCTCGGCTTCGGGGATGTTGAACTTCACGGCGGTCTTGCCGACGTAGAGGTTAATTTTGCCCGGGGCTCCGCCTACATAGCCAAAATCGGCGTCGGCCATCTCACCCGGGCCGTTGACGATGCAGCCCATGATGGCAATTTTCACGCCTTTGAGGTGCGCGGTGGCCGCCTTGATCCGGGCGGTGGTGCTTTGGAGATTGAAGAGGGTGCGGCCGCAACTTGGACAGGCGACGTAATCGGTTTTGAAGATGCGCGTGCCGGCAGCTTGGAGAATGTTATAGGCCAGACGCAGGGACTGACCGGGGGCGGGCTCGCCCTGGATGAGCACGGCGTCGCCAATGCCATCGCAAAGCAGCGAGCCGATGTTGGTCGAGGCTTGGAGCAAGGTTTCGAGAAATTGCGAATCTCGATTTTCGACTTTCGAGTGATCAAGGGTGTCCTTGAGCAAGATCGGATGACGCGGTTCGAGTTTGGATGCCAACAGGCGATAGGCCGCGATGACCGGGAGATCCAGTTCGTCAGCGATGGTGACAAGTTGATCCCGAGGATCCGAGTTGATGGCGTCGATCTGCGCATCGTTACGCGGATCGATTTCGATCACGCCGGAATTTTCATAAACGATTTCCGGCTGGTAATCGCCCATGCGGTCGAGCTTGTGGGCAACTTTGTCGCGGGTGGCCTGGCGCACGACGACGCGCACGAGGTCCCCGCCGCCGAGTTGGACGCCGTCGCGTTCGATCGTGTGGGATGCGCGACGTTGGTAGGAAAACGGAGTAAAGGGAACTGCGGATCGCGGATTGCGGATCGCGGATTGAACGGATCGGAAATCGACCAGTGCCCGGGCCACCGGTATTTCGTGCACGCTGTCTTCCGTGAGGGAAACGCGGATGGTGTCACCGATGCCATCAGCCAGCAGGCTGCCGATACCGATGGCGCTTTTGATCCGGCCATCCTCGCCGTCGCCAGCCTCGGTCACGCCGAGATGGAGCGGGTAGGACCAGGAGGAAGGCTGAAGGATGAAAGCTGAAGGCTGAAAAGAATTGGTTTCAGCTTTCGCCAATTCGTCGAGCCGGGCAACAAGCAGCCGGTAGGCGGCGATCATGACCTTGGGGTTACTGGCCTTCATGGAAAAAATGAAGTCATGAAACCCGAGGTCGCGGGCGATGCGGGCGAACTCCAGCGCGCTCTCGACCATGCCGAGCGGAGTGTCGCCGTAACGGTTCATGATGCGATCGCTCAGGCTGCCGTGGTTGGTCCCGATGCGAAGGGCCCGTCCGTGCTCTTTGCAGAAAAGCACCAACGGGGTGAAGCGTTCGCGGATGCGCTCCAGTTCGGCGGCATACTGGGCGTCCGTGTATTCGACGATCTTGAATTTTTTCGAGTCGGCGTAGTTGCCGGGATTCACCCGCACTTTTTCCACCCACCGGGCGGCTTCCAGGGCGGCTTCGGGCTTGAAATGGATGTCGGCTACGATGGGGACATTGCAGCCCTGCTCGCGCAGGCCGCGAACGATGTGTTCGAGGTTGGCGGCGTCCTTCACCGTGGGCGCGGTGATGCGGACGATCTCGCAACCCACGGCCACAAGGTCCAGTGTTTGCCGGATCGATTGCGCGGTGTCCATCGTGTCGCAGGTGATCATGGACTGCACCCGGATGGGGTGGGAGCCGCCGACACCAACCGAACCGACCATCACCTCCCGGGTGGGTCGGCGGGAATTCGAATAAAAAACCGGGCAGTGGGAAAGGCTCCCGCTCACGGCTGCTGGCCCGGACTGGGCGAGGGCGTGAATTTCATTTCCTCCACCACCTCCTTGGCCGCTGATTGTTTCCAAGGGAGGTCGAGCACGTCGTAGAAGGTGACGTAAAGCATGAACCCGATGATGAGGATGGCACAGGCGGACTGCACAATTTCCAACACGCGAACGTTGATGGGCCGGCGGCGGATGCCCTCGACGATGGCGAGGGTGATGTGACCGCCGTCGAGCACGGGGATGGGCAGAAGGTTCATCAGCGCGAGGTTCACGTTGAGCACCACACTGAACCAAAGGGCCAGCCGCCAGCCGTCCGGGCTTTCAAAAAGCTTATAGTACAGGTTCATGATCCCCACGGGTCCGCTGAGGTGTTGGAGGGTGATGCCGGATTTCGGCGAGGTGATGGCGGCAATGGTCTCGAAGATGGTGTTGACGCTGCCGGTGATCTGCTCCCACGGCGTGGGATGGGCAATGGTCATGGCCCCGCGTTCATCCCATTCGATGCCAATGCGGGCGACCTTTTTTCCGACCTCGGGCACGCGGGGTGTGACCGTGACATCGAAGGTCTTGTCACCGCGCTGAATGGTGAGCACCACCGGGGCCGTGCCATTCATATTCAACACGTCGGCGAGCTCGCCTCCGTAGTAGAGGGTCTTCCCGTTAACGCTGAGAACCAGATCCTGCGATTGCAAGCCAGCTTCGGACGCAGGGCCATCCTTGACCACGCGGGCGATGCGCGGAGTCTGGGCGGGCATGATCAGGATCTGTTTGAGGTTGCGGCGGCCGAGGCCTTCGCGATCGGGGGCAACAGGTTCTACTTGGAGGGTTTGGGTTTTTCCGTCGCGTTCGATTTCGATCGGGATGACTGGCGTTTCGCTGCGGGCGATGTTCCAGATGATGCTCTCGCGCGCCTTGCCCATGGGGGAGAAACGCGTCACGGGATGTCCGTCCACCGAGACGATCCGGTCGCCTTGTTGGATGCCGGCTTTGGCGGCGGGACCATCTGCCAGCACGTAACCGACCACGGTCGAAGCATCCGCCTGGCTGGCCGGCTTGCCAATCACCCAGACCAAAACCGAGAAAATAATGGCCAGGCCGAAGCTGAACAAGGGGCCGGCGGCGGCCACAATGATTTTGTCCAGCGGTTTGACCGGAGGAAGCTGGGCGCGGTCGTGTTCGACCGGTCCCTCGAGGACTTCCATGGGGGCAAGTTGGGGAATGGCGACGTAGCCGCCGGCCGGGATGCTGCCAAGGCGGTATTCGACCCCGCCGATGGTCTTGCTCCAGATCGGCTTGCCGAACCAGATGGCGAATTTTTCCACCACCAACCCTCTCCAGCGCGCCGCCAGAAAATGCCCTAATTCGTGCACAATGATGAGAAGGTTGAAGAGCAGAACAACCTCGAGGCAGATAAAAAGAAATTTCAGCGTGTCGAAAATCATGGCGGAGAGGTGGATAGTCTCGCCGCAAATCGGCAAAAATCAATTCCCGCGTTTGCCCTTCAGGAGGCGCGGTCTTTTTTCAGCAGATCGCGGATTTCTGTGAGCAGGAGTTCGGATTTGGGCGGGGCGGGATCTGGCTTGGCCGCTTCCTCGCGCTTCAGGCGGTTGATCACCTTGACCAAGGCAAAGACGCATGCCGCCACGATGACAAACTGAATGACGATGGTGACAAAGGACCCGTAAGCGATCACGGCCGTGCTTTTTTTGGCAACATCGAGGGATTCATATACGCCGAATTTTCCATCGAGCGGGATATAATACTGGCTGAAATTCAGGCCCCCGACGCCGCCGGAGAGCTTGCCGATCAAGGGCATCAAAATGTCGTCGGTCAGCGATTTAACGATGCTGCCAAACGACGCGCCGATGATCACACCCACGGCGAGATCAATCACGTTGCCACGCACGACGAATTCCCGAAATTCCCTGAGAATGGTCATGGACGTTTTGGTAATCGAATCTCCGCCGGCGGACAACTCCGATTTCTCATTGGCGATGTAGGAACCGCCGAATGCCGCTTTGAGCTGCGGGCCGATGCGATCATTCGCGAGGTATTCCCGGGCGCAAAGAAAGCCAATGCCGCGCCGGCCGAGTTCACGGGCGACATGGGAAAAGGTGGCCAGCGAACGATAAACCTGCCAGATCCTTTGGAAAAGGACATTGAACTCCATCCGGTCGTGGTTACTCTGCCGCCGTGAAATTGTTTTCGAAAATCCACTGGTGGCGCATGGCCGGCTTCCTCATGGTCTCTGCCGCCACTGCTCTGGCGGCGGAGAGCTATATCGTGGTGGATAACCAGACCGGTTTCATCCTCGCCTCCAGTGCCCGCGACGAGAAACTCCAGGTTGCCAGCCTGACCAAGGTTGCCACGGCCACGGTTGTGCTCGATTGGGCCCAGCTCACCAAGGCGGAACTCGGCCAGATGGTCACCATCACCGCGCAGGCCTTGCGTTCAAGCGGGGCCAACCCCGTCGGCCTGATGGAAGGCGATTCCGTCAGCCTGCGCGACCTTCTCTATTGTGCCCTCATGGCCTCGGACAATGTCGCCGCCACCGCCCTGGCCCAGCACGTCGGCTCGCGCCTGCCCAATAATCAGGGCCTCGATCCCATTGGCAATTTCGTCACGCACATGAATGCCCTCGCCCGCACCCTGGGCATGAAACGTACCTTGTTCCTGAACCCGTCGGGCCTGGATAACATCCCCGATGGCGCGCTGCCTTACTCGACGGCGTCCGATCTGGCCCGTCTCACCCGCTATGCCTACAGCGAGGCGGATTTTCCCTATTACGTTTCGCAGAAAAGCCGTGTCGTGCACGTTTTCCGCGCCGGGGTGGACACGCCGGTCGAACTCCAGAACACCAACGAATTGCTCGATCAGGAAGGCATCGACGGCGTGAAAACCGGGCGCACGTCGCGCGCCGGTGATTGCCTGATTCTCTCCGCCGAACAAAAACCCGAGGTCAAGCGTGAGGCCGAAAAAGTTTTCGTGACCCCCCGCCGGGTGATTGTGGTTCTGCTCGGTTCGCGGGATCGTTTTCCCGAGGGCTCCGCCCTTATCCGCCAGGGTTGGGGTCTTTATGGCAAATGGGCGGCCGAAGGACGCAAGGTCAATTCGGGCAAAACTCTCTGACACCATGAGCACGACACGCATCGGGGTTCTGACCAGCGGGGGCGATTGCCCTGGACTCAATGCGGTGATCCGGGGCGTCTGCCGTGCGGCGGATAAACTGGGCTGGGAGGTCATCGGATTTCGCGATGGCTTTGAGGGGCTGCTGCCTCCGGGTGATTACATGACGCTCGACCGCAAGAACACCGCCGGCATCATGCACCTCGGCGGGACCATTCTCGGCACGACCAACCGCGGCCACTTTGTTGCCAAGGTGGGCAGTGGGAACCGGGCGATGATCGATCCGGACATTATCGCCAAGGCCAAACAAACTTTTTACGACCTCGGGCTCACCGCCCTCATCGCCATCGGCGGCGACGGATCGCTCTCGACCGCGCTGCAACTGTACGAGAACGACATGCCGGTCATTGGTGTTCCCAAGACGATTGACAACGACCTCGAGGCCACCGCCATGACGTTTGGTTTCGACTCCGCCGTCGCCTGCGTGGCCGATGCGCTGGACCGCCTGCACACCACCGCCACCAGCCACAAGCGCGTGATGGTGCTAGAGGTGATGGGTCGGCACGCTGGCTGGATCGCCCTTTACGGCGGGCTCTCCGGCGGGGCAGACATCATCCTCATTCCCGAAATTCCCTTCGACTTCGACAGCATCGCCGCCGAAGTGAACCGCCGCGAAACAGGAGGCGCCAAAAGTACCATGATCGTGGTGGCCGAGGGAGCCAGTCCCAAGCAGGGCCGCCAGTTGCGCCATTCCACCGCCAGCGGCGAACATCGTCTGGGTGGCATGGGCGATTTGGTCGGGAAGGAAGTCGCCGCGCGCACGGAAAAGGAAGTGCGCACTTGCATACTCGGGCACCTTCAACGCGGCGGCGCGCCCACTTCGCTCGACCGCATTTTGGGCACCCGCTTCGGCGTGAAAGCCGTCCAGCTTATCCAAGAGGGAAAATTCGGCACCATGGTGAGCTATCAGAATTATCAGACTTTGGACGTGCCCATTTCGCACGCTGTGCACCGCCTGCGCCGGGTTGATCCCGAGGGCCAGATGGTGCAAACCGCCCGCGCGGTGGAAATTTCCTTCGGGGACTGATGGATACCATCGCCATGCTGCGTGCCGCCGTGCGCGATGTGCCGGATTTTCCCCTTCCCGGAATCGTTTTCAAGGACATCACGCCCCTCCTCGGGGATGGCGCGATTTTCCGCCTGGCCATTGATCGCTTCGTGGCAGACTGCGCCGGCCTGAACATCCAGAAAATCGCCGGCATCGATGCGCGGGGATTTCTTTTTGGCGCGACCGTGGCCGACCGGCTGGGTCTGGGTTTTGTGCCCATCCGCAAAAAGGGCAAACTGCCTTGGCAGACCGAAAGCCTGGCCTATCAATTGGAATATGGCGAAGCCGAGATCGAAGTGCACACCGACGCGTTTCAACCGGGCGAGCGCGTCACGTTGATCGACGACCTGCTGGCCACCGGCGGCACCGCCGCCGCCGCGGCCAAACTGATCGCCAAAGCGGGCGGTGAAGTCGTGCAGGCGCAGTTTCTGATCGAGCTGGGTTTCCTGAACGGCCGCACCGCCATGGGCCGCGTGCCGGTGAAGGCGATCCTGATGTATTGAGTGGAGGGATGCGGGCCCTCGCATCCCTTGAATCACGGCGGCAAGAGCCTGCCGCCCTCCACCAAGCTGGCGATTTTTTCTTTCGCCTTCTGCACGATCGGTAACCCGTGCGCGAAGCAGGCCATGGCGAAATCCAGCGAGGGCAGAACCCTCAGGGATTCCCTTAGTAAGCGCGGATTTTCACAATACTTGTCCGGCAGAATGGTCAGCCCGTCGAGATGGATCAAGGCATCGCCCAGAATCAGCACATCTGGCGCAAGATAGGCCGTCTCCCCGGGTCCGCCGCCAGGCAGACCGATGGCTTTCACGACCTGAAAAAGCATTTCGCCTTCCTTGACCCAATAATCTGCCGTCACGTCATCGCGGGCGCCCTCGGGCGCGTAAACCGGGATGGCGAGCCGCTGTTTTTCATAGAGCGCATCGCGTTCATGATTGCCGCTGGTCAGCAGCACGGCCGCCACTTTGTCATCGCCTACCATGCGCGTCATCGCCTGCTCTTCCAGTCGGAGTGGATCGATGAAAACAAAGCCATCTGGAGTTCGCACCGCCACGCTGGTGCAATCGGTTTTGCAGCCGGGATTGTAGCCGTGCCAGATGAACAAATCGCCGTTGACGCGATGATATTCGGGGATCGGTTTCAGATCTCGAAGAAGGATTTGATTTTGTGGAGGAAGCCGGCGCGGTAATCTTTTTGCCTGGCGGTTTGGGCCGCGCCCGTTGCTCCCGCCATGATGCCCTCGTTCTGCAAGCGCCTCTTGGCCAGCAAGTCGCTGAGGGCTTCTATCAACTCCGGACTGTCGCCCATGATGGGCGCGAGAGTTTCTTTTTTTACCTCGACCGCCTCGCAATCCCGCAAGGCGCGGACGGTGGCGCTGCGCGGTTCGCCCGCCAGCATGGACATCTCGCCGATGCAGTCGCCGGGTCCGATTTTTGCCACTCGGGTTTCGCCGCCGTGGGAGTGCACCAGCACCTCGGCCTGTCCGTTGATCAGGATGTACATCGGGCCGGCCTCGGCGCCCTGACGGACGAGGTTTTCGCTTTGGCCGAACGCAACAATTTTTGAACCCTTGAGGATATGTTCGAACTGCGACGCGGTCAGGCAGGGGTAGAAAATCACCTTCTTCAGAGCCTCGTGAATCACCTGATCGGTGTCCTGACGGGGCGGCGGAAAGTGATGGGTGTATTCGGCCTGGATTGGATACGGGATGGAAATATTATTCCGGCGCAGGGCATACCAGAGATTGGTGCGGATTTCGCTGTAGGCGTCCTTGTAGAAGCTGTGGTTGTCGAGCCAGAAGCGGAGTTCGTAATTGGCGGAGGAACTGGCGAATTCCTTAAGGTAAACATTGGGGGCCGGGTCGCGCCGGACATGGGAGCAGTTCAACGCCGCATCGATGAGCACCTGCTTTACCAACGTGGGCTGCGCCTCGTAATCCAGGCCAATCTCCAGCAACATCGCGTGCAACTTGTTGGGATAGTCGTAGTTGATGACCATCTGATCGGTGATCTTGCTGTTCGGGATATCCAGATAGATGTCGTCGATTGTCCGCAGGCGGGTGGAGCGCCAGTTGATCTCGATGATCTGGGCGTGGTGTTCCTCGATCAGCAGCCAGTCTCCGGCCTTAAACTGGCCGCCAAAGTAAATGGCAAACCCGCTGAACATATTCCCCAGCGTTGGTTGCAACGCCAGGCCGAGCACAATGCCGGCCACACCCGCGCCCGCCAGCAGGCCCGGAACGGGTTGTTCGTATATAAACTGCAAAACCACCGCCAGCGCGGCCAGGAAGATCAGGATGGAGACAAGCTGGCTGACAAATTTCGGCACGGTGGCGTTGTCCTTCCGCGACTGCGTCTCGAAGATGTAGTGCCGGACAAACGACATGGCGACGAACGCCCCGGTGAGCACCACGGCGGCATGAACGTGCCGGTCCGCCCGGTCAAAATCGTTGAAATGCGGCAGAATTGAGGGCACGAAAAGCCCCATCGCAAAGCAAAACAGGTGGTAGAACCATCCCAACGGCACCCCCAGCCGACGCTTGATGGCCCGTCCCACAAAAAGCAGGAACAGGTAAATCGCCACGGACACGCTGATGTAAAGCAGGGCCAGGTTGGTGAGCACCAAACCCTGCCACAGGGTGTTTCCCGTGAGGATCGGCGCTTCCGCCTGGGCCAGAAAATGAGAAATCATATCACGTTTTGCCAGCGGTCATTCCGCACGACAGCCATTGATGCTGACACCTGACCGCCCAATGAGCACGCCAATTTTCCCGCCTTCCCGGAGCTGGAGTTCACGCTTTAGCGTGTGCCTTTCGGAACAGCCTAAAGGCTGGACTCCAACGCCGGATTCCCCCCGCTCGGGCACCTTGGCGTTATGCACCCCCGCGTCTTGCGCCGCGCGGGGATCGCTGCTTAAATGCGGCCCCTCATGATCAGAGTTTTTTGTTTGTTGGCTTGCCTCGCTCTGGCCGGTTGCGGAGGCGGCGAGCCGGTTTCCCCGGCAGGGCTTCCCGCCCGCCAGGTGCGGGTGGACTGGCTCGGCCACGAGAGTTTTCTTTTCACCTCATCTCTCGGCACGAAAATCCTGACCAATCCCTACGAGGCGGGTGCCACCGGGCGTTCCTTCCCCTCGGGTCTGCGCCCGAATATCGTGCTGGTTTCCACCGAGGAACCCGACTCCAACAACGTCGATGCCCTGGACAACACGCCCACGATTTTCCGGGGAGCCGTCGCCCTCGGTCCAAATACCGCCAACGGCCTCCGCATCCGCGGGATTCCGACTTATAAAAATCCCGAGAGGGAGGAGGTGACCGACATGAATGTGGTCTTCTGCTGGACCTTGGATGGCGTGCGGTTTTGCTTTGCCGGCAACCTTGCCAACCCGCTGTCCACTTCGGAAATGATCCAGATCGGACAGGTGGACGTTCTGCTCCTGCCGGTTGGGGTGCCACCCGGGCTGACCAACTCGGATCGTCAAATCATCATCAGTCAGTTGCGCCCGCGGGTCATTATTCCCATGGGCCGGACGGCGGATTTCTCCGGATGGGCGGCAGAATTTACCAAAGTGCATCGCCTCCAAGGTTCCTCGGTTCTCTTGTCGCGGGACACCTTGCCTTTCGATCAAACCGTACTGGTGCTGGCCGCGCCCTGATCCGAATCGAACCATGAAAGTTCTGATCATCGGTTCCGGCGGTCGCGAACATGCCCTGGCCTGGAAGCTGGCGCAGTCCCCGCGGGTGGAGAAAATCTTTTGCGCCCCCGGTAACGCCGGCACCGCGCAGATCGGCGAAAATATTGCCCTGGGCCCGGAACATATCACGGAGCTGGTGGAATTCGCGCGACGGGAAAAAATCGGTCTGACCGTGGTGGGTCCTGATGATGCTCTGGCCGCCGGAATGGTGGACGCTTTCGAACGCGATGGGCAGCGGATTTTCGGTCCCTGCGCGGAAGCGGCACAGTTGGAGTCGTCCAAGATTTTTGCCAAGGACTTCATGCGGCGACACGGCATCCCCACGGCGGCATCGCGGGAATTTACCGACAGCCTGGAAGCGCACGCTTGGTGCCGCGGCGCGCAATATCCCCTCGTGATCAAGGCGGACGGCCTGGCTCTGGGCAAGGGCGTGGTCATTGCCGAATGCCCGTTCGAGGCGGGCATGGCCATTCATCGTGCGATGGATCTGGGCGTTTTCGGCGAAGCCGGCCGCCGCATCGTGATCGAGGAATGCCTGCAAGGCGTAGAGTGTTCCATTCATGCGCTGGTGGATGGAAACGGCTATTGCCTTTTTCCCGACGCGAAGGACCACAAACGCGCTTTCGACGGAAACACCGGCCCAAATACCGGCGGCATGGGCACAATTTCCCCCTCGGGCACGCTCGACGCGTCTTTGATAGAGTGGGTGAAAACCGAGGTGCTCGACCGGTTTGTGGCCGGCATTAAAGCCGATGGATTGCCCTTCCGCGGCATGCTTTTTCCGGGCCTGATGATTACGGCAAGCGGGCCGAAGGTGCTGGAGTTCAACTGCCGATTCGGCGATCCGGAGACCCAGGTGCTGGTGCGCCACCTGCAAAGTGATTTGCTTGATCTGCTCGAGGCCTGCGTGGAGGGAACGCTCGACTCCGAGCAACCGGTTTGGGACGAACAGGCCGCCGTCTGCGTTGTCCTCGCTTCCGGCGGCTATCCCGGTCCCTACAGCAAGGGAAAATCCATTGATGGTCTGGCGGAAGCCGGCGCTCTCGAAAATGTGGTGGTTTTCCATGCCGGGACCAAACAGACCGGCAACCAGACCGTCACCAACGGCGGCCGCGTGCTGGGCGTTACCGCGCTGGCCGGCGATGCCGCCCAAGCCCGCGAACTGGCTTACCGCGCGGCGGATGCAATCTCCTTTGACCAAATGCAGCGCAGGGAGGACATTGGCGTCACATGATCATCCGCCTCATTTTTCTCGCCGCCATGATGACCGGACCGCTCTGCGCCCAGCAGCCCCCGGCTTCGCCCTCGCCGTCACCGACGCCCGCATCCACCCCGGCGGCAACTCCCTCCCCTACTCCCACGCCCACGCCGCTCACCACCAGGCAATTGATCGATAACCTGAAAGATGAAGAAGTGGACGCCGCGCTGAAATCGCTGAAGGCCAACTTCCTCGATCCGACCAAAATCGATGAGAAAGCCGTGCAGCGGGCGACCCTGGAAGGCCTTATCCGCCGGCTTGCGCCCGGGGCCGTGATCGTCAACGACACCAAGGCCAAAGTGAAAACCGAAGCGACGCCCTTCGTGGCCGAGATTCTTGATGCCCACATCGCCTATCTCCGCCCCGGTGACCTGACCAAGGACAGCCTCGCTCAGTTCGATGCGGCCCTCACGGGATTCGCGCAGAAAAAATTCGACGCCGTCATTCTCGACCTGCGCGGTGTGCCGGCGGCGGGGGACTTCGAGGTTGCGGCGGATTTTGCCCGGCGGTTTTGCCCGAAAGGAAAATTGCTTTTCTCCATCCAGAAACCCAGCGCCAAGCAGGAGCGGATTTTCACCTCGAACCAAGATCCCGTCTTCCACGGCGTGATAGTCGTTCTCACCGACGCGGACACCGCCGGCGCGGCGGAGGCACTGGCCGGCACCTTGCGACTGAATGCCGGGGCCATGATCATCGGGGCCGATACCACCGGCGAAGCGGTGGAGTTCGCCGATTCCTCCCTGGGTGGCACTGCGGTGCTGCGCGTGGCCATCGCGCAGGTGATCCTGCCGGAATCGGGACCGATTTTTCCCGGCGGCGTCAAACCCGATGTAGCCATCTCCCTGCCGCGCGATGTGCAGGAGGAAATTTTTCGCCAGAGTAAGGAGAAGGGCGTGAGCCAGTTCGTCTTTGAGACCGAACGGAAACGGATGAGCGAGGCCTCACTGGTCGCCAACCTGAATCCCGAGATCGACTCCGCCCAAGCGGCCCAGCGGGACCGAGGACGAGCACCGCAACTGCGCGACACCGTTTTGCAACGCGCCGTCGATCTCGTCACGGCCATCAATTTTTACCGGGCCAAGAAGTAACCCCTTTCCGTTGGGGCGTGCCTACAGCACCCAGTACATCCCCAATCCCAGCCAGAGGGGAATGGTAACCAAGCCGATCAGTGACGTGCCGATCACAACCTGCAAGGCCACCGGCATGTCACCATCATGCGCCTTGCTGACCACAATGGGAAGGATGGCTGCTGGCATGGCCGCCTGCAGCACCAAGACCGCCTTGAGCGGTTGATCAAGCGGCACGAACCGCGCGAAAACGAGGAGCAGAATCGGAATAACCCCGATGCGAATCACCGTCGCGGCCAGAATCGTCCGGGTGCCATGCCGCAGGGATTCTTTGTTCAGATGATCGGCAATCAACGCGCCGCTCAAGAGCAGGGCCAGCGGAACCGCGCAGACTCCCAGCAGATGAAACGTCGTGTCCAACGCAGGAGGAATCCATTCTTCGGCCGAGAGGGCATTGAGCAAAATCGCGAGCGGGATGGCGACCATGGGCGGATTGATCGCGCGCCACCAACTTCCCCGCTCCGCCCGCCCAGTCAATTGCCAGAGTGCCACGCTCCAAAAGGCGATTTCCACCCCAAGATAAAACGCAAACAACACGCCCATCGTGTCGCGGTCAAAAAGCGCGGCGCAGAGCGGCAGGGGAATGTATCCGTAATTTTGCAGCGAGGTGGTGAAAATGAAGGTGCGGCGTTTGCTTTCACCTTGGATGTCGAAAAGGCGAACGCCGACCCGCGCGGCGATGATACCCAGAACAACCGAGGCGAATCCCAAGATCGGCGGCAAAATCCAGTTCGCGGGATTGGCCAGCGCTTCGTTGCCCACGATGATGTCGAAGGCCAGACAGGGAGCCAGCAGCACGACCACCACGCGGGTCAGCGAACGATCCGCCTCGGCCGTGAGCACGCCGATCTTCCGCATGACGTAACCGGCCGCCATCACCACAAAAACCGGGGCGACGATCTGGAGGAGAAAAAGAAACTGCGCGATCACGAAAAGACCAGCCGGCAAATGATGACGGAGGCGATCACTCCGGTCAGATCAGCAAGAAGCCCCGCCGGCACCGCATGACGTGTGCGCCGGATGGCCACCGACCCGAAATAGACCGCAATGACATAAAAGGTCGTTTCGGTGCTGCCCATAATCGAACCCGCCATTTTGCTGATGAGACTGTCCGGTCCGCCCGCTGCTCCCCCGACTTGGATGAGTTCGTTGAATATGCCGTTGGCCCCGCCGCCGCTGAGCGGACGCATCAAGACCAGCGGCAGCAACTCTACGGGAAAACCCACCGCTGAAAGCAACGGACCCACGGCGTTGGCAATCATCTTGATTCCCCCCGCTTCACGAAACATTCCCACCGCAACCAAAATCGCGATAAGATAGGGAATGATGCGGATGGCAACATTGAAGCCCTCTTTTGCACCCTCGATAAATTCCTCATAGACCGGAATGCGCTTTAGCGCGGCAAAGAGGGGAAAAAACGAAAGCAGGAACGGCACCGCCAGCAGCGAAACCGCCATCACGCACGCCGTGACGGCTGTGGGCAGATTGGTGGGAGCGGCCTTGAGGACCGATTGGATGGCAAACCATCCGAACAGACCGAAAAAGACCAGCAAAACCGGATAGGCCCAAGCCGGAAGGGGAGGAGCCTGCGAGAGCCGCAGCTCCTCGGTTTCCTTCGTTTCCACGGCGGCGATTGCGGGTTCCGGCACGGGAGGCAGCCGGTAGCCGGGAAGTTTTTCGAGAAACTTTACCGCGGAGACCCCAACGATCGTCGAGCACAAGGTGGCCAGGAAAGCCGTGCCAATGATCGCGGCAGGATCGCGCGCACCCGCCGCGGCCATAAACGCCACCGTGCTGGCCGGCACAAGCTGGATCGAACTGGTGTTGATCGCGAGAAAGGTGCACATCGCATTGGTTGCCACGCCGGGTCGGGGATTGAGCTTCTCCAGATCCTGCATCGCGCGCAGACCGAGCGGGGTGGCGGCATTGCCCAACCCAAGCATGTTGGCCGCCATGTTCATCAATATCGAACCCATCGCCGGGTGATTCGCAGGCACGTCGGGAAAAAGCCTCCGCATCACCGGGCGAAGGGCCCGGGCGAGAATTTCCACCAGCCCCGCCTTTTCCGCCAACCGCATGATGCCGAGCCACAGGGCAATAAGGCCGATATAAGGAATGGCGATGGTCACCACCGCGGTCTCGCACGACTTGAACGCCGCTTTGGTCACCGCGTCGAGTTGCCCGGTGAGTCCGCCAAGAATGACGGAAATCACCACGAGCCCGAGCCAGATCCAGTTAAGCATGAGGCCGGATTTGTCTCACGCGAAGGCGCGAAGGCGCAAAGAAAATGTTGAAGATAAAGGCAAGTTGCAAGCAAGCGCGGACTGGTGGCAGCTTGTGCGGAGGGCGGCCATCCTGGCCGCCGTTCACGGGCGAGACGCCCGCCCCTGCCTCACTTCATGCGGTCAAAGGTCTTTTGCAAGATCTCAAGATCGCTGCGGTTTCCCAGCTTGGTGCGCGTTTCGGAAATCCATTTTTTCTCCAAGGCGTTCTTGGTCGGGCGGTCGATGTCGTAAAAGACGCCGAACAAACCCGGAAACGGCAGGTTGGCCAGGCGGTAGGCGGCGATCTCGTCCGTGACGTCATGACGTGCCTCGTCCTCCGGCGTGTTGTCCCATTTCTTCTCATCAATGAGAGTGTAGGTCCCTCCTTTGCGCGGAATGCTGGAGTCGAAGGCCCCGGGGAAAAATTCCACGCATTCGGAGAGAATTTCCACCACGGAAAAGCCCTGATGATCCATGGCTCGCTCCATCATCTGGATCATGTGGTTGACCTGGGTGGCGTGGGAGCGCGCCACGAAAGTGGCTCCGGCCGAGATGAGTTTTTTCATCGGATTGACCGGGTGATCCACCGCTCCGATCGGATCAGTCTTGGATTTGAAACCGATCGGCGAGGTGGGCGACGTCTGCTTTTTGGTCAGGCCATAGACAAAATTGTCCATGATGACATAGGTGAGATTGATGTTTTTCCGGGCCCCGTGTTCGAGATGGTTGCCGCCGATGGAAAATCCGTCGCCGTCGCCGCCGAAGAGAAACACGTGAAGATCCGGCCGGGATAGGCTGACGCCGGAAGCCAGCGGGACGGCGCGGCCGTGGATGAAATGGGCGCCATGAGAATTGACGAAATAGGGGAAGCGCGACGAACAACCGATGCCGGCGAGGGTGACGATGTTTTCGTGCGGAAGCTGGCGTTTTTCCAGCATCTTATAGTAGGCGGCCAAAACCGCAAAATCCCCGCAGCCCGGACACCAGGTCGGATGGTCCGCCGTGAGGGCTTTCTTGGTGAGTTTTTCGCGTTCTTCGGGGACGGCGATTGCAGTGGTCATTTCAAGGCTCCTTCAAGAATTTCCCGGACCCTGAAGGTGAGTCCGTCGGTTTTGGTCAGGCTACGAATTTTGGGATCGCAATATCTGGCGCGGAGAATCGAGGCGAGCTGCCCGTAGCCGTAGGGGCCTTCGTCGTTCATCTCGACCACGATCACGCGCTTGAAGCGGCTGAAAATTTTCTCCAGTCCTTCCGGCAGCGGATGAATGTGGCGGAGATGAATGGCGGAAAGCGTTTCGCCGCGGTTGCGGGCCACGTTGACGGCTTCGTAAATTGGTCCGTAGGTGGACCCCCAGCCGACCAGCAGCACTTCGCCCTCGGGATCACCATGCACTTCGGGAACCGGGATCTCCGCCGCCAGTTCCTGCAATTTGCGGCGGCGCTTGGCCGTCATGGCCGCGTGTAACTTGGGGCTGCCGGTGGGATGACCCATTTCGTCGTGTTCTAGCCCGGTGACGACCGGATACTTGCCCCCGAGCATGGGGCTGCCGGGCGGGGCGTGTTGGGTCAGATGGTCGAGCACGTAGGGTTTGAACTCGACATCGCGCGGAGAAATATCGGGCGGGCAATCCTGCATCAATTCCTGCAAATCGGGCTCATCAAAAGCCTCAATGCGGGTGGCCAGCGAGGTGTCGCTAAGGATAAAAACCGGCGTGCTGTATTTGCGGGCGATACGGGACGCTTCCAGCGCGATGTAGAAACAATCCTCCACCGTCCGTGCCGCCAGAACGACTCGCGGGCTGTCGCCGTGTCCGCCGAAAATGGCTTGATAAAGATCGCTCTGCTCCACGTTGGTCGGCAATCCGGTGCTCGGACCGCCGCGTTGCACATTGACCACGAGCAGCGGAATCTCCGCCATCGAAGCCCAACCGATGGCCTCGGTTTTGAGGGAAATGCCCGGACCCGCGCTGCCGGTTATCGCCAGGTGTCCCGCATAAGACATCCCCAGCGCCAGCGAGACAGCGGCCAGTTCGTCTTCGGCCTGCACGAAAAGCCCGCCGTATTTCGGCAGTTCGCTGCGCAGGATTTCCATGACCGAGGACCACGGCGTGATCGGATAACCCGCGCCATAACGCACCCCGGCAGCGATCAACCCGTAGGCCAGGGCTTGGTTGCCATCCATTGTGATCTGCGCGCGGGCGGAAGGGTCCACCGGCTCGAAATGATACAGCCGTGAAAGCACATTGCCGACCGGATAGGCAAAGCCCGACTGAAAGGCCATCAGCGCGGTGTTGAGCACGTCCTCGGATTTTCCCCCGAAGCGCTCTGCAATCAGCTTTTTTAGTTTCTCGACGTCGAGATGGAAAATCTTGGCCAGCAATCCGAGGACAAAAATGTTTTTCCCCTTGTCCTTGGCCGTGCCACCCAACGCCTCAATGGTCAGGCCCGTGATGGGCACGCCCACATGCACAAACCGCTTCTCCTCCGGATCGGGCTGCACGTGGTCCGAATCATAAAGCAACACCCCACCCTCGCGCAGATAGTGAATGTGTTCGTTGTAACTGTGCTGATAAAACGCGACGAGAAAATCCGCCTCATCGCCCGCCGAGAGAACTTCGCCTGATCCGATGCGAACTTGGAAAATCGATGCCCCTCCCGAAATGGTCGAGGGGATCGTCATGTAGGTCATCACGTCCTGCGAACTGCGCCCGGCCAGCCGCGCCAAAAAGGCCCCGGCGGACTGGATGCCATCCTGGGAATTTCCCGCCAGCCGAATGACCGCGTCGCGGATGTGTTCGGGTCTCAGGTCGGCGCGCGACCCTCCGGCTTCAGGGGATGGCGTTTCGTGTTCTACTACAACAGGGGAGGTGCTCACGGGGTAAGGCAAAATCCATACAAGCGAAGTTTCGTGGTGTCAACGTAGAGGAGTGCGAGTGTGATGAATAGTTGGCGAGGCACAGACTTCACCGGCTCGCGCCGGTGGCTACGCAGCCGGGCTCGTGAGAAGGTGGTCGCTGCACAAAAGAAAAAGCACCAAGCCAGGGAACGGCTTGGTGCTCTTGTGAAGGGGGAGCGGGTGATCTAACCGCCCGTCATGGCAAAACGGGCGCGCTGATCGCTTCATCGTTTATGGGCTTACTTTCTTTTGCCTTTGCCTGCAGCCTTGACCTTGGCCCAGCGGGCTTTTTGAGCGGCAATGATGTTGGCTCTTCCCGCAGCGGACATTTTGCCTTTTTTCTTGGCGGGTTTGGCAGGTTTGGCCGCGACCGGCGCAACAACAGCGTCCGCTTTGACCTTGGCCCAGCGGGCTTTCTGCGCGGCGATGATGCGGGCGCGACCGGCGGCGGACATGCCGCCTTTTTTCCGTTTGCCTTTTTTGGGCGCACCTTTGGCGGGTGCGGCAGCGGCGGGTGCGATGGCATCACCGATGCCGCTGAAGAGGGACGAGAGCTCGGATTGGAGGCTTTCGATTTGTTCCGAGATATTGATGGAACGCTTTAGTTGAGCGAGAGTGGGAATATGCATAGGTGCCGAATATCGCTAATCTAATCAGGCAGTCAATACCGTTCCTTACCGGTGCCAAACTTAGGGTGTGATTAAAAGCGGGTGAGTTTAGGCGAGCGACAGGGAGCACAGGCAGGATGCCTGTGCTCCCTGTAAGACCTCCCTCCGCAGGCGCTTTTTGCCTCACCCACATGAATCGTACTCGCACACTTAGATAAGTCTCAACCGGAGGAACGTGCGGCAGCCGCCCCGGCCTCAACCGGCTTTTTTCGCCGGAACGATGATAACCGGACAGGTTGCGCGCTGGAGCACGCCGGTGACCACGCTGCCGCTGAAAAGGTGATAGAGGGCTCCGTGGCCATGCGAACCCAGGACGATGTAATCGGCTTTGCGCTTGGCCGCTTGATCCAGGATGTCGTCCACCGCCAGGCCGACCAGCGCGGTTTCCTCAACGTCAAGCCCCGAGGTCCGCAAAGGGTCGCCCAGGGATTTTAAATGTTTCTCATGGCTGGCCAGTCCGTCCGTGCCTTCCGGCAGTGGAGCGACGGCCGCGATGACGTCCATAGTGGCTCCGACTGGCACATACTTGGCCACAGGTTCGACCACATGCAGCAGGATCATTCGGGCATCCAACGGGCGGGCCAGTTCGGCGGCTTTTTCAACCAATCGTTTCGAGGTGTCGCTGAAATCGAGGGGGACGAGAATCGTTTTCATTCCGTCTGCTTAACAGATAGCCCGTGTCGGGCACAGTCAAGATTGCGGAAAAATTCGCGGCCGGACGCGGCTTGCGCGGCAGAGGGAGCCCGGTTGATAATAAGGCAATGGAAGATTTGTTCAACGCGGAGGAACCGGCTCTTTCCTCATCCCCGGATGCCCCGCTGGCCACCCGAATGCGGCCGCGTTCGCTCGATGAATACATCGGCCAAAGCCATATCCTTGGTCCGGGAAAACTCCTGCGCAGGGCCATCGAAGCGGATCGGATTTCCTCCATCCTGCTTTATGGCCCGCCGGGTGTGGGTAAGACGAGCCTGGCTCAAATCATCGCCCGGTCCACCAAATCGCGCTTTGAACGTCTCAGCGGCGTGGAAGGCAATGTGGCTGACATCCGCCGTGTGGTCGCGCAGGCCGGCACCCGTCTGCAAAACAGCGGGGAAAAAACCATCCTATTCATTGATGAGATCCATCGTTTTAACAAAGCCCAGCAGGACGTCTTATTGCCGGATGTGGAAAGCGGGCTGTTGCGATTAATCGGAGCAACGACGCATAATCCCTTTTTCTATGTGAACAGCCCGCTGGTTTCGCGGTCCCAGATATTCCAACTGGAGCCCCTCAGCGTTGAAGATTTGCTCGATCTCATCACGCGGGCCGTGAACGATGGGGAGCGCGGTCTCGGCAGCCTTCGGCTGTCTCTTGAGGACAAGGCGGCGCGCCTCCTCGCCACGGTTAGTGATGGCGATGCGCGCAAATGCCTCAACGCCCTCGAGATCGCCGCCCGCACGACTCCCCCCGGACCCGACGGCCACATCCTGCTCACCCTCGCCGTCGCGGAGGAAAGCATCCAACGGAAAGCCGTTGTGTATGACGGCGACGGCGATGCGCATTACGACACCATCAGCGCCTACATCAAAAGCCTGCGCGGCTCGGACCCCGATGCCGCCTTGTACTGGCTGGCGAAGATGCTGCACGCGGGCGAGGACTTTCGTTTCATCATGCGGCGACTCGTCATTAGCGCGAGCGAGGATGTCGGCATGGCCGATTCCAACGCGCTCGTCGTGGCCACCTCCGCTCTGCAGGCCGCGGAATTTGTCGGGCTCCCCGAGGCCCAGCTTATCCTCGCGCATGCGACGGTTTACATCGCAACCGCGCCGAAAAGTAATCGCTGCACCGTGGCCATCGGCAAGGCCGCCGCGGAAGTTCGTGAAGGCCGCACTCTCGCCGTGCCCCAGCATCTGCGCGATGGCCATTACAAGGGTGCCAAACACCTCGGCCACGGCGAAGGCTACAAATACAGCCACGACTACCAAGGCAGCTACGTGCCCCAAGCCTATCTGCCCGAGGGCCGCACCTATTACGAACCCACCGAAAACGGCCTGGAAAAGCGCGTGAAAGAACGCCTCGACCACTGGCGCGCCCTTTTCGAAGCGGAGCAGAAAAAACCCGCATAACTGCCGCAGTAAGGTTCACAGGCAAGATGCCTGTGCTCCCTGGGCGGAGGGAGCCTCACTCACTATCGATCACACCCGCCGCAGCTCCGCAGCTCAAGGAACTTAGGTCGGCCGTATGGGACGAGTGGTTCATTCACCTGCGATGCGGTTGGACTGGTAATAGATCGAGTGATTCTGGTTTGACGGTCGTGAGTCGCTTTTCTTCAAATCGGCGCAGCCGCCATGGCCTGCCTGCGCCCGTGGAGCATCTCGGCGCGGTTGACCGCATTGATATAAGCCCGGGCGCTGGCTTCGATCACGTCGGTGCTGGCACCTTTTCCGGTGATGAGGTCGCCGGTGCCGAAATCCACTTTCAGCGTCACCTCGCCCAGTGAATCGCGTCCGTGGGTGACGGCCTCGACGCTGTATTGAGCCAGGTTACCGCTGCGATTAACCATGCGGTCAATGGCCTGCATCACGGCGTCCACCGCGCCGTTGCCGGGGCTGGAATCTTGCAGGGTTTCCGCTCCCTTTTTCAGCCGGACGGTGGCAGTCGGGACAGTGGCGCTGCCGCATGTCACGTGAAGGTAATCGAGGGTGTAGGTTTCCTGGGCAACATACATCGAATCCTCGACCAAGGCGGACAGATCGTCGTCGTAAACCACCTTTTTCTTGTCGCCGACTTCCTTGAAACGCAGGTAAAAGGCTGCGAACTCTTCTGCGCTCAGGGTGTAGCCCAAGTGCTCCAGGCGCACCTTGATGGCATGGCTGCCGCTGTGTTTGGTCAGGGGCAATTCCGTGCCGCCCCAGCCTATTTCCACCGGGTCCATGATCTCATAGGTCTCGCGTTTTTTCAGGATGCCGTCCTGGTGGATGCCGGAGCTGTGGGCGAAGGCGTTTTCGCCGACGATGGCTTTGCTGCGGGCAATGTGCAGTCCGCTCATGCGGCTGATGATGCGGGAGGTTTTCAGGATTTCCCGCGTCACGATGTCCGTGTGCAGGTCTCCATAAAAATCGCCTCGCGTTTTGAGGGCCATCACAACTTCCTCCAAGGCGCAGTTGCCAGCGCGTTCGCCGATGCCGTTGAAGGTGCCCTCGACCTGGCGGGCTCCGGCGCAAACCGCCGCCAGGGAGTTGGCCACCGCCAGGCCCAGGTCGTCGTGGCAGTGGACGCTGATGACGGCATCATCAATGTTTTTCACATTGGCGCGCAGATAATGAATCAGGGCGGCGTATTGTTCGGGCACGGCGAAGCCGACCGTATCCGGAATATTCACCGTGGTGGCCCCGGCCTCGATGGCGGCATGGACGACGCGGGCCAGAAACTCCGGCTCGGTGCGCGATCCGTCCTCGGGCGAGAATTCGACATCCTTGACCAACGAGCGGGCGCGTTTCACGCCCTCGACGGTCATGCGGATGATTTCCTCGGTGGCTTTTTTCAATTTGAACTCGCGATGGATCGCGGAGGTGGCCAGAAAAACATGGATGCGCCCGCGTTCGCCCGCCGGTTTGATGGCGGCGGCGGCGGCATCGATGTCCTTCTCCGCACAGCGGGCGAGGCCGCAGATCACGGGACCGCGGATTTCCGTGGCAATGGTCTGGACGGACTCGAAATCGCCGGGACTGCTGACTGGAAAGCCAGCCTCGATAACATCGACATTCACGCGGGCCAATTGCCGGGCGACCTCCATTTTTTCCCGCAGGTTCATGCTGGCGCCGGGGCATTGTTCGCCGTCGCGCAGCGTTGTATCGAAGATAGTGACTTTGTCTGACATGGGATTTAGTGAGTTGTCCGGCGGAGGATTCGGAAAGGGTCGCGGCACATGCCGCGCCCGCCGGGAACGCAGCCTGAACCAAGGAGAGAAAACAGGGTTTCTCCCCTGTGTTAGGAAAGGAGGAGGAGTCGGCTCGGGAGCAACCCGAGTCGAGGAGCGAGAAGCCGGGTGTTGCTCGCGATGAACGACATAGTTGAAGTCCTATCACAGCCCGGCTCCAGTGCAAGAGGGAATGGGGAGACCAATTTGCCCGGACCCATCACGGAATAACCAAGGGCGGAGGCCGGGCGATGGGGGGCGCGGTCGGAACCGGGGCGGAGACCGGCGCGGGAGCGGGCGCATTGGTGGCCGCGCTGTTCCAGAGCAGAGGCGTGCCGGCGGGCAGGAGGCGCGCGGCGCGCACGATGTCCCAATTTGTCATGCGCAGCCAGCCGATGCTCTGGTCGGTTGTCATTTGGTCAGGGATGCTGGTGCCGTGCAGGCCGTAGGGCGGCGGTTCGGTACTGTCGGCCTTGGCCAGTTTGAGCCAGAGGATACCGGCGGGATTGTTTGGGCCGGCCGCGAGATATGTCTCCGGCATTAATTCGGGCTTCACCGGAGTCGGGGTGGGAGACGGATAAGCTCCCATGAATAAGCCGCTGGAGGGACGCTCCGGGGTGGTGAGCTCCTGCCGGGTGACCAGGCGCGGATGCGGGATCGCATCGAAAATCGTCCACGAATCCTTGCCTCGCAGCCCGGGCCGGGCCACTGCCATGGGCATCGCGGCCACCGGCACGTCGCCGCGGGAGATCACGATAAGGGAGAGGTCCAACACGGCGGCCGTCACCGGAGCCTGCGGATTCGGCTCTGGCTGGATGGGGTCTTCCAGCGGCCTTTCAATTTCAAAGGGAATCACATTGGGAACGACGAACTCGGTGCCCGCCAGCGGGGCGATTTTGACCTTCTCGTTCAAGCTGCGCAAAAAGGTTTCGTCGCAATGAAAGCGTTCCGCCACGAATTCCCACGGTGTGCGGTAAGCGAGCATGGGGGCGGCGGAGAGTTCCTCAAAAGTCGGGGGCGGCGTGGCGGCGGGGGCCGGTTTTGCTTTTGTCTTGGTCTTTGTCCTGGCAGCGCTGGGCTCGAGAGGCAGGACCTTTTCCACCTTGGGCGGGGCAATGAACCGGAAATCCTCCGGCTTCAGTGTGTAAGTGGTAAAGGGGTCGCCCACGACCGCCTTCGCCTTGGCCAGGAGCATCTGCGGGTCTTTCAAATCCTCGTGAGCGCTTTGATAAAGCTGCAGGACTCTCTGGAACATCGGCCCCGCCACCCCGTTGATCGAACCGGTGGAAAATTGCTGGCGGTCGAGGAAAACCTGGAGCAGGACATTGTCCGACTGGGTGTCCTGATCCGGCTTGGCGGCGGGCAGACCCACCTTCGCGGGAGGCGGCGGCAACAGCGCGGCGGCTTCGGCGGGCGTCGGGATTTTCAAAATCTGCCCGATGAGGATGGTGTCCTTGGTGAGGCCGTTGAAGGCTTTCAACTGCGCGACCGTGATCCCGAATTTTTTGGCGATGAGGATGAGGGCGTCGCCCCGCCGCACTTCGTAGGAGTCGGCACCGCTTCCCGTCAGAAGAGTCGGCGAAGGACCGGCGGAGGGTATCGGACGGGGCAGGTCCGGGAGTTCGAGCCCCCAGTCTTTCGGATGGGAGGGAACGGCCTGCCACTTCCATTTCACCGCTTTTTCCAATCCCGGTTCGACTCGCGCGGTGGCCGGAAGCGTCGGGGGCGGCATCTGTGCGAAAGCAGAAAAAATCGCCGCACAGGCGAGGCCGGTCATCAAGAAAACGCGCGGGACGGCAAAAAACATCGGTGATTAAATACCCCCGTCATCTTGCCCGCGCAACGGGGAAACCTTCCGACTTGCAGAGGCGGGGCATTGAGACAACCTTATCTGCGCCGATGACCCGCATCTTTTTTTTCCTTGTCCTCTCCGCGCAGGCTGTTTGCGCACTTGACCTCTCCACGCTGGAAGAAGTGCCCATTCAGGAGGGTGGACGCAAAAAGCCCTACCTCGTCTTCGCCCAGGAATCGTTGCTCGCCCTGTCCGGCAAGACCGCCATTGCGGTCGGCGAGAAAAAAATGGACGCCATGGAAGTCGTGACGACGTTTTGGCTTGATCCCGAGGGCTGGGAAACCCAGCCGGTCATTCTGGTGAATCATAAGCTGCTGAAGGAGACGATCGGGCTGGAGCTGACGCGCAAGCTGTTTTCCTACGCTGAACTCGCCCAGAACGAAAAGTTACTCAAGCTGTTGGGCGAAGCCCAGGCGCGGCGGGCGCGGCCGGGCAATCAAAGGCTGAGCGGCCTGCCCAAGGAGGCGGCGGAAGTGGGCCTGCGCATGGCGGAATTTGAATCGCTGGTCAAGGGCTCGGCCTTCCGCTTTGTGGCCAATCCGGAGGCGGCGGACGGACCCTGGGCCGTGCTGCCGCCGGTGGTGATCTCGTCCTTACGGACTCCGTTTATCGCGGGTGATCAAGAAGCATTCGCCCAGGCGGCTGGCGCTTTTCGCACGGCGATGGCGGGCATCCAGCCGCAGTTCCAGCCGCCGGCCTGGCGAATCCAACTGGAGACACTTTATCAAAAAGCCCATCCGTTTCGCTGGGCCTGGATTTGTTATGTAGCGGCGGGCGGCGCGTTGTTGGTGCTGGGTTCACGAGCGGGCTATGCGCTGGCGTGGGTCTTTGCGGGCGCGGGTTTTGCCTTGCAAGTGGCCGGGTTTGTGGCCCGCACCCTCATCTCGGGGCGCGCCCCGGTGACGAACATGTATGAATCGGTGATCTGGGTGGCCTTCGGCACAATTCTCTTCGCGCTCATCTTTGAAGCAATTTATCGCAGCCGGGTGTTCCTGCTCGGCGCGCTGCCTGTGGCGGTGGTCTCGCTCATTCTGGCCGACACGCAGCCGGTGGCACTGAGTGCCGCCATCACCCCGCTCGTGCCCGTGTTGCGGGATAATTTCTGGCTCTCGACCCACGTGACCTCGATCACCCTGAGCTACGCGGCCTTCGCCCTCGCCCTTGGCATCGGCCATATCGCGCTAAGCAAGGTGATCCGCGGCCGCAAACCCGAGCCAGCCCTTTACACCAACCTCTATCGCACCCTCCAGGTCGGCGTGCTCTTGCTGGCCGCCGGCACGATCCTCGGGGGCGTATGGGCGAACTACTCGTGGGGGCGTTTTTGGGATTGGGATCCGAAGGAGACCTGGGCGCTCATCACCCTGCTCGGCTACCTGATCGTGCTCCACGGACGCATTGCCGGAAAATGGAGCGGGTTCGGCATGGCGGTCGGTTCCGTACTGGCATTTCTCGGCGTGCTGATGGCGTGGTATGGGGTGAATTTTGTCCTTGGCGTCGGCTTGCACAGTTACGGTTTCGGCACCGGCGGCTTCGGCTGGGCGTTGGTATTCGTCGTGGTGGAAATCGCTTTCGTGATCCTGGCTGTTGCCCGCAACCGCAGGTCTGAGGAGAAAACCCCGCCACCAACATCCCAACCGCAGCTTGTCTCGTAGAGGGACCGAATGGAAAATTCTGCCGTCGAGGTTTGCATTATCGGCGCCGGGCTCGCGGGAATGAGCTCCGCCCGGTCGCTGACCGATGCGGGAAAACACGTGTTGCTTCCACCGCGGCGGCCTGAGAATATTCGTATCGCCCGTGCGGATGGCCTCAAAGAGCAGCACCGCTCCAGTGAAGATCGCGCCGAGAAACTTCCACGCCAGAACGGTCCCCAGCAAGCTCAGCGCCGTCGCCAGCCAGCAATGGCGGTTATGGCCGGCAATGCGCGCCCGAAAGGCCTTTGGCACCTCGCTCATGCCGTCATCCTTCCATCAGGAAAACCCGGAGGCATGAAGGATTTTTAAACCGCGCCGCGATACCCCAGCGGGTCAATCTCCACGAAACCAAAACCCGTCCGGCGCAATCCTTCATCCAGCATCTCGCGCCGCCCTTCCAAGGCCACCATTTCGTCCGGCGCGATCTGGACCCGCGCCCCCGCCGCCTCGCCTTCAAGATAGCGCACGCGAAAAACCCGAAACCCCAGCGAGCGCACGAATTCCTCCCCCCGCTCCACCAGCGCAATCGCTTCGCGCGTCACCGGGGTGCCGTGTGGAATGCGCGAGGAAAGACACGGCTGCGCCGGAGCCTCCGCGGTGGGCAGGCCCCACGCGCGGGAAAGTTCCCGCACGTCCGCCTTGGTCAGTCCCGCCTGTTTCAAGGGAGCCAGAACCGCAAACTCCGCCGCCGCCTGTGAACCGGGCCGCAAATGCGCTGGATCGTCGGCATTTTCCCCATAAGCAATGGCGGCGAATCCGCGGTCGCGCGCGATCTCGTCCATCCGCGTGAACAACTCCGCCTTGCAAAAATAGCACCGGTTCGGCGGATTCACGAGATAGCGATCATCCTCGAATTCTTGCGTCGCCACCACTTCGACTGTGGCCCCGAAACCCGCCGCCACATCGAGCGCCTCCTGCAATGCCCGCCGCGGCAGACTCGGACTATCCGCAATCACGCCGATCACCTTATCCCCAAGCTCCCGATGCGCCGCCGCCAGCAGACATGCGCTGTCCACCCCGCCGGAATACGCCACCAAGAGGGGCGCATGCTCGCGAAGGATTTCTTCCAGCCTGGTGATTTTTTCCGTCATCGATTTGCCGGCACCCTACACCGCCCCGAACCCGAAGTGCAAATGCGGGGCGAGTCGCACTCTCGCGAGCAGGAAATCTTACGCGATCCGCACCGCGCGGGTCTTGTCCAGTTTGAGCACGCCGGGCACTACCGGCGAAAGAATCGCCTTGGGGTCGGCCACTTTTTCCCCGCGCCATTGCACGCCGCCGCCCTCGACCAGACGGCGCGCGTCGCTGCGGGATTTGGTGATCTGGAAGCACTGCGCGTAGGCCTCGACCAGCAGGCTGACAATATCCCACGCCGCACCACCGGGAACGAAGGCGGGCAGGTCGGCGCTGGCGAGGTCCTTTTTGCTGAATCGGGATTCGAATTCCGCCCGAGCCTCCGCTGCCGCTGAGTCGCTGTGGAAACGCGCCGTGATGCGCTGCGCCAGGCTTTTCTTGGCCTCCATCGGATGCTGGTCCGGGGAAGATTTTTCCCGGAGAAGGATCTCGTAATAACGCGGCATCAATTCGTCGCTGATACTCATGAGCTTGCCAAACATGTCGCCGGGGCTTTCGTTGAGCGCGACGTAGTTGCCGAGGCTCTTGCTCATCTTTTGTTTGCCGTCGAGACCCTCGAGAATCGGCATGACCATGCAGACCTGCTGGGGCTGGCCTTCGTCGCGCTGGAGGTCACGGCCGACCATGATATTAAAAAGCTGGTCGGTGCCGCCGAGTTCGACGTCGGACTTGATCATGACGGAATCCCAACCCTGCATGATGGGGTATTGGATTTCGTGGGCGCGGATGGGCTGGCCTTTATCCAGACGCTCGCGAAAATCCTCGCGCACCAGCATTTGCTGGAGGGTCACGCGGCTGTTGAGCTTGATCACTTCCTCGAAGCTCATGGCCTCGAACCACTCGCCGTTGAAAACAATGCGGGCGCGTTCGCGGCTGAGGATTTTGAAGGCTTGTTCCTGGTAGCTTTTGGCGTTGGAGAGGACTTGCTCGTGGGTGAGTTGCGGCCGGGTGACGGAGCGCCCGCTCGGGTCGCCGATCATGGCGGTGAAGTCCCCGATGATCAAAATGGCCTCATGGCCGAGGTCCTGAAATTGGCGGAGTTTGCTCAGGCTGACGCTATGGCCGAGATGGATGTCGGGTGCGGTGGGATCCACGCCGAGTTTGACGCGGAGAGGCCGGCCGAGGGCGAGCTTGGCCCGCAGTTCCTGTTCACTGAAAACTTTTTTGCAGCCCTGGCACAGCAAGGCGGCATCGTTGGCATCTGTCATCGCGATGGTTCCGGGGGCTCTAGCGGTTTTTGTTCAGAAGTTCGCGGACTTCCTCGATGGTCATGTCCTTGGTGATCTTGTCCGAGATTTGGCTTACATAACCCGGGGCGGCGGCTTGGGCGATAAAGGCCTTGGTTTGCGCGGGTTCCTCCACCGTGGCGGCCATTTTTTCCGCGTCGAAGGCTTTTTTTGTCTCGGCCTCCCCGGTGCGGAATTTTTTGTCCGAGTTGGCAATCAGCGTTTTCGACCACAAGTCGGCCTCGCCGGAACGGTACACCTTGTTGCCGAACCAGGGGTTTTTGATGCCGAAGAACGAGCGGCCCGCGTCGAATTTTTGCGCTGTGAATTTCTGATCGTAAAGAAAAGGCGACACGCCATTGGCCTTTTTGCCCAGGGAATCACCGCCGCTTTGGAAGGTCTTGTTGTTGAAGCGACTCTCCAGCAGGGGATCGCTTTTGGCCTTCTTGCCCTTCTTGCCCGTGTTGGCGGAGTTCAGGGCGGCCATGGCGCGATTTCTGCCTGCATCCATCCGCTCGATCATGTTCATGGACTCCTCTTTTTTCTGGGCCAGGCCGACGGCGCAGACGGCCAGCCAAATAAAAATGGGCGCGAAACTTCGCATGGTCAGACCATTACACTATTCACCCCTCGTTGGGCAAGGCGGGGGAGGACTGGAGCGAGGCGAGCTTTTCGCGGGCGGCCCGGCGATCGGCCGGCAGCGCGTAAGCGGAAATCACCTCCTGCAAGGCTTGGCGGGCGGCGGCGGGCTTCTGAAGCCGTAGCAGCTCCGTGACGTAGGCCGAAGCGATGGCAAAGGAACCGGGATGCAACTCGTGGGCTCGAGCGAGATCCTTCCAGGCGGACTCCGGTGAGTCCTGCGCACGCCGCAGGTAAAATTGCGCCGCAGCGAGGCGCACATCCCACGAGGGATTTTGTGCCGCAATTTCCCAGATCCTCCCCGCCCGTTTGCGGTCGATTTTTTCCAGGCTTTGCAGGAGATCCCGTCCACGAGCCTCGGCCAGAATCGCCGGGTCCTTCTCCAGCCATAGCCAGGCGCGATCGGCCAAGCCGGCCGCAATGAGTCGTCCCGCCACATCCAGACGCAACTCCCGGAACGGGCGGGGCGGCAGACAAAATTCGTTGGCCTCGGGATCAAGTTCCTTCAGCAGCCCGGCCCCCTCGTAGTAGTCGGTCACAGTTTTGACCAAACGCGCCAGAGGGTTGTTTTCCCCGGCCCGAAGCAGGGCGGCCCGAGCCTCGGTCCAGCGCTGGGCCTTGACGAACTGCGCGGCCGCCGCCTCCCACAAACCGGCCGCCCGGGCATTTCCGCGGAGCCTTTCGGCCACGTCTGCCAGATGGACTTGCGCGGCCGCCGGGTTGTCCACGCTGAGGGCAAACTGCGCCAGGTCGAGTTGCTTCTGCGGGTCCAGCGCGGCCATGCGACGAAGCGGGGCAAGGGTCTCCTCGGCCTCGGCCTGCCGTCCGCTTTTCCAAAGTGCCCCGGCCAGAAACAACGCACGGCTGGAATCTCCCGGGGCCCGTGCCGTCAGTTCGGAAAAAACGCGGGCCGCCCGCGCAGGCTGGTCGGCGGACAGCAGGCTCTGGCCGATCTGATCCCAAGCCCGCTCGTTGAAATGACAGTCCGCCAGATAGTCGTCCAGCAGGCGTCCAAGGTCTTCGTAGCGTTTTTGCTCGAGAAAAAGCTGAATGAGAATTTCGCTGGCGAGATAGCTGCCGCGTCCCCCATTCCACTCGGCCAGCAGTTCTTTTTCCAAGTCGGATACCGTGCCGGTGGAGCGGGCGAGCTCCATGCGCAAAAGAAAATAATCCGGCAAGAGCGTCGGGTTCCGGACGGCGATTTTTTTCAGGCGGGCCAGTTCCGCCTTCCGCAGGTCCTCTGGAACCTTCTTCTGTCCGGCGAGAAAATTCCGTCCGGCGCGGAAGCGTTCCTCCAGCGTGAGGGGAGTGCGATCCCATTCCCGCAAGAGTTTCTCCCACTTTTCGCGATCGGGTGCCGGTGGTTCGGCCGAAGGCGAGCCGTCGAGTTCGCGCAGCTTGGCGACGGCCAGGTGGCCCACCGACGGGTTGCCGGTCTCTTTTTCCAAAACGGCCCGCGCTTCTCGTTCCCGTCCCAGACCCGCATAGAGTTCGGCCAGGGGCAGGGAGATCTTCCCGTCCGCCGGAGGGGAGCCCGTCGCATGTTTCTCCAATAGCTCCACCGCTTGGCGAAATTTTCCCATCCGGCACAGGATCTGGACGCGGGGCCCAACCAACGCGCGCTCGCTCTCCAGCCGCTCGAAAAGCGCCAAGGAACGTTCGGGTTTTCCTTCTTCCTCCCACAGCCCCGCCAGGCGGACCGCGGCATTCTGAATCAACGGGCGGCCGAGGAGAGTATGATCACCCGCCAGCAATCTTTCCAAATAGTCCATGGCCGGTTTTCGCAGCGAGGGAACGGAGGACAGAGTGATGATCGCCGCACCGACGGCCTCGTTGCGCGGATCGCGTCCGCATAATTTGGTGAAAACTTCCGTGGCGGTTTTCCATCGACCGGATTGCTGGAGACGGTTGACCGCCTGCAGAAGTTCCTCGTCGGTCGCTCCGCGGGCCTGCCATTCATTGAGCAAATACCGGGTGTTGTAAGGACCGGCGGCGGCCAATTGGTTGAAGATGAACTGACTCTCGGTAGAACGCCGGAAATTCTCACCGCGCATCGCGAGCAACGCCGGATCGCGCGCGAGGTCCTGGCGGTAAAGCTCGCGGGCCAGGCGATGAAGGTCCCATTCCTCCAGTTGCACGCCGCCCTGTTGCACAAGCTCCGACCAACTCTCCTCCTCGGTTACGCCCAACCCGGCAAAAAGTGCGGCCATTTCCTTCGCCGCCGCATCGTGGTTCCCCTTGAGCGCAAAGAAAAGCGCCCGGCTGGCGCGTTCGCCGCCGGGATGTTTCACCGCCTGCCAATGCGCGGAAAGTTTTTCCTCGAAGGCGGCCCGCTCATCAGGCGGCGTGAGCAACCAGCGAGCCCGGATGGCTCCGAACAACAGATGGGCAAAGGACACCGCCGGAGGAGCCGCGGCAATGGCCTGATCCAGACGGGCGATCGTGCCATCGGGATCACGCAGCGCGAGGTGCCATTTAGACAGCTCCATCCAGGCCGAAAGAGCCTGCGAGGAAGACAGTTCCGCCGGAACGCTTTCGCCTAACAAACAGGCAATGCGATGAAGGTTGCGGGTGGCGAATGCTTGGGCGGCCTGCCAGCGTTTCAAGGCCGGCGCGGGGGCAAAAAGTGTGGCCGCCTCATCCCCAGAAGGCCGCCAGCCCGCATCGAGCATGCGCGCCAGGGCCGCGAGAACATTGTCCCATCGCCCGACGGATTTCTCCGCGTTCGCAGAAGCCCATTGCGCCAAGGCCACCCCCTGACCATCCTCCATGGCCGTCGAGGCAAAAGCCTGTTCCAACGCGGGAGCGGAATTTTCCGCATCCACCAGCCGCTTCATCTCGGCAAAAGCAACCTGCTTCTCGCCCGAATAATAGGCCGCCCAAATGCGCTCAAGGGGCAAAGAAAATCCCGCCAGCCATGGCGGTTTTTCCGGGCTGTTGGCCAGAAGCTGTCCGGCCTGCTGGATGGCCAGGAGTCGGCAGCCCTCGGTGTCCGATTCGTCGGCTTTCCGCCAGGTCGCCGGCGGACGGACATGCGTGCGCATGCCCCCGGGCAGAAATCCCACGGACGCGGACGGGTTTTCCTTCCATTCGAAGATACGGGCCGGCAGCGGCAGGCAATCCCGGGCCGAGGCCGGATCACTCCGGGTATTGTACAAGACCGCTTCAAAATCGGCCAACGCCTGCAGGCGGTCCCCCCGTTCCAAGGCCAATGTTCCCAGACCAAGATGCACCTGCGGCGGACACCCGCCCAGCCGCGTGGCGGCGCGCCGGCTTGCTTCCATCCGTGACTCATCCCCGCTCCGCTCAAAAAAATCCGCCGCCGCAATGAGCACCGCAGGATTGCGGGCCTGGCGCGCGACCAACGCGGTCCAAACCTGCGTGGCCTCCTCAACTTGACCCGCCCGCTCCAGGGATTCCGCGTGACGCATCATCAGAGCGGCATCCGGCGATTGGGCGGACGCCATCAGCCGCTTGAGCAACTGCGCCGCCTCATTCCAATCGCCCGCCTTCTCCGCCGCGGCCAACAGGGCCTGGAGATCGGCGTCGGATGGTCCGGCACTCTGACGGGATTCGACCAGAACTTTGCGCGCCTCGTCCCCCCGACCCTCCTCTTCCAGTAGAAGGACCAGCCCGGTCTTCCAGACAACCTCACCGGGCGCAGCACGGCTCCGGCGCTCCAATCGCGCACGCCAGTCCGCCGTCACCCGATTTTGCACGGCAAAAGTCGCGGCTTCACGCAGCAGTTCGCTTTGCCCATCCACCGCCCGCTCGGCCGCACACGCCTCCTCAAGAAAATCCAAACCCTGATCGTAAAGTTGCAGGCGGGATGCGGCGTTAAGAATCGGGGCATGCAGACTCCGGCGGGAACCAACCGGCGCAAGGGCGTGGGCCTGTCGCCATGTCTCCAGGGCGAGAAACCAATTTCCGGCCATTTGTTCGGCCAGGGCAAGATCTGCCGCCGCCTGCCAATCCTTGGGCCGCCGCTGCCAGAGGGCTTCAAATGTCACCAGCCCCGCCTCAATCTGCCCGCTGTCGAGTTGCAGACGCCCGCTGCGGCGTTGATAGTCCACCGCCTGGTCCGGCTGCGCCTCCGCCAGCTTCCCCAGTTCCTCGATGGCGGCGGCAGTGTCCCCCGATTCTGCCAAAGCGGAAGCAAGGGCATCCCGAATGGGCAGGGAATCGGCCTTCCCGGAAAACCCCTCACGCAAGGTCGCCACCGCGCCCTTCGCGTCATTGTTCCAGCGTTGCCAACGCGCCAGACGCAACCACGCGGACTCGTCCGTTCCCGCCTCAGCCTGCTGGCGCAAGATGGCGATCATTTTCGGCACCGCCGCCCCGACTCCCGGCAGCAGGCCATCGGATTTTTGCTCCCCGCTTTGCACGGCCACGAACAAACGACGCTCCAGATCCTCGCGCGGGAGAGCCGGTGCTGCTGCCGCGCAGGCCTTCTCCAAAACCGCGCGCGCCGCAGCAGGCTCATCCTGCGCGGTCAGGAGGTCAGCGAGATGGACGGCGTATTCCGGCCGCGCTGCATCCTTTTCCAAGGCCTGTCGTGCCCAGACGAGCGCCTCAACATTCATCTTGGACTCCCACCACAATTGCGAAAACCGAAACGCCACCGCCGCCGCATCCTTGGGCTCCAGCCGCGAAATGTCGAAACGCTCCAACGCCGCGGCTGCGTCCTTGTCGCGGTGTTGCTCCAGATAAAAACGCGCCAGCTCGGTGGCCGCGGATTCGTCCGCTTGTGCGGCGGAAAACCGTTCGATTAAACCGCGCTCGAGTGGCGCGGGAAGCCGCAGGCGGCGGTAAAATTCCGCCGCCCGGGTGGCGGCATTTTCGTCACCCGTGCGGGTGGCCAGATAGTCCGCAATGCGCTTTTCCGCATCCGACTCCTGTCCACTCAAGGCGGAAACCTCGGCCCGTTGGAAGATGGCATCCTCATCCTGCGGCCGGAGACCGAGAACGCGATCGTAAAGCGCCGCCGCCGCGTCATAATGACCGGCGGAAATCTCCAGCGCCGCCGCGTCCCGGGCCAGGCCGGCATCCTTGGGCAAAAGGTCGGCAGCCCGCCGCAGCCAGAGCAGGCGTTGCGCATCATCGGCCTGAAACTTGGCCAGTTCCGCCAGGCGCAGAACAGGCTCCGGGTCACGCGGGCGGGCCTCCGCCTCATCATGCCATTTTTTCTCCAGGGCACCGAGGGTGCCCGCTTGCTGATGCAGAAAGAAAAGGCGCTGTCGGGCGGCCGCGAGTTTCCAATGGCCTGAACCCATCAGCGTGAGCAGAGACTCCTGGACCGCGATGGCATCTGAAAGCTTTCCATCCTCTTCCAGGAGCACGGAGATTTCCTCGCTCGCCGTGAAACGTTCGGCCGGGGAGCCTTTTTCCGCGATGATGCGCAGGTGAACAACCGCTCCGGCGTTGTCTCCCGCTTGCACGCTGGCGGCGACAAGTTTCCGGCGCAAAACCAGATCGTCCGGCGCGAGGGCCACCGCTTCCTCCCAGGCGGCGCGCGATTTCGAATCCTCTCCGGCGCGGAGGAATAGTTCACCCAAGCGCAGGAGCAGTTGCGGATTTTTTCGCGTGACCGCCGCCCCTTCCAACACCGCGGCGGCGGCGGGAAAATCTCCCTTCTCCTCCAGCCACTCGGCCAGCATCTCAATCGCCGCAACATTCCCGGTGCCCGCGGCCGGCCCGAGAATTTTTTCCGCGTCTTCGCTTTTCCCCGCCCGCCGCAGAATCCGGGCGGACAACACCGGGGATTTCCCCGCTTGCTGCCGCGCATACGCGACCAACGCCTGCGTCTCGCCGGCTTTGGCGTGGATTTCCCACAGCCGGTCAAAGGCAGTCTGCTGCGCCGCGTTGGCCTCAAGGATGGAACGGTAGCGATCCGCCAAGCGCTGGGATTCGGCGTCCAGGGCCAGCATGGTACCTGCTGGAATGAGGCAGAACGCAAGCGCGAGAAGACGCTCTTTCATGGCGGATAAGCTACCGGAAATCGCCTCGTCGGCAACCGGGATCGATCAGTCGCTTCCGTGTTCTGGATGGCGCTGTCCGCGGCCGGGGACTGGGACCTCCAGTCCGGAAAGTGTTCTGCGAAGAAGTTCAATTCCCGCGCCTCGCGTCACTCCGGAGTCCATCCACAACATCATTTAATTTCAGCCTTGGAAAATGAATCAATCGGCCCAGCCTCTTCTCCATCCCATGAATAAAGGCATTGAAAGGATGACCCGAGAGTAAAAATTCCATGCTCCTGTCTGAATCTTCACGCAGACACGCTGCATGTCTTTTGCTTCTGGCGGTGCTCGCTGCCTTACCCATCGCACGCGAGCTCTTTTCCACGACCATGGTGCTTTCGGAAAAAAGCACGGATGTAACCCTGCAATACCTGTTCTCAAGGGCCTTTGGTTTTGGCGAGATGGCGCGTGGCAATTTCCCTCTTTGGAATCCTTTCATCTACAGTGGAATTCCCTATCTGGGGCAATTCCAGTCCGCGTTGCTTTACCCGCCCAACTTGATCTTTCTTCTCTTACCCCTGGCCACCGCCATCAACTGGTCATTCGGACTGCATGTTTTTCTCCTCGGAGCCTACACCTACGCTTGGACTTTTCACCGCGGCTTGCGGCCTGTCTCCGCCCTCGTTTCCGGAGTGACGGCCATGTTCAGCAGTGCTTTTTTCCTGCACATCTATGCTGGCCACCTGTCGAACGTGACCGCGATGGCTTGGGTGCCGCTGATTTTTCTCGGGATCGACGGCTGGCTTTCCAAGCGCCACGGGGGATGGATTTTCCTCACAGCCGCTGCGGCCGCTCTACAGATGTACGCAGGTCACCCTCAATACGTGTATTACACGGCGTTGATAGCGGGTCTTTACTCGCTGGCTCATCTTTTTGGAACAGCCCGGCTGCCAAGTGCCCTGGCCGGGCTGTTGGCCATTTATCCCCTCGCCTCGCTCCTGGCTGCGGCACAACTTCTTCCAGGGTTTAGCGCCGCTTCCGAGGCCGTGCGCAGCGGAGGGCTGACTTACGAGTTTTCCTCTATGTTTTCCTTTCCTCCCGAAAACTTTCTTACCCTGCTTGTCCCTGGTTTTTTTGCCGGACAAGGCACACCGTACTGGGGGCGCTGCTATCTCTGGGAAATGAGTCTGCATTCGGGAATCGGCATGTTGCTGCTGGCACTTTGGGGAATATGGCAACCTGGGGAAAAAGCCATGCGCATCCGTCTCCTGGTCCTTCTTGGTCTGAGCGGCTTGCTGGCGCTGGGAGCTCACACCCCCTTGCACCAGATGCTTTATCATATTCTTCCCGGCTTCAGTGGATTTCGTGGTTCCTCCAAGTTCATTTTCTTTGCCGGCCTGTTTCTTGCCTTTTTTGCCGGCATGGGCTTCGAAAGCCTGCTCCGAAAAGAAAAGCCCAGCTGGCCGTTTTGTGTTGCCGGTGTCGCCATCGGTTTGAGTTTGTTGGCGGCAGCGGTTTTTTTCAGCCGGGAAGATGGAGTTTCCAGCTTTCGCAGCCTCATGGCCCTGTCCATCGAATCAAAGGAAAGTTATTTAAATCCGGCGGCCCTTGGTGACGCAGCCTTCTTACAAACGGCTCAGAAAACAGGTGTCCGCTCCCTGCAGATTGCAGGATTCCTTTGCGTGTTCTTTTCCCTCCTACTTCTGTCAACACGCCGCTGGCAAGCCGCGGTGTGGTTGATAGGAATAGCCGCAGTGTTGGAACTATCCCTCTTCGCGCGCAGCACGGTCGAGAGCTTTCCTTTGAAGGATTTTACTTACCCTGCCGTGGCGGAGTTTCTCCAAAAAAATCCCGGCGATTTTCGGACATTAAACATGTTTAATCCCGATGCAGCCATGCTCCTTCGCAGCGAAAATGTCTGGGGCTACGATCCCTTCGTGCTCAAGCGCTACGCCCAGTTGCTGCACTCCTCCCAGGGCAACGATCCCGCCCTCGCAAATCAGTATCTCCAGTTCAAAACTTTTCACCCGATTCTCGCGATGTTGCGCTGTCGGTTGGCATTTGTCCCCAAGACGAACGGCATCCTGGATATCGTGCCCGTTTCCGAGTCGCCCTTTCCGCGATTTTTTCTCGCCTCAAAATACCATGTTCTCGCCGAATCCGGGGGTGTCCTCAATGCGTTAAAAACACCGGATTTCGATTTGCGTGAAGTGATTCTGCTCGAGCAAGAGCCCAGCCCCAAGCCTGAGAAAGAAAAAGCCCGGTATGAGCTCCAATGTTTAGACTCCTCCACAGACCACGCCACTCTCCAAATCACGACCGATCGTGCCGCCTTGCTTGTGGTAACGGATTCCTACTCCAAGGACTGGCGGGCCGTTTCCCTGCCGGGGAGCGTGCAAATCACCTACGAGATTCTCCCCGCCAACCATGCCCTGCGCGCCATTCCTCTGGCTGCGGGGCGCCATCTCGTCCGCATGGAATTCGTTCCATGGGGCTTCCATGCTGGCGTAGGCCTTTCACTGATTTCCCTCCTTTTCATGGCAGCCAGCTTGGCGCTCCGGCCCGTGCGAGCACGGCTGGATTTTTCCGGATCGACAAAAAATGACACCTGAATCTTCTTCGCCGCATCCTCTCCCGGTTCTGTGCGTGGACCTCGATGGAACACTCATCCGTGATGATGCCTCCGTGAAATCGTTTTTTCTTTTGCTGGCAAAAAACCCGCTGCGCATTTTTTCCGCTCTCTTCTGGCTTCGATTGGGAAGGGTGCATTTGAAGCGCCAGATCGCGCTGCGCGTGGTCCTCGAGCCGACCGCGTTGTCTTACCGCGAGGAGGTGCTGGCGTTTTTGCGGGAAGAGAAGGCCCGCGGACGAAAGATCATTCTGGCCACAGCCTCGGATCAAATTTACGCGGACACCATTGCCCATCACCTGGGCATTTTTTCCGAAGCCCTTGGTAGCGATGGTGTGACCAACCTCTCCGGCCCGCGCAAGCGGGCGGCCCTTGAAAAACGCTACGGCGTATTTTCCTACATGGGCAACAGCCGCGATGATCTTGCGGTGTGGCGGGGCGCCGAGGAGGCGTTTGCAGTGGGTGTTCCACCGCACGTGCTGCAAAAGCTGAGGGAATTCAAAAATCCAACCCGGGTGTTTCCCTGAGGAGTGCGGAGTGACTTCCTGCGATTTTCTCGTCATCGGAGGGAATCGTTTTCGTTACGGACTGCGCATATTTGAAATTTCAGGACAGCCGGGTTTACACCACCCGGGGTGAAATATCCTGTGGTCATGTGATCAATGCCGCCGGACTCTATGCGGACAAAATCGCCCACGATTTCGGTTTTTCCCGCCCTTATCGCATCCTGCCCTTCAAGGGCTTGTATCTTTATTCGAACGAGCCCACCGGCAGCTTGCGGACTCACATCTATCCGGTTCCGGACCTGCGCAATCCCTTTCTTGGTGTGCATTTCACCGTGCGGGCCGATGGACGGATCAAGATTGGACCCACGGCCATTCCCGCGCTGTGGCGGGAAAACTACGGAGGCTGGGCCAACTTCCATTTAGGGGAAATGATGGAGGTGCTTTTCCGCGAAGCGGGGCTGATGGTTTCGTCCAACTTTGACTTTAAGAAACTGGCCGTGGAGGAAATCCGGAAATGCTCACGGGAGCGGATTGTGGAATTGGCCGCGCTGCTGGCTCACGGTGTGAAACCCGGCGACTACAGGCAATGGGGTGAGCCAGGCATTCGCGCCCAGTTGTTCGATATTGAAACGCGCAAGCTGGAAATGGATTTCGTGATCGAGGGAGACACCCGGTCCACCCACGTGCTCAATGCCGTGTCTCCCGGCTGGACCTGCGCAATTCCCTTTGCGCGGCACGTTATTGATGTCATGGCGGCGCGGGCGGGGTGAGTCGAAACGGTCAGTTCCCCCCCCCCCCGTCCCCGCGAGATTTTCGTGGTCTTCCTTCGGCGTATGGCTGATTGCTAGAAAGAGTGATGAGGAATCCAACACCACGCAGGAGCGTCTGTTGGGCGCCGCGATCCTTGTCTTTTGGGCTATCTTATTTCTGCCAAATTTGCGGACCAACCCAAACTGGTACGGTGATGAGGCAATCGTGCTGGAAGAGGCGTGGACGCTGAGCCAGGGACACCCGCGTTACGGCGCGATGCGCGAGGACTTTCTTTCTCCGAATCCTCATCCGCCGCATTATTTGTTGGCTCTCGGTGGAATGCTCCAAATATTTGGCAATGATATTTTAACGGGTCGGATCCTACAAGTCATGGTGGCATTGGTGACGACAGCCATTCTCTTTTGGGTGGGGACGCGCTTGCGGGACAAAAATTTCGGATTTCTCTGCGCGGCCGCATTCCTCTGTTATCCGGAGGTGGTCATCCATTATAGGTGGGTGCGCGGGCATCCTATGATGGGAATGTGGGCCCTGGCCTCAGTGGGCTTCTTGATCCAGTACGTTCAGGAGAAACGGTCAAGAGATATTGCCCTGGCCGGGTTAATGGCTTCCCTGGCCGTTGGGTCGCACTACTTTGCCTTTCCGCTCATGGGCGCGGTGATTCTAACCGCTCTGCTCGTCCATAAACGGCACGTTTGGGTGGCGATCGAGACCAGCGGTGCCTTTGCGGCCTTGTTCTTCTTCTGGTTCATTTTGTCTCAACCAGGCGGTCGGAGCATTTGCTGGTTCGTTTCACGGGGGCGTCCAATCAAGGTTTTGGGGCGATGCAGTCATCCTGGACCGCGGAAGGAACGCGCTTGTACAGGCTTCTGGTGGAATTTGTCTTCCTCACCCCGACATTGAACAGGGATGGTTCGATCGGAGTGGATTTTTGGATCATCACAGCCTCTTTGGGCATGGTCTTTTTCCCGGTGGCGCGGTTTCGCAAGTGGCTGCTGTTCTGGCTGCTGGCGTTGATGTTCGGCGCATTTTGCTCACGCAATACGGTGGGGATGTTTTTATATCAGGCCTTGGGCTTTATTCCTCTTCTGGCGGTTGGCTTTGCCGGAGCCCTTGTCCGGATGGGAGAAAGTGCGGCCCAACTGATGCCGCAGAGCAAGCGGGCCCGCCTTTATCCGGCGATTCTTTTGCTCGGCGGGTTGGGGCTTGTTTCCCTGATCGGTTCCCTCGGGCATTTTCACACCAAGATCGATCGATGGACGGTCCGTTCGTGGCGGGATGCGGAGGAAACGATGAAATTCGTCAACGCGCATACCACGGCGGAGGATTACGTCGTCATGCCCGACCAGCTGTTTTGGTTATACGACCATGAGCGCAAGGCCCAGCTCATGCATTGCGCTCACTATGAGAAAGGGATCGAGGAGAATTTTGCCGCAGGTGTTCCAAAGGATCAGTATTGGTTCGATTGCCAGGTTGATAATGCCAAGTATCTGGTTCTGGGCTACGGCGTGGATGAAAATAACCAGCCCATTGGTATCGATGCGATTTTTTGGTTTGGCTACGAAGGTCCCCGGGTGATTGTTGATGAAGTCCAGAAGCAAAAATGGCCGGTCGTTTTTCAGCAGGGAGAATACATGGTGCTGGCCAACCCCAAGTTCCAGTAACCCTCTCCCGTCAGGCGGGTTTCCCCGCATCGCGTGTTGCCGTTCAGTTGCCGATCAGCTTGGCCACGACGTGGCCGTCGGCGTAGAGGCGGTTCATCCGGCCGAAATGCACGGGTTCGAAGTCGGTGCAAATGGTGACCCGGCTGGGTTTGACGATGCGGACGCCGTAACCGCGCCGCCCCCCATAGATCTTGGCGCCACTGGCGTTTTCGCTGTCGAGCGTGACCCGCCATTGGTAGCTGGTCGGGGGATTTTTTTGGGCAAAATAGTTTTTCCCGGCGATGTCCGCGGGGCACTTCAAGATGGATTCGGTCAGCCCATACGGCCCCAATTCCTCCAGAATTCCCTGGGGTAATTCCGCTTTGACCGATTCTTCTTCATCGTCCGCCGTATAGACGGGATCCTCCGGGTTGGGTTCAATGGCAGGATAGGTGTTATCGTTGTCGCCCACGTAGCTGAGCACGGAGACGCCGATTTGCCGGAGGTTATTCATGCAGGTGACGCTGCGGGCCCGGCTGATGAATTTGCCGTATTCTGGGAGGACGAGGGCGGTGAGGGTGCCGATGATGGCTATGACGACGAGGAGTTCGACGAGGGTGAAAGCCGCACGGGACGGGCGTTTCATGACTTGGCGGGGGACATTTTGATCTGTTCCTTGCGTTCGATGTAGCGGCGCATGCGCTTTTCGCGTTGTTCGGGGCTGCGCCTGTTGTCGCGGGCGGCCATGCGTTCGTCCATGCGGTCCTGCATTTCCGGATTATTCATGGCTTCCTCGATCTTGGCCCGGCGTTCTTCCTCGGGGAGGTTGCGAACGGCTTCCCAGAATTTGCGCATTTCGTCGAACTGGGTCCGGGCTTCCTGGCGTTCCTCCGGTGGGAGGAGAGCGATCTGGGCTTGGACGCGCTCGGCCATCCACTCGGGGTTGCCGGGGCCATTGCCGCGGGGGGGGGAGAGGACCGTTTGCTGGCTTTCCCAGCGGTCGGGACCGCTCTCGCCGGCGTTGCGTTCGCCCTCGGGGCGGGGCGGGCGGACGGTGAGCAGGAAGAGTTCCTCGATCTTACCCTTGGCGGCGCTGACGGCGGCGGTGGCCATTTGGCCGGTTTTGCCGGAGGCGGGTAGCTTGCCCAGAATGGGATTCCATGTCTGGGGGGTGGCAAAGAGGGCACCGGTTTTTTGCGCGCCTTGATTCAGGACGGTCTGGAGGTTCCGGTCCGGAACGTCGCTCATTTTCCATTCGACTTGGCGGGGATCGATCACGGTTTCGCCGCCCAGCATGGCACGGCCTCCCCTTCCGCCGAATCCGGCGGAAAGAACGGTCCAGCCGCCGGGGTTCGTTCCGCCGGTGAAGGCGGCGAGCACGGCGGCAATCTGGTTTTTGTCGGGTGCTGCGATGTAGGCAAGGCGCACATCGCCATCCAAACGAATGGCCAGCGTGTCCATGGCCTCGTAGGCCGGAACGCGCTGAAGGTAGAGCGAGACCGGGGTGGCGGGGTCGGCATTGGTCACGATTTTAACCCCACCCTGGCGTTCGATGGACTTGATTACCTTGGAGAGCGGCGCTTTCTCGACATTGAGCGTGACCAGCCCCCAACCGGACATCCATCGCCAGATGACAAGGGTGGCGCAGAGGAGCAGCACCCCACTCAGAAGCAGTATTCTCGGATTGCGCATGCTTGGGTTTAAACCAAATCAGCGGGTAAAGGTTGCGAAGATTCTTTGTCGGCGCCTCAGGCAATTGAGTCTTGCAAAAGCGCGCCGGCTGGATGACCTTCTGCAAGCCTCAGGCGTTAAACGAAATGCATATCGAGATTGCCGCGCCCTCATGGAAGTTGTTCCCGCGGTGGCTGATCTGCATGGCCGCTTACAGGTTTTTTGCTGGTTGGAAATCACACGTTCCCGCAAAGAAATCGGCCCCGTCCGAGGCATTAACGACAGGATCGCACAACGGGAGATCCCCTATCCGGCCTACCCGGGTGTCATCCACCAATCCAAATCATCAAAGTCATGTCATCCGAATACAGCAACAGCAATGGCCGCCGTTCACCCCGGCGCAGCAGCAGCCGACGTCCTGGTGGCCGCAGTTCCAGCGGACCCCGCGGCCCTCGTCAGGAAGCCCCCGCCAAACCACAGGTTAAAAAGAGCCTCTGGCAGAAAATTGCCGGCTTTTTCGCCGGTAAGGAAGCCGCCAAGACCGGCCCCACCCGCACCCGCGCCCGCGAAAGCCATGGTTCCCCGGAGGAATCCGCGTCCCGTCGGTCGGAACACGCGGAACGCCCTGAGCGCACGGAGCGCCCCGAACGTCCGGGCCGTCCGTCGGGTTTTCGCCAGCCCGAAATCATCGAGGTCACGTCGCCCCGCATTTACGTGGGCAACTTGTCCTTCGACGCAACCGAAAGCGACCTTTCCGAACTCTTCAACGGGGTCGGTTCGGTGGAAAACGTCGAGATCGTCGCGAACAAACACACGCAACGCTCGAAAGGGTTCGCCTTCGTGCAAATGCAGTCCACGGATGAGGCCAAGCGCGCCGTGACCGAACTGCACGATAAGGAATACA
This sequence comes from Terrimicrobiaceae bacterium, assembly GCA_041746635.1. GTDB lineage: Bacteria > Verrucomicrobiota > Verrucomicrobiia > Chthoniobacterales > Terrimicrobiaceae > CAMASH01. The sequence continues at coordinate 60,163 of JBGTGQ010000044.1, read as the reverse complement.
TGGGCCGCAAGCTCGTGGTGAGCGGCGCCAAGGCTGTGGAGGAACGCCGCAGCGAGCGCGACCGCCAGCCGGAACAATAGGGGGAAAAGTTGACGGTTAGGCGTTGAGGGCTGAGCGGAAATCAGGACGCGTGAGTCACCTCCTCTCATCCATCAATCCTCCACCTTCAACCCCTCTCATCATTTGCGGCCCCACCGGGGTCGGCAAAACTGCTTTCGCCGCCGAACTGGCCAGCCGGTTCGGCGGCGAAATTCTTGGGGCCGATGCCTTTCAGGTTTATTCCGGTCTGGAGATCCTCACCGCCCAGCCGGACGCCGCCCTGCGGGACCGCGTTCCTCATCACCTCATCGGATTCCTCCCACCGTCGGAACCTTTCGACGCCGCGCGGTTCGCCGCTCTCGCCCGGGAAAAAATCGCTGAAATCACCGCGCACAGAAGGCGAACGATCATCACCGGCGGCTCGGGGCTTTACCTCAAGGCAATCACCCACGGCCTGGCCGATCTGCCGCCCCCCGACCTCGCGCTGCGCGCTGAACTCTCCGCCCTGCCGCTGGCAGACCTGCAGCACCGCCTCGACCGGGCCGATCCCGGGGCTCGCCATCATCTCGATTTCCAAAATCCCCGCCGCGTCTTGCGTGCCTTGGAAATCCATCTCCTCACCGGCCGCTTCACCGCCGATCTGCGCGAGGAATGGAAGGACAAATCCACGCCCGGATTCCGGGGTTTGCTGCTCACCCGCGACCGCGCCGAACTTGACATCCGCATCGCGCAAAATGTGACAGCCATGTTCCAGCGCGGAGTGGTCGAGGAAGTCCGGGCCTTGTCCGATATCGGCCCGACCGCCGCCCGCGCCATTGGATTGCGGGAAATTCAAGCCCACCTGCGCGGGGAACTCACCCAGCCGGAGTGCCTCGATGCGATCGCCCTCGCGACCCGGCGCTATGCCAAAAGGCAATTGACCTGGTTTCGCAACCAATTTACTTTTCCAATCATCGATTTGACCGGTCTGCAACATCCGAGTGAATTCGTTTTTGACTCCGCTCTTACCGAGACCGGCCCCGCTGATTGACCAGTGCCCATGTCCACCAAACCCCTCGTCCTCCTCCTCGCCCTACCCATTGCCGCCTGCACGGCAGTCAAGGCAAACAAGGTGGCCAAGCCCGATCCCCTAAAAACGACCGCCCTCTACAAAGTGGAGACGGTCAAAGTCGAACACGGCATCGCCTCTTGGTACCGCGATCATCGCACTGCCAGCATGGAACGCTTCAACGGCAACGCCATGGCCGGGGCTCACAAGACGCTCAAGTTTGGCACCAAGGTTCGCGTGGTGGATCTCAAGACCAACAAATCCATCATTGTCCGCATCAACGACCGCGGCCCCTACATTCGCGGACGCGTCATCGACCTCACCGTGGGCGCCGCCCGCAAACTAGGCATGTATGACCGCGGCATCGCCAAGGTTCGGGTCGAGGTGCTAAAGGAAATCCCCCTCTTGCAGAAACCCAATCTCCACACCAAGCCGCCGCCGAAGAGCCGGGAATATGCCCAGGCCGACAAACCCGCCTCGAATCTCGCCGCTCGCTGAAGGCGCAAAACACTTTCCGGTTTCCCCTCCCGGCTTTCGTCGGTTAAGGAGTTATCCTCACTTCCATGCACGACCCACGCCTTGACCAACTCGCCCGCATCCTGACCCGCCATTCCACCCGGTTGGAAAAAGGCGAACGCGTTTTCATTGAACTCTTCGACGTGCCCGATGAAATGGGCGTCGCGCTCATCCGGGCCGCCCGGGCCGCCGGAGCCGTGCCCTTCGTGCAGGTCCATCGCGCCCGCGTTTCCCGCGAACTTTCCCTCGGCGCCACCGAGGCGCAACTCGACACCTCCCGTGCCGTTGAACTCGCCCGCATGAAAAAAATGCAGGCCTACATCGCCATCCGCGGCAGCCACAACATCACCGAGCTCTCCGATGTGCCCGAGGACAAGATGCGACTGATCGCCGGAAAAATGCGCCCGGTGATGGACTGGCGCATTAACAAGACCAAATGGGTCGTCCTCCGCTGGCCCACCCCCGCCATGGCCCAGCAAGCCGGCACCAGCACCGAGGCCTTCGAGGATTTTTTCTTCAAGGTCTGCACCCTCGATTACGCCCGCATGATCCCCGGCATGAAGGCCCTGGAAACTCTCATGAACCGCACCGACCGCGTCCACATTAAAGGCCCCGGCACCGACCTCCTCTTCTCCATCAAAGGCATCGGCTCCAAAGTCTGCGGCGGCGAATGCAATATCCCCGATGGCGAAGTCTTCTCCTGCCCCGTCAAGGACTCCGTCGAAGGCCACGTCACCTTCAACGCCCCCTCCATCTACCAGGGCACCGCCTTTGACAACATCCGCCTCGATTTCGAGAAAGGCCGCGTGGTCAAGGCCACGGCCAACAACACCAAGAAGCTCAACGAAATCCTCGATAGCGACGAAGGCGCCCGCTTCATCGGCGAATTCTCCCTCGGCTTCAACCCTCACATCCTCCACCCCATGCGCGACATCCTCTTCGACGAGAAAATCGCCGGCTCCTTCCACTTCACCCCCGGCCAGGCCTACGAGATCGCCGGCAACGGCAACAAAAGCCGCATCCACTGGGACATGGTCAACATCCAACGCAAAGACTACGGCGGCGGCGAGGTCTGGTTCGACGGCAAACTTATTCGCAAGGACGGGCTCTTCGTCCTGCCCGCGCTGAAAAAACTCAACCCGGATCACCTCAAGGGGAAATAGCCGTGTCTTTTCAAACGGGGTTGATCCCTTGTTGTTGCGGGAAGAGGTTGCCAAGTTTGGGTTGAGGAATGATTCGCGCTCGCGAGGCGCTTGGAATCGGCCCATAAACAGGATTCGGGCCACACGCGAGATGTCCAGAACAAATGAAACTGAACCGCGGTGGCCCGAATATGCTGCCTTAACCGATAACTTAGACGCCCTCGGTTGGGTGACGTTCAAAGAAAATGAAAAAAAATTTTGCCCGCGCCATTTTCCAAGCTGCACAAGGGCATTGCCACCGTGGTAGGGCCCGGAAATGCAGGTTGCTCTACTGCGAGCCGGGCTTTTTTGCCAGATCTCTGAGGTCCTCGACTTTCAAATCCTTGAGTTCCGTAATCGCGCTGGGCGGAAACCGCAACGGCTGAAACGGTTGCTCTCCATCAAAACCGCGATCCCAAAAAACCTCGGAGATGCGGGTCCAGGTCGAGCCGGTCAACGGCAGGAGGGTTCTCTCCTTTAGCTTGACCCGGACTTCCTCGCGCAGTTTGAAGCTGGTGGTTTCGGTGGGTGAATCGAGCTGGAGAGGCCGCATGATGACGTTGTTCTGGTCGATGACCTGGTAATGGGCAAAGACGAAGCCGCCTTCGGGCACTTGCCCGCCGCTTTTCAGGCATTTCATGCAAAGAAAACTCGAACGCCCCACGCGCGAGATCCAGGCCTCGAACTGCCATTCCTTGGAGTCGCGCTTGGTCTTTCCGATGGTGCGGTACCAGATGGTGTAGCGGTCGCCGGTGAGAGGGAGGACGGCGGCACGATAAATTTTGCCCTTCTCATCCTTGTGCTCCCAGACGCCCAGCAGCCAGGTGTTGATGTCATCCGACGGGCGATCGGTCAGCGGCTGGTCGAAATAACAACCGGCCAGCAGGGCGGAATATAGTAGCAGCGCCAGAGCGCGGAGTCTCGTCCTCATAAGCATCGGGCGAGTGCTATATCCAAGTTCCCGGAGGAATGACACTGTTTTTCGGGATGACCACAATTCCATCGCGGACGTAATAGCCTTCGCCGTCGGCGTCGGGGGCCTTGCCCTTGGGCGAGATGACCACTTTGTCTCCGATGCGGGCATTTTTATCGATGATGGCATTTTCGATGTGACAGTCCTGGCCGATCCCGATGCTGGGAACTCCGGTGGCCACATCAGGAAAGTCTGCCTCGTAATGGTCGGCTCCCATCATGATGACATTTTTCAGAGTCGAGCCCGGATGGACGATAGAACGGATGCCGAGGATGCTGTGTTCGATGGTGGATTGGTTGATGATGCAGCCGTCCGAGATGATGGCGTGGTCGATGGTCACGGCATGCAGCACGCTGGCGGGAAGAAACCGCGGCCGGGTGTAAACCGGTGCGCCCGGCACGTTAAAGGTGAATTGGGGCGTGGGGGTGGTGAGCTGCAGGTTGGCGTCGAAAAACGCCTTGATCGTGCCGATATCCTCCCAATAGCCCTGAAAAATGTAAGCGTGCACCTTGTATTTGTCGATGGCTCCGGGAATCACGTTCTTTCCGAAATCGACAAAGTCGTTATCGAGGCATTCCTCCAGCACCTTGCGGTTGAAAACATAAATGCCCATCGAGGCCTGATAGAGGTCGGCCTCGGCAGATTGCCCGATCGATTTCAGCAGATCGGCCGGAATACGCAGGCCGTCGAGAATCTTGGACTCCTTGGGTTTTTCGACAAATTCGATAATCCGGCGGTCGGCGTCGGTGTGCATGATGCCAAACTCCGAGGCGGCGGCCCGGTTCACCGGAATGGTTCCAATGGTGAGATCGGCCCCGGTCTCAATGTGCTGGCGCAGCACAAGGCGGTAATCCATGCGGTAGAGCTGATCGCCGCTCAGGATGATAAAATAATCAACCTGCTGCTCCAAAAAGTAGCGCATGTTTTGCCGCACGGCGTCGGCTGTGCCCTGATACCATCTGGAGCCCTCCGGCGTTTGCTGGGCCGCGAGGATTTCGACAAAGCTGGGGGTGAAATTGTCGAATTTGTAACTGGCGTTGATATGCCTGTGCAGCGACATGCTATTGAACTGCGTGAGTACATAAATTCCGCGGATGCCGGAATTGAGGCAGTTGCTGATCGGGATATCAACGAGTCGGTATTTTCCTGCGAGTGGCACGGCCGGTTTGGCCCGTTCTTTCGTCAGCGGAAACAACCGCGAACCGGCACCACCACCCATAATGATCGCCAATGTTCGATTGATGGGGAGAATCATCGGAGCACTCATCAGTCAGGAAAGGGACTTGAATCTTGCTAGTCACCGCAGCACTTGTCACGTTTCAAATCCCATGTGTGGAATTGTTGGCTATATTGGCAGGGCGGAGGCGGTTCCCATCCTTCTGGATGGACTGCGCCGGTTGGAATACCGCGGATACGATTCCGCGGGCGTCGCCATCCTTAACGGCGGTGGCTTGGCCGTGCGCAAAGCCGTCGGCCGCATCGCCAGCCTGGCGCAGGTCATTTCGGAGCATCCGGCTCCCGGAAGCATGGGCATCAGCCACACCCGCTGGGCCACGCATGGAGCCGTCACCAGCGAAAACGCCCATCCGCACACCGACCGCTCCGGCCGGCTCGTACTCGTCCACAACGGGGTCATCGAAAATTACCAGACGCTTCGCACTCAACTTGAAGAGAAGGGCCATGTTTTCAAATCCCAGACCGACACCGAGGTTCTGGCCCACCTTGTGGGCGCCGCCTTTGATCGTCGGGGCGAAAAAACTCAGGCTGCCCTGGTCGAGTCCGTGCGCGAGGCTTTGCGCCAGGTCATCGGCACCTACGGCATTGCGGTGATCCACGCCGATGTGACCGGCGTCCTCGTCGGGGCCCGGCGCGGCAGCCCGTTGGTTCTGGGCGTGGGCAAGGGTGAGCACTTTTTGGCCAGTGATGTCAGCGCCGTGGTGGCGCACACGCGGGAGGCCGTTTACTTGAACGACTACGAGATCGTCGCCCTGCGCGCGGATGGCTTCGATCTTTCCACCCTGGCCGGCTCCGATGCCAGTTTCGAGGTCAGCAAGGTTGAGTTCACCGCCGGGGACGTGGACAAGGGCAAATACGCCCACTACATGCTCAAGGAAATCCACGAGCAGCCCAACACCGTGCGCGACGCCCTGCGGGGCCGCCTTTCCACCGAGGAAGCCACCGCCAAGCTCGGCGGCCTGGACATGACCAATGCCGAATTGCGCAGCGTCGAGCGCATCGTTCTCAGCGGCTGCGGCACCGCGTTTCACTCCGCCATGGTGGGCGAGTATTTGATCGAAACTCTGGCCCATCTGCCGGTCGAGTGCGAATTCGCCAGCGAACTCCGCTACCGCAACCTGCCCATGACGCGCGACACCCTCGTTTTTGTCATCAGCCAGAGCGGCGAAACCGCCGACACCCTCGCCGCCCTGCGGGAAAGCCAGCGCAAAGGCCACCGCACCCTCGGCATTTGCAACAACGTCGCCAGCACCATCGCCCGCGAGAGCGACGGCGGGGTTTACATGCACGCCGGGCCCGAGATCGGCGTCGCCGCCACCAAGTCCTTCACCTCGCAGCTCACCATCATGACGCTGCTCGCCTTGTTACTGGGCCGCATGCGCCACCTCTCCTACGCCGAGGGACTGGAAATCATCGCCCACCTGGAAAAACTCCCCGACCTGGTCGCCAAGGTTCTCGAACTCGAAACCCACGTCGCCGCCATCGCGAAAAAATACGCCCACTCGAAAAATTTCCTCTTCATGGGTCGCCAGGCCAACTACCCCATCGCCCTCGAGGCCGCCTTGAAGCTCAAGGAGATCAGCTACATTTCCGCCTCCGGCTATCCCAGCGCCGAACTCAAGCACGGGGTCATCGCCCTGATCAACGAGGAGACGCCTTCCGTTTTTATCGCCCCACACGATGCGGTTTTTGAAAAAAACCTCAGCAACATTGAGGAAGTCAAAGCCCGCAAAGGCCCTGTCATCGCCGTTGGCACCGAAGGCGACACCGCCCTCTCCCGCGTGGCCGACGACGTGATCCTGATTCCCAAGGCACCCGACTACCTCACGCCCATCCTCGCCACCATCCCGCTGCAATTCTTCGCCTATTACATCGCCGTGGAACTCGGCTGCGACGTGGACAAACCGCGCAACCTGGCCAAGAGCGTCACGGTGGAGTAATCGGCAAAGTGGGTGCTCCGTCAGGCCCAAATCCGCGCTAAGGGGAGGAATGAAAAGGGAGGGCGAGGCTCCGTCCAAGCCGTGATATAAAAAGGCTCACACGGAGGTTCGCCCTCCCATGGTTGGCGTTACGCGCGAATCAGGGTCAGGACACCCGCATTGACAGCGAAGCGGCGAACCCGTTGCCTGTCCGCATGAGCAACGATTCGGTCAGCGTCACAACGAGCAAGTCCTGGTTTTCACGGATCGGAGGGGCCATCGTCGGAGTGCTGGTGGGTCTGGTCCTGTTCCTCGCCGCCTTTCCCCTGCTGACGTGGAATGAAGGGCGGGCCATCAAGCGCGCGAAAACCCTGCAAATGGGCAGCAAGGCGGTGATCTCAGTTTCGGCGGATGCGGTTGATGCCGCCAATGAAGGCCGCCTTGTGCATGTGAATGGCGAGGTCGCGGTGGAAGGCGAGGTGACGGATGCGGACTTCGGTGTTTCCGCGCCTGTGATCAAACTCCGGCGCAACGTGGAGATGTATCAATGGGCGGAGGACAAAAAGACCGAGACCAAGAAGAAGGTCGGCGGCAGCGAGGAAACCGTCATCACCTATACCTACCGCAAGAAATGGTCGGACCGTGAGATTGATTCCAGTGCGTTTAAAACGCCGATTGGTCATGAAAACCCAGACAAGATGGCGGTCGAATCGAAGTCCTTTGTCGGAGACAATCCCCGCATTGGCGCCTTTGACCTGCCCGAAAGTCTGACCGGGATGATTGACAATTTCCGCGCCCTGCCCATCGCGAAGGACGCCGCCGTTCCGACGGCGGCGGCGGAAGCGCCGGTGCAGATTTTTGCTGAGGGGTTTTATGTGGGCAAAGATCCCAAGGCACCGGTGATCGGCGACCTGAAGATTCAGTTTGAAGTGGTTGATCCCGGTCCGTACAGCGTGATCGCTCGTCAGATTCAGAAAACTTTTGAGCCCTACGTGATCGACAATCTGGGCAGCATCGAATTGCTGGAACCCGGCACCGTCAGTGCCGCCACGATGTTCGCCAATGAGCAGCAGGGAAACGTAATTCTCACGTGGATTCTGCGGCTGGTGGGCTTGGTGATGATGTTTCTTGGGGTCTTGTTGATTGGGCAGCCGCTGGTTGTATTTGCCGACGTGATTCCCTTTTTTGGCAACCTCCTCGGCGCGGGCATCGGCCTGTTTGCGCTGATGGTTGCCCTTCCCCTGACCTTGATCACGGTGGCCCTCGCCTGGCTTGCTTACAGACCTTTGATTGGTATTCCACTCCTGATCGCTGCGTTGGCGAGCATCGTTTGGGGAGTGCGCGCCACGCGGCAAAAAAAATTGCCCCCGCCTCTTTCGGTTGGCTGAAAAACCCGCCGGTTAAGCCTAATTTCAGGATGATAGTTGAGGGTTGAGAGGTTCAGAATCAACGATCCACGACTTGGAGTATCACTCTTTTGGGTGACTCAGCCTTTCGACGTGAGACGATCACCTTCATCCCCTCAACACTCAACCATCAACCCTCACTCCGCCTTTAGGTTAAGCCGGCAAGACCCAATCCCGCGCCCGCCTGCCCGCACGCGTGCCGGTCGCAAAGCATCCCTGCAGGAGATAGCCGCCGGTGGGGGCTTCCCAGTCCATCATCTCCCCGGCGCAGAAAACTCCGGGAAGTTTTTTGAGCATGAGGGAATCGTCCAGTTCGTCCCAACTTACGCCGCCAGCGGACGAGATGGCTTCGGCGATGGGGCGAGGACGCAGGAGCGGGACGGGAAGGGCTTTGACGATGTGAGTTAGGGCTTCCGCTGATGCGAAAGCTTCGGGTGGTGCGAGGTGCCGCAGAAGTGCGAACGCCCCGTCACTCAAGCGCCAGCGGGTGCGGGCTTCGGCGAGAAAATTTCCGCGCAGGAGACCCAATTTTCGCATGAGGTTTTCGCGGCTCACGCCCGGCTTGAAGTCAATGACCAGTCGCGGAGTCTCCAATGCTCGCAGGGCCGGACCGAGTTGATAGAGGGCACCGCCTTCGAGCCCGTAGCGGGTGATGAGGAGTTCGCCCGTCGCTTCGGAAATTAAAGTAGCGCCGGCATCCTGCCGGCGAATGTTTGGATCACAGGCTGGAAGCCTGTGCCACTTTTCCGCCCGCGCCTGGATGTTTTTCAAGGGCAGGCCCTCCGCCTCTTTAATCAACGCAGGAGGCCAGGCGACTTCCCAACCGCAGTTGGCCGGCTGCAAGGGCGTGACGGCAATATGGTGTTTTTCCAGCGCGGAAATCCAACCGCCGTCGGAACCGGTTTCGGGCCACGAGCCGCCCCCCAGCGCAAGCACGGCCGCGTCGGTTTCGACGGTCACGCGGCCTTTCTTCGTGGCAAATTCAAGCTGCAGCCGCTGACCCCTGCGGATCACGGTCCACCGATGATGCAGCGCGAAACGCACCCCCATGCCCCGCAGTCGCTGCACCCAGCGGCGCAGCAAGGGGGCCGCTTTCATTTCGCGGGGATAAACGCGCCCGGTCGAAGCCGCAAAAGTCTCCACCCCGAGATCCGCAGCCCACGCGCGCAACGCAGGGGGGTCACATTCTTCAATCAGGGAAGGCCAAATCCCGCCTCCGCGATATTGCCCGGCAAAATGGTCCGGCGTGCCAGTCTTGGTCAGATTCAGCCCACCCTTTCCCGCCACGAGAAACTTGCGGCCGACCGAGGCTTTCGCGTCGAAAACGGTCACGGTCACGCCGGGCCCGGCCGCCATCTCGGCGGCGCGCAAGCCGGCCGGACCGCCGCCGATGATCGCGATGTTCATGTGGTGGGAAATGAAATGCTCCTCTGTTGTGGCAAGATAATCCGCCTTCTTTGCGGAAAACGCTCGCCGGAACAAGGTTGCGTTCTTCACAAATGGCCGCGCATGCGTATCGCTTTTGCCTCACTCGGCTCGCTGGGGGATCTGCATCCCTTGCTGGCGCTGGCGTCCGCCAGTCGGGAGCGCGGCCACACCGCAATCATTGCCGCGTCCGGGACATATCGCGACTACGTCACCTCGCTGGGCTTTCCGTTCCACCGCATCCGGCCGGATCTTGAGCCCGATCCGACAGCGGTTGAGCATTTGTCTCATTCCCAGCGCGGACCGGAGCGGCTCCTGCGCGAAGAATTGTTTCCCCGCGTGCGCGAAACCTACGAGGACTTGGTTGAAGCCGCTCGTGGGGCCGACATTTTGGTCGTCGGCGAACTCCTCTATGTGGCCCCCCTGGCGGCGGCAAAGCTCGGGCTGCCTTGGGCCAACGTGATTCTTTCTCCCTCGTCCTTTCTGTCCGCCTGCGATCCATGCGTCCTGGCCCCGATCCCCGCTTTCCATGTCCTGCGTCATCTGGGCACCTGGCCGCATCGTTTGATTTTCGGCATAGGCCGTTGCATCACTTCGCAATGGGGCGCGCCGCTGCACGCTCTCCGCCGGGAACTGGGTTTTCCGCCTGCGCCCAGCCCGGTCTTTGAAGGAAAACACTCGCCCAGCCTGGTGCTGACCATGTTTCCCAAATTTCTCGCGGCGCCCCAGCCGGACTGGCCAGCCCAGGTTGTCCAGACGGGGTTTCCATTTTTCTCCCAACCGGGACGGCCCGGCACGATGGAAAAACTGGAGGCCTTTCTCGCAGCGGGCGAACCGCCGGTGGTTTTCACGCTGGGCTCTACTGCCGTGCACATCGGGCGGGACTTTTACCAATCCGCCGACGCCGCCGCCCGGATGCTGGGACGCCGGGCGATTTTGCTCATGGGAAAAAATCCCGTCCCCTCCGCCCTCGGCAGTCATGGACTGGCCCTGGACTATGTTCCCTTAGGATCGGTACTGCCCCATGCCGCCGCGGTTGTTCATCACGGTGGCATTGGGTCCTGCGCGGAAGCCTTGCGAGCGGGGATTCCTTCTCTCATCGTACCCTTCGGTTTCGATCAGCCCGACAACGCCGAACGGCTGCGGCGGCTGGGGGTGGCCCGGATTCTTCGCCGGGATCGCGTTTCCTGCGAGACGCTGGTCGCCGGCTTGCGCGAACTTTTGGCTGCGCCCGCATTGGCGGCCCGGTCCCGGGAATTTTCCAGTCAGATCCATGCGGATGTTGATCTGCAGAGGTCACTCGACGCCATAGAACATCTAAGCCGAAAAGCAGGGATGAGAGTTGATGGTTGAAAGTTGAGAGGTTCAGAATCGACGACATCCGCGACCCTTAACTCCAACCAAGCCCTGTTCCTTCGCTTTCTTAACTCCGCCCGCCTGCTAATGTTGCCCGGTGCCGAACCCGAATTCCGACGTGTCTGACGAAGTTTCCCCTCCCGACGGCGCTTCGATCCGCCAGCGTTTCCAAAAGAAATCCCTCCAGCAGGCCGCCCAGATCCTCCGCTATCTCGGCCCCTACCGCATTCGCTTCAGCGGGGCCATTCTCACCCTCATCGTTTCCACCGCGCTGGGCCTCTGCTTTCCCTACCTCACCGGGCTTTTGCTGGACGGCTCGCTGGCCAAACCCAACGCCGCGCCCGACACCACATGGACCGGCAACATCGACACCATCGCGTTGATCTTGCTTGCGACGCTGGCCTTGCAGGCCGCGTTCTCGTTTTTCTCCACCTACTGGTTCTACGGTTGCGGAGAAAGCGCCCTCGTCGATCTGCGGCGGGAAATTTTCGCCAAACTGATTGGCCAGCCCATGAGTTTTTTCGCCCAGCGCCGGGTGGGCGAATTGTCGAGCCGGCTGTCGAACGACCTCACGCTCATTCAGGACACGCTCACCATGACGATTCAGCAATTCCTGCGCCAGAGCATGTTGATGTGCGGGGGCATCATACTGGTGGCATTCACTTCAATCAGGCTCACAGGATTGATGATCTCCACCTTTCCGGTCTTGGTCTTGGTTGCCCTGCTTTTTGGCAAACGCATCCGTCGTTATGCGCGAGAAGCGCAGGATCGCCTAGCGGACGGCGGAACCGTGTTGGAGGAGTCTCTTCAAGGAATTGCCAACGTGAAAGCCTTCGGCAACGAACGGTTCGAATTAAACCGCTATGCCGGCAGCCTCCGCCAGTTTCTCGCTGTGATCCTCAAAACCGCCCTGCTGCGGGCCTCGATGGTATCGTTCATCATTTTCGGCATCTTCGGCTCAATCGTGCTGGTCTTTTGGTACGGCGCTCATCTCATGCAAGCGGGCGAACTGACCTTTGGCGAACTGACCCGGTTCATTCTCTACACGACGTTCGTGGGTGGATCGGTCGCTTCCTTTGCCGACGTTTTCAGCCAGGTGCAAAAAATGCTAGGCGCGACCGAGCGGGTGCGCGAATTGCTCGACGAACACCCCGAAATCGACTGCAAGACAGCGGCGGACGCGCCGGTTTCGCGCCTGCGCGGGGATGTGCGCTTTGAGGATATTTCTTTTCGCTATCCTTCGCGGCGGCAGACGACCGTTTTGGAGCATCTGACCCTCCAAGCTAAGGCCGGGGAAAAAATCGCGCTGGTGGGACCCAGCGGCGCGGGAAAATCCACCATCGTTTCGCTGTTGCTGCGCTTCTACGAACCCGACTCCGGCCGCCTGCTGGTGGACGACCGGCCCGCCGCTGATTACTCGCTGCAAGAGCTGCGTGGGAACATGGCCATCGTGCCGCAGGAGGTGCTGCTTTTTGGCGGCTCTATCGAGGAAAACATCCGCTATGGCCGGCCGGGTGCTTCGCGGGACGAGATCGTGGCCGCCTCGCGGCAGGCCGCCTGTCATGAATTCATCGAACGATTCCCCGAGGGTTATGACACCGTGGTGGGCGAACGCGGGGTCAAACTTTCCGGCGGCCAACGCCAGCGCATCGCCATCGCGCGAGCCCTGCTGAAAGATCCCTCCATCCTCATCCTCGACGAGGCCACCAGTTCCCTCGATTCCGAAAGCGAACATCTCATCCAGCAGGCCCTCGATGTTCTGCTGCAAGGCCGGACCGCCTTCATCATCGCGCACCGCCTCTCCACCATCCGCAAGGTGGATCGGATCTACGTGATCGACGCCGGCAGCGTGTTGGAATCCGGCACGCACGACGAGCTCATGGCGCGGGACGGCGGCCGGTATCGTCGGCTGGCGGAAATGCAGTTTGGGATGACCGGGCCGGAAGATTAGAGCAAATCAGCCAAAGTCATGGCCACAAAAGAACACAAAGAGCACAAAAAGGCTGCAAAATCGCCTAGGGAACCCGCTTCCTCATACTCAATGTCTCTCCAAGTCGGAACGGCAATCGCGAATGCTGGGTAAAGTTTGACTCCGCCATGATTTTGTATATCCTTACGTATATATATGAAAGGAGTGGTGTTGAAGGAGGAGACGGTAAAAATATTTACCAGCGGAAACAGTCAGGCGATCCGCCTGCCGAAAAAATTCCGGCTGTCGGGACAAACTGCCCGGATCGAGCGAAAAGGAAAAAGCCTCGTAATTACACCTGACGAAGATACGTGGGCGCGTTTTGACCGGGGTGTCGAGGGGTTGTCGGACGCATGGAAGGATTTCGCTCGAAAACAACCAGCGAAGGCCGATTCGCGCAGCCCGGTTTTCCCATGATACGTGCCCTGCTGGACACAGACACGTTCATCGCGCTGCTGCGCGGCTCACAGGAAATTCGGAAACGAATCCGAACACGTCCGATTAAGTCTCTGGGAGTGTCCATGGTCACGGTCTTTGAACTCCGGGTCGGGGTGGAAAAAAGCCGCGAGCCGGAAAAAAATGAGAAACTTCTTCAGGACACGCTCGCGCCATTCGCCGTCCTGGCCTTTGATGATCCTGCCTCGGTCCAGGCGGCCAAAGTTCGCGCCCATCTGGAGCGGATCGGAAGAGGCATCGGACCTTTCGACACGCTCATTGCCGGACATGCGCTTGCGATCAACGCCGAACTCATCACCGCGAACACACGGGAATTCTCACGCGTGCCGGGGCTTAAGGTCGGCAATTGGGTTTCTTCCGCTTGAGTTGAGTTGGGACCACCGACTCACGTCGGCGGCTACGAACTCATGGAAACCGTCTATTCACCCGGAGCGCTTGACCCAACGTAATTTGGCGGAGGTCGCCCGCGGGTTGGCGCGGCATTCCGTCGGCGTGGGCCGGGTCACCTCTTCGGAAATGGCGGCAAAGCGGCCATCGCATAGGCCGGCCTCAAAGGCCTTTTTCACCCGCCGATCTTCGCCGGAATGAAACGTCAGGATGGCAGCGCGCCCGCCGGGATTCAGGCATTCGGGAAGATGACGCAGAAACGTGTCCAGCGCGGTGAACTCCTCGTTCACGGCAATGCGCAGGGCTTGAAAAACCCGCCGCACACTTTTGTCGCGATCTTCCTCCGGGATCTTGGGCAAGGCTAGGCGAACCGCTTCAGCCAGTTCGGTCGTCAGCGAAAATTTGCGTCCGGCCAGACGCGCGGCCAGAACTGCGGCGCGGGGTTCGTCGGCGTTTTCCTGCAGCAAGGCCTCCAGGGCTTCCGGGGAGATCCTGGCCAACAGGCCGGAAACCGGCTGACCCTTGTTGGGATTCATGCGTATGTCGAGCGGGCCGGGCGTTTTCACGGAAAACCCCCGCGAAGGGGTGTCAATTTGCATGGAAGAAACTCCGAGATCGGCGAGAATGCAGTCCGCGCCGCTGAGACTCTCCGCCGCGAGCACGCGGGGCAGGCCGGCGAAATTTGCGCGGTGGATTTGAAACACCTCCGGCCCGAAACCCAGCGCACGCAAACGGTCCTCGGTTCGCGGCTGTTCCAGCGGGTCAACGTCCAGGCCGATCAACCGTCCGCCGGGCCGCAGGCGGGGCAAAATCTGCTGCGCGTGTCCGCCGTAACCCAACGTGCAATCGAGGGCGATCTCGCCGGGTCTGGGTGCCAGAACCTCGAGAATCTCCCGGACCATGATGGGCACATGCATGCCGGCCGGCGTTTTGCCCGAGGCCAGCACATGAGCGACGGTGTCGGGATATTTCGCGGAATCGAGTTCCTTGTATTTTTCCTCGAAGCGGCGCGGATTTTTTCCCGCGTAGCGCGGCCGGCGGCGGTGCGGGGCTGGAGAATCGCCGGTCAAAGCTCGTTGTATTTTTTATTCGAGCCCTTCGCCTTGGCCACCGGATAACGCTCTTCGTTCCGGGCCAGTTTCGCCCGCATGGCGGCGGCGAGGTCGATCTGGCAATTGTCCGCCAGTTCGAAGAGCAGGATAGCCACGTCGGCGATCTCGGATTCGATCTCGGCGCGTCGTTCCGTCACGCGGCGGTCGGATTGCTCGGCGCTCTGCCAGACAAAATGCTGCAACAACTCTCCGGCTTCGGCGGTGATGGCAACAGCGAGTTCCTTCGGGTTGTGAAATTGCCGCCAGTCGCGGGCGTCGCGAAAGGCGCGGATTTGCGATGTGAGAGCCTCGATGGTGGTTGGCATGGTGGGAGAATAGCGTGCTTTGTATCAGACAGAAGTCGGAACAGGGTGCAGGACAAATTTCTCAAATTGGAAAACTTGGAGGGAAACGCTTCGTCGTTTCCCAAAAATTCGGCGACGACGAAGCGTCGCCCTCCACAGATAAGAGATTTGTCGTGCACCCGCCTGAACATGGGTGCTCGCATCGTTACACGGTCAAATCGTCGGGCTTGTAAACGACCAAGCCCTCAATGTTGTCGAAGTGGCTGTCCGCGGTGGCGATTTCCGTGAGGCCAAGGCGGCGGGTGACAGCAAGGATCAGGGAGTCGTTGGTCAAAAGCCCGTGCTGCTTTTGCAGTTCCAGGGCGACAAAAAAATCCGACTCCGTGGCGGGATTCCAGTGCAGTTCGCCCCCTAGTAATCCGCGCACATCATCCGCATAGATGCTCATTTTTTGCACGTAAGCCGGGTTTTGAGACAGTGTTCGCGCTGGATTGGAACCCGCCCAACCGGCTGACTGGGCTTCCTGCACCATCCGGCGATGACAGAACTCCGCCACCACCAATTCCGAAATCATTCCGGTAATTTCACCGACCATGCAGCGCGTCACAAACTCCTGGCATTGCCGCGATTGGCCGGTGCGGGCGTAGAGCAAGATATTGGTGTCCACGAACACCGTGCTGCCGGTGACGATCTCGCTCAGATTCATTGGTCCCAAAAGTCAGCTTCCATACTCTGCCGGAATTGTTCCGGCGTGATCCGCAGGGGGTCGGACTCCAGGAGGCGGGCCAGACCGGATTTCCCGCCCCGGCTCGCCGTTTGTTTTTGCAAGTAGTCGGCCAGAGCGTGCTGGACGATTTCTCCGATGGGCCGTCTTTCTTTGGCCGAGGCCATCTTTAACCGACTGTAAATGTCATCTTCGAGCTGGGTTCCGAATTTGATTTTCATGGGACGGCGGCTTCAGCAGGAAATTTAACTCAACTTCTAGACGTTTCAAGAAAATAAGAATGAGAAAGAAATGGGACGGCATCCTGTTTTTGGTTGCTTGGAAGGCGCAGAGACCGTGTGCTCCCCGCGTGCTGACCATTCGAGATTTGAAAGTGACTGTCGGCGGCCGGACTCTGTTTGAGAACGCCGCCATGCAGGTCAATTACGGCGAACGCGTGGCCCTCGTCGGGCCGAACGGGGCCGGGAAATCCACGCTTTTTTCCGTGATCCTCAAGGAAACCGAACCGGATGCGGGTGTGGCGGAGTACGACGAGTGGATCACGTTCGGCTATCTGCCGCAGGAGGCCGAGGCCATGGGCGACGAATCCGTCCTTGATGTGGCCACGGGCCGCGCCGGCGAAGGGACCGAACTCGAGGCAAAGATTGCAGATCTGGAAAAAGCCGGGCAGGGGGACAGCATTGACCACCACGCGGCCACGACGCGCCTGGAGGAATTGAACGATCCCAAGCGTGAAGCGCGGGCCAAGCGCATGTTGAAGGGGCTCGGTTATCGCGAGACGGATTTTAACCGCAAGGCCGGGGAGATGAGCGGGGGTTGGATCATGCGCGCGCATCTGGCGCGTCTGCTGGTGACGGAGCCGGATCTTTTGCTGCTCGACGAACCGACCAACCACCTCGATCTGCTTTCGCTGCTCTGGCTGCAAAATTATTTGAAGTCCTACCCCGGCGGCGTGTTGCTGATTTCCCACGATCGCGAGTTCATGGATGAAATCGTCGAGACGGTTTATGAGATTTCCGAGCAACGCCTGATTTCCTACCAGGGCAACTACGCCGCCTATCTCGAACAGCGCGAGGCGAATTATGAGCAACAGCTCGCGGCTTATAAAAATCAGCAAAAAGAGATCCAAGGCTTGCAGGAATTTGTGGATCGTTTCCGCCAGGTGACCTCCAAGGCCTCGCAGGCCATGAGCAAACTCAAGCAGATCGAGCGCATCAAACGCGTCGAAAAACCTCTCCCGCCGCGTAAACCCTTCCGGTTTCAGATCCCCCCGCCGCCCCGGGGCGGACAGCGCGCCATTTCGCTGGAAGGCATCCACATGGCTTACGGATCAAACAAGGTTTACCAAGGACTCGATCTGACCATCGAACGTGGCGAACGCACGGTTCTGGTCGGTCCCAACGGCGCGGGAAAATCCACCCTGCTGAAAATTCTCGCCGGCGAAGTGGAGTTCCAGAAAGGCGTGTGCAATCCCGGTCACAACGCGGTTATCCGCTATTTCAGCCAGCATCGTTCCGCCACCCTCGATCCCGCGAAAACCGTCCTCGAGGAAGTCATCGCCAGCAGCAACGGCACATTGCGCGAGGATGAGGCCCGCGGCGTGCTGGGCTCGTTTTTATTTCGCAAAGAAGAGGTCTATAAGAAAACCGCCGTGCTCAGCGGTGGCGAAAAAACCCGGCTCAATCTGATCAAATTTCTGGTCGATCCGCCGAATCTCCTCCTCATGGACGAGCCAACCACGCATCTCGACATTCTCACGGTCGAGTCCCTCATCTTGGCCCTCGAAAACTACGAAGGCACGCTGGTTTTCATCTCACACGACGTGCATTTCATTCGCCAACTCGCCACCAAGGTCCTGCACGTCAACGCCGGGACCGTGCTGGCGTATCCCGGCGGCTATGATTATTTTCTGGAAAAAACCGGCGGGCTGGGCAACGAGCGGGCGGCCCTCACGGCGGGCTAACAGGAAAGAGTGTTGTTGGTTGAGAGTTGATTGTTGAGAGGTTCAATGTCAACGATAGCCACGAATTGGCGGACACACTCGGTGACTTGGACTTCCGGCGTGCGCCGCTCAATTTCATTCTCTCAACCCTCAACACTCAACCATCAACTATGCCTTTAGGCTAATAGATGCCCACGAATTTGAGGATGACCGCGATCACGACAATGACGCCGATAATGTAAAAGATATTTGTCATAACTTTGCAAATCGCGTGTGCACCCCCGCGTGGTCGTCCCGGATGGAAAAACTGTAACAAATTTCCCGGCAAAACGGGCGGAATGACGTATCCTGACTTCTTATGCCAAAAGCACTTTCTTTGCTTTTCCTGGCACTCCTTTGCGGTTGCGCCTCGCGTCCGCCTCTCCAGACCGTGAGCGGGATTGATCTCACTCGCTACTCCGGAAAATGGCATGAGATTGCGCGGTATCCAAATTGGTTTCAGCGAAACTGCACGGGGCAGGTCACGGCCGAATATCTTCCCCGCGAGGACGGCTCGATTGCCGTGCTGAACGCCTGCAAGCGCCGGGGGGGTTCCATCGAGCAGGTCAAGGGCCGGGCCACCGTGGTGCGAGGTAGCAGAAACGCGAAGCTGAAGGTCTCGTTTGGCGGGCCGATCGGCGGCGATTATTGGGTCATCGGACTCGATCCGGCCTACCAATGGGCGTTGGTCGGTCATCCCTCCCGTCGCTATCTCTGGATCCTGGCCAGATCGCCCGGTATGCGAGAAGAGCTCTACGCCCAAATCGTGCAGTCCGCCGTGGAGCAAGGCTACGACGCCGGCCGGATTGTGAAGACCTCGCGGTAAGAATTCCGGTTTTGCGGTTGCCAACCGCCGTGGCAACTAGGAAAAACCACCATGCAAATCACATCCGGCAAAGTTGTCAGCATCGATTACACCCTCACCGACGACGGTGGTAAAACGCTCGATTCCTCCGACGGAGGAGAACCCCTGGCCTACATCCACGGCAACGATCAGATCGTTTTCGGATTGGAAAAAGCGCTCAATGGCAAAAAGGTCGGCGATTCCTTAAAGGTAAAAGTTGAGCCCGCCGAAGGTTACGGTCTGCGGGATGACGCGAAACTTACGAAAGTTTCTCGTTCAAAAATCCAAGGCGTGCCCAACCTCAAGGAAGGCATGCAGCTCCAGGCCGGCCAACAGGTGGTCACGGTCACGAAAATCGCCGGTGATGAAGTGACGCTCGACGCCAATCACCCGCTGGCCGGGGAAACCCTGAATTTTGATGTCACCGTCCGCGAAGTCCGTCCCGCCACCGAGGAGGAAATCGCCCACGGGCATGTCCACGGTCCCGGAGGACATCATCACTGAGTTGCCTCATGCAAAGGGTGGGAAGGATCAGACGAAAAGGCGCTGTAGCATCCGGTTTCCATGGGCCTTAACTTCGAGGAACTCGACCATCGCGACACCGCGCTGGGTGAACTCTCCCTGCGCCGTCGCCGCATTCCCTCCCTCGACCAGACCGATATTTACGAGGTCAAACTGGGCGACGAATTTCTCATGTCGAGTCTCTTCCACGAAGTGGAGGTCGCTCTGGCCACGTTGGGCCTCGGTGCGGTGGAAGGCGGCGCGCTTGATATCGTGGTGGGCGGGCTTGGCCTTGGCTACACCGCCCGTGCCGCGTTGGCCGATCCACGGGTTGCGTCCCTCGTCGTGATTGATTTCTTAGCTCCCGTTATCGAATGGCACACCGCCGGGCTTGTGCCTCTGGGAAAGGAACTCACGGACGATGCGCGATGCCGGTTTGTTGAGGCGGACTTTTTCGCTCAGGTTCGCTCAGTCGGCCTCGACCCCGAAAATCCCTCGCGGCGTTTTCACGCCATTCTCCTCGATATTGATCACACTCCGCGACATGTGCTGCACCCCAGTCACGGCGCACTCTACGAACCGGAAGGATTAAAAAACCTCGCGCGTCACCTCCACCCAGGCGGCGTCTTTGCCATGTGGTCGGATGCCCCCGTGGATCAGGGTTTCCTCCACGCCCTGGGGGAGGTTTTCGTGGAGACCAAATCCTGCGTCGTCACTTTTTACAATCCATTGCAAGAGCGGGAATCTGCCAGCATCGTTTATCTCGCGCGCAAATACTCCTAGAGCCGGGAGGGCGGCAGGCCCTTGCCGCCTTGGGCTGCGAGGGCTCGCATCTCTCTAGGACAATGCCGGAACCTTCCGGATGCCCGCTCAGCCGTGAATTTTTTTCACCCGGCCGGTGATGCCGGTGAAGATGTCCCACGAGATGGTTCCGGCCCGCCCGGCCAGATCGCGGGCGAATATTTCCTCGCCATCCTGACGTCCGATGAGCACGGCTTCGTCGCCGGCCTTGGTTTCCGGTGCCTGGGTCACATCGATCAGGATCTGGTCCATGGTCACGCGTCCGAGCACCGGAAAACGGTGGCCGCCGATGAGAACTTCCGCGCCCTGTCCGGAGGCTTGCCGGGGGAAACCATCCGCGTAACCGACCGCGAGTGATGCGATGCGCATGGTTCGCGGCGTGGTGAATGTTCGTCCATAACTCACGCTGCGCCCGGCTCCAACTTCCCGCACCAGCAACACCCGGGTTTTCCAAGTCAAGGCGGGGTGCAGGGACGCTTGAAACTCCGCCGGATACGCGCTGCCGTAGAGCAAAAGGCCCGGTCGCACCAAGTCGTAGGCATGATCGGAAAAACGCAGGATGCCCGCGCTGTTGAGCACGTGGATTTTTGCCTGCGGAGCCAGCTGGCGAAACGTGGTGGCCAGCTTTGCGAAACGCTCGAGTTGGGCCAGCGTGTAGGACTCATCCTCGTCCGAAGAAGGGAGGTGAGTGGAGATGCTATGAAGTTCCACGGTTTTGAAATTTATGATGGCGCGGAGTTCCTGCACAGCCTCCTCCTGCCAGCAACCGATGCGTCCCATACCGGTATCCACTTTGAAGTTAACGCGCCCGCCAGCGTATTCCGCCGCCTCGACGGCGCTGGATATCGTCGCGACGCAGCGGCGTTCGATCACCTCGCGGCGTTCGGCGGGCAGGGAGGGGCTCAGGAGCAGAATGTCGCGGCCCAAATCAGCCAGGTCCCGCGCTTCCGCGACATTGGCCACGCCGAAGAGTTCGACCTGATCGGCAATGGCGGCGGCGACCTCGGTCATGCCGTGGCCGTAGCCGTTGGCTTTGACCACGGCCATGATGCCCGGGCGCGGTCCGACTTTTTCGCGCACGACGCGCAGATTATGTCGAAAAGCCGAGAGATCGATTTCCGCCCAAGTGCGAAGGTCGGCCGGGATGGTCATGTCGTTACAAACTTAACCACCACCGGAGCGCCGCGAAGATCCGAGCGGGACGGCGAGTTAGAGGCCACCGAGGGCACCAAGGAAAGAATTTCGTCACACGCGGCGATAAGTCGGCGGCGGAGCGGGCCGGCCCGTTGGGCGAAGTCGCGCTGCGCGGTTTCGTATTGAGCGCGGCCTTCGGGAGTTTCGATGCGGACGGGTTTGAGGTCCATGGCGGAAAAGTCGTAAGGACTGGCCCGCATGTCGAGCGTGCGGATTTCGCGGGCCAACTCGAAGCAATCCGCCACCAATGCGGAGGCGGAGAAGGGCTGGAGTTTGATGGCCCATTTATAAAGGTCCATGTTGGCGTGCAGACAGCCCGGCTGCTCGAAGTCCGTCACGGTCGCGCGGGTGGGCTGGTATTTGTTGAGCGGACGCGCGGCGGGGGTGAAAAAACGCACGGCGTCGAAATGGGTGCAGCGGGGTCCGGTTTCCTCGACCAGACGGGCGATTTCAGCGGAGGGAAGGCGTAGGGGCCATTGTTCATGCCGCACGGCTTCCGCGCGATAAACCATGGCCCATTCGTGCAAGCCGAAGCATCCCGTGCCCGCAGGGCGCGAAGCGGTGAGAGAGAGCAGGTCGCGCAGCCAGCAGATGCTGTCCTGGCGGTGCGGGGCGATGGTCGAAGGATCGGCGATCACGCCTGCCGGGAATCTGCCATAGCCTTTGTGAATGAGATATTCGTCGCCGTTCTCCAACGCGAAACCAAGACCCGGATGCCAGCGCAGGAGCTGGGCGGGGCGGTAGGAATAATATTCAAAAAGAAAATCCTCCACCGGATGGCGTTCATGCCGCGACATGCGGGCTAGACGGGGTTCCACCCAGGGACGCACCCTCGCTTCGTGGGCGGCGGCCCGGGCGCGCCAGTCGGACTCGGGCAGGATCTTCACGGCACAAACGCTATCTGCCAATGGGCCTCTAAGGAAGGCAGGAAATCTATTCTACAGAAGGAAACGGGGAAATTCTGTGACCCTTGTTCCCTTCGTTTCCTTCTGTAAATTTTCTTCCGCAAGAATCCGTGTTATCCAGCAGGGACCTGTGGTAGTTTCCTTCTATGCCAGAACGACTCGACCGCCTCGGGATGTCCCGGTTGATTGCAGACAAAATTGAGCGCGATCCGGCGTTGCTGGAAGTTGGGCTGGCAAATATCGCGCGCTGGATCGCCAACGGCAGCGATCAGCAACACAAGCTGAGGGAATGGCATGACCGCATCTCGGCGGCACGGCACTCGCCCGAAAGCATGACGGACCTGCTGGCCCTGCTGCGAGAGGAGGGCGAAGGGGCGGAACACGAGCGCGAGTTTGCGCCGTTCGCAGGAGTGCTGACCGCGATGGAACGACGGCCCTTTATTTTGGAATGCAGCTACGCGCACTGAAACATCTGGTCGAGGTCACAAAGGCCCTGAGCCATTGCGAAAGGGTTCTTGTGCTGGGTTCCTCGTCTCTGCTTCCAAGTTTCCCCGATCTTGGCGAGCAGGGCGGGCCATTGACGACGACCTTCGATGCGGATTTTTTACTGGAGCCCACGGGCCAGCAGATTGCGAATGTTCTTACCGAGGCGATTGGCGCCAACAGTCTTTTCGAATCCACGAATGGCTACCACGCCGATATTGTACATCCGGATATCACGCGTACTCTGCCGCCGGGATGGGAGAATCGGCTCATTCCGCTGGAAGGCTTTTCCGATGTGGACTGCCTTGATCCTTACGATCTGGCTGCGGTGAAGATTGTGGTTGGGCGGGACAAGGATCTGGCTCTCGTGCGGGCTTTGCTGGCCTTGGGAAAAATCGAAGCCACCAGGCTACGCCAGCGTTTTCAGTCCATGCCGCTAGGCGAGCGGGAGCTTTTCAAGGCGGGGCGGAATTTAGCAGATGTCCTAGCTCTGTAAACTCCCCTTCTGCGACGCATGATTTTCCGGTAGCCCTCGGGAATGGTGCGATTCGTGGCCGCGAAAGAACTCAAAGAGCACAAGAGGACCAATCTGAATTCTTTGAGATCTTTTTGTTCCTTCGTGGCCAAAGTTTTTTTGAACTGCCTTGGTAAACTCACTGCCAGTAGCCGGATCGCCAATAAATCCGGCCGGTTGGAGTCGGAGAAGTGGGAACAACCGCCCTTCAAGGCCAGGCTGATGACAACGAGCAGCATGAACTTCATGGGCAAGCGCTGGCGCTTCCGTTTCGCAGGCATTACAACCAATGTTTTGATTCTTCCCCCGCCTTGATGCGCCGCTGGATTTCTCAATCGTCCCAGCGACTGGTCCGGAATTGCCGCCAGGGCGGTGTTGGGTTTGCTCATCAATTTGCTCGGTCTTCTTTATCATGGGCGTCAATCCGGACGCGCAATTGACAGGGACCGCCGCCCCCTTTACCTACCGTGGCGGATGAAACGTGCAGCGGTGGTAGTTTTTGGATTGTGGGCCTTTGTTTCTTGCGCGAAAAAACCGACCCCGGCCCCGGCCCCGGCGCCGCCGGTGACTTTTGCCACCGCGCAGGCCGAGGACGTGCCTTTGACCATCGACACCTTTGGCAATTGCCAGACGGTGGCCGACGTGACCTTGCAGGCGCAGGTGACGGGCACTTTGTTGAAATTTGCCGTGGCCCAGGGGGCCATGGTGAAGGCGGGCGATTTGATCGCGCAAATTGATCCCGCGCCTTATCAGGCGGCGTTGCAAGAGGCGCAGGGCAACCTGGACTCGGCCAAGGCCAAGCTGGCCAACGCCCAGGTGACGCTGCAACGCCAGCAGGCTCTCTATAAGACCAAGACCATCGATCTGGCGGATTTGCAGAATGCCGAGGCGGATGAACTCGATGCGCAGGGCGATGTGCTCACGGCCGAGGGCGATCTGGCCAGCGCGCAAATCAACCTCGGGTATTGCACGATCAATTCGCCCATCGATGGCAAGGCGGGCAGCTATGAGGTGGATGCCGGCAATCTGGTCACGGCCAACAACACCAAGTTCATCAACATCCAGACCATTCAGCCGATCTATGTGACCTTCACCATTTCGGAAAACGATTTCGACCGCGTGCGGCAGTACTTCACCTCGGGAGAACTGGCGGTAGAGGTGACGATTCCCGGTGCTCCGGACAAAAAAATCCCCGGCAAGCTGACTTTCCTCAACAATTCCATCGCGAGCGATACGGGCACGCTGATGTTGCAGGCGACTTTTGCCAATGAGGACGCCGCCCTCTGGCCCGGGTTGTTCGTGAACGTGCGGCTGATCCTGGCCACGCTGAACCAGGCCATTGTGATTCCCTCACCCTGCGTGATGATTGGCCAGCAGGGGCCTTATGTGTTTGCCGTGAATGCCGACAACACCGTGACGCAACGTCAGGTGACGCCCGGACAGCGGCAGGGGGATTTTACCGTGGTCACAGACGGGGTGAAGGCCGGGGACAAAATTGTCACAGCCGGACAACTTGGGCTCACGACGGGCAAGACGGTGAATCCATCGCCCTGGCAGCCGCCCGCCAGCAGCGCAGCGACGAAGTCGAAGTAATCGAGGACGAAGCATGTCTCGCCTTTCGTTAGCCTTCATCGTTCAGCCTTTATCCTTTCTGGCATGAACCTCTCCGAGCCTTTCATTCGCAAACCGGTCATGACGACGCTGTGCGCCATCTCGGTGGCGATCTTTGGGGCGGTTGCGTATTTTTCCCTGCCGGTCAGTGATTTGCCCGACGTGGCGTATCCGGTGATTTCCGTGACCACGAGTTATCCGGGGGCGAGTCCGCAGATCATGGCCAGCAATGTCTCCACGCCGCTGGAGATCCAGATGATGCAGATCGAGGGGCTCAACCTCATCACCTCGAAGAATCAGGAAGGCACGAGCAACATCGTGTTGCAGTTTGCCCTGAACAAGGACATGGGCCAGGCCGAGGCCGAAGTGGAGGCGGCCATCCAGCGTGCCATGGGCAACCTGCCCAGTGCACTGCCCGCCCCGCCGAGTTTCGAGACGACGAATCCGAACACGCAGCCCATCGTGTACATCACGCTGGCCACGGACACGCTCACCATGGGCGACTTGTACGATTACGCGAACAACATGGTCGCGCAGCGCATGATGATGTTGCAGGGCGTTTCCAATGCCACCGTTTACGGCTCGCCCCGCGCGGTGAATATCAAGATGGATGCCAACGCGCTGTCCGCCCGCGGCCTCACCGTGTTGGATGTGGCCAATGCGGTGAAGCAGGCCAACGTCTTCACGCCCGGCGGTGTGCTGTACGGAAACTCGCTGCAATACATCATCAACCCAAAGGGGCAGCTCCTTGAGGCGGATGACTACAACGACATCATCATCCGCTATGAAAACGGCGCGCCCGTTCGCCTGCGTGATGTCGCGAAAGCCGAGGAGGGCGTGCAGAGCCAGTACATGGTCATTGATTTTTGGACGAGCTGGATGCCGCCCAAGGGTGCCGCGCTGGTCGTGGCCGTGACCCCGGCGCCGGGCGCGAACGATGTGCAGGTGGCCGCCGCCGTGCGCAAGACCCTGGACGGTCTGGAAAGCTCGTTGCCCGCTTCGATTCAATCTTATGTGAACTACGACCGTTCCATCCAGATCGTGGAGAGCATCGACGATGTGAAGCTCACCATTCTCATCGCCTTCGGGCTCGTCGTGATGGTGGTTTTTATTTTTCTCGGTCGCGTGCGCGAGACGGTGATTCCGGTGATCGCGCTGCCGCTGGCACTGCTCGGCACCTTCGCCATCATGCTGCTGCTCGGTTACAGCTTGGACAATCTTTCGCTCATGGCCCTCACGCTGGCGGTGGGTCTGCTGGTGGACGACGCCGTGGTGGTGCTGGAAAACACCGTGCGCCATCTCGATCAGGGCAAACCGCCGACGATGGCGGCCTTGCTCGGTGCCAAGGAGATCAGCTTCACCGTGCTCTCGATGACGTTGTCGCTCTCGGCGATTTTTATTCCGATCATTTTCATGCCCGGCCTGATCGGCCGCATGTTCCACGAGATGGCCATCACCATCGTCGTGGCCATTGTGCTCTCGGGCGTGGTGGCCATCGCCATTTCGCCCATGGTCTGCGCCCGGCTACTGCGCAAATCTCCGGGCGAAAATCGCTATCAACGGAAGTTCAATCAGGGTTTCAACGCCTTCAAGAATTCCTACGAGCGTTTGCTGAAGTGGACCATGGAGCGCCATCTGCTGGCCTTTATCCTGTGGGTGATCTCGCTGGCGGGAACGATCTGGTTGTTCATCGTGGTGCCGAAGGGTTTTCTCCCCATCGGCGACAGCGGCATGGTGCGCGGGGTTTTCATGGCGGCCGAGGGCACGTCGCCTGCGCAGATGCAGGATTACCAGAAACGCATGATGAAAATCTTCGAGGCGATTCCCGGCGTGGACCAATCCATCGTCGTCACCGGCCTGCAAAACAGCAACATGACCATGTCCATGGGGCTCGTTGTTTTGCTCCTGAAGCCCGAGAACGCCCGCGCGCCCATCGCCGAGATCACTCGCGAAGCCATCGAGAAGGTGCACGCGCAGGTGCCGGGCGTGGTCCCCTTGCTCCAGCCCTATCCCACCCTGGAGATCGACACCGGCGCGACGTCAAACATGCAGGGTCAATACGCCTATCAGATGACCAGCACGAACCCTGATCTGCTCTATCAGACAGCGGAGAAGTTGATGGCGGAGCTGCAAAAAACCGAGGGCTTTGCCCAAGTCTCCAGCGACATGCGCATGAACACACCTTTCGAGCAGTTGGAGATTCTGCGCGAACAAGCGTACAGCTACGGCGTCAATGCCCAGGAGATTGAAAACACCCTGGCGGCGGCTTTTTCCCAGGGTCAGGCCAGTCAGATCCAGACCCCGTTGAACGTCTATTGGGTCATTCTCGAACTCCTCGACCAGCAGCGCGCCCAACTCAAGGATCTCAATCTTCTCTGGGTGCGGAACGAGCAGAACAAGCTCGTGCCCATGGGCTCCCTCGTGCGCGCCAAGACTGTGACCGGACCGGAATCGATCAGCCACATCAACCAGATCACCTCGGTTACCATTTTCTACAACCTTGCGCCCGGCTATCCGGCCAGCCAGGCAACCGACGCCCTGCTCAAGGCCGCGCAGCAACTCATTCCGCCGACCGTGAGCGGAGCCCCGGCCGGCACCAGCCAGCAATTCATCCAGACCGTGCAGGCCATGGTCGTGTTGCTCATCATCGCCATCTTCGTGATGTACATCATTCTCGGCATTCTCTATGAGAGCTACATCCACCCGATCACGGTGCTGTCCACCCTTCCGGTGGCGAGTCTTGGCGGTCTGGCCACGCTGCAACTTTTCGGCATGACGCTCAATCTCTACGGCTTCATCGGACTGTTCCTTCTGCTCGGGTTGATCAAGAAAAACGGCATCATGCTGGTGGACTTTGCCATTCAGCGCCGCAAGGAGGGTCTGGGCATCGAGGCAGCGGCGGTGGAAGCGGCCATTGAGCGGGTGCGTCCCATTTTGATGACGACCTTCGCCGCAATCTTTGGTGCGCTGCCCATGGCTTTTGGTTTTGGCGCGGACGGTTCCTCACGCCAGCCCATGGGACTTTGTATTGTGGGCGGACTGATCGTCGCGCAGGTGCTCACGCTTTTCTGCACGCCGGTGTTTTACGTTTACATGGAGAAGTTCCAGGAGGGCTACCTCGACAAGATTGCGTTTTTCAAACGCGGCGAGGACAAGGAAATCGGCACGGAACCGGCCTGAGGAAGGCGGCCAAGATGGCCGCCCTCCGAAATGTTGGCATCCGGCCCGGCGTGGACAACCTGCCCGCAGGCCGGTAGTCTCCCCTGATGAAAAGCATGACCGGTCATGGGCGCGGCGACGCCATTGTCAAAGGCGTTCGCGCCGTGGTGGAATGTTTTTCCGTCAATCGCAAACAAAGCGAAGTCTCGGTGGCGGCTCCGCGCGAACTGGCTTGGATGGAGCCGCGCGTGCGCGAGGAAGTCCTCAAGCGTGTGGCGCGGGGCAAGGTGCAGGTTTCCCTGGTGGTGGAACGCGCGCCCGCGGCGGCGGCGGTTCTGATTGACCAGCGGCGGGCGGCGGATTTTCTGCGCGAGGCCCGCGCCCTGCAAAAAAAACTGGGACTGCCGGGCGAGATCGGCTTGGAGACCGTGCTGTCCGCTCCCGGGGTCCTCATGGCCAGCGAGGAGATGGGCCGCGACACCTGGCCGCTGGTAAAGCGCGCGTTGGACGACGCCTTGAAAGCCATGCTGGAAATGCGGACGCGCGAGGGCGCGAATTTGCAAAAGGAACTCCTCCGCGCCATTAACCGCATGGCATCCCTGGCAAAACGCATTCGCCTGCTGGCCCCGCGGGTGCCAAAACGCCTGCGCGAAAACATGCTTCGCCGCCTTGAGTCCGCCCGGCTGCCGGTGGATATTCTCGACCCCCGCCTCGCGACGGAGATCGCGACCTTTGCCGAACGCTGCGACATCACGGAGGAACTCGAGCGCCTGGAAAGCCATTTCGCCCAGTCCCGCGAAAACATCGCGGCGGAGGGTCCGGTCGGGCGCACGCTGGAATTTCTTGCCCAGGAAATGGGCCGCGAATGGAACACAGCGGGATCGAAAGCCAACGATGCGGAAATTTCCCGGCTTGTGGTGGACGCGAAGGCTGAGCTTGATAGACTGCGCGAGCAACTGGCCAACATTGAATAGCAGCTTTCGACGCTCCGGAATCCTCTTTGTTCTCTCCGCACCCTCGGGCGCGGGGAAGACCACGCTTTGCTCGGCCCTGCGACAGAAGCCGGATTTTGTTTACGCCGTTTCCTGCACCACCCGGTCGCCGCGCCCCGGCGAAATCGAAGGGGAGGATTATTTTTTTATGGGCGACGAGGATTTTGAACGCCGGGCCGCCGCCGGCGAATTTCTGGAGAAAGCCGAGGTGCATGGCCGCAGGTATGGCACATTGAAAAGCACCGTGCTCCATAATCTGGACAAGGGCATCGATGTGCTCATCGACATTGATACCAAGGGCGCGGCGTTCATTCGCGGCTGCGGCGATCGCTTCATTCTCGATGCCCTGGCGGATGTGTTTATCATGCCGCCGAACTTGGAGGAATTGCGGCACCGGCTGATGAAGCGCGGCACCGAGACCGAGGAGCAAATTGCCATCCGCCTGAAAAATGCTGCGGCCGAAATGGAACATTGGCGCGAATACAAATACGCCATCATCAGCGGCTCCATGGAAGAGGACATCGAAAAATTTCGCGCCGTCATGCGGGCCGAACGTTATCTCAGCCGCCGGCTGATTGAGATGGAGGACGCGGAGAAAGAGGGACGCGGGGACGCGGAGAGTTCCCCGTGTCTCCGTGTCCCCGTGTCTCCGCGTCTCACTTCCTCAACCTCATGACGAAAACAATAATTCTCGGCGTCTGCGGGTCGATCGCCGCCTACAAGGCCGCCGATCTTACCAGTCAGCTCGCCCAGCGCGGACATGAACTCTTCGTCGTGCTGACGGAAAATGCCGCGCAGTTTGTTGGCCCCATGACCTTTCAAACGCTTTCCAAAAATCCCGTGACCTGTGGTGTATTCGACGAATGCGACTCGTGGCGTCCGACCCACATCGATCTGGCTGATCGCGCGGATCTGTTGCTCATCGCGCCGGCCACGGCCAACACCATCGCGAAGCTCGCGCATGGCATCGCCGACGACGCGCTCACGTCCCTCGCGCTGGCCACGCGCGCACCGCTTTTGATTGCGCCCGCCATGAATGGAAAAATGTGGCTGCACGCGGCGACTCAACAAAATGTCGCGACATTAAAATCACGCGGCGCGGAATTTATCGGACCGGAAGAAGGAATGTTGGCCTGCGGATATGAAGGTCTCGGACGGCTCTGGAATGTGAGCGAAATCGCCGCCAAGGCTGATGAAATCTTGCTCCGCGAGGCATGAGGATTTTTTTGTGGAATGCCCGCACGAAAAAAATCAAGTGAAAAACAAAAAAAATCGTTGACGAAGTTCCAACAGAGTACTATTCACATCATGCAGTTAGTTATTCACATGATTTTCACATTTTTTCGCATTTGCGAACAGAAAGGGGGGAGAATTGATGCCCGCTAAAAAGAAACCCGCCGCTAAAAAAGCTGCTCCAGCTAAAAAAGCTCCAGCCAAGAAGGCTGCAGCCAAAAAGCCAGTCGCTAAGAAGACTGTTGCCAAGAAGAAAAAATAATCCGTTGTTCGCCTCGGGCGAATAACAAATCCAATTTGGGGGAGGCCACTGGCTTCCCCCAAATTTTTTTTGCGCCGAAGGTCTCGTCCCCCTACAACCATCTCCGTGTCAAACTATCTGGACTCAGCCATTGAAGCCGCGCAGGCGGCGGGGGGATTTCTGCGCGCGCATTTCGGGCGTCCGTTGAATGTCGATGCCAACGAAGCCCACGACATCAAGCTGGAGCTGGACCGCCGCAGCCAGGCTTTGATCGAAAGCCTCCTGCTCGAAAAATTTCCCGCCCATGCGATTTACGGCGAGGAGGGAATGCGGGGCGATCCGGCCAGCGAGTTTCAGTGGGTGATCGATCCGATTGACGGGACGGTGAATTTTTTCTACGGCGTTCCGCATTTTGCCATCTCCATTGCCTTGCGGCAGTCGGGGAAAATCATAGCAGGGGTGATTTACGATCCGATGCGCGATGAACTCTGGGCGGTTGAGGCGGGTGGAACGCCGACGCTGAACGGTCAGCCGATTGTCGTGAGTGATCGGACTTCATTGGCTGAGGCCATGGTTTCCGTCGGCGTGGCCAAGTCGCTTGATTCGATCAATCGCGGTCTGCCGCTTTTTGAACGCATGGTACGGTCGGCCAAAAAATGCCGCATGATGGGCAGTGCCGCGCTCGACATCGCCTACGTGGCCAGCGGCCGCCTCGATGCCTATGTGGAATGCCAGATCAGCCTGTGGGATGTGGCGGCGGGAATTTTGTTGGTCGAACAGGCGGGCGGCAAAGTGGTGCTGGAGCCGCACGCGACTGCTGCGGACAAATTTTCCATCGTCGCCTCGAGCGGAAACCTCGATCTGGGATTGTAATGTTTGCCACCGGCATCGGGTACGACGTTCACCGCTTCATCGAGGGGCGTCCGCTCATTTTAGGCGGGGTTCGTATTCCCCACCCCATGGGGCTGGAGGGGCATTCGGATGCCGATGTGCTTTGCCACGCCATCGCGGACGCGTTGCTGGGCGCCGCGGGCGAGCCGGACATCGGGCATTATTTTCCCAACACCGATGAGTCGCTGCGCGGCATCAGCAGCATCGAAATTCTGCGGCGGGTGCGGGCCGTGCTGGCGACTAAATCCTCCGCGATTATCAATGTGGACGCCACCGTGATTGCGGAGATGCCCAAGATTGCGCCGCATCTCACCGCCATGAAGGCGGTGCTGAGCGAGGCCCTCGGCCTGCCCCCGCAGCGCATCGGCATCAAGGCCACGACCAACGAAGGCATGGGTTTTCTCGGACGCGGGGAAGGCATCGCAGCGATGGCCGTGGCGGCGGTGGAGAGAATATGAGCCTGCGTTTTTTCAACACCCTGACCCGACAAATCGAGGAGTTCCAACCGCTCGAACCGGGGCGGGTGCGGATGTATACCTGCGGGCCGACCGTTTATAATCACGCCCATATCGGCAATTTCCGCGCCTACGTTTTTGAAGATTTGCTCCAGCGACACCTGGAATTTCGCGGCTATCAGGTCGAGCGGGTGATGAATCTGACCGATGTGGACGACAAAACCATCCGCGGTTGTCGGGAGGCAGGGGTGCCGCTGGCGGAATTCACCCAACCCTTCAAACAGGCGTTTTTTGAGGATCTGGCCGCGCTCCGCATCCGGGAAGGCGCGCAGTTTCCCGAGGCCACAGCGGACACCCACATCGCGCGCATGATCGAAATGATCGCGACCCTGATGGAGCGCGGCCATGCCTACCGGGCCGAGGATGGGTCGGTCTATTTTCGCATCGGATCTTTCCCCGCCTACGGTCAACTGGCGCATTACAACCTGGAGGAATTGCAGCCTTCCGGCCGCGTGAGCAGCGACGAATACGAGAAGGAACAGATCGGCGACTTCGCGTTGTGGAAAACCTGGACCGAAGCCGACGGCGAGGTCTTTTGGGAAAGCCCGTGGGGCCGCGGCCGTCCGGGCTGGCATATCGAATGCAGCGCCATGGCCACGGGCCTGCTCGGTCCGCAGCTCGATATTCATTGCGGCGGGGAGGACAACATTTTCCCGCATCATGAAGCCGAGATCGCGCAGAGCGAATGCGTCACCGGGCTGCCCTTTGTGCGACTGTGGATGCATTGCCGGCATCTGTTGGTCGATGGAAAAAAAATGGCCAAGAGTGAGGGCAATTTTTTCACCTTCCGCGATCTCGCCACGCGCGGCTGGACGGGCCGCGAAGTCCGCTACGCCCTTCTCGCGGTCAAGTATCGCGAACCGCTCAATTTTACCTTCGAGAGCCTGGAAGCCGCCCGGAAGTCCCTGGCGCGTTTGGATGAATGGTCGCGCCGGCTGGAAGCATTTTCCGGAGGCACGGCCGAGATGCTTCCCCCGGATCTCGATCCGGAAAAATTTGGTGCCGCCTTGGATGACGACCTCAACGTCTCCGCCGCGTTGGGAGCCGTGTTTGATCTGATCCGGGACTCCAACCGCCTCTTTGATCAGGGGGCGCTTTCACCCGGTCAGGCCAAATCCTTGCTGGCCTGGCGCGACCGGATCAACACCGTGCTGGCGCTGGCGCCCGAGGCGCAAGGCGTTCCCGAGGAGGTGGCGAAACTGGCCACCCTCCGGGTCGAGGCGCGAGCCAACAAAGACTGGGCCGCCAGCGATGCGCTGCGGGATCAAATGCTCGCCCTGGGCTGGCAGGTAAAAGACACCAAGGACGGCCAGAAACTTTCGCCCAAGGGATAGGGTAGTGCAGCGACGTAGCGGAAAACGTGAGTTTTCCGTCTTGCGCTGGACGGAAAACTCACGTTTTCCGCTACAAAGCCATCGGAATAGAAGATAGAGCCCCTCTCCCGTCAGCGGCTCTACCCGCGATCTCCGAAGATCGCGGTCCCCACCCGCACCAAGGTGGAGCCTTCGGCGATGGCCACGTCGAAATCACCGCTCATGCCCATGGAAAGGATCGGAAGGGGCGTGCCGGTTTGGGCGGAGATTTCCTCGCGTAGTTCCCGCAGTTTCCTAAAAAATGGCCGCGCCTTTTCTGCCTCCTCCGCGAAGGGCGCTATGGTCATCAGACCCTCCACCTGAACACGCGGCAGGGCCAGCAATCCCTCGATTTGCTCGCGCAGGTGCTCAGGCTGGAAACCAAACTTTGTGCCTTCGCCGGACACATTGACTTCCAGTAGCACGCGGGGAAAAAGCCCGAGTTCCGCAGCGATGCGGTCGATGTCCTGCGCCAGTTCCGCCGTGTCCACCCCGTGGATCAATTCCACCACCGGCAGCACTTTGCGGATTTTGTTTTTTTGCAGATGGCCGATGAGGTGCCAGCGCACCGCCCCCGGAAGCAGCGGCGCCTTGCTCAGCAGTTCCTGCACGCGATTTTCGCCGAAGACCGCCTGCCCACTCTCGAAGGCCTCCCGCACCGATTCCGCTGGATGGGTTTTCGAAACGGCCACCAGTCCGACTTCCGCCGGATCCCGCCCGGCCGCGTGCGCGGCGGCGTTCATCCGGGCGCGAATATCCTCCAGGCGCAGGGCTATGGTGGTCATAAGAAAAAGTCTTATTTACGATGCTAGGGCATTAGTTTATCTTATGCCCCGACGCGCGATGCAAATCCAATCCTTCAAGGTCTTTTCCGACCTCGCGGAGACTGCCAGTTTCTCCCGGGCGGCCGAGATCAACGGCATCACCCAAAGCGCGGTCAGCCAACAGATGCGGACCATCGAGCAGCGCTATCATGTGAAGCTGATCGAGCGCGGGCGGAAAAATTTTTCCCTCACGCCCGAGGGCCGCGCCTTCCTTGAGGCCAGCCGCGAAATTCTCGACACCCTGGAGGGCCTGGGCAGCCGCATTCACAAGCTGCAAAACGTCGTGGCTGGCGAACTCCGTATCGCCACCATCTTCAGCATCGGGCTGCATGAGTTGCCGCCCTATCTGAAGGCCTTTCGCCGGAGTTTTCCCGACGTGGAAGTGCGGGTCGAATACCGCCGCTCCTCCGAGGTGTACACCGGCCTGCTGGAAGGCCGGGCTGACTTGGGCCTGGTCGCTTATCCGGCCCCGCGCCGGGGACTCAAGGTGATCCCATTTTGGAGCGACCGCCTCGTGCTCATCTGCCCGCCCGGCCATCCCCTGTCCACCCGCCGCCGCCTGGCTTTTTCCGCCCTGCAGGGGGAAAAATT
Organism: Terrimicrobiaceae bacterium; assembly: GCA_041746635.1. GTDB lineage: Bacteria > Verrucomicrobiota > Verrucomicrobiia > Chthoniobacterales > Terrimicrobiaceae > CAMASH01. The sequence continues at coordinate 25,500 of JBGTGQ010000044.1, read as the reverse complement.
CATCGCCTTCGAGCCCGACCTGCCCACTCGCCGGGAGATTGACCGCAAGCTGCGTTCGGCCGGCGTACGGGTGAAGCTTGCGCTGGAATTTGACAACATCGAGACGGTCAAGCGCGCCGTCGAAGTGGAAAATGCCGTCTCCATCGTCCCGGAAACCGCCGTGCGCCACGAAGTGGAATCCGGCTCGCTGGTCGCCATCGAGTTTGACGCCCCGGACATGTTGCGACCCCTTGGCGCGTTGGTGCGGAATTCCGCCCGCATCTCCCCCGCCTTGCGCGAGTTCCTGCTTTTGCTGGAAAATACCGCGATCAACGGCACCCCCGCGCCGTCCCGCGCGCGCCACAAGAGCAAGAGCTGATTGATTGCTTACTCTTAAAACTTAAACATAAACGTGGTTTCTCTTTTCGTAGCGGAAAATGTGAGTTTTCCGATCAAGTGGTTTTCGCGAGTTTACGTTCAGGTTCAAGTTGAGGTGTAATTTTTGCGGAAGGTCCGTTGATGTCAAACGTTCATCCGTGGAAAATTCCCATGGGATTCCCCCCCAAACCGTGCCATATCTTCACTCAGAAAGCTCATCGAACCATGAAACGTCTCTTCCCCGGCCTCGGTCTGGCCGTTTTTTTTCTCGCCACCGGCCCATCCGCCTGCGCTCAAGCCGAACCCCAGGTGATTGTCGTGCCGCCGGATGAGATGTCCCGCCAACCCTCGCTGGGTCCGTCCTCGGCGGATTCCGCGCCATCCAAGCCCGCCACCGTCACGGCCAGCTTGGCCAAACCCGTGGCCGCCGCACCGGCCAAACACTCCTACAACTCCTGCAATGTGGACGGCCCCTACATTGCCATCACCTTTGATGACGGACCGCACGCCGTTCACACCCCCAAGTTGCTCGACATGCTCAAGCAGCGTGGCCTCAAGGCCACCTTCTACGTCGTCGGACAATGCGCCGCCGAATACCCGGACATCATGAAACGCATCGCGGCCGAGGGCCACGAAATCGGCAATCACAGTTGGAGCCATGTCGCCCTCAATGGCGTCGGCGCGGACAGCCTCCGCAAGCAGATGGAAAATACCAACGCCGCCATTGCCCAATCCACCGGCCTCCGCCCCGCCACCATGCGTCCACCCTACGGCGCCACCAGCGCCCGCCTGAACAAACTTTTCGATGAACAATACGGCATGAAAGTCATCCTCTGGTCCGTTGATCCCCTCGATTGGAAAAACCGCAACGCCGCCACCGTTTCCAGCCGCATCATCCAAAACACCCACCCCGGTGCCATCATCCTGGCCCACGACATCCACGCCACCACCGTCGCCGCCATGCCCGAGGTCTTCGACACCCTCACGGCCAAGGGCTACAAATTTGTCACCGTTTCCGAACTCCTCGCCATGGACCGTCCCCCGCAGTTGGTCAAAAAAGAGACTCCCGCCGCCACTCCGGCCAACTAGAAAAACTCACACCGGAGCTTGACCTAAACTTCCACTCGCCAAACTGACGGGGCACGAGCTTAAGTTTAGGCATAGGACAAAGGGTTCCAGGACAATAATCTTCGGACTGAATGGGATGTTCATTTCGCGATGCCCAATGCCAGGAGGCGAAAGTCGAGGCTGTTGAATTTCGAGAAGCCCCGGTCGAACGACACAAGTTTCAATCCCATCACGCTCGCAAATGCCGCGAGATACTTCACGGCAACTGCTCGCCCTAGCGCTCGAGCAGCAGGGCCAGCGCGTCATTCGACCGTGCCGGAATCACATTGCCCCTGCGGATCGTAACTGGTGCTTTCGTCATGCGGCGGAGGTGCCTGGGCCGGGTTTTCCTCGCCAGCCCGAGCACGAGCCGCAGCCCCTCGACCACCAGATCCTTCATCTTCCGGTTCTCGTGTGCGGCCTGCACCTTGGCCTGCCGGTAGAGTTCGTCGGGAATTTCGAGCGTCGTTTTCATGGGAGCCAAAATGCCAGCTTTATCGGTTTATGGCAAAGCGACACAAAGACGCCAAGGCTCGAAAATGGAAGCTGTCTATGAATTCCAATCACCCGCCAACTCGTAAAAGATTCACCATTGCGCACGAACTTGCTCATCTACTTTTGCACTCTACCAGCGGAGTGCATGTCGATGAAATGGTAGTGCAGATGCGTGATCGAAAAACAAGCGAAGGTGTAGATGAACACGAAATGGAGGCAAATCGCTTCGCCGCAGAATTGCTAATGCCGCAAAAATTCCTGGAAGACGATCTCCAGTCTATGGGGAGAATTCATGCGGATGACGAAGAGGCCATAGCAATACTAGCGAAAAGATACGGAGTGAGCAAACAAGCGATGGCGATTCGACTTAGTTCCTTGAAGCTTGTTTGGATGTAGCATCCGCTAAAAGCGCCCGTTGGAGAATCATTTTTGATCCTCCATGCCGGCCAAATGATAACTCGTGCTTCGTCCACCAGCTTCATCCTGAATCAGAACGCCAAGGTCACCCAATGCCTTGATATCACGGAGCGCCGTATCGGTTGAGCATTTCGCGAGTTTCGCATATTTCGAGGTCGAAAGCTTGCCCTCAAAACCATCCAGCAGCCGATTTATGACCTTGCGTTGCCTGTCATTCACGGTTGCCTCGTTAATCCGTTCCCAGAGTTTTGCTTTTCGCAAAATGCCTTTCAGGCTGTCTTCTGCTCCATTGACCGCACGGCCCAGGCAGTTCAGAAACCACTCCAGCCATGAGGTGATATCCGTTCCGCCTCGCTGGCTTTGCTCCAGATTCAGATAATACTGCTTTCGCTCCGCTTCGATCTGCGAGGACATGCTGTAGAACCGCTCGGGAGTGCCTTCGGCGCGGGCTAGCGCCATATCAGCGATCGCCCGCCCAATGCGGCCGTTTCCGTCTTCAAACGGATGGATGGTTACGAACCAGAAATGCGAAACCCCCGCTTTTAAGACGGGATCCATTTCGGTGGACCCGGTGAACCAGTCAAGAAAACCTGTCATTTCCTGGTCAAGGCGATCAGCCGAAGGCGCTTCAAAATGAACTTTCTCGCGACCAACGGGGCCGGACACAACCTGCATCGCTCCGGCCTCAGCCGGACGCCACGCACCAACCGTGATTTCCCGCATTCCACTGCGCCCCGTCGGAAACAATGCGGCAGGCCAATTCAACAACCGCTCCCTTGTCAGTGGTTCCGCAAACTTTTGCGTGGCATCGAGCATCATTTCAACAACACCCTCAACATTCCGGCTGGCTACTGCCGTCCCCCCAAAGTCCAATCCCAATCGCCTCGCGATGGAAGATCTCACCTGTTCCGCATCAAGCTTTTCACCCTCAATGGCGCTCGACTTGATAACGTCGGCGGCAAGAGTGCTCAGGGTGGCTTCCGCACGGAGCCGGAAGCCAAGACCTTCCATCCGACCGAGCAAACGGCCTTGCCGGTGGCGGACGTCCGCCAGCAATGGCGACAATTTTGCATCGTCCCATTTCAGATTTGGCCAATCAGGCAGTTCGTGGATAAAATTCATATTCGCCGCAAATTGTGCGGTGATTGTAGTGATTATTCACCGCAAAACGCAACAATTAACAAGTGTGATATGATGAATCGGAGGCGTAATCGCCGCATTTTTGCGGCGATTACGCTGTTTATTTAGCGCAAAGCCGTCAATCAGGTTCCTCAATCACCCTTGAATCCACTTAGGATTGCAATGCCATGGCTGGATTTGTCGCTGCCACAAAAGCCTCAATTTCCCAGCAAGCGGCTTGCGCCTGTCCCCTCCAAAAGAAAGACTAAACATCCCATGCCGGAGCGCAATTTCCTCACCGAACCCGAACCGCTTGTTCACAAGGCGGCGAGTTGGCTGGCACAGCAACCGGAGGCCAGAGGCCGGAGATCTGAGCCGAAGGCGAATTTATCCTCCACCCGCCCGGTTGATCTGAGCCGCTTCATCGTGGTCCTGCCGACAAGTGGTGCCGCCCGCCGACTCCGCGCCGAACTGGCTCGTGCGGCGGCGGATGCTGGAACCGGTGTGCTCCCCCCGCAGCTCACGACGCCGATGGGTTTGCTCAGCTTGAACACTCAAGAATCCACCGCCAGCCGCTGCGACTGCCTCCTGGCCTGGGCCAGTGTCATTTCCGGCACCGCGCCGAAAAAGTCTCCGCTTCTGCTCGCGGGTTTTTCCGATCTCAAACGCTCCGCTCTGCGCATTGGTCAGTCGCTGATGGAGGTTTGTTCGCTGCTGGCCGAGGCGGGGCTGACTCCTTCCTCACCGGAAATTTTGCGGGCTTGTCCGCAGGACGAAGACCGCTGGCGCGAGATCGAGGCGCTGTACCGCCGCTACAGAGAATGTCTGGAAAAAGCCGGGCTTTCTGATCCCAACGTCTCCCACCTCAGAGCCGTCACTCAAGCCAGTTCCCCGCCCGGCATCGAACGCATCATTGTTGCGGGAGTGCCGGATCTCAGCCCATTGGTGGAACGCTACCTTGGCGCTGTGGCGGTTCCGGTCACCATCCTGATTGATGCGCCGGAATGCGGGGACGCGCCCTTCGATGGCTGGGGCCGTCCCGATGAGAAATTCTGGTCCGAAAAAAATCTGGCTCTGCCCGAAATCCTCACCTTGGCCGATCCACCTTCCGAGGCCGAAGCGGTGGCCCGCTTGCTCGGACCGGCTGCGTTGTGCGTGGCGGATTCCGCTCTTTTGCCGCATCATCAGCGGGCGCTCGAGGCGCATGGACGTGAGGCTTTCGATCCGGCCGGCCAGCCGCTGGCCCGTTTGGAATGCGCAGCCATTGCCAGGCTTTGGATTGCGTTTTGCCGCACCCGCCGCCTTGCCGTCCTGCGCGCGCTGGCTGAGCATCCGGTCTTTCTGCAAGCCTTCTGCCCCGCCAGTGGACTCAATCCGCGCGGCGTCCTGACAGCACTCGATCAGCTCACGACCAAATCGCTGGTGGTTTTTTTGCCGGATGCGTTAAAGGCGTTGTCCAAGGATGGCGCAGGCTTGGAGTCCAAGCTGATCACCACCGCGGAAAAATGGCGCGCCGCGTTCGACACCGCCAAATCGCTGGAAAAACTCCCGGCCTTTTTGGAGAAAATTTATGCCGGGGCCGACGTGGTCAATTCTTCCGCGCTGGCTTCCTTGGGCGAAATCCTGCGCGGCTTGCTGGAATCGCCACTCCATGAGGGCGAGACAGACGAGGAATTGTTTGCCGCGGAAACGCAATCTACCGTGGTGTACGGTCTTCACGACGAAAACGCGGTCGAGTTGAACGGCTGGCTGGAAGCGCCTTGGCTGCCGCACGAGGCGCTCGTCCTCAGCGGCTGCACGGAGGGCGCGCTGCCCGCGAATGTGATCGGGCATCCCTTTTTGCCCGACTCGTTGCGCGTCGCCCTGGGACTGGCGGGAAATGCCAGGCGGTTTTCCCGCGATGTTTATTTGCTCCATTGCCTGCTGGCCTGCCGCGAGCCCGCGAAGGTGAAAATCACCCTCAGCCGCACCGGTGCGGAAGGCGAACCGGCCCGGCCCTCGCGCCTGCTTTTCCGCTGTGCGGAGGAAAATCTGCCAGCGCGGGTGCGGGAACTTTTTGCTCCTGCGCCCACGCTGAGGGTGGCGCATGCGCGGGAGAATGCCTGGCTGTTGGAAGTGCCGCCGATCGATCCGCCGACAAAACTGCGCGCGACCTCGTTTGGCGACTACCTGGATTGTCCGCTGCGGTTTTATTTTAAGCGGATGCTGAAAATGGAAACGGTCGATGCGCAAAAGTCGGAGATGGACGCCCTCGATTTCGGCAGTGCCCTCCATCTCGCCCTCGAGGATTTTTCGCGGAACACAGCCCTTCGCGATTCGCGCGACGCGGAGGAAATCGCCCGTCACGTTCACGCGGCACTCGACCGGGTGTTGCATGATCTCTTCGGTGCAAAATGGTCTCTGCCCGTGCGGGTGCAGCGGGAAAGTCTGCGTGCCCGCCTGCGCAAGTTCGCCCAGCTTCAAGCGGCCGAACGCGCCGCTGGGTGGCGCATTATCGATGCCGAGGTGCCGTTCGTCAGCGGGGAAACCCTGACGCTGGGAGGACTCGAGGTCACCGGCCAGATCGACCGGGTGGAAATTCACGAGCAAACCGGTCAGCGCCGCATTCTCGATTACAAAACCTACAAGAGTGTAAAAAAGCACCTTCCGTCCGAAACCCATTATGCGAAATCCGGCGGAGAGTGCGAGTTGCCCGAGGCGGAATTCGAGCTGGAGGACAAACAGCGCCGCTGGCGTCAGTTGCAACTGCCGCTTTATCGCGCGCTGGCCCAACACCGCTGGCCGGACGATCCGGTTCCGGCCCTCGCAGGGTACTTTTTGCTGCCGGAAAAGATCGAGGAAAGCGGAATCTTCGAGTTTGCCATGGACGATTTTCTTTTCGACTCGGCCATGCAATGCGCCGCCGCCGTGGCGGATCGCGTGCGGCGAGGTGTGTTCTGGCCACCGCGCGAGCCGCAATATGAGAACTTCGACGAGATTTTTCTCGGTCAGGACCCGGCCACTTTGCTGACCCCGGGCGCGATCACTTTTCTAAAAGGCAATTAGCCACCTGCAACGAACGGAGTGAGGCCAGGCTTTCCAAAGAACGCAAAGAACTCAAAAATGAAGAACCTAAAAGAGCTGTGTGATGAGGTGCGGGAAACTTCTTATTCCATTCATTGTTTTCATGGGCATGGGCAGCTGGAGAAGGTTTATGAGAACGCGCTCTTTCATCGGCTGACTAAATTGAACTTGGAGGTCCGACCGCAACACCCTTTGCCGGTTTACGATGAGGACGGAACCATGTTGGGGGATTATTTTGCCGATCTGATTGTCGAAGAATACCTGCTGATTGAGCTGAAAGCGTGTCGCAGTCTTGCGGACGAGCATACTGCGCAAATCCTCGGCTATCTCAAATCCTCCCGAATCAGCGACGGTCTCCTGATCAACTTCGGCAGCTACAAATTCCAAATCAAAAAATACATCCTGAATCCCACCGGTGGCGGAACCCCTCCCTCCGAATCTTCTCTTTGAGTTCTTTGCGTTCTTTTGCGGCCAATGATTCTTTCTTCTCTTAAAAACCAGCGCATCATCGCCAATGCCGGATCGGGAAAAACCTACCGGCTGGTGTCGCGGTATCTGGAATTGCTCAAACGCGGGGAACCGGCCGAACGCATCATCGCGCTCACCTTCACCCGCAAGGCGGCCGGCGAGTTTCTCGACCGCATTTTCCAAAGATTGCGCGAGGGCACGGTCGCGGGTGACGCAGAATCCGGTCTCTCCGCCGCCGAATGCGCTGCGCATTTGCGTCAGCTCATCGAAAAAATGCCCCGCCTCGCGCTGGGCACGCTCGACAGCTTTTTCGGCCGCATGGTGCGGGCGTTTCCCTTCGAGTGCGGACTGGCGGGCGAGATCACGATCATGGATGGCCATGCGCTCGACCTTGCGCGCCGCGAGGCGCTGGACGCGCTGTTTCGCGGTCAGGCTGATGACGAAGCCTTCGCCGCGTTTCTCGATCTCATCCGCCAGCAAAACCGCAACAGCGAGGGACGCAACGTCACCGAGGCCTTAAGTCGGGAAATTGACGCGCTCCATGAGGGATTTCTCATGACCCCGACCGACCGCCGCTGGGGCGAACCTTCCACCATCTGGCCGGAGGGTTGCGCGTTGCTGACCGAAGAAAATCTTCCGGCCCTGACCAATTCCTTCGAGCGGCTTGTCTTCGAGAGCCATGCGGACATGGAGGACGAGTATCGCCGACATTGGGAAAGTCTCTTCAAAGAGATCCGCGCGCTGCGTCCGGGATCAACCGTGCCAGAGCGGGCGGTGAAGTTCGCCCTGCGGGCCCTTGATCCGCCCGCAGCCGCCAAGGACCCCGGGGGATTTTATCTCACGGTTTTCCGCACGAAACGCTTTGCCTTTTCCTCGCGCGAACGTCTCATGGTCGCGTCACTGGGCCGCGGCATTTTGCGCATCGAACTCGAGGGTCGCCTGGCACGGTCGCGCGCGCTTTACGATTTGGTGGCGCGGTTCGAGCAACCTTATCAGGAGCTCGTGCGTCAAGCGGGGCGGCTGACCTTTGCCGACATCACCGGCTTGCTGGCGGCGGCGGAAGGCGCGGTGTGGGGCGGCGGCGCGGGGCGGTCGTTCGATCGGCAACAGATGGATTTCCGGCTCGATGCCACCTACGACCACTGGCTGTTGGACGAGTTTCAGGACACCAGCCGCCTGCAATGGCAAGCCCTGCGCAATCTGGTGGACGAAGTCGTGCAAAGCGACACGGGACGGCGGTCGTTTTTTTACGTGGGCGACACGAAGCAGGCCATCTACACGTGGCGCGGCGGCGATCCGTGGCTGTTCGACGAGATTGCCGAGCATTACAACGCCTCCGGCACGCAGCGCATTGACATTGCTGAGGCGCTGGACATCTCGCGGCGCTCCGTGCCGGAAATTCTTGAAACGGTCAACGCCCTCTTCGATCCCGCCCATCTTGGGCGTTTGCAGGCGGACTTGGGCTTTCCCCAAAAAACCCTCGACCGCTGGCAAAGTGCCTGGCGGGAACACAAACCCCACGATGTCACGCGGGACCGCGGATGCTTTCTCTGGCGCAGTCTGGAAATCGGCGACGAGGGAAAACGCGAAACCCTGGATGCTGAGGCGGCCCGCTTGATCAGCGAAATCGACCCTCTCGGGCGCGGCTTCACCTGCGGCGTGCTGGTCCAGACCAACGCCCGCGCCGCCTCCGTGATCGAGGCTCTGCGTCATGCGGGCATCGAAGCCCGGTCGGAAGGACGCTTCAATCCCTGCACAGACAACGACCTCGGCGCCGCCTTGCTTTCTCTGCTGCGGGCCATCGCGCATCCGGCAGACACTTTTTCCCTTCGCCACGTGGAAATGACTCCACTCTGGGTGCTCACGGGAGGCGATTTCGAAAAATTTCGGCTGACCACTCTGCGCCTGATTCGCGAGCAGGGCTTCGCCGGCGCCATCGGACAGTGGGTAAAAAATCTGCCGGTGACCGGCCATGCTTTTGCCGTCGGCCGCGCCGGGGATTTCCTGGCTGCGGCGGCCGACTTTGATTCCGCGCATTGCGGTGGAACGATTGATGAGCTGGTCCTGGCTCTGCAAAATCGCTCCTCCATGGACGATCCCGCCGCCGGAGTGGTGCGGGTGTTGACCGTCCACGCCGCGAAGGGCCTCGACTTCGACATGGTCGTGCTGCCGGACGCCGGTGATGGAGCTCTGGCCAGCTTGCGCGACGATGCCCCAGTCTATTTACACAGCGAAGGCGGCGGCGGAATTCGCTGGGGACTTGATTTGCCGGCGAAGGCGGTCTGCGCCGCAGACCCTGTGCTCAGTGTGGCTTACGAGAAGGCCCTGGCGGAGGACACGTATGAAAATCTCTGCGGGCAATACGTCGCCGCCACGCGGGCCCGGCGCGCCGTTTATGTTTTCAGCGAGAGACTAAAGGAATCCAGCAACGTGAAAACGTTCAACCGCCTGTTGCACGAAAGCCTGCCCCACGGCGGCGGGGATTTTCTGGCCGGTAATGCGGACTGGTACCGCGAGGACGCGCGCGCCACGCCCGCACGCCAACCGCTGGCGATCATCGCCCTCACCGGCAAACCCCAAATCGAGGCGCGCCCCGCTTCGCCTTCGCTTCCGACCGTTCCCTCCCGGAGAGACGCGGCCACGCTCATCGCGGGCAACAAGGCTCTCACGACCGGAACGGCGGTGCATCAAGCCCTCGCCCTCATCACTTGGGTGGACGAAGATCTTCCGGACTTCGACTCGCTCTCACCTGCGGCGCGAAAATTGGTGCGGGATTTTTTGAAATCCTCAGCCGCCCAGCGCCTCTACACCCGCCCGGCGCAAACCCACGCCTTATGGCGCGAGCAGGCGTTTGATGTTTTTGTGGAGGGACGCTGGATCAGCGGGGTTTTCGACCGGGCTGTGATTTATCCCGACCGGGCCGAACTTTTTGACTACAAAACGGACACCGGGGAAATCGGGGAAGCGTACCGCGAACAAATGAATCTTTATCGAAAAAGCCTGGCTGCCCTGACCGGTTTTCCCAGGGAAAAAATCAGCGCCTTTTTGGTTTCCGTGAAAAGCGGCCGGATACAGACGGTGGAAGACGGAGGCCGGCCGGCCCTTGCCGCACTTGCTAAATAAACTGGGTTGCGAGAACCGGAGCGCAGCGAAGATCCGAGCCGGAGGCGAGTCAACCCGCAACCCTCCAAACATGCGCTTTTTCTTCGCGCGCCGCGCGCGATTGACTATCCTATTCACCTATGGCCAACGGCGAGTTCTCCTCCGATCCGATCTATTCTGATCCGGTCTTCCAAATGGCGAAGCAGCAGTTTGAAATCATCGCCGACTATCTGGAAATCGCACCCGGCCATCGCGAGCGGCTCATTTACCCCAAGCGTGCGGTGTCGGTGGCCCTGCCGATCCATCGTGACGATGGTTCGGTGGAGGTTTTTCACGGCTACCGGGTGCAGCATCATCTGGCGGTGGGCCCGACCAAGGGAGGCACGCGCTTTTCCGCCAGCCTTACCATCGGAGAGTGCGCGGCTCTGGCCATCTGGATGAGCTGGAAATGCGCGCTGACCGGACTGCCCTACGGCGGCGCCAAGGGCGGCGTCAGGGTCGCTCCCGCCTCGCTGAGTAAACGGGAACTCGAACTCGTCTCCCGCCGCTACATGCAGGAAATGATTCCCTTCGTCGGTCCCCACATGGACGTGATGGCGCCGGACATGGGCACCAACGAGCAGATCATGGCGTGGTTCATGGACACGTATTCCGTTCATGTCGGTTATGCCGCCGGGGAGATCGTCACCGGCAAGCCTGTTTCCCTAGGCGGCGTGGCCGGACGCCGCGAGGCGACCGGGCGGGGTGTTGTTTTTCTCATTGAGCGCGCGTTGGATCATCTGAAAATCCCTCCCGGCGGCTGCACGGCCATCGTGCAGGGTTTTGGAAATGTCGGCTCGGTCACGGCGGGCGGGCTGGCTTTCAAGTCGGGCATGAAAATCGTCGGCCTGAGCGACCACACCGCCGCGATTTACGATGCCAAGGGCCTCGATGTTGCCGCCGCCGACCGCCATGTCGCCCTGCATGGGACGTTGCGCGATTTTGCCGAAGGCGAACGGGTGGACCCGACGGAGCTTCTCACCATGCCCTGTGACGTGTTGGTGCCTGCCGCCATCGAGCGGGTCATCACCGGCGAAAATGCCGGCAAACTGCGCTGTCGCATTCTGGCCGAGGCGGCCAACGGCCCGACCACCCCGGAAGCGGATGAGATTCTCAATCAGCGGTGGGATGAGATCTTCGTCATTCCCGACATTCTCTGCAACTCGGGCGGCGTGATCGTGTCGTATTTCGAGTGGGTGCAGGATTTGCAAAATTTTCTGTGGTCCGACGTGGAAACCGCCGACCGCCTGTACCGCATCCTGGATACCGCCTTTACCGCCGTGATCAAACGCTCCAAGGAACGCAAAATCCCGCATCGCACCGCCGCGCTCTCTATTGGCATCGAGCGCGTGTTGGCGGCACGGCAGGCCCGGGGAATTTTTCCGTGAGCGCAAACGAAGTCGGAGAGGTCCTCGAGCACATCGCGCTCCTGCTCGAACTCAAGGGCGAGAACCCTTTCAAAATCCGCGCCTACACCAACGCGGCCCGCGCCTTGGAGACCCTCACGGAGGATATTGCCAAACTCGTGGAAAAAAAACGTCTCGAGGAAATCGACGGCATCGGCAAGGCCATCGCGGAAAAAATCACCACCCTCGTCACCACCGGGAAGCTCGATTATTACGACACTCTGCGCGAGGAATTCCCGCCCGATATTTTCAGTCTGTTCGAGCTGCAAGGTCTGGGCGCGAAGAAGATCAAGCTGCTCTACGAACAGCTCGATATCCATTCGCTCACCAAACTCGAACGCTCCTGCCAGAACGGCACCGTGGCCGCATTGCCGGGCTTCGGAGAAAAAACCGCCGCTAATATCCTCCAGTCCATCGAGCAGCACAAAAAGAGCGCGGGCCAGTTCCGCCTCGGCGATGTCACCGCGCTGGCCGAAGTGCTTCTCGAAGACCTGCGCAGCCATCCGCGCGTGACCCTCGTGCAGATCGCGGGCAGCTACCGGCGCAAAAAAGAAATCGTGCGTGATCTCGATTTCATCGTTTCGACCCGCCAGCCCGCGGAGGTCTCCGCCGATTTCGTCAGTCACCCGCTCGTCGAATCCATCCTCGCCCACGGCGAGACCAAATCGAGCGTCCTGCTCAAAAATGGCATCCAGTGCGACCTGCGCGTGGTCACCAGCGGGGAATATCCGTTTGCCCTAAACTATTTCACCGGCAGCAAGGAGCACAACGTGAGGATGCGTTCCCGTGCGCTCGAACGCGGCTGGTCGCTCAACGAATATCGTTTCAGCGAAGCGGAGGGCCGCAAACTCAAGGAGCCAATTCCCGCCGTCCAGACCGAGGGCGATCTCTACAAGGCCCTCGGGCTGGCCTACGTCGAACCCGAGTTGCGCGAAGATCGCGGGGAAATCGCCGCAGCGGAAAACGGCGAACTTCCCACCCTCATCGAGTGGCCGAATCTGCGCGGCACCTTCCACTGCCACACCACTGCCAGCGATGGCCGCGCCTCCCTCGCGGATATGGCCGCGGCCGCCCGCGACCTCGGCCTGCAATATCTCGGCATCGCCGACCACAGCAAAAGCTCCGTCCAAGCCAACGGTCTCGACGAAAAACGCCTCCTGGCCCAGGTCGCGGATATTAAAAAACTCAACGAGGAGCAGGGCGGCTTCCGGCTTTTCTCCGGCACCGAGTGCGACATCAAAAAAGACGGCTCGCTGGACTTTTCCGACGAGGTCTTAGCCCAGCTCGACTACGTCGTCGCCTCCGTCCACGCCTCTTTCACCCTCTCCGAAAAGGAAATGACCGACCGCATCATCAAGGCCATTTCCAACCCCCGCGTCACCATGCTCGGCCACCTCACCGGTCGCCTTCTCCTCACTCGAGAGCCCTACAAGGTGAACATTCCCGCCGTGATCGAAGCCGCCGCGGCCACCGGCACAATCATCGAACTCAACGCCAATTCCCGCCGCCTCGACATGGACTGGCGTTGGTGGCCGCTGGCCCAGGAAAAAGGCGTGAAATGCGCCATCAACCCCGACGCCCACTCCACCGCGGGAATCCAGGATTTGATTTTCGGTATTCACATCGCCCGCAAGGGCTGGCTGACGAAAGAAGATGTGGTCAACACTCTTCCCTTGGGAAAAATCGAAACGGTACTGGCAGTTAGGCCGTGAAGCTCATCGGCTGGCCGTGCGGGGTTTAGGGCCGGTGGCTTCTGAGAAACACCCGCATCCTGTTTTCCCACGTATAGGTGTTTCTCCCCATCCAGACAAAGTGTCCACATCCCTGCACCGTCACCAATTCGCTATTGGGAATATTCGGCGCAATGAGATCCCGCGCTTCCGCGTAGTTCCCGCTGCCGTCCCATACGGCCTGAATAATTTGAACGGGCACGGTCACGGCTTGCGGCACTCCGGCGTCCACCCAACTCTGCCAGGGGTCGATGGAAATGTCGTCCTTGATATCGTTGAAGTCACCCTCCCGGCGAAGGCTGTAGGGACCCAGGCTGAAAACGAAGGTGCGAAGGAATTTGCTTTGTTGGGGGATCGCCTTCACGTAGCGGATTCGTTGCATGAGTTCGGCCGCGGGAAACCCCTCCAGCACATCGTCGGGCAGAACCAGATCCGCCGCCGTGCGGATATCTGCGCGGGCTATGTCGTAGAGAAACCAGGAGGCCCGATCCAAGGACTCGACCAAGTCATCGTCCGCCACCACTGCCCGCAACTGATCGTAGGTGCCGCCAGGCTCGAAGTCGCCGGGTAGTGCTCCCACCCCCTGAAGGACGCATGCCCATATTCGATCCGGATGCCGGGCCGCCATTTGAAAGGCCGTCAGGCTGCCGGCGGAGAAGCCGATCACGGCGGCTTTGCGGATACCGAGGCGATTCATCAGTGCGATCATGGCATCGGCCTGTTCTTCCGGCGATTCTCCCACGGAAAGCGGAGTGCGAAGGTACCCAGGGCGGGAAACCGCGAAAGCAGTAAATCGGTTAGCCAAGGACTCGGCGAGTTGGAGCGAGGCATCATAGCCTCCGAAGGCACCGTGCAGGCAGATAACCGCCGGCCCCGAACCGCGCCTGATGTACTCGATAGGCCCGGCGGTAGTCTGCGCGATCAGGCTGTTGCGATCCAGCTCCCTTTTCCGATTGGCGATCCAGCGATCCAACCCGCTGCGACTCGCATAGACCGCAGGATTATCATTATAAGTTTGCAGGATCGGCGTAAACGGACTTTCCGCCCGCAGGTCCGCGCAGGGAATTCCCCCCAGCACCATGGCTAAGAGAAGAATTTTTTTCATAAGTGGAGGGACTGGCGAAATAGAGTGGGATTGATTTTTCAAAAAGCAAGAAAGGAAGAGTGTGATTAGTCCCGATGGACTCGATGCCCATGCTACTGGGAGAATCTCGAATGGGATTATGCCCTCACACTGCACGCAGGATATGCCAGTGGTCCGTGCTCAGCATGTCCTTCGTGCTTTCGCCGAGTAGCGGATAGCTCGCGTTTTCGGATTCGATCACGACAAAGCCAAGCCGGGCAAGCATCGCCTCGTCCATTTGCGGAGCGTGGGGCAGAAAAAAACGTCCGCTACTTCCCAACACCGCCCGAACTTTCCGGTAAGCCGCCTCAGTCTGCTCCAGGGTTAAATGCCGGGTCACGTAAAAATCGAGCGCCACGTCGAAGGTTTCACCGAAGCGATCCACGTCGAAATTGGCGCTAAGCATGAGCCGCGGCGCTTTGTGGGCCAGGTTGTGCAGCCTTGCCTCGTAGCGCGCGAAAGCCGCCAGGCTTTTTAGATGCCAATCAATGCCAAAGTACCGTCCCTTCTCCAGATACGGAATGAGCCAGATGCCCACCCTCCCCGCCCCGCAGCCGAGATCCAGCACGCGGTCACTTGGTACGAGACCGTGGGCTACTAAAAAATCCCTATAAAACCGGCCCAGGATCCAAGGCCGCCCGTAAATGCGGTGGTGTTCTTCCGCGAGCAACCAATCCATGCTAATTGGCTCGACCGCATCACCCTGCTTTTGCCATCGGGCCGGCGACTCACGCGTTTCGACCACGCTGCCGTCGGGGGATTCGATGAGAATTTCTTCCATATTCAGCGCAGAAGCAAACAGGAGGCGGCGAGGAACACCAAGGGAAAAACGATGAGCACCGCCAGGTTCAATTTCTCCGCCAACTGCGGCCGGGTACGGAAAATCCTTCGCTCAATCGCGCTCATCACGACCTGCAGCCCCATCATCACATACGCAATGGCAAAAAAGAGATCGATCCGCGTGAGGTAGGAAATTTGCGGGAGGTTGAAGCTCATGGCGAATTGGGTCGCGATGCAGGCCAGGATGGCGGTAAGGGTAATTCCCACGCGGTCGTGCAGTTGATCCACCGGAATGAGAAACACCGTGCAGGAAATGAAGAAAACCAGACTCACCGGCACGAAGATGGTCCACAGATAAAACTGGGATTTCCTCGCCACCTCCAGACTGACGCGGAATTCCGAATAGATCTCATTCCAACCCTTGACTTCGACCGTCTCCACCCCCGCCGTAGCCGATTCCAGCGTGACACCCTCGTAGGCCATGTGCTCCGCCATGCCGGTCAGCACCGGGTTGACTTCGAAGACCACCTCGTCCTTGGTGAAGGCGAAGGACTGGATTCTCACATTCAGCGTCTGCCGGTCGAAGGGAAACCTCCGCAACCGGAAGGTGCCGCGGAATTTTGCGCTCACCCCGATATTATAAGTCACCATGCCATCGGGCGAGATTTCCAGCTCTTGGTTGGTGATGGTACTGTCGGACGTGTTTAAGAACTCGATCTGCGGCCACCAGATCTCTTCTAACTTCGCCGACGCTTTTCCCTCCAAATAGAGCTTGGGTCCGGTGCCCTCGAACTTCAAACGCGGGTCCATCCACTCAAAAACAAAGTAAAAATCCGCATCGAACGTTTGGGAAGATTCTTGGATGCCGGTTAAATCCACCAGATAGAACCCCGCCTTGACCACCACGGGTTTGGAGGGGGCGGATATTTCGACTTCCTGGGCGAAGCCTGACGTCAGACATCCGCTCAAGGCGATGACGAGCGGGAGCAAAAAACGGGAAAACACCGGGAAGAGATGTCCGTAAAGTGCCTGGCGTTCAAGCAGGAAAGCCCCGGCGCTTTGCCGGGTTGAAGTCCATCCATTTGCCGCCTAAGCTAGACCCTGCATGGGAAAATTCACCCCTCTGGCCGTCTCGCTCGCGGTGGGATTGTGGCTCACCAGCTGCGCCACGGGCGATCCACGCCTGCGCGGCACCTGGAAGTCGAACAAGGTCCCCATGCCCGTCGAAATGGTCAAGGTGACCAAAATGCAGCCGGTCAAAATCCGCAAAGGCAGCCGCAAAACCAAGCTCGTCCCGAAAACCGTCACCGTCGCCAAAACGAAATCCGCCCCGCCCTATCTTGACCTCGTCGTGAAATACGAACGCTCCTATCTCGTGATCGAATTCCCGCCCAAGGACGGCGGCCCGCCCGCCCGCGTCAGCCTTCCCTACGAGGTCACCGCCTCCGACGAGAAATCCGTCTGCATTGACGTGCGCGATCCCGCCGCCGGCACCAAAGAGCGCATCGAGATTTCCTTCGACGGCCCGAACCGCTTTTGGGTGAACCCCGCCGGCGGAGAGGGTTGGAAGGAATACTACGACCGCGTGGAGAAGCGCGGATGATGTCTTCCACCAACACTCATTGAACTCCGGCCCACTCTGGCCTAACGTTCCGCAACCTTTACCACCATGGCAAAAATCGTACCGCTCATCAGCTCCGGCACCGCCGGTCCCCTCGGCGTTCTTCACCTGCCACGTTTGTGGTTGAAACTTTCCCTCGAAGCGCGGGAAAAACTCGCCGACGGCTATCCCGGTTGCGGCAAGGGTTACGACTCCATGGTGCTCGACGCCCTTGGGGTGGAAGAAGCCGCTGTGAAGGAATTCGTCCACACCAAACGCCCGACCTATCCCGCTTTTGAGGCTTGGATCGCGCAGCAGGCCGGAGTGAAACTCGACGCCGACACGATCTCCCGGCTCAACGCCGCCATCTCCGGCTACCTTCACGCCGACGAAACCCGCCAGGACATCCTCAAGGAAAACGCCCTCTCCTCCGGCCCTAAGGATGCGGTGAACCTGAACAACCTTGACGACTGGTTCCTCTTCCATCGCGCCGAATTGAGCTAGCAGCGGACTTCCGGTAGTCCCCCAAACGCCGTATGCCGGCCCCCGTCGGCATCACGCTTTGCGCTGCCATTCTTGACGGCTACAGAACGTGGGATAACAAAACGTCATGAGTTCCTCCCGCGGAATCAGTGTATTGGAGGTCCTCATCGTGATCGTTGTGCTGGTTATTTTGGTTTCGTTGCTTTTTCCAGCGGTAAGTGGTCCGCCGCCCGATTCTAGTAGAAAAGCCCAAGCCAAAAACGACGTGGTGCAGATCGCCACCGCCGTAAACGCCTTCGAGACCGAATACGGCCGGTTGCCCGGCACAAACTCAGGCGGTGTTGGAGGCGAAGTTTTGGCGACTCTCCTGGGAAGCAACACCACTCTCAATCCCCGAAAGATCGTTTTCCTCGAGGTGAACACCGCGAAGAAAGGCAAAAGCGGCCTCAGTAACGGAAACTTCGTTGATCCGTGGGGCGGAATTTATCAGATCGCCTACGCCAATGGTGCCAACCACAAGGTCACCGTCGGGACCAATGGTATTGAGATCAAAAAGAAGGTCGGGGTTTGGAGCGACCCGGACCTCGGCACGGAAGGCTGGGGCTGGAAAGCTTCCAAAAAAGAGCGGCGTTACGTGACTTCCTGGGATTAGAGATTCCGAAGTTCGATGCACGATCTGAGCTAAGGAAGGCTAATTAATCCAATCCGCGGAGACTCATCCACAGATTTCGCAGATTTACACAGATAAGATTGGGCCTTCTGTCTTAAAATCTGTGTCAATCGCTTCAATCTGTGGATTAAATCAGTGCTTCCCTAAGTTACGAAAATGAACCGCGTCCTTATCTTCCTCCCTTTGTGGACCATGCTGCTAACCGTTGCCTTCGCTGATCCCGGAGTGGGTGCGTTTGCCCCGACCTCGGCGAATGCCGCGAACCCTCCCGGACCCGCTCCCGAGGGCATGGTGTGGATTCCGGGCGGGGAATTTTCCATGGGGGCGAACGGAACAGTCGGTGATGTGGCGATGTGTTCGCCCGCCACGATCGGCGACACGCAGCCGGTTCATCGCGTGGCGGTGGAGGGGTTCTGGATGGATGCGACGGAGGTGACGAACGCGCAGTTCACCAAATTTGTTGAGGCGACGGGCTATCGCACCATCGCGGAGATTGCACCGACGAAGGAGCAATTTCCCACCGTCCCGCCGGAGAACCTTGTCGCCGGGTCGGTCGTTTTCACCCCCACGGAGAAACCCGTGGCGCTGAACGATTATTTCCAATGGTGGAGCTACGTCAAAGGCGCAAACTGGCGGCATCCCGAGGGTCCGCAGAGTAGCATTGCGGGGCGGGAGAATTATCCCGTCGTCCAGATCGCTTACCCGGATGCAGCCGCCTATGCGAAATGGGCGGGCAAGCGGTTGCCGACGGAGGCGGAGTGGGAATTCGCCGACCGCGGCGGGCTCACGGGAAAACTTTATGCGTGGGGGGATGAATTTCGGCCCAATGGGGAATTCATGGCCAACACGTATCAGGGAAAATTCCCGGTCAAGGACACGGGCGAGGATGGCTTTGCCGGCATCGCGCCGGTGAAATCTTTTCCGCCCAACGGCTACGGACTTTACGATATGGCGGGCAATGTCTGGGAATGGTGCAGCGACTGGTATCGCCCGGATACTTATGCGCGGGATGCCGCCAAAGGCGGGGTAACCCTCAATCCCACGGGGCCGGCGACGTCCTACGATCCCTCCGAGCCGGGTGTCCAAAAACGGGTGCACCGCGGCGGATCCTATCTTTGCACGGATCAATATTGCACCCGCTACATGGTGGGCACGCGCGGCAAAGGCGAAACGGATACGGGGACAAACCATCTCGGTTTTCGCTGTGTGAAGTCGCCGTGATGCGGAGTGCTTTCCCGCGACCGGGAGCGGGGAGGCGGGAGTGCAGAGCAGGGAGGTTTGAGCACGGCTGCAACGGATGTCCAGCAACGAGGGCTCTTCGGACCATTCTTCCTTCCAAAAGGCGGTTTTCCCCAGTTTAATCCCTGCTTCCCGCGCCCAAGCCCCTGTTTTCACCATGGCTCGCACCAAAACCAACGGTTCCAAGGACTCCTCTGCCACCATCGGCTTTGAAGCGAAGCTCTGGCTCGCCGCCGACAAGCTGCGGAACAACATGGACGCGGCGGAGTACAAGCACGTCGTCCTCGGTCTCATCTTCCTCAAATACATCTCTGACACCTTCGAGGAACACCGCGCCAAACTCGTCGCGGGTAAAGGCGATTACGCCGGAGCCAATCCAGAGGATCAGGACGAATACAAAGCCGAGAACGTCTTCTGGGTGCCGCCTGCCGCACGCTGGAAATATCTTCAGGACAACGCCAAGCAACCCCAGATCGGCAAGATCATCGACGACGCCATGGTCGCCATCGAACGCGACAACCCGCGCCTGAAGGGCGTTCTGCCGAAGGACTACGCCCGCCCTAGCCTCGACAAGCAGCGCCTCGGCGAATTGATCGACCTCATCGGCACCATCGTCCTCACCGCCGCCAGCGAGGGCGAGCAGACCCCCCGCTCCGTCGATCTGCTCGGCCGGGTTTACGAGTATTTCCTCACCCGCTTCGCCAGCGCCGAGGGTAAGAACGGCGGCCAGTTCTACACCCCAAGCTGCGTCGTGCGCTGCCTCGTCGAGATGCTCGCCCCCTACAAAGGTCGCATCTACGACCCGGCCTGCGGCTCCGGCGGCATGTTCGTGCAGTCGGAAAAATTCGTCGAATCCCACGGCGGGAAGTTGGGCGACATCTCCATCTACGGCCAGGAGAGCAACGCCACCACCCGCCGCCTCGCCGTGATGAACCTCGCCCTGCGCGGCATCGAAGCCGACTTCGGACCCGAGCACGCCGACACCTTCCGCCGCGACCTCCATCCCGACCTCCGCGCCGACTACGTCCTGGCCAACCCGCCCTTCAACGACTCCGACTGGTTCCGCAAGGACGACGACGTGCGCTGGCAATTCGGCGTCCCGCCCAAGGGCAACGCCAACTTCGCCTGGGTGCAGCACTTCATCCACCACCTCGCGCCCCAGGGCATGGCCGGCTTCGTCCTCGCCAATGGCAGCATGGCCTCCAATCAGTCCGGCGAAGGGCAAATTCGGCAAGCCCTCATCGAGGCCGACCTCGTGGACTGCATGGTCGCCCTCCCCGGCCAGCTCTTCTACAGCACGCAGATACCCGTCTGCCTCTGGTTCCTCACCAAATCCAAAAAGGGTAGGGATGGCTCGCCGAGCCGTCCGTCGCAAAGAAATCGTCAAGGTGAAACCTTGTTCATCGATGCCCGCAAACTCGGCACCCTCATTGACCGCGTCCACCGCGAACTGACCGCCGCGGACCTCGCCAAGATTGTCAGCACCTACCATCAGTGGAAAATCGATGGCGACAAAGAGGAAGCCGAAGCCTCTCGCGATGGCATCCTTCGTGATCCTGTCCCGAAATACGCCGATATCCCCGGCTTCTGCAAATCCGCCACCACCGCCGAAATCGCCGCACACGGCCACGTCCTCACGCCCGGCCGCTACGTCGGCGCCGAGGAAGTCGAAGACGACGGCGACCCCTTCGAGGAAAAGATGCCGCGCCTCGTCGCCGAACTGCACGCCCAGTTCGCCGAGTCCGCGAAACTGGAAAAGCAAATCAAAGCAAACTTGGAAAACCTGAATCTGAAATCAATGCCATGAAACTGGAACTCACTAGCCTGGAAAACGCGGCGGCCTCGCTTGAACGGTCCATCAATGCTGCAGCCACATTCGAGGCGACTCTTCCACCTGAGCTTAAGGAGACCGTGCGCAGTGGCATCATTCAGAATTTCGAGGTCGCGTATGAGCTGTCTTGGAAAATGATGAAGCGCTGGCTTGAGACAAACATCAGCGCTGAATCCGTCGATGGCGTGACCCGGCGCGAATTGTTTCGGCAGGCTGCGGAAAACCGTCTGATTGATGATGTGGACCTTTGGATGAGCTTTCACGCAGCACGAAATGAAACCTCGCATACTTACGACAACGACACGGCAGAGGAGGTCAGCGATAGTGCTGAACACTTCGTAGCCGCAGCTCAGTCGCTCCTAGCATCACTTCGGGCACGCAATGATTGATCTCCCGCCAGAACAGTTGGCGATCGTGCGTCGCCTGCTTGCAGCGCAGGTGCCGGAATGCGAAGTCCGCGCCTTCGGTTCCCGCGTTGTTTGGACAGCTAAATCCCATTCCGATTTGGATCTTGCCCTTGTTGGTCCGGCGAAAATCGCATCATCCAAGCTTCGTCGTCTGCGCGAAGCCTTCGAAGAATCCGGTCTCTCTGTCCGAGTTGATTTGCTCGACTGGCACGCGATTTCAGAAAGTTTTCAAAAGGTCATCGCAGGTCGTTACGAGGTGGTCCAAAAGGCTGCCAATGTAAATCCAGGACGTGCTCAATGGGAAATCCTGCCGCTAGGCGAACTCACCGAGAACTTGGATGGTCGTCGCGTTCCAGTGAAGGAACTCGACCGCAAGCCAGGGCCTTATCCGTATTATGGCGCATCGGGTATTGTGGACCGTGTCGATGGCTACCTCTTCGATGGCGAGTATCTGCTCATCGGAGAAGATGGTGAAAACCTGCGCACGCGCCAAACACCGATTGCTTTCATAGCGAAGGGAAAGTTTTGGGTAAACAACCACGCGCACATCGTTCGTGGCAATCATCGCGCCGACACTCGCTTTCTCAGCTACGTCCTTTCTCAGACAGACATCAGCGGCTACCTTACCGGCTCGACAATGCCCAAGCTTACGCAGGGCAATTTGAATCGCCTGCCGGTTGTTGTGCCGCCCCTCGCCGAGCAAAAAGCCATCGCGGCGGTGCTTGGGGCGCTGGACGACAAGATCGAGTTGAACCGGCGGATGAACGCGACGCTGGAGGCGATGGCGCGGACGCTGTTCCAGAGCTGGTTCGTGGATTTCGACCCCGTCCGCGCCAAACTCGACGGTCGCCCCCCCGCCGCCCTCGACCCAGCCACCGCCGCCCTCTTCTCCGACTCGTTCCGAGATTCAACGCTCGGACACATTCCCAACGGGTGGGAGACAGGCTCAATCCTTCGGCAAGCTGACTTGCTGAGTGGCGGAACGCCAAAGACCGATGTTCCGGCCTACTGGAACGGCGATGTGCCGTGGGCCAGCGCGAAGGATGTTTCCCAATGCGGTGAAGCCTTCTTAGTGACTACCGAGCGAACCATCACCAAGCAAGGAGTTGAGGAAAGCTCGACGAAGATCGTCCCCGCCAATGCAACTGTCGTTGTCGCCCGTGGCGCGACGACTGGAAGGCTCACAATGTTCGGCCACGCGATGGCGATGAATCAGACCTGTTACGGACTGCGCTCGAAGGTCGGCGCGCCCTTCGCGCTCTACTGCAATGCCCGGCACTTCATTGAGAGACTGGTGCAAGGCGGTCACGGCTCCATCTTCGACACCATCACGACAAGCACCTTTGAAGCAACCGACGTTCTCCTTGCGCCGAAGGAGGTCTTGCTCGCTTTCGACACGCAAGTGACGCCGCTCTTCCAGCAAGTCCACGCCAACCTCCACCAATCCCGCACACTCGCCACCCTTCGCGAAACGCTGCTGCCGAAGCTGCTGAGCGGGGAGTTGAGCCTGGATGAACTAGATAAGAACTAACGATTCAAACCAAATGAGCCAACCAATTGCACGCTACGTCCAGATGCCGCCGACGGCGAAGTATCCAGATGGTCACAAACTGCCGCTTCGTGATCGAGTGCTTGTAGTGATTGGGGCAAATGGGTCGGGGAAGACTCGCTTTGGTGCGTGGCTCGATTCACAGGATATCAAGCTCCACCACCGTGTGTCAGCGCATCGCTCGCTTGTCTTCCCGGAGCGGGTTCAGCCAATGGATTTTCAGGAAGCAGAATTGCGTTTGTTCACCGGGCACACGGACAAAGGCAACCCTGCTCACTACCGGCAGCACCAGAGGTGGCAAAACCAGCCGGCGACCGCACTTCTGAACGATTTCGAGCCTTTGGTGACGCTCATGATATCAGAGAGTTTTAAGGTGAGTGACCAATATCGCGTCGCCATGCAGGCCGAGAAAAACTACGTCGCGCCCCCGATAACACGGTTAGATTTGGTTAAACAAATTTGGGAAGCTGTCCTGCCTGCCCGCGAGTTGGTGATCAACGGAAACAGGATCGAAACACAAAATCGGCAAGACAAGAAATCTTACCACGCTAAGGAAATGAGTGACGGAGAACGTGGTGTTTTCCATCTCATTGGGGAAGCGTTGAGCGTCCCGAAGGACGGAGTGTTTATCGTCGATGAGCCTGAGCTGCATCTCCACCGGGCCATACAAGCGCGGCTCTGGGATGCTGTTGAGTCTGCGAGGCCGGATTGCGCTTTCGTTTACATAACGCACGACTTGGGCTTTGCTTCATCACGCAAGGACGCCACGAAGGTTTGGCTGCGCGAATACACCGACGGCAAATGGGATTGGGAAGAGGTTCCCGAATCAGACGCGTTTCCGGAATCATTGCTGTTGGAAGTTATGGGAAGTCGCCGACCAATCCTATTTGTCGAAGGTGACCGCGGCAGCTTGGACTACTTCATCTACGGGAAAGCGTTCCCCGAGCACACCGTTGTTCCGTGCGGCTCGTGCGAGCTTGTGGTCCACTCGGCTTGCAGTTTCACGCAAATGCCGAGCTTGCATCACAACAAATGCGGCGGGCTCGTCGATAACGACGGACGTTCGGAGGCGGACATTAAGATGCTCTACGGGCTCGGTATCTCCGTGCTGCCGGTTGCTCTGGTCGAGAATCTTTTCCTACTTGAATCGATATTGGTCATTGCCGCTGAAAAGCTGGGGCACAACCCGGCTGAGGCAGTCGCGAAAGTTAAGGAACGGGTGTTTACTAGTCTCGATACGAACGTAGTCCGCGTTATCTCGAATCTGACTCGGATGGAAATCGAGGCTGGCCTGCGCATGTTTGGAAAAGGAGGCGACGGGGCCGAAGCACTAGCAGCTGCCTACAAGGGTGCATGTGCAGCGATAGACCCAGCGGCGATTTATGCGAAGTGGGAGAAAGAAATAGTTCGCGTGCTCAGCGAGAAGGATTACCCGGCGGCGTTGCGTTACTACAAAACTAAGGGCCTACCATCTGAGGCGGGTAACGTCCTTGGCGTTAAGTTCCAAGACCAGGTGATGCGTTGGTTGCGAGGTAAAGACTCCGAAGCGCTGGTGGCAGCTCTGCGCGCAACGATTCCTGAAATTCCAGCGGTAGCTAAATGAGCCTCAACGAATCCATCGTCGAAGACGCCGCCCTCGAATGGTTCGGGGAGCTGGGCTATGCGGTCGGGCACGGGCCGCATCTCGCGCCCGGTGAATATGCCAAGGGCACCCTCATCCCGGCCTTCTCCCAGCGGGAGAAGGAGGAAGAAGGCGCGGCCATCCGGCGGCTGAATCCGGCCATTCCCGAGGAGGCGCGGGCAACTGGTAAGCGTTTCTTACAAGTTCGAATGGAGAGGAGATAGACCCCATGAAGAAAAAGTCGGAGCCGGATTCAGACGTGATCCTCTACCTGACCGAGGATGGCCGGACGCGCCTGCAAGTGCGGCTGGAGGGCGAGACGGTGTGGCTTTCGCTCAATCAGATGGTGGACCTGTTCCAGCGGGACAAGTCGGTCATTTCCCGGCACATCAAGAACGTGTTTGAGGAGGGGGAATTGAGCGCCGGGGCAACTGTTGCAAAATCTGCAACAGTTCAAACCGAGGGCGGAAAGCAGGTCACGCGGGAGATCGAGTTCTACAACCTAGACGTCATCATTTCCGTGGGCTACCGGGTGAAATCGAAGCGGGGCACCCAATTCCGCATCTGGGCCACGCAGCGGCTGCGGGAATACATCGTGAAGGGCTTCACGATGGACGATGAGCGGCTCAAAAACCCGCCCGGCAAGGGGCACATTGATTACTTCGATGAGTTGCTGGAGCGCATCCGGGACATCCGTTCCAGCGAGCGACGGGTGTATCTGCGGGTGCGGGAGATTCTCGCGCTGGCGGCGGACTACGAACCCACGGAGCCGGAGACGCAGGTGTTTTTCCAGACCATCCAGAACAAGCTGCACTTCGCGGCCACGGGGAAGACGGCGGCGGAGTTGATTGCCGAACGGTCGGATGCCGCGCAACCGAACATGGGCCTGATGGC
>JBGTGQ010000043.1:0-7235 GCA_041746635.1 Terrimicrobiaceae bacterium | reverse complement strand
TTCCAAGGTGGTCCAGGCGATGCCAGAACCGTAGCCATTTTCGCGCAGACCATTGACTCCGCGATCCATGTAGAGGCTGTCCCAACCGGCGCTCAGAGAAGCCTCAAAAGATTTTTCGGATTCCTCCAGCACGGCTGCGGGTTTGCCGCCGTCGATGAAGATCTCGACCAGCGGCCACCAGTCGTTTTCGGACTGGTTGAGGGTGCCGGTGAAGGTGATGTCCCGTTCGGGCCAATAGTACGCAAAGGAATTGCCGTGTCCGTCGTGGCCCCAGAGTTCGCCCTGCCCGTCCTCGAGTTTCACGCGATAGAGGCCCAGGCCGTAGGAGATATCGTCCTCGCCCACGGGGACGGCCTGGCGCATGACATCCAGGGTTCCGCGTGAGCGAAAGAGCGCGCCCGAGGCCAGGCCGCGCAGGAAGCGTTCCAGATCGTGCGTGGTGCTGATCAGCCCGCCGCCGGCCCAGTCGGCGCTCTGGCGGGGGACTTCGTGCAAATCCTCCGCACCCTCGTAGCGGTGGGACGGTGCCGCGCCGCGTGGTTTGCCGCGATAAGTGAGCCAGGTGGCATTCATGCCCAGCGGGTCAAAGATTTGCTCGCGGAAAACGTGGTGGAGCGGTTTGCCGGCGGCGCGTTCAATGATTAAGCCGAGCAGGACGTAGTTCGTGTCGCTATAATGGAAACGGCTGCCGGGGCGCCTGGCGGGGATCGCGCGGGAATGGGCCAGGATGTCCTCGGGTTGCCAGAAACGGTCGGGATCGACCACGAAGGCGCGGAGAAAAACGTTATTGCCCTGGCGATCGCGGGGGCCGTCGGTCCAGTAATTCGGCAAACCACTGGTGTGGGAGAGCAATTGGCGCACGGTGATGACACCTTGAAACCCGCGGGAATGGGCGCCCGGCAAGACCTCCGAGAGCGGGGCATCGAGGCGCAGTTTTCCCTGCTCGACCAAGCGGAGGACAGTGGCGGCAGTGACAGCCTTGGTGATGCTGGCTATCTCAAACGGAGTGCTGGTCGTCATGGGCCGCGAGCCCGGCCCGGCCATCAATCCCTCCGCATCTTCGCAAAGAACGCCGGCCGGACTGCTGATGCGGACCACGCCGCCGCCGTGGCCGTCGTTGCGGGCGACAAGGCGTTGCAGCACTTCGCGAACGAGACGGGAGCGATCCGGTTCGGCTGCCGCCGGAGCCGCCGCCGCGAGTTGGAAAAAAAATATTGAGGCGGCCAACAGACGGACTACGGCCATTCTAAAAAAACCAACTTTGGGCAGACTTTCCCTCACACGATGATGCGGTTCACCCGGCGTCTGGCCGGAAATCCTGCACGTAGATGATGCCAATGAGAGCCCAAAGGATGGTTGTTTTGTCGAAGAGATGGCGCATGTCGATAAACTCGCCGTGTTCGACCACGCTCTGGATTTCGCGTTCGAGGCTGAATGGTTTCTCGCCCAAGGGAAACGGGCTGAACAAGACGGCGTGGTTATGGAGTTTGCCATGGGTGTGTGTTCCGGTGTTGCCGGGGTTGAGGTAGAAGGTGGCGTCGCGATACTGCGGGTCAAAGACGGACAGGTCGGCTTCCAGATCCATGCCAATGCCGCAAATGAGTCCCGTGACGTCGCGATGGCGGGGCGTTTCGTCCACCTCGAACCACGAGGAGTAATTCGTCGGATCGGTGATCCATTTGCCATTGTCGGGGGCTTGGCTGGCGATGGGAGCCTTCATGGAACCGCTGCCATAGACCTGCCCGACTTCGGCGCGCATGGCCAGGCCAAGGGCCCCGCGGTAGTCGGGCCGGCGCTGGCGGGAAAGGGCAAAAAGCGCATCGTAAAGATCCTCAATCGTGGCACCACCGGGAGCGGAAGACTCGAACTCAATGTATTCGTTAAATTTTCCCGCGAACGAAGCATTAAAGCCGGTGTGGATGACCACGGAGTCGCTGTCCTGCTGCGGCACGAGGAAATCCGGCGTATCATTTCCATCGGTGGGCAGCCAGACCATCGTTCCGCCCATGGTCATCATCTCACCCAGGAGGGGCATCACCTCCGCAACGCTGGGGCCGAGGCCACCGAGACCGAGCGAATACGCCTTGGCGGAGAATTTTTTGCTGCGCATATGCGCGGGAGTGATCCGCGCCGCCAGCACGTCCTGGATGTGGCCGAGCACTTCGATGGAGCCGGGTTCGTCCGACCCTTTCTGGAAAAGGAATTTTCCGCATTCGGCTGCACAAATCTCCGGCCCGGCTCCGGTCTCGGCGAGGGCGGCCTCCACCGTCTCGAAGATCTGAAAGAACTTATCCAGGCCCGCCACCCTCATCACTTCGCGACAGTAAGGCTGCATTCCGGCAATGATCAGGCGGCCGCCCTGGGCATGAAGTTTTTTGTGGAGATCCACAAAGATCCGGATGCCCGCGCTGCTGATGTACGTCACACCGCTGACATCCATGACCACATCGCTGCGGGCGGCAATCGATACCAGCCCCGGCTCCAGCTCCACAGCACCATGCGCGTCCAGTCGGCCCGCGAGCCGCAGGAGCGAAGCTTGGTTCAGCTTTTCGATCGAGAGAGTGACCGGCACACCCGGACGATGGAACGCGTGCTCGAGGGTGTCAACGCGGTTTCCGCCGGGCGGGCGTTTTGGCTTTGACGGCGGGGCGTGAAAAATCCCAACCTGCATGTTTGATGACTATCCAGCGTTCCGAAGAAAACGGCGTGACCATCCTTGTCCTCGAGGGACGCCTCGACACCAGCGCGACGCCAGTTTACGACACCGCCTATGCCGCCGCCTTCGGCGAAGGTGCGCGGAAGTTTGTGCTCGATTGTGCCGCGCTCCACTACATCAGCAGCGCCGGCCTCCGCTCCTTTCTCCAATCGCTCAAGCAACTCGGAGCCAACGGCGGAAAACTGGCCATCGCCACCCCCTCCCACTTGGTCATGGAGGTGTTGGAAATTTCCGGCTTTAAGCCTCTCCTCACCATCCGCCCCACCCGCGCCGCCGCCGTTGCCGCGCTGACTTAAGGTTCCTGATTCTTCGGCTGAGCAAGTTCCGCAAGGAGGAATATGCGTCCCTGATGTCTGCCAGAAAAACATCGCGAAAGGGCCTCGTCTATTCCGTTTTTGACCGGTTCGGAGATCTCGTAGTCAGCGCCATCCGTTTCAGCAGTGTGCTGGGGTCCCGAAGCGCCCGGAGGATCTATCTCCACCGGCGCACAAAAAATCAACGCGCAGCCGCCCTCAGCAAGAAACGAGACGACTGGAGGGCTCGAAAGCGTAAGCGTAAGGAAAAATCACCGGTTCGCTCCCACCGTCTCCGTAGTCTCGCCCGCCTGCAAATCATGCGGTGGAACCGTTTCCATCGCCCAAGCTCGCTCCGCCAGCTTCTCTTCCTCTACCTGGGTGCCGCCGCCGCCCTCTCCCTTGTCCTGACAACCGTCTTTCTCCTCTCCCAGACCAAAAGCATCAGCCCCTTCCTCCCGTCCGCCGCTCCCTCCGGCCCGCTGGACTTGGGAAAACTGCTGGCCAAAACCGCCCATTTGCTGACGGACAACCGCCTGGATGAGGCCCAAAAAAATCTGGACGTGTTGAATGTCATGGCCCCCGGCAATTTTACTGTTCTCAGCCACAATGGCGCGATGGGCATCTTGCGAAAAAACTATCCCGCGGCGAGGGCAGCCTACACGCGAGCCCTGGAGGTTAAGCCGGACAGCTACGTCACCCGCTACAATCTCGCCGAGATCGAGTTCCTGACCAAAAATTACCCCGAAGCCGAACGCCTCTTTCTCCAGATGCACGAAATCAATCCGCAGGATGAGGTCATTCTTTTCCGTCTCGTCCTTTGCGCAGTTCTGCAAAATCAGGATTCCGCCGCTCAGCTCTATCTGAGCAAATTCTCCCCCGCCGGACGCAGTCCCGCCGGGCAATACGCCACCGCGGCCACCTTGTTTCAGAACAAAAAAAACGCCGCAGCCACCAAACTCCTCCAGCAAGCCCGCGCCATCTTCGGCAAACAGACCGCTTTTTACGATACCACCTTCCGCGAGATGGGCTGGATCAAGTGACCACCCCGGACGCTGAAACCGATAAGTTCAGCGTCGGGATCGGGAAAGGCCTGATCTAGGTTACGAAACCGTAACCTTGACCCTCTTGTTCCCCGTTCGCGCCGCACTTATCGAATTGCGGTTCGATGGCACATCCCTGCACAAACCGGGGCGGTTTTGGGCTTCCAAAACCGCGGCTACGCCTTTTCTCCGAAAAGGCTGCCTTCCTGCTTTTGGCCGGTGCGGTCTGGAGCACATCGTTGCCAGCAGTGGCACAGCCGGAACCGGAGTTGCCTCCGCCGCCCCCGCAACTCGCCCCACCTTCCGGTGAGCAAACATTGTATATCCGTCAATACCGTGTGGTCGGCTCCAAGGTCCTGCCGCGGGCGGAGGTGGATGATGCGGTCTATGGATATCTGGGGCCGGGCCGGACAGCGGAGGATGTCGAGCAGGCCCGCACCGCCTTGGAGAAAGCGTATCAAGACAAGGGGTTTAAGACCGTTTCCGTCAGTGTGCCCAAGCAAAGCGCCGCCCGCGGTGTCGTGGTTCTTGTTGTCACCGAGGCGCCGGTGGGCCGGTTGCGGGTGCAGGGCTCGCGCTATTTCAACATCGACCAGATCAAAAACCGTGCGCCATCTCTGAAAGAGGGCACCGTGCCGAATTTCAACGAAGTCGAGCGTGAGATCATCGAGTTAAATCAATCGGCGGACTTGCAGGTGACCCCGTCACTCAAGCCCGGCGCTGTTCCCGGCACGGTGGATGTGGAACTGACCGTGAAGGACAAGCTGCCCCTGCATGGCAGCGTGGAGCTCAACAACCGCTACAGTGCGAACACCACCCCGCTCCGGCTGAATTTTGACCTCCGCTACAGCAACCTCTGGCAACTCGGACACACCATCGGTTTTGGTTTTCAGATTGCACCGCAGCGGCCGGACGATGCCTTGGTTTACTCCGCCTACTACATCGCCCCCGTGCCAGGAGTCAACTGGCTCAGCGTCATGGTGCAAGCCATCCGGCAAAACAGCAACGTCTCCACCCTGGGCGGCACCGCAGTGGCCGGCAACGGCGAGATCTATGGCGGGCGTTTCCTTTTCGATTTGCCCGGCGGACCGGGTTTTTACCACTCGGCCAGCTTCGGGCTGGATTACAAACACTTCACCCAGGATCTCTCCCTGGGCGATCAACTGGTCGGCTCGCCCATCACCTACTACCCATTTGTCACCAGCTACAACGCCGCCTTGATCGGCAAGGGACGGGTTACCGAACTGAGCGCCGCCATCACCTTTCACTTTCGCGGCATGGGCAGCACCCAGGTCGAATTCGACAACCGCCGCTTCAATGCCGACGGCAATTTTGTCGCGCTACGCGGAACCCTCGGCCACGAACAGGACCTGCCGTTCGGCTTTCAGTTTTATGGGTTGGTGCAGGGCCAGGGCAGTCCGAATCCGTTGGTGGACAGCGAGCAATTTTCCCTCGGCGGTCTCAATACCGTGCGCGGCTATCTTGAGTCCGTCGTTCTCGGTGACAGCGCCGTGGCCGGCACCGTGGAGTTGCGCAGTCCGGATCTGTTGAACTGGCTGGGGGAAGACCACGATTGGCGCATCTTCGGTTTTGTTGATGGCGGCGCTGCTTTTGTCAACGACCCCCTGCCCGAGCAAATCACGCAATACAACGTCTGGAGCTACGGCGTGGGCAGCAATCTCCGCATCTTCGATCACCTGAACGGAGCCCTGGTTCTCGGCATTCCCATGATTTCCCAGACGCCCTCCGTCGCGGGCGAACCCCTGCTGACCTTTCGTCTCTGGGGAGAACTTTGAAATTCCATGTCGAACATCCGCAAACCTTTGAAAAACACTTTGTCATGAGCCTGAATTCTTCCCGCTTCACTCTTCTCCATCGTCGCAGCTTGCTGATCGCGCTGGCCCTGCTGGCCTGCAGCTTGTCCGCCCAAGCCGAAGGGTGGTGGAACAAGGAATGGAGTGGGCGAAAGTCCTTCACCCTAGACACCGGGGCCGAAGGCGGCGCGATCACGGAGACCGTCGGCGGGTCGGTCGTGCTGCTGCGCCTGCACCAAGGGAATTTCCCTTTTGAGGCGGCCCGAGAGGATGGCAGCGACATCCGCATTGTGGCCGAGGATGACAAGACCGTTTTGCCCCATCAAATTGAAAAATACGACGCCCTGCTCACCGAGGCATTCGTCTGGGTCAAAATTCCGGAAGTCAAACCCGGCGCGCAGACAAAATTTTGGCTCTACTTCGGCAACGCGGGCGAAATGGAACCGGTCGATCCGAAGAAAGTTTACGACGAGGATACCGTGCTCGTTTACCACTTCGCGGAGAGGGGTTCCGCGCCTGCCGACTCCTCCAGCTATGGCAACACGGCTGAATCCGCCGGCACTCCTTCCGAAGGGGCACTCATCGGCGGCGGCCTCCGGCTCCTCGGCAACAATCCGGTCACCATTCCCGCCTCGGAGACCACGAAGTGGAATCCAGGCAGTTCCATGACTTGGTCGGCCTGGATCAAAGCCGGGACCTTGCAGCCCAATGCCACCATCTTCAGCCGGACGGAAGGGAGCGACGCTTTCCGCGTGGGCCTCGATCAGGGTGTGCCGTATGTCGAAATCACCGACTCCGCCGGCACGGCCCGGAGCCAGGCAGGGGAACCTCTGCCCGTCAGTGCTTGGAAACATCTCGCCGTCGTCTCCGATGGCGAAAAAATCACCCTTCACGTGGACGGCGCGACCTATGCCACGCTCAACGCCGTGCTTCCGGCCATGAATGGAACCTCCATCATTGGCGGCGACGGGACCGACGCCCTGGGCTTCGCCGGGGAACTCGATCAACTGGAAATGGCGCGGGTGGCCCGCCCGCCCGGCTTCATCCAGCTTGCCGCCATTAGTCAGGGCGGCACCGAGAAAGCCACCAAGCTGCTCGCCGCCGGCGAGGACGAGGGCGGCAGCCACGAAGCCAACCACATGATGGAGCACCTGAGCCTGTTCGGCGACATCGCCAACAACATGATGTTTGACGGCTGGGTGGTCATTTTCGTCTGCGGCATCATGGCGGTCGTGGGCTGGTGGGTCGCGATTCAGAAATTCATTTACCTCAAAAGGACCAGCAAGGCGGACAAAGAATTCCTCAGCCAGTGGCGCGGTCTGGCCACCGATCTCACCGCCCTCGATCACGCCAACAAGGAAAACGTCAA
>JBGTGQ010000042.1:0-27504 GCA_041746635.1 Terrimicrobiaceae bacterium | reverse complement strand
GGAGCGGAAAACTCTTTACCGAAGAGTTGGCCTGCTTTCTTGCGCCGTTTTTCCATCGCGGCATGGTCTCGTTTTTTCGTCATAGGAAAAACCTATGCGAAAATCAGACATATGTCACTCTATTATGCGAGTCTCAATAAGACCTTGGATATCCCAGAGGTCGTCTCGCTTTTGAGAGGCGATCCTGGCACGAAAGTAGTTCTGACCATAGCTCGCAAAACCCTTCCCACACACCTGGATATTTCCATAATTCGCGAGGAAGTTCGTCTCGACAAGGGCTCACCCGAATGACACCGAACCAAGCGGTCGACTCAACGACTACCCGCCGTCATCTCGGCTGCTGGTCGCTTCGCTCCCGGCACCCGAGCCGCCGTCGGGCAGTCGTGAGTCACCTTGAACGTTCGGAAAGCATTTAGCCTACTCCACATGAATCAGAACCGACGTGTCATTATCTTTTGTGGGGCGCTTGTCTTTCTTCTTATTTCACCGTGGATAGTGTCTGGCTTAGCAATCACCTCATTAAGCATCTATGGCAAGTTTGATGCCTGGCGTTACCGGCCAACCTCGGAGTTCTCGAACGAGCGATGGAAGAAGCCTGATTTGAAGTATCGCTATTCAACATTGCAAGAGGTTATTGAGCATCAAATCAGGCCGGGAATGACACCAAAAGAAGTGAAATCACGATTGGGAGAGCCTGATTCTTTTGTTCAAGGCGGATGGCAGTATGAAGCACGCCGCCCGGGATGGCAGTTTATTGATTGGCAAGGCGGAGGCCTGCTGGTCACATTCTCAGGTCAGAATATGGTCGACGAAGTTGAAAAAAATCATTGGGTAGACTAAAAAACTCCGAACCATGCGCTGCATCGAACTGCTCCGGGCATCACGCTGGCTGCTACACACCACCCCGGCCACCTTCGCCCGCAGCCAGCGCGCCGCCCTCCGCAGTCGCTGAGGTCGTTCGGCAAAAAAATGCGACCATGAAAATAATTATCCTGCTGGTGCTGTTAACGGTATCTGGACGCGCCTGCGCTTCAGAGGAAAGTTTCGCCATTTGGCGGAATCTTGAAGTGACTACACATAGTGTTTCGCGCGCAGGTCCCATTCGGGTGAAGGCCACTTCTGGCGAAGCCGAAATCGAACGTTTTGAGATCATTGCGTTCGGACGGCCTTACTCGCTTTCTGAAGGCGAGCTGAAAGAGATTTCCAAGTTCCCTTTGCATAGCCTATCGATTACGCATGAGGCGGGATACCAGATTACCGGCGGCTATAGCGTTCATTTTAAGTTCCGAAGGGTTTACTATGATCAGGAGAGAAAGCTACGCGATGAAGTAGCCGTAATCACAGTTACCCAAGATCAAGGTCTGAAACCGGTGGTCATCAGAGAAAAATCAAAATGAGGGAAAGAGGGGTCAGTTTGCAAAGTGTTGCAGTTCGCATGCCATCTGCCCTCTTGCGGATAGGCCCTCACGGGCGACCCGCGGTATTAGAACGACAAACACACCGCCTTTTTTCAAGGCCGCGCTTGCCCGTTCTCACCGGGGCTCGCAACCATAAAGTCGAGGCCGCGCTATGACACCTACGCAACGTCCAGCTATTGTGACAATTCCGATTACGCTCGGGTTGTTCTTTGGCGGCGGTGTCGGAGGTGTGTGCCTGGCGACCTATCTGGCACCAGACTCCATCATTTCAAGTTTCGTCGGCCTTTTGGCTCTTCCGCTCGCGTTCCTTACCGGCATGCAGTTCTGGCTCGGGTTCGCTCTTCTGTCAGCCTTGGTGTACGGCATTCGTAGATTTCTCGGCCGGACCATTGAGCCGCCCTCAGCCATGGCGGGAGATCGTGGTGTTCCACCTGGATCGTATGCTTTCTTGCTGACGTCGCTGGTGGCTTCCGTTGCTTCTGGCGTTGTCATGGCAGTTGTCGCTACCCGGTTAGGTTTCTTCGCTACCCTGCTGACCTATCTGCTGGTTGGACTACTCTACGGCCTTACGTGCTGGCTTCTGGCCCGGTCTGGTTTTCTGCCGTTTCCTGAGGAATAGCGGCTTGCATCCGGCGCGGCGAGGCCTAACAATTTTCTCAACCCGAGGCCGCTTCGCGGCACGGGTTAATTCAGGCGTTCGGAAGAAAGACTATGAGAAGCGCCATCGACAAAGCGGAATGGAGCAACGACAGGGAGCGCCAATGTAATAAGGGGTGAGGGATCAGGCATTGTTTGTTGTTGAACGCGAAGATTTTCATAAAAATATCAATAAACCATGCCTGACCCATTGCACACCAGGGCGCATCTTGCGGCCGGTTGGATTGAAGATGGGAGAATTCGGGCAGGATGCCCGAATTGGCGGGCGGGACGCCCACCCTACACGGGGAATTGTTGGAGATGCTGGAATGGGTCGGTCTTATAATTTGCACATTGGCAGGAAGGCCGTTGGGGGAAGGATACGGCTTTTAGCGCCCTGGAGCGGGAGGTGATTTTCCGCCCTGCTGAAGGGGGAGGGTGGCTTTGATCGTTTGGTAAAGCCGCTCGAGGTGGGGGGTGGCCACTGCCGCGCTTTTGGCGCAACGGAGCGGCTCGCCCCAGATGGGCTCGATTTCCAATTCCTGCCCCGCCTGCCAATCCACCAAAGTGGAAGGTCTGTAGGGTCCCATGGGAATCGTGCGCTTGATTTGGAAGTCGGCGTAGCCCGGCTCGATGGGATGGCCGAGGGCATTCGCCACGGCGATCACCTCGGCCATCAGGGCGCGGCAATTGGCATGGAGGGCGGGATCGGCCAGGATCTTGTCCGTGGTCACGCCGCCAGCCGCGACGGCGAGTCCGTTGAAAGGGATATTCCAGACCAGTTTGCGCCAGCGTTCCTCGGCGAGATTGTCCACCAGGCGGGTTTCGACGCCGGCGTTTTGGAAGGCCTCGACCAGCATTTTTGTGCGAGGCAGGGGTTTTCGGCCATACTCGCCGATGGACAGCAGGCCCCGTCCGACGTGATCGACGCTGGCGGGTGTGCGGCGGGTCAGGCAGATGAAACACAGGGCGCCGAGCAAGCGCTCCGCCCCGAAATGCCCGGCCAGAAAGCGGCCGTTGCCCAGTCCATTTTGCAGCGTAAGCAGCATGGTGTCCTCGTGCAGCAAGGGCGGCAGTAGATCCGGCAGAGAGGGATTGGCCGTTGCCTTCACTGCGATCAGGACCAGGTCGCATGGGCCGATTTCGGATGTCGTGCGATAGACCTGCGGGTTTGCCAGCCGGGCGTCGCCGGTTTCCGGGCTGTAGATGCGGATGCCATCGCGACAAGCCTCGGCGTGACCGGAGCGCAGCAAAAAGCGCACATCGTGTCCGTCGGCAGCCAGTTTGCCGCCGTAGTAAAGCCCGATGGACCCCGACCCAACGATGGCGATACGGTTACCTTTCATGCCGCTCAACGTGGGTTCAGAGCGCGAGAATGCGGAGCACCTCGGCGACGGAATCGGGGTGATGAAAGGCGTCGTGTCCGGTCGGGACGATGATCTCAGATTCGGCGTCGGGCAAATGGGAACTCCAGTAGGGCACGATTCCGTCGGAACTATCGGCCAGAGGCACGTTATTCCGGCCGCGATTTCCGATGATTGAGTGGTAGGGCACGGAGAGCGGCAGCTTGCGAACATTTTGCAACAAGGGGGATTTGGGGGAGAGTCCGACAATGCTGTTGGGGACGGAGCGGAGGGAGGGATCGATGGTACGAAGCAGGCTCTTCATTTTCGGATCGACCGCCCCGATCAATTTGGCGGGCATGCGGATGAGCGAGCCGACCAGTCCGGCGAGGCGCAGCGTAGCCAGCCGGCTTCCCAGATGCGGGGTGGCGATGAAAATGACGCGGGCGACGTGAGGATTGGCCTCGAAAAACAACGCGTTCTTGATCGGGGAATCGGCCGGGAACCGGGCGCTGACCTTGTCGGCATTCGGTCCGAAGATTCCCTTCCACAAATCGCGGCGGGAATTGCTGACCTGCATCTTGGTGAGAATTCCCCCCATGCTGTGTCCTATTATCACCAGGTTGTTGCGCAAGGGGTGACGGGTGGCAACCTCGGCGAGGTCCCGCCGCAGTCGGGCGGCATTGACGGCGATGGGGGCACCGCTCGGATATAGATAGACCCACGGCTGGTAGCGCTTCCGGAAATCCGGATTCTCACTCAATTCGTTGATAAAATGCAGCCAGGCATGAGGCGACGACATTAATCCATGCACGAAAAGCACCGGGATCTTGTCCGGGTCGTACGCTCCGTAAAAAAAGATGCCGGAGCGACTGGCAATCCGGTCCGAGCGCAGCATGGCCACCAGGCCGAAGAGCATTTCATTGCGCTGCGGGTAATAGGCGATGGGCGCGCTGAAGTCCCCGGCCAGCGGGAAGCGGGCGGACCCCACCGTGAGTTCGTCGGTGATTTTCGGATCGTAAAACGAAAGCGCAACCGGAGTCTTGCCGGTGCGGTCCGGACGGCCGAACTCCGCGACCGCGGTGACGGCTTGGGCAAAACCTTCCGGCGGGCAGTTCGGGCGCTTGCCGTCAATATTGAGCACGCCGACCAACACTCCGCCAAGGCCATCGCGGTGCACGTCGTGCTTGAGATGCTTTTTGGAAATCTTCGAGGCGGCAATGAAGCGGTCGATGGCAGCGGGGTTGACGCGTTGTCTTGTTTTGG
This sequence comes from Terrimicrobiaceae bacterium, assembly GCA_041746635.1. Lineage (GTDB taxonomy): Bacteria > Verrucomicrobiota > Verrucomicrobiia > Chthoniobacterales > Terrimicrobiaceae > CAMASH01. The sequence goes on along the minus strand of JBGTGQ010000042.1, from coordinate 22,841 downwards.
CTGGAGCAGCCTTCACTTCATAGTTTTCACCCGGAGCAGAAAAGATCTGCGGGGACCCGGTGAACACGCCTCGCGCCTGTTTTTGCATGGCCACAACGGAGTTGGCCACGGCGGTATTGTAGATGGCCAGGGCTTCCGCACGGGTGGACGCGGAAGCTGACTTATCCGAGGCGAGGGCTTGGGCTTTTTTGGCCGCGCTTAGATAGAGTCCAATCGCGTTTGAGTTCTTTTTCTTTTCCAGCCGGTCGGCGGTGCGGACAAGCCGGTCGGCTTCGGCGACCGGCCCATGGGGGGGGTGTGGTGTGGTGGCGCAGCCGAAACCGGTGACAAGCACCAGAGCAAGGGCTCCCATGGTGCGCAGACCGACGGCGGAGTTGGGGACGGGAGGAATACGATGCATGGGGTGGAAATTTTGATGAAGCGGAAGAAAAGCCGCCGCGCTTTCGGATATGTCAGCCCTTTCCTTCTCCCCTGTCAAAACCTCCTATCAGGGTGTGTTTGCATTCCGGCGAATCGCAGTTATGCATTGCAGGGCATGATTGAATCGACCGAGCCCACTCCGCGCCGTGCTTCTCCTTGGTTCAAGGCGGCGGTCGTACTGCTGGTCTTGGTCCTTCTGCTCGGCGGATTGTGGTGGTGGTTCACCCGTCCGATTCAGCCGGTCGAACTCAGCGCCCGGGAAAAAACGGTGGTCGAGGAAAAACTCGCCGCCATCCAGCAAGTGGCGCCGCCCCAACCCTCCGGACCCCCCGCGCCGCCTGAACCTTCCTATGAGCGCGGCAAAAAAGAAATCGTCCTGACCGAGCGGGAAATCAATGGCCTGCTCAATGCCAACACCGATCTCGGCCGCACCGTCAGTTTCCAGCTTGGCACCGATGCGGTGCTGGCCCGCATTGAGACGCCGCTCGATCCTGATCTGCCTTTGGTCGGGGGCCGTACCTTCAAGGCCCGTGCCCGTTTCATCGTTAGCGAGTCCTCCGGGCAGCCCAGCTTCGTCATTGATGATCTTACCATTTGGGGGATTTCCCTGCCCAATGAATGGCTCGGCGGATTGAAGGGTCGCAATCTTTTGGGCGAGATCCTCGGCACGGGGGGAACCGGAAAAATCCCCGGCGTGGAATCCTTTGCCGTCCGCCCCGGCCAGCTCACGATCAAACTCACGGAATAAATTTCGCCATCATGAAAAAAACCATTCTCATCGCCACCCTCAGTCTTTTCCCTCTGCTTGCCGGCGCGAAGGCCATGCAAATCGAAGGGGTGAACATTCCCGCCCAAACCACTGTCTCGGGAAAAACCCTGCAACTCAACGGCGCGGGCCTCCGCACGGTCACGTTCGCCTTTGTGCCGATCAAGGCGTACGTGGCTTCCTTCTACGCGCCGACTCCGCGGCGTTCCGCCTCGGCCGTCACGGCTGCGGCGGGCCCGTTGCAGTTGAACTTCACCTTCCTGCAAGGGGTGGGGCAGGGGCAGGTGACTGATGCCTGGAATGCGCAGTTCAAGACCAGCGCGTCTTACACCTATCCCGGACTTGCCGACGACCAGGCGAAGTTTGTTGCGATGTTTGGCCCCCTCAAAAAAGGAGGGGTGGAAACCGTGGAGATCGACGGGAACGAGACGCGCGTTTACGACAACGGTGTGTTGAAGGGAACGATCACGAGCGCGGATTTTCAGAGGGCCTTTTTGAGCATGTGGTTCGGATCCGATCCGGTGATGCCCAGTCTGAAAAGTGCTTTGTTGGGGAATTGAGGCCTGCGAGAAAATCGCCGAATTAGGTCGCATATAATAGGGAGGAGAGCCAACGTAATGGATGTGTCGTCGCGTTTGCAAAACTGGAAGGCAAAACAGACGCATCCCCGCCCTCGGGCCAGCGAGTTGCCGCTGCGCGGTGAGCTATTCAGCCTCGATCAATTAGTTCGTCACGCCAAGGTCCTGGCCGGGAGTCATCAAATTATTACCAAGCGGGGTTCCAATCGCTTGTTGGCCCGTCTCGATCAAAACGAGAGAAACTTAAAAAGCTTCAATCGCGAGACCCAGGCGATTGATCAGAATCGCCGTGTCACGCACGCCGCCGAGTGGCTGCTCGATAATTTCTATTTGATCGAGGAGCAAATCCAGATGGCCCGCCGACATCTGCCGCAAAGTTATAGCAAAGAGTTGCCCTGCCTTGACAGCGGCGCTTCCGCCCGTTTGCCGCGGATCTATGACATCATCCTCGAACTGATCTCGCATGTGGATGCCCAGATCGATGTCGAACCCCTCAGCGCCTACGTCGCGGCCTACCAAACGGTTTCTCCGCTTAAACTGGGAGAGTTGTGGGCCATCCCCATCATGCTGCGCTTGGGGCTGATTGAAAATCTGCACCGCGTGACCACGATGCTGAAGGTGGCGCGTCATGATCGCGATCTGGCCGACATGTGGATGACCCGCCTGGAGGAGATGGCGGAAAAAAGCCCGTCCGATCTGGTCATTGTGTTGGCGGAGATGGCGGAGTCGGACCTTTCGCTTTCCAGTTCCTTCGTGGCGGAATTTTCCCAGCGCTTGTCCCGGCAAAGCCCGGTTATGCATTGGGTAAGGAATTGGCTGGAACAACGGCTGGCCGAGCAGGGTGAATCGATCGAGCAACTGGTGCATCAGGAAACCCAGCTGCAGGCCGCCGACCAGGTTTCGATCAGCCACAGCATCATCAGCCTGCGTTTTCTGGGGGCCATGGACTGGAAGGCCTTTGTCGAGGCTATGAGCCATGTCGAGCAGACGCTCCGCCAGGATCCGGCAGGGGTTTATGGAACGATGAATTTTTCCACGCGGGACACGTACCGCCATGCCATTGAAAAAATTTCGCGGGACAGCGACTTGGTGGAATCTGCGGTGGCGGAGAAGGCCGTGGCCTTGGCAGTGGAGAACGCGGATGGGTCCGGGAAGGAAGGCCGCGCCTCGCATGTCGGATATTATCTGGTGGACAAAGGTCTGCCTCAGTTGGAAGCCGCCGCGAAAATGCGGCCGGATTGGAAGACTCGCTTCCCCCGCTGGGTGCATCGGTTTCCCCTCATGGTTTATGCCGGCAGCATCCTGGGTTTCACCGCGCTGGGAACGCTGGCATTTTTTCAGGTGCTGCGTGGTCTGGGTGTGCCGGCGGCGGAAGTCGTTTTCTTTGCAGTCTTGTTCGCCCTGTGCCTGAGCCAGTTGGGCGTCGCCCTGGTCAATTTGCTTTCCTCGCTCACGATGGTGCCGCGCCTGCTGCCGCGGCTGGATTTCTCCGGCGGCATTCCTCCCGCTTCCCGCTCGATCGTGGCGATCCCCACCATGTTGACGGATCCGGACGAAATCGCCCGGCTGATCGAGACCCTGGAGATTCATTATCTGGCTAACCGGGATGCCCATCTCTTTTTTGCTTTGCTGACGGACTTTCCCGATGCCGACGAGGAGGTTTTGCCCACGGACGAATTTCTGCTCGAACAAGCCCGGGTCGGGGTGGAAATGCTGAACGCAAAATACGAGGCGGACCGCGCGGGTATTTTCTACTTCATGCATCGTCCCCGCCGTTGGAACGAGTCCGAGGGATGCTGGATGGGTTACGAGCGGAAACGGGGAAAACTGATGGAGTTCAATGCCCTTTTGCTCGGAGCATCGGGCGAACGCTTTGCCGAAATCGTCGGGGACCGTGCGGCGCTGCCGGGCATGAAATTTGTCATCACTCTCGACTCCGACACCCAACTGCCCCGCGACTCCGCGCGTCAACTCGCGGCGACGATGGCCCACCCGCTGAACCGGCCGAAATTTGATGCGACGAAAGGCCTTGTCACCGAGGGTTACGGGATTCTCCAACCCCGGCTGGGCGTGAGCCTGCCCAGTGCGGGACGGTCCTGGTTTGTCCGGCTTTTTGCCGGGGAGGTGGGCATCGATCCTTACACTCGCGCCGCCTCGGACGTGTATCAGGACCTCTTCGACGAAGGCTCGTTCATCGGCAAGGGGATCTATGATGTCCAGGCCTTCGAGCAGGCCGCCGCCGGACGCTTTCCGGAAAATACCATTCTCAGCCATGATTTGATTGAGGCCTGTCATGCGCGGTCGGCCCTGGTCAGCGATGTGGAGCTCTACGAGGATTTCCCCTTCCGGTTCATCACCGATGTGAGCCGCCGGCACCGGTGGATTCGCGGCGACTGGCAGATTGCCAGGTGGCTCTTGCCAAGGGTGCCCGGTCCGGAGAACACCCGCGTTCCGAATCCACTCTCCGGTTTGTCCCAGTGGAAAATCTTCGACAACCTCCGGCGCAGCCTCCTGCCCATCGGCTTGTTTTCTTTCCTCACGGGTGTTTGGATTTTTCTGCCGCGCTTCGGGACATTGGGGACTCTGCTCGTGCTAGGCATCATGGCCATCCCCGGGCTCCTCGCGGTGATGGTCGAGTTGCTTCGCAAGCCGGTCGAAATCCCCCTCTCCCTGCATTTGCACGGAGTCGCGACATCCGGCGGGCGGCATCTGGGGCAGATTTTTCTCTGCGTGGTTTTTCTGCCGTATGAAGCCGTCGTCAGCCTGGACGCCATCGGGCGGACGTTGTGGCGGGGGCTGATTACGCACAAGCGGCGGCTTGAGTGGAAGACATCTTCCGACGCGGCTCGCATGGCCCGCGGCGATCTGGCTGGTTTGTATGCCACCATGTGGACAGCTCCGGGCCTTAGCCTTGCGGCTGGTTTTGTTTTGCTGGCGACCCGCGCCGATTCGGGGCTGACCGCACTGCCCTTTTTGGTTCTCTGGTTTGCCGCCCCGCTGATTGCCTGGCGGATCAGCCTGCCCATCGCGCCTGCTGCGCCGTCGCTGACGGAAAACCAACTCGCCTTTCTGCGCAAAACGGCGCGCAAAACGTGGCGATTCTTTGAGACCTTCGTCACGGCGGAGGAAAATTGGTTACCGCCGGATAATTTCCAAATTCAGCCCGCCTCCCTCGTGGCCTCGCGCACTTCGCCGACCAATCTGGGCCTCGCCTTGCTGTCCAACCTGGCCGCGCGCGACTTCGGGTATCTGCCGGTGGGCGAAGTGATCCTTCGGACCCGAAACACTTTTGCCTCGATGCAGGGCCTCGAAAAATACCGCGGCCATTTTTACAATTGGTATGACACGCGGACGCTGCAGCCCCTGCGACCGTTTTATGTTTCCAGTGTGGACAGTGGCAACCTCGCCGGGCATTTGCTGACGCTGGGAGCGGGATTCGGCGAATATGAAGAGCAGCAGCTCCTTGATCCTGTGATTTTTTCCGGCCTGCGCGACACGGCGGCGATCGTCAAGGAATCGGGCGGAATGGGCCTGGAGGCCGTGATCAGTGAACTAAAAAAGACGCCACCCACGTTGCGTCAGGGTTTCGTCCATCTGCAGCGGATGACGGAAATGTTCGCGGGCCTTCCGGCTTCGTCAGGAGGCGGAGACGAAGCCCGATGGTGGCGCGATGCCTTGGAACGGGATGGCCGCGCGCATCTGGAGGATCTGCTTTTCGTCGCCCCGTGGCTCGCCCTGCCATCCCGTGCGTGGCAGACCACGGCTTTGGAAAAGGGATTGACGGAAAAGCTGGCCGGGCTCGATCAATCGCCCACCTTGCGCGCGGTGGCGGAGTTGGATCAGTCGCTCTGTCCACTGATTGAGGAGGCCTTGCAGAGTGACGTGGCGAAATTACCGGCGGGCGAATGGCTGGCGGAATTGTTACCCCAGCTTCATTTGGCCAGCGATCGGGCCGGCCAGCGCATGCTTGATTTGGAAACCCTGGCCCGACAAAGCGCCGAGCTGGCGGACATGGATTTCACCTTTTTATTCAATGAGGACCGGGAACTGTTTTCCATTGGATTTAACGTGGAGGAACGCCGTTGCGACGCCAGTTATTATGACTTGCTGGCCTCGGAGGCGCGGTTGTGCAGTTACGTCGCCATCGCCCAGAGACACGTACCGCAGGATCACTGGTTTTCGCTGAGTCGCTTGCTGCTGCCTTCGCACGGCAAGCCTGTTCTGGCGTCGTGGAGCGGATCACTTTTTGAGTACCTGATGCCGCTGTTGGTGATGCCGAATTATGACAACACGCTGCTCGACCAGACCTACAAAGCGGCGGTCGAGCATCAGATCGAATACGGTCGTTCCAATGGCATCCCTTGGGGCGTTTCGGAATCGGGGTACAATCGGACCGATGTTCACCTTAATTATCAATACCGCGCTTTTGGCGTTCCCGGACTCGGTTTAAAGCGCGGACTGGCGGATGACCAGGTGATCGCCCCTTACGCCACGGTGATGGCGCTGATGGTCGCGCCGCAAGCGGCCTGTGAAAATCTGGAACGCCTTGCCGCGGAGGGTCGCGAAGGGGCCTACGGATTTTATGAGGCGGTCGATTACACGCCGTCCCGCATGCCGCCCGGGCAGTCGTCCGCCACCATCAAATCTTTCATGGTACACCATCAAGGCATGAGCCTGCTGGCGCTGGACTATCTGCTGCGGGATCGCCCCATGCAGCGGCGTTTCCGGGCCTGCCTGCTGTTGAAAGCGGCCGACCTGCTCCTGCAAGAGCGCTTGCCCAAGACGGCAGCCAGCGTGCTATCCGAAGAGTGGACGACCAACGAATCCCGCAAACCCACCGGGGACGACGAGGGCATCATGCGGGTGATTTCCAACCCCGGGTTGTCCACGCCGGACGTTCATCTCATGTCGAACGGCCGCTACCATGTCGTCATCAGCAGCGCCGGTGGCGGCTACAGCCGGTGGCACGATCTGGCCGTCACCCGCTGGCGCGAAGATGCCACCCGGGACTGCTGGGGATCGTTCGTTTATCTGCGTGACGTGGAGACCGGGGAGTTCTGGTCCACCGGCTACCAGCCCACGCTCAAAACCACCAAAAACTACCAGGCCATCTTCACCCAGGCGCGCGCCGAATTCCGGCAGCGCCACATCGGCATCGAGGTGCATAGCGAAATTAGTGTTTCTCCCGAGGACGATGTGGAACTGCGGCGCGTGACGTTGACCAACCATTCGGACCAGACCCGCACAATTGAATTGACCAGCTACGCGGAGGTGGTGCTTGCGGCGGCCGCGGCGGATGCGACACATCCCGCCTTTAGCAATCTCTTCGTGCAGACGGAATTCGTCTCTGCCTATCCCGCTATTCTCTGCACCCGCCGCGCCCGTTCGGAAACCGAGCGTCCGCCCTGGCTCTTTCACCTGCTGGTCGGTCAGGGCGGCGAACAGGGGGAAACGTCCTGTGAGACGGATCGCGCCCGTTTCGTCGGGCGGGGGCAACCTCTCGCCCGTCCCGCCGCCTTGCAGGAGATCTCGCCCCTCTCCAACACCGTCGGGCCGGTTCTCGACCCCATTATTTCCCTTCGGCGCACGGTTACTCTGTCACCTCATGAATCAACTCGGATGGACTTCATCGTGGGCATGACGGAAAGCCGGGATTCCGCGCTGGCCCTGGCCGAAAAATACAACAGCGTCCGCATGGCCGACCGCGCCCTCGATCTGGCCTGGACCCACAGTCAGGTGACATTGCGGCAGCTCAATATTTCCGAAGCCGAGGCCCAGCTTTATACCCGCCTGGCCAGCGGATTGATCTATGCCAGCTCCGCCCGTCGCGCCGCGCCCAGTGTGCTCCTGAGCAACAAACGGGGCCAAAGCGGACTCTGGAGCTATGGCATTTCCGGCGATCTGCCGCTGGTTCTGCTGCGCATCGGTGACCGGGAGCAAATCCTGATCGTCCGGCAATTGATTCAGGCGCATTCCTACTGGCGCATGAAAGGCCTGGCGGTGGACCTTGTCATTCTCAACGAAGACGATTCGGTTTACCGGCAACCCCTGCACGACGAGATTGTCGGTTTGATTGCCTCGGGGTTCGAGGCGCAGATGCTGGACAAGCCCGCGGGCATTTTCGTGCGGAATCTGGACCAGGTTTCCCACGAAGACCGCATCCTCCTCCAATCCGTTGCCCGTATCGTACTGATAGATGAAAATGGCACGCTGTCGGAACAACTGGAACGTCTCGGCAGCCCCGAGTCCACTCCGCCTCTGCTCCCGATTACCCGTCCTCCTTTGCACGAATCCGCCGAACTTCCCTGGCGTGAACTCTTGCTTCACAACGGTCTGGGTGGCTTCACTCCCGACGGACGCGAGTATGTGATCCAGCTCCGGCCGGGTCAAACCACACCGGCCCCATGGGTCAATGTGTTGGCCAATCCGCATTTCGGAACGGTCGTTTCGGAAAATGGCAGCGCGTACACTTGGGCAGAAAACTGTCACGAGTTCCGCCTGACCCCGTGGACCAACGATCCCGTCAGCGATCTGGCCGGAGAATTTTTCTACATCCGCGATGAGCAGACCGGGCAGTTCTGGTCGCCCACACCTGCGCCGGCCCGAGGTGTCTCGCCTTATGTGATCCGGCATGGTTTCGGGTATACCGTCTTCGAACACGTGGAAAATGGCCTCGCGTCCGAACTCTGGATTTACGTTTCCACCGACGCGCCGATCAAGTTTGCCACGCTCAAGGTGCGCAATATTTCGGGCAATCCACGCCGGGTTTCCGTCACCGGATATTGGGAATGGGTGCTGGGCGAACTGCGCCAGAAAAATCTTCTGCACGTGCAGACCGAACTCGATCCAAAAAGCGGGGCCCTGCTGGCGAGGAATCCCTACAACACGGAGTTTCCCGAGCGCGTCGCCTTCGTCGATGTCCATGATTCCAGCCGCACCTTCACCGGGGACCGTCGGGAATTTTTCGGACGCAACGGCACACCCGCCAGTCCGGCGGCGCTCAAACGCACCCGGCTCTCCGGGCGGGCGGGGGCGGGCTTCGATCCCTGCGCGGCCGTGCAGGTGGCCTACGATTTGCCCGCCGGTCAGGAACGGGAGACGACCTTCCGTCTGGGCGTTGGTCGCAACATGGCGGACGTGCAGACTCTCATTCAGCGTTTCCGCCGCCCGGATTCCGTTCGCACCGCCCTTGAGGAAGTCTGGCAATACTGGAGCCGCACGCTCGGTGCCGTGCAGGTGGAAACCCCCGATCCGGCCGTCAATGTCATGGCCAACGGCTGGCTGATTTATCAGACACTAAGCTGCCGCCTGTGGGCCCGCACGGGCTTCTATCAATCCGGAGGCGCGTATGGTTTCCGCGATCAACTTCAGGACGTGATGGCTCTCGTTCATGCCGAGCCTGCGTTGGTGCGCGAGCAACTCCTGCGCGCGGCCGCTCACCAATTCCGGGAGGGCGATGTCCAGCACTGGTGGCATCCTCCGCTCGGGCGCGGCGTGCGCACCCATTTTTCCGACGATTACCTTTGGCTGCCTTTCGTCACCTGCCGTTACGTCTCGTGCCTCGCGGATGTCGACGTGCTCGATGAAATCATACCCTTTCTTGAGGGCCGTCCCGTCCGGCCGGAAGAAGAAGGCTATTATGATTTGCCGAACCGCTCCGAGGAATCCGCCACGCTTTACGAACATTGTGTCAGAGCCATCAATCACGGACTCAAGTTCGGGGAACACGGACTGCCGCTCATCGGGTGCGGGGATTGGAATGACGGCATGAACATGATCGGCAAGGACGGGCGCGGGGAAAGTGTCTGGCTGGCGTTTTTTCTCTACGATGTGCTCACTCGTTTTGCCGGAGTGGCCCGGATGCGGAACGACAGCGTTTTTGCCCAACGCTGCCTCGAGGAAGCGGGGCGGCTGCAAAAAAACATCGAGCGCAATGCGTGGGATGGCGGCTGGTATCTTCGCGCTTTCTTCGATAATGGCGAGCCCCTCGGTTCGCACACCAACCTGGAATGCCAGATTGATTCCCTGCCGCAAAGCTGGGCCATCCTGAGCGGCGCGGGCGACCCCAAACGCGCCCGCCAGGGCATGGCTGCCGTGGAAGAGCGGCTCATCCGCGAGGATGCGCGGCTTATCCAGCTCTTTGATCCTCCGTTCGACCGCTCCGTCCTCAACCCGGGCTACATCAAAGGCTACATCCCCGGCGTGCGGGAAAATGGTGGGCAATACACCCATGCCGCCATCTGGACCGCCATGGCTTTTGCTCTCATGGGCAAAACGGAAAGAGCCTGGGATTTGTTTGGCATGCTCAACCCGATTCGCCACGCCGATACGCCCGAACAGATCGCCACCTACAAGGTGGAACCTTACGTGGTCGCGGCGGACGTTTATGGCATCGCCCCACATACCGGTCGGGGCGGTTGGACATGGTATACCGGGTCAGCTGGCTGGATGTACCGCCTGCTGGTCGAAACGCTTCTGGGCGTTCATCGCGAAGGTGATCGTCTGCACCTGACTCCTCATCTGCCCAAGGCCTGGAATACGTACAAGGTTCACTACCGCTTCCAACAAACGTATTACCGGATTACCATCACCAGATTACCCGTGGGATCGACGGAGGATGGTCAGGTGTTTCTTGATGGAGAAAAACTTCCCGGAGATGCCATTCCGCTCCTCGATGACAACCGCGACCATCTGGTTGAAATCAAAATCCTCTAAGCCGGAACGATTCAGAATGCGACCCGCGAAAAACGCGAAAAGAAGCGAAGAGTGGAGCCGCGGCAGAAAATCAAGAGCGTCTATTCTCTTGCCTGATCGGTGGGCCTTCTTCTCAAGCACTCTCCGGATCCCTCCCGTCTTCCTTTCGCGTCTCTTCGCGTGTTTCGCGGGCACCCCTCGGGTGTCAGGACTTAAGTCAGTCAGGAAACGCAGGCGCTGACGGGAGCAAAGCTGCGGCGATGGATGGGGCAGGGGCCGTGCTGGCGCAGGGCGGAAAGATGCGCCGGGGTGCCGTATCCCTTGTGCTGGGCGAAGCCGTAATGCGGATGGATGGCGTCCATTTTTTCCATGATGCGATCTCGCGTCACCTTGGCGATCACGCTGGCCGCGGCAATGGAAAGGCTCACGCCGTCACCGCCAACCAGGGCGGTTTGCGGAGTAGGAAAATCCGGCACGGGCAGTCCGTCAATAAGGGCGTGTCCGGCGGCGGAGGGCAGCGCGGCAAAGGCCTCGCGCATGGCCCGGTGGGTGGCTTGCAGGATGTTGATCCGGTCGATCATGGCGGAATCCTGAATGGAAACCGCCCACAAAATCTGCGGGCTGCCGGTCAGGTGTTCGTAGAAGGTCGTGCGTTTGGCCGAGGTGAGTTTCTTGGAATCGTCCAAACCCGTCGGCCCGCCCGCGTGTTCGAGAAAAACCACCGCCGCGGCCACGACGGGTCCGGCCAGCGGCCCGCGCCCGGCTTCATCAATGCCAGCAACCAAAAAAATGCCCTGCTCCCGCAAGGCACGTTCGTGCCCGAAAGAACAAGGCATTCCGGATGGAATCGTTGCAGAAGGAAAATCCTTCCGGCCAGAAGGAAATCCCTGCGGATTAAGCGGCCGCTTTTTCGGACTTCTCCTTCACCGTGGTGGCGGATTTGCCCTTGCGGTTGCGGAGGTAATTCAGCTTGGCCCGGCGCACTTCGCCCTTGCGTTCGATTTCGATTTTGGCAATGCGCGGGGAATGGATCGGGAAAACGCGCTCAACGCCCTCGCCATAGCTGACGCGGCGGACGGTGAAGTTCGAATTCAAGCCGGTGCCTTTGCGTCCGATGACGATGCCGCTGTAGATTTGGATACGCTCCTTGTCACCTTCAATGACGCGGGTGTGGACTTTCACGGTGTCGCCCACGCGAAATGCCGGGATGTCTTTCTTGATTTGCTCGCTTTCGATTTTGTCGATGATGGTGCTCATGGCGGTAAAAACTGGAACTGTCCAGAGTGATCCAAGAGCCAGGCGCTGGCAAGTATTCTATTCGCCGATTTTCAGGCAACGATTTCGACCCGGCCGGTGACAAGGTCGTAAATCCCGCCGACCACGCGCAGGGTGTTTTTTTTCACTGCGCTGTCGAGGATGGGCGAGGCATTTTTCAGGACCTCCACATTGTCGATCACATTTTGTTTGATGGCATTGTCGAGCAGGTCGCCGGACTGCTTCATTGCCGTCTTCACCGCCGGGCGAATCGCTTTGATCAAGGTGGGGATGTGTCCGAGAAATTGCGCTCCGTCTTTGACCGCCTTGATGGTCGAGTCCACCGCGCCGCAATATTTATGGCCTAGCACGAGAATGAACGGAAGGCCCAGCACGGCGACGCCGTATTCGAAGCTGGCGATGGAATTTGGCTCCGCGAAGTTTCCCGCCACGCGGCAGACGAAAAGATCGCCCCGCCCGGTGTCGAAGGCATATTCCGGGGCCACACGGGAGTCGGCGCAACCGAGGATGCCTGCGAAAGGGTTCTGCCCAAGAGCGAGGGCGGGACGCTCGGCGACAAAGTCGTGGCTCTTCATCTGGCCCTTGATGTAACGCTCGTTGCCTTTGAGCAACCGTTCCAAGGCGGCGTCGGGGGAGATGACATTATTTGGTTTCGGCGGTCCGCCCGCTTCGGCCGCGATGGCGTGATCGGCCAAAGCCAGTCCGAGGGCGGCACTGCCGGCAAGTTTGAGAAAGTTGCGGCGGGCGAGGTAAGGTTCAGTGGAGGAGGGGTCACATTTTTGGCACATGATCCCGTGAGAGTTGCGAAATGGCCCGGTTTTTTCAAGTCAGGACCTCTGCGGCGCGGATTTTCCATTGGGCGGAAAATCGGTCGAATTTATGCTTTTAACCGGAGGTTTTCATGGCGAGAAATGGCGTGGTTTCATCCCGAAAACAGAAATCCAATTCTCATCACATCCTATCATGGCGCAATCCACACCCTTTCGAGCAGGCGTTCTTTTTGGAGACGAGGTCAGCGAACTGCTCAACCACGCGAAGGCCAGCGGCTTTGCCCTCCCCGCGGTCAACTGCATCAACACCAGCACGGTCAATGCCACCCTGGCCGCCGCCCGCGAGGTGAAATCGTCGACCATGATCCAGTTTTCCAATGGCGGGGCGCAGTTTTTCATCGGCAAGGGGGTCAAAGGCGACAACCAGCTCGGCCCTGTGCTTGGCGGGATCGCGGGGGCGCATTATGTGGACGCCGCCGCCAAGGCCTACGGCGTGCCGGTGATTCTTAACACCGACCATTGCGCCAAGAAACTTCTGCCCTGGGTGGATGGCATGTTAGCGGCCAGCGAAGAGCAATTTGCCAAAACCGGACGTCCGCTCTACAGCTCGCACATGCTCGATCTCTCGGAGGAACCGATCGAGGAGAACCTTGAAATCTGCGCGAAATACCTCGAGCGCATGAGCAAGATGGGCATGACCCTCGAGATCGAACTCGGCGTCACGGGCGGTGAAGAGGACGGTGTGGACAACTCCGGCGTTGAGGAATCCAGCCTCTACACGAAACCCGAGGAAGTCGCGCAGGCTTATGAAACACTGCTCAAGATCAGCCCGAACTTCACCGTGGCGGCGGCATTCGGCAATGTGCATGGCGTTTACAAGCCCGGCAATGTGAAGCTCAAGCCCACCATCCTGAACGACTCGCAGGTTTATATTGAGAAAAAATTCGGCACGGGCCCGAAGCCGGTGAATTTTGTTTTCCACGGCGGCTCGGGTTCCTCCCGCGAGGAAATCCGCGAAGCCATCGGCTACGGTGCGATCAAGATGAACCTCGACACCGATTTGCAGTGGGCCTTCTGGGACGGCATCCGCGAATACGAGGCGAAAAATCACGACTACCTGCAAGGCCAGATCGGCAATCCCTCCGGGCCGGATGCCCCGAACAAAAAATTTTACGATCCGCGCGTCTGGCTCGGAGCGGGCGAAGCGGCCTTCACCAAGCGGCTGCTGGGCTCGTTCGAGGATCTGAACTGCGTCGGGCGTAACGTCTAGTTTTCGATTCCGAGCCGGGCCGACACCCGCCGGGAGATGGCCAGACGTTCCGCCACCACGGATTGCAGGGAGGCCTTCACCGTCGCCAGCACGTCGGCGGGCGCAGCGGCGGGCGAACCGCTGTCGAAAGGCGGGGCGGGGTTATATTCCAAATAAAGCTGGATGCCTTGCGCCGCGGCCTCGCCGCGCAAAATCGCCGCCGCGCGCAAAGCCCCATCCAGGCCGGAAGTGACTCCCGCCGTGGTGATGAGCCGATGATCCACCACCACGCGTTCGTCCACCGGAGTCGCGCCAAACATCGGCAGCAGATGATGAGAGGCCCAGTGGGTGGTGGCCCGGCGACCTTTGAGCAAACCGGCCGCGCCGAGAAGCAAGGCTCCGGTGCAAACGGAAAGCACGAGGCGCGCACCCGCCATCTGCTTTTTCAGGAAAGCCAGCGTGATGTCGTCTTCCATCAGCTCGTTCACCCCTGACCCGCCGGGTACGAGCAACACATCGAGGGGCGGCGTCTGCTCGAAGCCGATCTCTGGCGTGAGCACCAGTCCCTTCGCGTCGCGCACGGGCGAAGTGTCGCGTCCGATGATGTGAAATTCCGCATCTGGCAGGCGGGCCAGCACTGCAAACGGACCGGTGAAATCCGCCTGATCCAGACCGGGAAAAATAAATCCGCCGATGAGGAGCGGTGCGGTTTTCATCCGAGTCGTGGATTAATCGCCCAAGTGGCGGTGAAAAAATTCGGCGATTTTCGCGCTTGTCGCGGAATTGGGGCGGAAGGCATGGCCCTGGCCCTAGCGAACGATCAAGGTTGATTCAACGTTTTTCTCCCTTAGGGCGGCGTGTAAGGTCTGGCTTTGATCGAGCGGCACGACCTTGTCCCGGTCTCCGTGCACGAGGAAGACCGGGGGCGAGGATCTGCCGACATGGAAGATCGGGCTGCCCGCCCGCGCGTCGGACAGTCGTTGGGAAACGGGCGTGTCCAGCAGTGCGGCGACGAGATTGTTTCCGCGATCCCGTCGTTCTGCGGGAATAATTTCCACCAAATCCGTCGGCGGATAAAATGCGCACACTGCCTTGATCGTATGGGCGGGCAGGGGCCGGGAGCCGCCCGGCACGAGCTGCCGGTTTTGCGTGAAGGCGAGGAGCAGAGCCAGATGGCCGCCGGCGGAAGCAAGGCCTTTTCGTCAGTCCCTGACTTTGCCAGGAGGTGAAACAAAAACTGTTTCTACCAAGGAGTGCGTTGATAATCGCGCACGTAATCGAAACGAGTCTCGAAACCGAGTTCCGGCGGAAACTCCGCATAGCCGGAGTTGATCCAAGGAATGTCGCTGCGATAAGGAGGACGATAGGAACCTCTCACCGTCGGGAAGGGGAAGGTGGCCACTTCATAGACCCCGTAGCCCAAACGAGCAAAGGTCCGTCCCACACCGCGAACCAGGCCGTAGCTCCAAGCCGCGGCATTTCCCTCATCGAAGTTGACCGCAAAAATGGAATCCAAGACCTCACTGGAGCCGAAGGCAATATTGGCCAGACCACGTCCCAATTTACGGGTCGGACCGAAGTCGGAGGCGGGCGGTTGCTGGATGTCAGCGAAGGCAGTGGTGGCAACCGCCATGGCGGTAAGGAGGAACGCGGCAGCTTTCATGATGCTGATCGAGCCAGAAAATTTCTCCGGTGGCAAGGGAAAATCCGGGGGGTATTTCAGCCCAGGGTACTCAAAAGGGAAGTTATCGAACCCGGCAGTGAGGTGGAGTTCACGCTTCAACGTGTGCCTTTCTGGGCAGCCTGAAGGCTGGACTCCAACTTGACGACATGCCCTCTTCATCCCATCAGGCTGGAAACATGGGCGTTCACCGCCGGGCCAAGGCCGGCAAGATTATATCCGCCCTCCAGCACAGAGACGAGCCGGCCTCCGCAGTGGCGGGCCGCCGCTTCGGTGAGCAGGCGGGTCATTTCGGAAAAATCGGCATCCGTGAGCCGGAATTGCCCGAGGGGGTCCCCGGCGCGCGAGTCGAAGCCGGCGGAGATCAGGATCAGGTCGGGATGGAATTTTTCCAAGGCGGGCAGCAGGCATTCGCGCAAGGCAGCCAGAATTTCCGTGCGCCCCGAACCGGCGGGGAGCGGGCGGTTGATAGTGCTGTCGGCTCCCTCGCCTTCGCCTGTTTCCGCAGCGAGGCCCGTGCCGGGATACCAAGGCGATTGGTGGGTGGAGAAAAACAAGACCGAGCCATCCTGGTAAAAAATTTCCTGCGTGCCGTTGCCGTGGTGCACGTCCCAATCCACGATGGCGACGCGTTCTAAACCGTGTTGTTTCTGGGCATGGCGCGCGGCGATGGCGATATTGTTAAACAGGCAAAATCCCATCGCAGCGGCCGGGCGGGCATGATGGCCGGGGGGCCGCACCGCGCAGAAGGCGTTGTCGGCCTGCCCGCCGAGCACCGCATCCACCGCGTCGATTACGCCTCCCGCGGCATGGAGGGCGACTTCGCCGGACTCCGCGCTCACGCTGACGTCGCCTCCGGCCAGTTCGCTCGCGCCTTCACGGATGAGCGTGAGAATTTTTTCGACGTAGCGCGGATCGTGGCAAAGCGCGATGGCGGCAAAGTCCGCGCGCGAGGTGGGAAGCACGAGAGGGACCTTAAGCGGTTCGAGTGATTTGCGAATCACCGTAAGACGCTCCGGGCATTCGGGATGCCCCTCGACGGTGCGATGGTGGGTGAGCAAATCGTCCAGCACGAGAGCGGTCTTGGCCATGCTTTCAGGATGGCATGGGATTTCGGTTGCCAGAAGTCTGGAATGATGTTTTCTGCGCGCTTATGTCTTCCCTCCTCTCTTGGGGAATCCTCGGCACGGGTTCCATCGCGCGAAAATTTGCCGCGGAGCTTCCCCATTCGCAGACCGGTTCGCTTGTCGCCGTGGGCAGCCGCACGCGGGAGTCCGCGGAGAAATTTGCCGCCGAGCATCCCGGCATCCGCGCCCACGCCAGCTATGAGGCCCTGCTGGCCGATCCCGGGGTGCAGGCGGTCTATATTTCCACACCGCATCCGCAACATGCCGAGTGGGCCGTCGCCGCAGCGGAGGCAGGAAAGCACATCCTTTGTGAGAAACCGCTGACCCTGAATCACGCCGAGGCCATGGTGGTGGTGGAGGCGGCGCGGCGGCACGGGGTTTTTCTGATGGAGGCCTTCATGTATCGCTGCCATCCCCGCACGGCCCGCATTGCGGAACTGGTGCGGGAAGGGCGGATTGGATCGGTGCGTTTGATCCGGGCGAATTTCAGTTTTGCCTGCGCCTACAATCCGGAGGGCCGGCTTTTTAGCAATGCGTTGGGCGGCGGCGGCATTCTCGATGTCGGCTGCTACACGACTTCCATTGTCCGGTTGGTGGCCGGGGCGGCGGCGGGGCAGGCGTTTCTCGATCCCGATGAAGTCACGGGATCGGCCATTCTTTGTGAGACCGGCGTGGATTCGATCGCAGTCGCGTCGCTGAAATTTCCCGGCGGGATTCTGGCGCAGATTTCCTGCGGGGTGGGTTTGAAGCAAAATGAGGACCTCGAGGTCTGTGGCGAGAAGGGCACCTTGAAAGTCGCCTCGTTCTGGAATCCGCCCGGGCCCATCGAAGTTCACCTCTACGAAAACCACCGGCGTGAGACGATTGTGACGGATGGCAACCCTTACAAATACGCCCTCGAAGCCGATGCCATCGCCCTTGCCTTGCCCGCGCAGGAAAGTCCGCTGGTCCGTTGGGACGACACCTTGGGAAACATGCGCACACTGGATCGCTGGCGCGCGGCTGCGCAGGTGGTTTATTCCGCCGAACGTGTTGAGGCACCGGAACTCAAAATGCCGGTTTCGCGTCGTCCCCTGCGCCCTCACCGCTGGCCGGAAGTCCCTCATGGTCGGATTAGCGGTCTAGACAAGCCGGTTTCCCGTCTTGTTCTGGGAGTCGACAATCAAGCCAATCTCCCCCATCTCGCCGCCATGGCGGATGATTTCGTGGAACGCGGCGGCAATGCCTTTGATACCGCCTACGTTTATGGTAACGGGCGGATGGAATCGTTCCTGGGTCAATGGATCGAAAATCGCGCACTCCGTGAGCAGGTTGTTGTTACCGTCAAGGGTGCGCACACGCCTTGTTGCACCCCCGAGGACCTGCTGGAGCAATTTGACATCAGCCTCAACCGGCTGAAGACCGGTTACGCCGACATCTATCTCATGCACCGGGATAATCCTGACGTCCCCGTGTCCGAGTTTGTGGATGTGCTTGACCAGCTCCGCGCCGCCGGCCGCGTCCGTCTCTACGGCGGCTCGAACTGGACCCTCGAACGCCTCCGTGCCGCCAACGACTACGCCGCGCGCGCGGGTCGGCAGCCCTTTCGGATCGTCAGCAACAACCTCAGCCTGGCCCGCATGGTTGATCCCGTTTGGGCCGGCTGCGTCAGCGCCAAAGGGCCCGAATGGCGGGATTGGTTTCAGCACAACGAGGCCGCGCTTTTCTCGTGGTCCAGTCAAGCCCGCGGCTATTTCGCGCCCGGACGATTCTCCGGCTCCGTCAGCGACGCGGAGCTGCTGCGTTGCTGGGACAGCGAGGACAACCGCGAACGCCTGCGCCGCGCCAGCCTGTTGGCGGACGAGAAAAACGTCAGTCCGCTCAACATCGCCCTGGCCTACGTGCTGTCGCAAACTTTCGACGCCTTTGCCCTTATCGGTCCGCGCACCATCCAGGAAACCCGCACCGCGCTCGCCGGCGTGGGCCTGCAGCTTACCCCGCCCGAGCTCGCCTGGCTCGATCTCGAAACTCCGACTCCTCCTTGATAATAGAACCCAAGATTGACCTGCACCGTCATCTCGACGGCAACATCCGCCTGGCCACCATCCTCGACCTCGCGAGGCAGCACGGCCTAGAGCTCCCGGCCCACGACGCCGAAACGCTGCGACCCTACGTCACCATCACCGAGCCCGCCCCCGGCCTCATGGCCTTCATCGAAAAATTCCGCTGGTCCGTCGGCGTGCTGGCCGACGCCGACGCCTGCCGTCGCGTCGCCTATGAAAATGTGGCCGACGCCAAAAGCGAGGCCCTCGATTACGTGGAGTTGCGCTTCAGCCCGTGGTTCATGGCCCAGCCTTTTGGACTAAACCCCCAGGCCGTGGTTGAAGCCGTGGTGGAGGGCGTCGAGCTAGGCCGCAAAGAATTCGGTGTCAAGGTCGCGCTTATCGGCATCCTCAGCCGCACCTACGGCCCCGGAATCGCTTGGAAGGAACTGGAAGCCCTCCTCGCCTGTCGCAGCGAACTCGTGGCCATCGACCTCGCCGGAGACGAACTCAATTTTCCCGCCGGCCTATTCAAGAAACATTTCACCCGTGTGCGCGGGGCGGGCCTGCACGTCACCATCCACGCCGGAGAATCCGCCGGACCGGAAAGCGTCTGGGAAGCCATCCGCCTGCTCGGGGCCGAACGCATCGGCCACGGCGTCCGAGCCATTGAAGATCCCGCCCTGCTCGATTTCCTGCACGAACGCCGCATCGGTCTCGAATGCTGTCTCACCAGCAACGTCCAAACCAGCGCCGTTTCCGCCTTACTCCGCCACCCTCTGCGCTGTTTCCTCGAATTGGGGCTGGCCGCCACCATCAACACCGACGACCCCGGCATCAGCGGAATCGATCTCGACCACGAATTAAACTACGCCGCCCCCGCCGCCGGCCTCACCTCGGAGCAAATCCGCCAGGCCCGCCTCAACGCGGCGGAGATTGCGTTTGCTTGGAAGTGAGCAGAGCTTGCGCGAAGGGCGGAAAGAACGGTCAAAGAGTTACCGTGGAGGCTGATTGATCGCGGCGGCATCAGCCACCCGGTGGGAGGGGCGGTCAATAATTCTTTTGCAGATCGGGGCAACGTCTCTACTATGCGGTTCCGCAATTGCCTTGTGGTGTAATGGTAGGATTTCCATAGTTGCATAAAGCCCGTATAACCATGTTCTAAAGTGTTTATCCCACACTAAACCACTTGCAGCGTGTGGGAGTGTGTGGGAGTTTGGGGCGTGGCTTTTCTTCGCAAGACTTCCAAGAGCGCTTTTTGGGTGCTCAAGTATCGGGACCTTGATACCGGGACGTGGCGGGAGGTCTCTACGAAGATGCGCCATGACGATCCAGCCGATACGCGCAAAGCACAACGGCAGTGTCAGGCTGCCAGCGAGAAAGAGGCGCAGGTTGCTCCGGTCGGTGAGGAAGAGTTTCTTAGATGGGTGCCTGGATACTTGGTCGCTCATTACACCCGCAAGAATAGCAAGCAGCGCTATGATGCTGCGTGGCAGCGTGTGGCGGAGTGGTGCAAGCTGCGGAATGTCCGGCATCCGCGGCAGGTCAAATACCAGCACGCACAGGATTACATGGACTGGCGCAAGGCCACCGGCGCCAGTCACAACACAGCCCGGCTGGAGTTGAAATTCTTCTCCTTCCTCATGAGCGAGGCCATGCGCCGGGATTTCTGCGAAAAAAATCCGCTGGGCCTGGCCAAGATCGAGCGTTCGCCGGCGAAGGAAAAGCCCGATCTTTCCGATGCCAATCTTTTGGCGGCGCGCGCAGCATTTCAGAAGCGGCCGGTATGGATGCGGACGGTGTTCGAGATTTGTGCGCACATCGGCTGCCGATTTGCTGAGTCCTCCATGCCGCTTTCCCGGGTGGATTTCGCCGGGAAGATCATTTGGGTTGAGGATTCCAAGCGGAAAGATGGTGATCCCCGCAAACTTTACGCTGTGCCCATGCCGGACAGTCTTGTGACTTACCTGAAAAAATTGAAGGGCGAACGCACGTGCCCCGTGCTCTCGGGTGAAATGAATCGGCTTTTCAACATCGTGTTGAAAGGGGCCTGTGGCGCGACCAGCCATTCCCTGCGGGTTTCGTTCATTTCGCGGTGTCATCGAGCTGGATTGTCAGAGAGTCAGGCGATGAGGTTGGTCAATCATTCGACGCGGTTGGTCCACCGGATTTACTCCCGGTTGTCGCTGACGGATGCACGGGAGGCAATGGCTCGGGTTGCGCCCCCGCCTCTTTAGCGATGAATTCCCGCACCCATCGGACGGTGGTTTTCCTCCCGAAAAATGGGCAACCCTTGGTTTTCAGGAAGTTGATTTCGTTCTTCGAGAGCCCGATGACATCGACGATTTCCGCCGGGTAGTGCAGTTTTTCCAGGTCGATCATGGCGTGATGGGGTTGAAAGTGATGGCCCACACCCATAGGCGGTCGCCGACATCCCAAGCCGGAAAATGCCGATGAACGGTAGCTCCCTCTCCGGATCCATATTCGACCTTGAGGCATGGCACCCCACCCGTCGAAGGCTTGAGGTATGACGGATCAACCCACGCCCGATCCGGATTTGGCGGACCGTAATCAGGGTGAAGCTGATGAAATTTCACCACCCGCCGAGTCTGGGTCTTGCGGCCTTCGAGGATCGCGCGCACCATTGGCGCGCTCATGAGGATTGGGCGCTCCTTCATTTCCGGTCCTCCGGTTCGACGTAGTCCATTTTGAGCGTCTGGAAGATTTCCTTCTCCGTGGCCCCGGCGACGATCTCGCAGCCTTTCACCAGCCCGGAGAGCGGTTCCCAGAGATAGCCAAGGTGCTTGGCCCTTCCCTGGATGCGGGCAAGGAAAAAGTCCGGCCCGGTTTCCAGCATGAGCACGGACCCGAAGTTGCAGGGCATCACCACGGGGCTGTAGGACTGCTCCCTCGCCATGGCGATCTCGATGTGGATGTCGTCTTCGACGGTTTGCAGGCCGGCCTTGAAGAAATCCCCCTCCACGGGGCGGCAAAGCACGTCGCCGATGCGGTAGAATTTCTCCTTCTCTCCGACGCCGTCCGTACCGATCACGACCGTCTCGCCCATTTCTATGAAAGGTTCCCCCTTTCGCGGCATGATGACGAAAGAGACCGTGTCTATTTCTGGTTCCTTTCGTCGGATCTGGCCGGCCACTTCGATGCGAAGCACGCGGGGTTCGACGTTTGCGATCAGGGTTTTGGCAAAAGATTGTGCGAGTTCGAGATTCATAGTTTTGAGATTTTGAAGAACGTGATGGATGGACCTGCTCCGATGGCGTAGTGCTTCTCCAGTGTTTCGCGACAAACGAGGCTGTCATCGCGCCAGACGCCCAGGTCGGTTAGCGCGTCTTTCGCGGCCTTCACGATGTTGTCCATGTCGGGCTTGGAGATGTGCCAGTAGACAATTCCCTCGCGCAGCAAGGCGGCGTTTTTTCCTGTTCGGAAGTGGGATTTAGGACGCTTGAAAATGAAAAGTGCCTCCAATCCAATCGGGCAATCGAGCATTAGTCCAAGGAGCCCGGCCGCCCGCACTTCCCGGGCGATGCAGTCTTTCCAAGGTTGGGCGGTGCCTGGGTCATAGGACTTGGCGACGAAGGTTTCTCCGATTTTGCGGATGTGATGTCGTTGCCGAGGCTGTCCGGTCGGTTCGCCGTGGACATGGAATTCAAAAACCTCCTTCATGGTTTGATCGTCCTCCCGACAAGGTCTTGCGACGCTTGCGCGACCAGGAACCGGTAAAAAGCGTTCTCGATCTCTTCGAGGATTGCCGGGCTCACCCGCCGGCGTTTCTTGGCGTGTCCCCATTGGGCATATTCTTCTAGGAGCACGCGGCGCACGGCGGCGTGGTTGATCAGCCGCGGGCGGGGGCGTTGGGTGGGTCCTTCGCTCATGGCAATGCCTCCGGTGGGAGAACTTCCAGTTCGTCCGGCGCGCGTAACCGTTTCAGACTCGGCGCCGTTTCTGTCACTTCGAGCACATCGGAAAGCACGTCGCGCACTCTTTTTTTGGCGGCCACCATCGTGGAGTCGTCTTTCTCCTTGAGATCCTCGCTCAGTTTGTCGAGCGAGAGCTTGGAGCGTTCGATGATCTGCTCTTTGGTGAGCCCGATGCCCTCCAGGAGCGTGATGGCCTTGGCCATGTCGGTGATCGTGCTGGTCTTGCCGGTTGGTTTCAGTTCGTAGCACCCATCGGGCATCGTGCCGGCTTCCATCCGGCGCTTGATCTCGTCGTTGATGTCGTCGCTCACCAGCGCGGCGAATT
>JBGTGQ010000041.1:0-39592 GCA_041746635.1 Terrimicrobiaceae bacterium | reverse complement strand
CAGTGTCGCAGGTCTGGATTGCCGAGAGACTAAAAATGCGTAATGCGGCGAACGTGAGCCTTGCGCTCCATCGAAAAAACAAAGGCGGCACATTAGTTTCTACTCTTCGACAGTTCGTCAAACTGCAAGAAAATGCACACTGACCCCTAGTTTCCTCAAGAAAATGCACACCCCTAGTTTCCCGTGGCGACGTCGTCACGATTCCCGCTCCCTGGCCCCAGATTTACCTGGCTGCGGAACGCCTGAGCGAACTTTACACCGATGCAGGTGGTCATCGATCGCTGGACATCCTGCATGTGGCGACGGCTCTTGAATTGGGGGCAAAGGAGTTTCCCACCTTCGACGCCAACCAAAAAAAACTTGCCCAAGCTGAACGCCTTGTGGTGCCCGTATGACGCGTAGTGCTTCGCGCTTTTGTCGTGAAGGAAGTGGGTCAGTGTGCAAAAAGCAAACATTGACAGTGGGGAAGACTGATCAAAAGCCTGTAGCCGGCGCCAAGAGACAGCCTTAAAAGAAAAATTCAGGCAGGATGCCCGAATCGGCAGGCGGGACACAGACCCCGGGAGATCATTTCGATTTTCCGCGCATGCGCAAGAAGGTGGGGACGTCTAGGTCCTCTCCCTCGACGATGGTGGGTTCGCTTTTTTCGAAGCGGCCACGGGCGACCGATTCGAATTGAAGGGTTTCCTGTTTCACCTTGGGCGCGGGCGCTGGCGCAGGTTTTGGGGCGGGTTTGGGTTCGCGCGGGGTGGGGGGGACCTGGCGTGCGGCGATGGCGGGTTTTTCTTCCGGGGAGGGTGCCTCGGGGAAAAGGGGTTTGGATTCCTCGGTGGAAACGACGGCGGATTCTGCTGCCGGTTCGGGCCGGGGCGCGGGCTGCGACCTTTTGGGTTTCGCCGGAACTGGCGCCGGGACCTCCCGATCGGCGGCGTAGTTGCCCAGGATGGTGACACTGACCGGGGCGGATTGGTCGGGGCTGGTGGTGACGCCGAGAAAAAGTCCCGCGTCATCGTCGGTGTGTTTGGTCAGCTCGCGCATGATGGCGGCGACTTCGGAGAAGGATAGCGATGGCGGTCCGGAGAGGTGGGCGATGACGGCGTGGGTCTCGCCCAGGAGGCGGCCGCGGTCGAGCAGCGGGCTTTTCAGGGCGCGTTCGAGGGCCTCGTGGGCGCGGTTGTCGCCGATGGCCTCGCCGCGTCCGAAGAGGGCCCGGGCGGAGCCGCCGCCGATGGCGGCCAGGAGATCAGCCAGCCCGACGGGCATGGGCGAGCCGCCGCGCAGGATTTCGATGAGGGAAATGATGCAGGCGATGAGGGTGGTGTCCGAGGCGGCGAAGGTCTCCTCGATGCCGGAACGTGGCGAGGTGAGTTCGGCCATGCGGTCGTTTTCAAAGTGAATGAGTGCCTGAGAGTGGTGCGCCAGGGCGGCCAGTGCCTCGGTGGCCTGGGCGGTGCGCCGGCGGCCCTCGAAGGCAAAGGGCGACGTGACGAGGGAGAAAACAGTGGCCCCGGCTTCGCGCGCGGATTCCGCCACCACCGGGGCGATGCCCGAGCCGGTGCCGCCGCCCAATCCGGCACAGAGAAAGAGCACTCCGGCCCCTTCGACGGCTTCGCAGATTTCGTCGCGCGATTCCAGGGCGGCGTCGTAGCCGACTTCGGGATCACCACCGGTGCCGAGGCCGCGGGTGACTTTCTGACCGAGGCTGATTTTGCGCGGGGCCACAGAAGAGGCAAGGGACTGCGCGTCCGTGTTCATTACCAGCACATTTGCCCCGGCGGCACCTGCCATGATCAAGCGGTCGGCCAGATGCACGCCGGCATTGCCGAGTCCGATGATACGAATGTCCAGCGGGGCGCTGGCGGGATTTTCGGAGCGTGGATAGGGGATCATGCGAAGTGGGAAGTGGGAAGTGGGAAGGCGGAAAGGCGGAGACGATGGGCGGGAGTCGGACGACCCGTTTTCCTTCCGACTTCCGACTTCCAGCTTCCGACTTTCATCTCACTTTCGTCCGAACATGCCTCCGATTTTGGCCATGACGGAGCCCAGCAGGCCGGGGTCCTCTTCCTCAGCGCGGAGGGCTTGGGCGAATTTGATGAGTCCGATGGCGGTGGAGTATTGCGGGTTGTTGAGGACAGATTTCGGGCCGGAGACGTCGGAGTCCCGCGCAAGATGGACGGGCAGGTCGAAAACGGATTCGGCCACGTCCTTGATGCCGCGCAAGAGGCTGCTGCCGCCGGTGAGCATCACGCCCGCGCCGAGAGCATGCGGGGAGATTTCCTGTTCGATCTGTTTTTTGATCAGCTCGAAGTTTTCCCGCACGCGGGCGTGGATGATGGTGTTGAGCATTTCGCGCTCGACCTCCTTGCCGGAAAACCCCGCATCGTTTTTCAGGACGATCATTTCGCCGGGCGTGGCCGCGCCGAGTTTGGTGGAACCCTCCTCGATCTTGAGTTTTTCCGCGCGGGTGAGCGGGATGCGCAGACCGAGGGAAATGTCGTTGCTGATGTGGTCGCCGCCCACGGCTAGCACGCCGCTGTGACGAACGACGCCGTTTTCAAAAACAATGTAGTCCGTGACCCCGCCGCCGATGTCGATGACGACGGCCCCGAGATCTTTTTGATGTTGATCGAGCACGGCCTGGGCGGAGGCGAGGGAGTTGACCACGATCTCGTCAATCTCGATGCCGTTCTCGCGAATGCAGCGCAGGGTGTTTTGCAGGCGGGTTTTGACCCCGTGAATGATGTGAAAGTCGGCTTCAAGTTTGCGACCCATCATGCCGACGGGATTGAGCACGCCCTCCTGACCATCCACGAAGTAATGTTGGATAATTGAGTGGAGAAAATGGTTCTCGGTCGGGATGTTGATTTCGCGGGCCTTGACGGCGACCTCGTGCACGTCGTCGTCGTCGATTTCAAACCGGTCGGCGGGAATGAGAATGGCGCCGCGGCTGTTGAAGCTGCGGATATGGCTGCCGGAAACGGCGACAGAGACGCTGCCGATTTCGGCGTCACTGTTGGTCTCGGCATCGGAAAGAGCGTCGTGGACACATTCGGTGGCGATGGCGAGGTCCACGATCTCGCCCTTGCGGACGCCGCGCGAGGGAGCCAGGCCCACGCCCAGAATGCGCATGGTGCCCTCGCGTCCGGCCTCGCCCACGACGGCACAGACCTTGGAGGTACCGACTTCGATGCCAACGAGGATGTCCGGGCGGGCCATTAGTTTCTCCGGGTTTTCGGGGTGGGGCCGGGTTTGACCGTGGCTTCGACCGGAGCGGCGGCGGCGACAAGGAACGTCACGGGGGTGTTGCGTTTGACCATCAGATTGACGGTTTCCAGTGAGCGGCCGGATTCGTCGCAGTGGGCCAGGAGTTGCTGGAGTCGCGCGAGTTGCTCTTGAAAATCGGAGGTGCCAAAACGAATGCGGGAATTGCGGTCACTGACAACTTCGATGCAATAGCCGCGCGAGATGTCGATGGTGCGGATGCGCAGGAGGCTCTCGGGATGGCGGGCGACGGTGTCAATCAGTTCCAGCGCCAGCCGCAAATCGTCGCTCTGCAATGGTTCGCCCGCCCGCACGTTGTCGCTTTTTACGCCATAGATCGCAGGCAGATGAAAATATTCGGGCAGCACCCGCCGGGGTTGCATGAGAAACCCGCCGGGGTCCACCAGGAGGGATTTCTCGGAGGCCGAGGGATCCGCGGTTTCGCCTTCGGCGGCCACCCAGGCCACGGGTTCGCGGGAGGTGACGCTGACGGTCAGATGATCGGGAAGTTCCCGTTCGATGCGGACATTCTGAATTTGCGGAAGAGCTTTCAACGCGGCCTCCACCTTGGTCAGATCGACAGAGAAGATGTTGACGCCTTCGCGCAGGCCGGTCTGCGCCAGCGCTTCCTCGCGGGTAAGAATGTCGTCGAGGTTGAAGGTGATGCGGCGCAGGGTGTAGTCCGCATTTTGGAAAAAGAACCGGTCCAGGGCGGCGCGGATGCCAAAAACGGCCCCGGTGCCGATCAGGCTGATCAGGAGAATATTCCACACCCAGCGGCCGATTTTTTCCTGCCGACGGCGGCGGGCGGTCGAGGTGCGGATGCGCACGTCGAGCAGGTGGTCGCGCGAGGAAGCGTGATTCGACCTGCGGTTGAGTTTTCGGGCTGGAGGACGGCTGGGCATCGTTAATTCTCGATTTTCGATTTTCGATTTTCGATTGGTTTGTCGTAACGTACCAGTGAGAGGATAGCGATGCGTTCGCAGAGGGCGGGAAAATCGAGTCCGGCCGCGCCGGCGGCTTTGGGCAGGAGGCTCGTTTCGGTCATGCCGGGGATGGTATTAATCTCCATGACGTTCAGGCGTCCGTCCGGCGCGAGCAACACATCCACACGGGAGTAAACCTGCAGGCCCAAGGCCTGATGGGCGGACAGCGCGGCTTGCTGCACGGCAGACGTGGCCTCCGCGCCGATCTCGGCCGGAACGAAATAATCCGACGCGCCCTTGGTGTATTTGTGTTCGTAGTCGTAAAAGCCCTCATGAGGGACGATCTCGATGATGGGAAGGACCTCCTGACCGAGGATGCCGACGGTGAGTTCGCGGCCGGTGAAGAATTCCTCCACCAGAATCTCGTCTCCGAAACGAAAGCAGTCGTCGGAGGCGTGATGAAATTCCGAGGGATCCTGGATGATGTGGACGCCCACACTGGAACCCTGACGGGGAGCCTTGACCACGCATGGCGGGGGAATCGTCGGCGTTTCGCCCCGGCGGAGGATGTGCCATTTGGCCGTGGGCACGCTGGCCGCGTCGAATCGCTGTTTGCTCAGAATTTTGTCAAAGGCGATGCGGCTGCCCTCGACGCCCTCGCCGGTGTAGGGGATGCCGCGGTCTTCCAAGATTTTCTGGATTTGTCCGTCCTCACCAAACGTTCCGTGGATGATGTTGAAGGCGAGTTCGGTCCCGGATGGGAGGGCAAAGTCCGGCCCGGTGACGTCCACTTCCGTGACCACTGCGCCGCAGGCCGCTAGGGCGCGCGCAACGGCGGCGCCGGAACGCAGGGAGACCTCGCGTTCCGCGCCGGGGCCGCCCATGAGGACGGCGATGTTTTTGTTTTTTAAAATTCCGCGTTGATTCATAAATAGTGGCATCGGCTTCCAGCCGATGAGTGGTTGGTACATCGGCTGGAAGCTGATGCCACGGTTAAGTTTTTCATGCGTCCACTCCCACAATCTGCACTTCGGTTTCGAGTTCGATGCCACGTTCGCGTGCGGCGGCGGCTTTGATTTCTTCGATGAGGGTGAGGATTTCCTCCGCGGTGGCCCCGCCATCGTTGACGATAAAGTTGCCATGCACCTCGGAGACGCGGGCGTGTCCGACGGCGAAATTTTTGAAGCCCAATTCCTCGATCAGTTTTCCGGCCGGAGTTTGAGGCGGATTTTTAAAAATGCAACCCGCGCTGGCGGCTATGGGCTGGGATTCGCGGCGTTTGCGTTCGCTGTCGCCCAGCTTGCTCTCGATCTCCCTTGCGTCGGCGGGCGCGCCGCGCAGGGTGGCGGAGAGGGCGTAGTTGTGCCGCAAGGTGGAGACATCGCGGTAGCGGACCTCCATTTCGGCGGGAGTGCGGGTGAAAATATTGCCGTCGTGATCGCAAAAACGCACCCGCACGACTTGATCGAAAGTTTGCAGTCCCATGGCCCCGGCGTTCATGCGCAGGCTGCCGCCGAGGTTGCCCGGGATGCCTTCCATCCACTCGAAACCGCCGAGGCCGGCATTGCGGGCGATGGCGGTGAGTTGCTTGAGCTTGAGGCCGACGCCGGCGGTGATTTCGGTGCCATGGACTTGATGGCGGGCAAACTCGCCCTTGGAAAGATGGGCCACCACGCCGGGAATCCCGCCGTCGCGCACGAGCAGATTCGAGCCCCGGCCCATGACCATGAAGGGAATGCCCTCGTCGAAGCAGTGGCAGACCAGGTCGGTGAAACCCTCCTCGGTTTCGGGTTCGGCCCAAAATTGCGCCGGACCGCCGACCCGCATGGTGGTGTGGCGGGAAAGGGGTTCGTAAAGCCGGATCGCGCCCGGACCCATCGCGCCGAGGAGCTTGTCGCGGGCGGTGAGATCAGCCACCAGACGGGCGCCGGCCTCGTGGATGTTGCCCGCGCCCAGACTGAGGATGAGGTCGCCGTCCTTGATTTCGGCCGCGGCGTTTTGGTGGATTTTCAGGATGTCGGGCTGATGTCCGGCGCTTTTGTGGCCGTTGGCCAGCATGGCATCCACGATGGTTTGGCCGGAAATGCCCGGGATCGGTTTTTCGCTGGCGGGATAGACATTGGCAATGAAGACGGCATCCGCCTGGTCGAAAGCGCGTCCAAATTCATCCTTCAGCGCGAGCGTGCGGGTGTAGCGATGCGGCTGGAACATCACGATCACGCGCTGCCAGCTTCCGGTGCGGGCGGTGGCGATGGTGGCGGCGATTTCGGTCGGATGGTGGCCGTAGTCGTCCACAACAACATTGCGAGGGCTTTCGTAGCGAATCTCGAAACGGCGTTTGGCCCCGCGAAAGCTATCGAGAGCGGCGACGATTTTGTCGAAGGGCAGGCTAATCTCGGTGGCGAGAGCGATGACGGCGAGGGCGTTGACCGCATTATGGGCACCGGGAATATTCAGGCTGGCTTCGCCCAGTTTTTCCGCGCCGCGCCAGACGGTGAAATGGGAACGGAAATTCTGCGTGACGAGATCGGTGATGCGGTAGACGTTGCCCTCGTTACAACCGTAGCTGACAGCGCCGGGATGGTGGGCGCAGACCCGGGTGGCGCCGGGATCGTCGCCGCAGTAGACCACTTTGTGGCGGGTCTGCGAGGCGAGTTTGGCATAGACGGCGTCAATGGCGGCGAGGTCCTTGTAAAAATCGAGATGCTCGGGTTCGATGTTGAGCACGATGGCGTGCTCGGGGTGGTAGTTGATCAGGGTGCCATCGCTTTCGTCGCCTTCGGCCACAAAGTATTCCCCTTCGGAATCCCAGCGCGCATTCATGCCCAGGATGGGAATCTCCGCGCCAACGTAATGCGAAGGTCTTAAACCGCCGCCGCGCAGGACGTGGGTGGCCATGGAGGAAGTGGTCGTTTTGCCGTGCATCCCGCAGACCACGATCCCCTTCTTCGCATTCATGATGGCGGCCAGCGCGTCCGCCCGCCGAACGAGCGGCAGTCCCAGGCGGCGGGTTTCGTCGTAGGCGGCATTGCCGGGCTTGATGGCGGAGGAATAAACGACCAGTTCGGTGTCGCGCACTTCCTCTGCCGTGTGAGGGGATTGGAAATGCAGGCCCTTCTTTACCATGCGTTCGACTTCGACGGTGACCACCTTGTCCGAGCCGCTCACGCGATGGCCCAGCGCGATGGCAAGCCCGGCGATGCCGCTCATGCCGGAGCCGGCCACGCCAATGAGATGCACGCGCCGGGGCGGTCCGATGAAAAATTCGGTGAGGGTGGCCAGGTTCATGCGGCGGCGTTTTTGGCGACCGCCCACTCGATTTCGTCGGCGACATTGCTGGCGGCGTTGCGGGGCAGGATGACGCGGGCGGCGGCGGACATTTGTTCGCGGCGGCGGTCGTTGGTCAGAAGGTTGGAAACCAGCGCGGCGAAGGAATCGGGGGCGATGGCCTGCTCGGGTTGCAGTTCGGCCGCGCCCGCTTCCACGAAGACTTTGGCGTTGAAGGTCTGGTGGTCGTCGGTGGCAAAGGGATACGGGATGAGGATCGAGGCGAGTCCAAATTGGGACAGTTCGCTCAGGCTGGCCGCTCCGGCACGGGAAATGACGAGGTCGGCGGCGGAAAGGGCCTCCTCCATGCGATGATGAAACGGGGCGACGTAGTGCGGGATTTCCTCGCGTTGGTAATTCGCGGCGGCGAGGCGGTCATCGCGTTCGCCGGTAAAATGGATGATTTGCAGCGGCTGATTTTTCAAGAGAGGCGCGCATTTAAAAAGGGTCTGGTTGATGCCGGAAGCCCCCTGGCTGCCACCCATGATGAGCAAGGTGCGGCGTCCGGGTTCCAAACGGAACGCGGCCAGCGCGGCGGTGCGGTCGAGGGGCGAGCCCAGATTGCGGCGCACCGGGGTGCCCGTGACGACGCAGTCGCGTTTGGGAAAATGAGCGGCGCAGGCCTTGAAGCCCAACAGCACGCGGGTGGCGAAACGCGCGGTGAATTTGTTGGCCCGGCCGGGGATGGCGTTTGACTCGTGGATGAAGGTGGGCAGTTTGAGCTGGCGTCCGGCAATGATTGGCGCGGTCGCGGTGAAGCCGCCCATGCCGAGCACGACGGAGGGGCGGAATTTTCGGTAGGTGTTGCGGCAATAACCGAGGCTCTCGTAGGAACGGCGCAGGAAACGTACGAAGGCCGGCGAGAGCATGGAAGGCATGCCGATCGAAGGCAGTTTCTCCGAGCGGAATTCCGGGTGGGCCTTGAGCGCGAGAGTGTCGATTTCTTTTTCAGAGACGAAGAGCAGGACTTCGTGTCCGCGTTCCTTGAGGGTCTCGGCCACGGCGAGGCCGGGAAAGAGATGTCCCCCGGTGCCTCCGCAGGCGATGACGGCGCGAAAGGGCGGATGACTCATAATCTACAAAAGTTGCGGGCGCGCCGGAGAGTATTCGGGACTCGTTCGACGAGCGGGTTGCCATGACGGTGGATGTTCACAAGAATGCCGATCATAAAATAACACACGGCAAGATTCGAGCCTCCGAAACTGATGAAAGGCAGGGGCATGCCCTTGTTGGGCAGCAGGGATGTCGTGACGCCGATGTTCACCGCGGCTTGCAGCGTGATCATCATGACACAGCCGAACCCGAGCAACATGCCGAAGCGATCACGCGCGTTGGCGGCGACAACGGTTCCGCACAGGCAGATGAGCAAATAGCCCAGCACGGTCAGCAGCGTGAGCTTCAGGCCGAGTTCCTCTCCGATCATGGGAAAAATAAAATCCGTGTGGGCGTAGGGAAGATAGAGGAATTTTTGCCGTCCCTCGCCCAGGCCGAGGCCCTCGATGCCGCCGGAGCCAAAGGCGATGAGGGCCTGCCATTGCTGGAGGCCTTCGCCCAGTTTGTATTTTTCGGGATGCATGAAGGCCAGCAGACGGCCCATGCGTTCGTCAATATGCATGGCGGCGTAGATGGCGCCAGCCAGGCCGAGGACACCCATCGGTGCCAGCCAGCGCATACTGGTTCCGGCCAGGAACATGACGGCAAGACCCACCCCGGCAATGAGGGCGCTGGTGCCGAGATCCACCTCGAGCGTGATGGGAAGGATCAGGACTCCGAGAATGGCCAGGGGCAGGAAAAATCCGCGCAGGAAAGTGGCGGACTGGTTTTCATGCTTCTCGAACCACCAGGCCAGGAAAAAGAGTGATGCGATCTTGGCCAGTTCGCTGGGTTGGAGGGTCATGGGTCCGAGATTCAGCCAGCGGTTTGACCCATTGATGCGCATGCCGATGGGGGGGACGAAGCAGAGGATGAGCAACACAAACGCCCCGGCAAAAAAGAGCCACCAAGTTTTTTTCCACCACCGGTAATCGAGCCAGGCGGCGGCAATGGCTCCCGCGATGGCGATGACGAGCCAGATGGCCTGACGCTTGACGAAAAAGTAAATGTCCCCATGGCTTTCCTGGGCAAACGCGCTGGTGCTGAAAAGCATCACCATGCCGAGGGCGGTGAGCCCGGCGGTGGCGAAGAGCAGAACGTAGATGGCGTTGCGGTGCATTTGAGGAGTTGTCCAAGGTTCAAAGCCAAGGTCCCAAGTCAAAGAAAGCCCCTCACGAGCTCGGGATCTTGGACCTTGGACTTTAGACTTTGGACGTCGGGCTTAGTTTTTCTTGGGAATTTTCAACTTCTGTCCGATCGGGATTTTGGTCGGGTCCGTGATGCCGTTGAGCGTGATCAACTCGTTGTAGCTCACCTGCAGTTTTTTGGCGATGGTGTAAGGATTGTCTCCTCTGGCGACCACGTAGGTGTCGGACGTCGCGGGTGCGGGTGCCCGGGCGGCCTTGGTGGGCTCGGGCTTGACGGTGGATTCCGCGGTTTTGGTTTTGGGCACGGCAGCGATCGTGGCGGCTGCCGGCTTGACCACGGTGGCGGTCGGTTTGACCACGGTGGCCTCGGTTTTGGTGGCGATGAACGCCTGCTTCATGGCGGCGGCGGAGGAGGAACTGGCCGCCGGTTTGGCCGGGGTGGTCTCCGCCTTTGCGGTTGAGGTGCTTTTTTCGTTGCCGGGGATTTTGAGGCCCTGACCCACCCGAATCATCGAGTAGGTGGTGATGCCGTTCGCTTTTTCCAGGGCCTCGATGGTCGTGCCGTAAAGGCTGGCGATGCGGGTGAGCGTGTCCCCTGCGGCGACCGTGTGAACCTTGCCGTTCCAGCCTTCGATGGTGGCGGGCTTCACGGCGGTGTTCTGGGGCGCGGGCACCGATTTTTCCGCCGGAGCGGAGGAGGCGACGGCGGCGGCTTTGGGCGCTTTGCTTTCGGCTGTTTGCTTGGCCTTCATCCAATTGAAGGCAAAGACCCCGCCGACGGCGACGAGATGGAGTACGAGCACGACGATCAAGGCGTGCGAGAACTTCATGTTGGGTTCTTCGCCTTCCTCGTAGTCCTCTTCTTCATAGGCGTCCTCCGCGGTGGCGGCACTGGCGCGCAGCGGAGCGGCTGACGGCCGGCGGGCGGGCCCGCGGCGGAGCGGCATGCGGATGGCTTTTTTCATTTTCATGGTGTGGTTTGGTTTCCTGGTTCTGCTTTGATTAGTGGGAATTTTTGGGTGCGAAGGCCTTGACGAGATCCTTGAAGCGGTTGCCCCGCTCGCCGTAATTGCGAAACATGTCGTAGGAGGAGGTGCCGGGCGAAAACAGGACAGTCTCGCCGGGTCGGGCAGTGTCGCGTGCGATCTGCACGGCTTCTTCCAGCGAGGCCGCGATGCGGCAATCCACTCCGCTCCACGAGCGGGCGATGCGTTCTTTCATTTCCCCGATCAACACGGCCGCGCGCACCCGTTCGCGCACGAGCGGCGCGATGGGGTCGAACTCGAAACCTTTGTCCTTGCCGCCCGCGATGAGCACGAGTGGCCGTCCCTGCGAAAGCAAGGCTTTCTCGACGGAATCGAGGTTGGTGGCCTTGGAATCGTTGATCCAGTGGATGTCTTCGAAATCGCGGACGAATTCGCATCGGTGGGCCGGTGCCGAGTAGTCGGCCACGGCCGCTGCCATGCGCTCCAGGTCCACCCCGAGCGCGAGGCCCGCGCCAAATGCGGCCATGATATTCTCGGCGTTGTGAATGCCTTGCAGGCGGATGGTGGACTGATCCAAAACCGGCTGGCCCTGATAAGAAATGACGCTGCCCCGCAGCGTAAAGTCCGCCTCGTCCATATAAGCGCTGAAAGTGATGCGGCGGGCGGCGAGGGGAGGCAGGGTCTCGCGGGCGTTGACCACGGCGAAATCCTCCGCCGTCTGCAGATCAAAGATCCGCAATTTAGCCGCACGGTATTCCGCCATGTCGCGATAGCGATCGAGGTGGTTCGGGCTGAGGTTCAGCCATACGGCCACGTGGGGGTGAAAGGTCGTGGTGGTTTCCAGTTGAAAGGAACTGACCTCGAGAACCATCACGTCGAGGGTGTTGCTCTGGCGCACGGCGGTGGCGAAGGGCAGGCCGATGTTGCCGCTGGCCATGGTGCGGACGCCCGCGCCGGTGAGCATGGCGGTGGTTAGTTCGGTGGTGGTGGTTTTTCCATTGCTGCCGGTGATGGCTGCGACCGGGCAGAGGCATTCCTCGAAGGCGAGTTCGAGTTCGCCGATGAGCGGGACTTTTTTGCGCAGGACGTTTTGGACCAACGGCACGGCCGGATCGATGCCGGGGCTGAGCACGCCGATATCGTATGGCGTGGCGTCGGTGTCGGCGGCGGAACCGAGGAGGACGCTGATGCCGAGGGCTTCGAGTTTGGCCGCCTTATCGCGCAGGGCGGGGTTGTCGTTGCTTTCGCAGACGGTGACGCGGGCGCCTTCCTCGTGTAAAAGCATGGCGGCAGCCTCGCCGCTATGGCCGAGACCGAGCACGACCGCATTTTTTCCGGAGTGGATCATCGGAGTTTCAAAGTGGCGAGGCCGAGCAGGGCGAAGAGGATGGACATGATCCAGAATCGCACGATGACCGTGTTTTCTTTCCAGCCGCTGAGTTCGAAATGGTGATGGATGGGTGACATCTTGATGATGCGCCGGCCGGTGAGCTTGAAGCTGGCGACCTGGAGAATGACCGACAACGCCTCAATGACAAAAACGCCGCCGACGATGACCAGCAGCACTTCCTGTTTGCAGCAAATGGCCACGGTGCCGAGCATGCCGCCGATGGCGAGCGAACCGGTGTCGCCCATGAAGACGCGGGCGGGATAAGCATTCCACCACAAAAAACCAAGGCAGGCCCCGAGCAGGGCCGAGCACAGCACGGCCAATTCGCCGGAATGGGCCACGAAGGGAAGATCCAGATAGCTGGCCGTGCGGGCGTTGCCGGCCAGATAAGCGAGCGCGGCATAGGCGGCGGCCACGGTGGCGGTGCAGCCGGTCGCGAGACCATCCAGGCCATCGGTGAGGTTGACTGCGTTGGAGGTGCCGACGATGACCAAGAGGTAGAAGATAAAAGTGAAAACCCCGAGGCTGGCGATGAGGGGCTCCTTGGCAAAAGGGACGTAGAGTTTTTGCGCGAGGCTGGAGAGGTCGGGATTGACGAGGAAAAAAATCGTCACGATGAGCGCCAGCACGCACTGGAGGCCGAATTTGAGGCGGCTGCTGATCCCGGCGGAGTGCTTTTTGGTGACTTTGAGCCAGTCGTCGTAAAACCCGATGGCACCGAGGAACAGCATGCTGAAGAGCACCAGCCAGACGAGGGGATTTTCCGGCCGGGCCCAAAGCAGGGTGGCAATGAGAATCGATCCGATGATGAGCAATCCCCCCATGGTGGGGGTTCCTTTTTTGGCCCCGTGAAGTTCAAAAAGTTTGTGCACCTCTTCCTTGGTGCGGATGGGCTGGCCGAATTTTAACGAGATCAATTTGCGGATGACCATGTTGCCGCAAATGATCGACAGGAGAAATGCGGTGGCGGCGGCGCACACCGCGCGGAACGTAATGTATTGAAAGACGTTCAGGGCGCTGGAAAACCCATTATCCAGGCCCGCCTTGCGCGCCCATTCGCTGATTTCGTAAATGTAATAAAGCATTAGTTTTCGAAGTGTTGGATGACACGCTCCATGCGCGCCCCCCGGCTGCCTTTGACCAGCACAATGTCGCCTTCGCGGGTAAGTTCGCGCAGGAAGCTGGCGGCTTCGTTGGTGTCAGGGGTTTCGTGCACGTGTTTTAACCCCGCGCTGCGGGCAGCTTCGAGGAGCGGTTTCGTTTCCGGACCGACGGTGATTAACGTATTCACGGTTTTGGCCGCGGCCAGTCCGACGCGGCGATAGCCGGCCTCGGCGTAAGAACCGAGTTCGCCCATGCGGCCCAGCACGGCGATGCGGTTTCCCCCCGTGGCCAGCGTGCCGAGGGTGATGAGCGCGGCTTCCATCGAGTCGGGATTGGCGTTGTAGGTGTCGTCGAGCAGGGTGATGCCGCGAATGGTGCGCCGGACAAGGCGTCCGCCGGTTAAACGCGCGGAGGCCAGGCCCTCGGCGCATTCATCCAGGCTCAGGCCAAATTCGAGTCCGGCGGCGACGGCGAGCAAAGCATTTTTGACCATGTGGAGTCCGGGGGTGGGCAGCCAGGCCGGCACACTTTCGCCTGCGGCCTTGAGGGTGAAATGGCAGCCCTCCGTGTCCATGGTGACATCCGAGGCGGTGACAGCGCCGCTGGTAAGCCCCGCTTTGATCACGCGGGCCTTGCTGCGGGCGGCGAGCGCGGCGGCAAAATCGTCATCGGCCGGAAGAATCACGGCGCCATCCCGGCCGACGGCTTCGACCAACATGCCTTTTTCCAGCGCGATGGCCTCGCGCGAGCCCATGTACTCGATGTGGGCCACGCCGATGTTGGTGATGATGGCGAGGTCGGGGCGGGCCAGGGCGGCGAGCGGGGCGATTTCGCCGGGATGGTTCATGCCGATTTCCCAAACGGCGGCGTCGTCGGCGGTGGAGGCCGACAGGATCGACAGCGGGAGGCCGATGTGGTTGTTCAGGTTGCCTTCCGTGCGGACCACGCGGTAGCGCACGGAAAGCACCGCCGCGGTGAACTCCTTCGTGCTGGTCTTGCCGCTGCTGCCGGTGACGCAGGCCGCTTTGATGGCCAGCCGGTCGCGCCAGGCCCCGGCCAGGCGGTGCAAGGCGGTGAGGGAATTTTCCACCAAGATGGAGGGATACCCTTCGGGCAGTTTTTTAAGCGCGGCAGGATCATCGATCAGGACGGCGGCGGCGCCTTTCTGGGCGGCGTCTCCAGCGTAGAGATTGCCGTCGTGGTTTTCGCCGCGCAGGGAAAAATACAGATCACCGGGCAAAATGGTGCGGGTGTCCCGGGAGATGCGACGAATCAACGGGGTGGACGCACCGTGCAGGGTTCCGCCGCCCATTTCGGCGATTTCGTTGAGGGGCAGGTTGTCCATTATTCCTCCACCTCCACACGTTTGGCTTCGATGGCGCGGCGGGCCATGAGGACATCGTCGAAGGGCACTTTCCCGGTGGCAAATTCCTGGTAGGTTTCGTGCCCTTTGCCGGCAATGAGAACGATGTCGCCCGGACCGGCGAGTTCCACGGCCTGCCTGATGGCGGCTTCGCGGTCGGGAACTTCCTGGTGCCGATTGCCGCGCAGGCCGGCGCGGATGTCGGCCAGAATGGCCAGCGGGTCTTCGCTGCGCGGGTTGTCGGACGTGAGAATCGACCAGTCGGAAAATTCTTCGGCGGCCGCGGCCATGAGGGGACGCTTGGCGCGGTCGCGGTCGCCGCCGCAGCCAAAGACGGTGATGAGGCGGTTGGGGTTGAGATCGCGCAGGGTGCGGAGAACATTACGCAGCGCGTCGTCGGTGTGGGCGTAATCGACAAAGACTTGGAAGCTGCGTTTGGCCGGCACGCGCTGGAGTCGGCCGGGCACCTGCGGAGCCAGGGCCATGGCGGCGACGGCGGCGCGGAGTTCCATGCCCATCGTAGCGGCGGTGGTGAGGGCGGCGAGGGCGTTGTAAATATTGAAGGAGCCGATGAGCGGAAGCCGCACGAGATAGCTCCGTGCTTTGGCTTGCAGGTGAAAGGAACTGCCAGTCGCGTCGAACTTCACATCGGTGGCGCGGAAATCGGAATTTGCGCCCAGGCCGTAGGTGATGACCGGAATTTTCTTTTTCGTCAGCCGCTCCTTGAGCAAGTGGCCATGGCGGTCGTCGGCATTGAGGAGGGCCTTGCCTTTCTTTTTGGTTTGGGTGGCGAGATTTTCAAAGAGGAGGGCCTTGGCTTCGAAGTAGGCCTCCATGGTTTTGTGATAGTCGAGGTGATCCTGGGTGAGATTGGTGAAGACGGCGGTGTCAAATTCGATGCCGCGCACGCGATGTTGCACAAGGGCGTGGCTGGAAACCTCCATGGCCACGGCCTTGCTGCCCGCGTCAACCATCTGCGCGAGGAGGTCCTGGAGATCGGCCGATTCCGGCGTGGTCCGCGGGGCGTCGATTTCAGTTTCCCCGATGCAATATTTGATCGTCCCCACCAGCCCGCAACGCCGCTGGTCGGCGTCGAGGAGGTGCTTGACCAGGAAGGCGGTGGTGGTCTTGCCATTTGTGCCGGTCACGCCCATGACTTTGAGTTGGGCGGCCGGCTGACCGTAAAACGCGGCGGCCATATCGGCCAGGGCGGCACGGGCGTCGGGCACCTGGATAAAAGGAAGCGCGCAGGCAGCCGAGGCAGCGTCGGAGACGATGGCCATCGCCCCCAGTTCAGCGGCCTGCGCGACAAATTGGTTTCCCTCGGCTTTGACTCCGCGAAGGGCAAAAAAGAGCGCGCCGGGCGCGGCTTTGCGCGAATCGTAGCAAAGCGATTCGACCCGCATTTGCGGGTCGGCGCTTTTTTCGGTGACCGCCGTGGCGGCCAGCAGGTGGGACAGGGGGACGCTCATTGTCGGTATTGACGGGCATCCGTCTGCTGCATGGCGACGGGCAGGATGGGCTCCGCCCGCGGTGCCGGGGTGAGGTCGAGATAACGCGCGGCTTTTTCCGCCACCCGCGAGAAGATGGGCGCGGCCACGAGGCCGCCGTAATTCAAGGAAGACGAAATTTTTGCGTCGTCGATGAGGATAAGGCAGACAAATTCCGGATTCTCGGCTGGCATGTAGCCGACGAAGGAGACGACGTATTTGCCTTCGGAATATCCACCCTTGGGATTGACCTTCTGGGCCGTGCCGGTCTTGCCGGCCACACTGAAACCATTGACGCTGGCGAGGGTGGCGGTGCCGCGTTCGCTCACGACTTCGGTGAGGGCCTTGTTGACAAATCCGGCAACTTCGGGCGGAACGACCTCCCGCACCACCTCGGGTTCGAATTGCTGGACCACGTTACCGTCGGCGTCCTTGATCGACTTGATCACGTGCGGGCGCATGAGCTTGCCGCCATTGGCGATGACTGACATGGCCATGGCCATTTGCAAGGGGGTGACCGCCACGGAATGACCCATGGGCATGCGGGTGATGGTGAGTTTGTCCCAGCGGGCGGGCGGATGAACCAGGCCGGAAATTTCCCCCGGCAGTTGCACGCCGCTGCGTTCGCCGAAACCGAAACGGCGCACATATTCATAAAATTTTTCGTCGCCCATCATGAGGGCCATCTTGGCCGAGCCGATGTTGGAGGACTTCATCAGGATGTCGTGGACGTTCATCTGTCCGTAGCCATGATGGTCGCGGAGGATGCGTCCGCCGTAGGAAAAGCTGCCATTCTCGCAATAGATCAGGGATTTTTCACTGACCGTGCGTTCGTTCAGCGCGGCGGCGGCCACGACGATCTTGAAGGTCGAGCCGGGTTCGACCATGTCGAGGATGGCCCGGTTTTTCATTTCCACCGGCTTGGCCGCGTTGATCAAGTTGAGGTCGAAGGTGGGACGATTGGCCAGGGCGAGAATCTCGCCGGTCTTGGGTTGGACGATGATGCCGATGGCATTTTCGGGCTTGAGTTCCTTGAAGGCGTTTTCCATCTCCGCCTCGAGGATGGCTTGCAAGCCCATGTCGATGGTGAGCTGGACGTTTTGTCCGTTCCGGGCGGCTTGTTCCTGGCCGCGATAAATGACGATTTCCCGCCCGGTGCGGTCGCGTTCGATGTGGCGGAAGCCGTCCTCGCCGCAGAGGGTGTCCTGCAGGGTTCGCTCCACCCCTTCGACGCCCACGACATGCTCATCGTTGGGATCCTTGCGGGAAAGAAATCCCAGCACGTGGCTGAGCATCGGGCCGTTCGGATAGGTGCGGGTGGTGTTTTCGCGGAAATAAAGTCCCCGAAGGTTATTTTCCTCCATGGCCTTGCGCAGGGCGATGGCACTTTCCTCCTTGAGATCCTGCAAGAGGACCTTGAACTGCTTCTTTTTGGCGGCCTCCTCCATGAACAGGCGCTCGAGGTCGCGGCGGGGAAGTCCGGCAAACGGGGCCGCGATCTCCGCCAGCAGGGAGGGATTTTTGACATGGCTGCCATCGACGATCACCTTGCGCACTGGGATGTTGGCCGCGAGGATTTCGCCGTTGCGGTCAAGAATCAGGCCCCGCCGGGCCGGAATCGATTCGCGGATGGAATGTTTGGCCGCCGCCAGCGCGGTGTATTCCTCATGCTTGCTGACCTGCAAGTAAATGAGCCGGGCCGAGTAGCCCGTGAAGACCATCGCCATCAGCCCGCAGGCGATGGCGGCGCGGCAGCGCGCATTTTTTTTCACCGGCGCACCCTTTCGTTGGCCGCGGTGCGCGGAACGCCGTCACTTCCCGCCGTGGCGGGCGGAACCAACCGGGCGATGCTGGGGTCCTGGATGGGCTGCAGCGCGATGATTTTTTGCTCGAGTTTGCGTTGGAGTTCGGCCCGGGACGACAGGGTGGAAATCCTCGCCAGGAGAACCTCGTTATGGGCGCGCACCTCACGGATCTGACGTTCCACCTCGCGAGTCTGTTCGCCGAGGGAGTGCTGCTGGTTTTTGACAAAGACGAAAAGCAGTCCGCAGGCGCTGAAGGCGAACGCGAGCAGGAGCCATCGCGCCAGCGAGGCGAGGTGGATCTGGTTGACATGATTGCTGCGGTGTCCGGCGGTGAGGGTCATGGCGTTCATAGGCGTTCGACGACCCGCAGTTTGGCGCTGCGGGAACGGGGGTTGGCGGTGACTTCCTCGCCCGATGCATCCATCGGACGGGGCGTGAGGAGACGGAAAATGCGGTCCGGATTACGGCGCGGTTCGGGCCACTCCGGGCGGTCGATCCACTCGGTGCTGCGATCGCGGAAATAGTTCTTCACGATGCGGTCCTCCAGGGAATGAAAGCTGATCACGGCGAACCGCGCCCCGTGGGCCAGGCGGGTGCTGATGGCTTCCAGTCCGCGGGTGAGCGCGCCCAGTTCGTCGTTGACCGCGATGCGGAGGGCCTGAAAAACCCGGGTAGCCGGATGACGCGCCCCCGTGCGCGGCACGAAGGAGGTGACGGCGGCGGCCAGATCGAATGTGGTGTGCAGCGGGCGCTGTTCGCGCGCGGCGGCCAGGCGTGCGGCGATGTGCATGGCGCGAGGTTCCTCGCCATATGCGCGGAAAATTTCCGCCAGTTCGGACACCGGGGCCGTGTTGATGATGTCCGCCGCGGTGCGGGAAGCGCTGCGGTTCATGCGCATGTCCAGCGGGCCATCCTTCATCATGGCAAAACCGCGCTCGGCCGTGTCGAGCTGATGCGAGGAAACCCCGATATCGATGAGCGCTCCGGCCACGGAACTGAAGCCGAGACCGTCCAGCGCAGCACCCGCATTTTCAAAATTGGCCTCGACCAAATGCAGCCGGTGGGCAAAGGGCGCCAGGCGCTGCGCGCAATGCACGATCGAGTCTGCATCCTGATCGAGAGCAACCACCTCCGCGCCATGTTGGAGGAATTTTTCCGTGTGACCGCCGCCGCCAGCCGTGCCGTCGAGAAAGATCAGCCCCGGAGCGGGCCGCAACAAGGCGACGACCTCGTCGGCCATCACCGGCGTGTGGTAGCTGCCGGATGGGGCGGAGTCCTCAGGCTTTTCCAAAATTTGCAGAGGCAGGTCGTCGAAGTCCCAGGATTTCATAAGCGTTGCGTGGACGGATTTTGATGGCGGCGTGGCCTTGGGGCTTTCCGTCGGAGCCCTTCGCAGGACTAAAGCCGAAGCAAAACACCCGGCCCCGCTTCGTCATCAGCCGGTGGTTTTCATGAGGTTAAAGATGGCATCATGGTGAAATTCTAAAGTCCGATGTCCGCCGCGATGCGTTGGTAGATATCGGTCTGGCCGGCATCCGTCGCGGCATGGCGTTCCTTGCTCCAGATCTCGAAGCGGCTGCGGCCCCCGGCAAAAACGATCTCCCCGGCCAGACCGGCGCGGTCGCAGTGTTTTTCGGTCAGGAGGATGCGTCCCTGTTTATCCGTCGTGGTCGTGTGGGCTTCCCCGTAAAATTTGCGAATGGCGATGCGCTTGTCCGCCGCGCTGCCGGAAGCGCTCTGGATGAGTTGTTCCTGCCGGGCGAATTCCTCCGGCGGCATCACGATCAGGTAGCCCTCGGTCGGATGGGGAATGACGTGAAAGGTCTCGCCTTCATCCCTCGCCAGCCAGGACGCAGGCACGGCCACGCGCTTCTTTGCGTCCATGGAACGCTCGAAGGTTCCCGAGAAGAGCGTTGTTGCATCCTGACCCATTCGATTTTAGGTTTTTCGTGACACTATCCGCCACAATTCCCCACTTTTCACCACTTTGGGGTCGGGGTGTCAATGCAAAAGAGCCTCACGCCAAGGTTGGAAGTGGACCCTTGGCCCCGAGTGGTTGGAAAAATGGAAACACGCCCGGCGCGTGCCAACCCGGTTGGAGGGCGGCAGGCCCTTGCCGCCCACTATTGCCCTTCTCCTGTCCGCCACGG
Source organism: Terrimicrobiaceae bacterium (assembly GCA_041746635.1). Taxonomy (GTDB): domain Bacteria; phylum Verrucomicrobiota; class Verrucomicrobiia; order Chthoniobacterales; family Terrimicrobiaceae; genus CAMASH01. Next base: position 19,550 of record JBGTGQ010000041.1, on the reverse strand, counting down.
AAAACAACCACGAACTGGAATTCCTTTACCCCGCCGGCTCGAACCCTGGGCGACTGCGGCGCGTCGCTCCCGGGTTGGTTTTCAAGAGCGACGGCTTTCCTGGATGCTATCTAAGCGGCTATTGCCCCACGCGCCGAGCCGAACGGGTTTTCCGGGTGGAGGCGATCGAGCTTTCCTGAATGCAAAAAGTCCCTAACACTTCACTAACCTCCAGAAATTCATGTCATGAATCGCATTTATCAAGGCCGAGTCAGCGAACTCGATACTCTACAAAATGGAGCAAAGGGAAAGGTTCCTGACGACTGGATTGCGCTGCCCGACTGGCAAGTAACTCTTTGGAGGCACCACGCGCTTTTTCAAAGGGCAGTGAATTATTACACGCTTTGCCTTGCGGCGATGGCGCGGGGGATGGATGACCCGGAGTTCCAGACCATCGCGCTGAAGGTCGCGGAGGACTCCGCGCGGCGTGACCCGAAGCACAAGACGGATGCGGCGCGGAAGAAGGCCATCGAGTCGGCGGCGGAGACGGCGAAGGCCATGATTTCCGCGGTGAAAGGATGGCGTGACGAAGTGGCGAAAACATGGGTGCAGGGCGAGTTACGCTGCCAAGATATTAATCGCCCCCGCCTCGAAAAATGGGGCATCCCGATTCCGAATTCCGCGCCATCAAACTTCCGTCCCATCGATCCCGACGACGACATCCCGAAGTAACCCTGACTTGCCATCGCCTTCCCGGAAAGTTAGATTATGAATCATGAAACTTCGGCTGGATCTTCTGGAGCATCTGACGGACGAGGACATCCTCGAGGAAGTCCTGGCGAACAATCACCGCTACAAGCCCGAGCCGCTTTTATCAAAAACCGGAGTTGGGAGTCTGTCGTCAGCTTCAACCGAGGAGCGTGCGCACGAGGTGGCGCGCAGCACGGCCTTAATTCAGAGACTGGAGAAGCGTGTGCGGGAGAGTGGCTCCGACAACGGGAGCAAGAAGTAACCTTCCTGGAATTGCTGGACGCACTGAAGGCCTTTCATCGCCGGGCACCATTCCTTTTCTTCAACGGCAATACTTTTGCCGATATCGCGCGTCAGATCAGCGCGGCCATTTTTGCCGAACTTCCCCACGCGCGCAGGCGCGAGTTGATCTCCGCCGTAGCCCATTACGTTGCCGGCGTGCTGGATCGCGAGGCGATGATTGAAACGGTGGATTCCCTCTGGCAATCGGCCTCGTTCCGGCCCGGCGACCGGGTAAAGACGCTCAAGGGTTCCCTTCGCGGCGTGATTGTAAAAATTCTCGACGATGGCCGGGTAAAATGGCGGGCGGAACCCGGCACGGAACTCATTGCCCTGCCGGAAAGCCTCCGCCCCGATGACGACATCCCTTACCCTCATGATCCTTGAACTCATCGAGCGGCTGGCGGAGGAGGCAAAAAAGCGGAATGTGGAATTCCTGCTGATTGGCGGTCAGGCGATTACCAGGCTTGGTCACGCCCGCATGACCTTGGATATTGATTTTCTCGTGCGGGTGGACCAGCGACCGGCGTGGGCCGGGGTGTTGGAAAAGTTCGGGTATGCGTGTTATTCGGAAGGCAACGCCTTTGCGCAATTCAGCGGACAGACTGGCTGGCCGAGGGTCGATTTGATGCTGGTCGATCAAGCAACTTTCGAAAAGCTCGCCGCGGATGCCATCCCGGCGGAGAGCGTGAGGGTGCCCTCGGTCCGACACATGGTGGCGCTCAAGCTGCATGCGGCCACCAGTCCCACCCGCTCGAAGCCGGTGCAGGACTGGGAGGACATCAGGCAGATGGTGCTGCTGCATCATCTGGACCTGGATGAACCGGAATTTCAGAAGCTCATCCTCCGTTATGGGGGTGACTCGGCACTGGAGAAAATCCGTGCGCTATGCCAGGGTGCCTGAATCGTGAGTGCCGAATTGAACTTTCCCGTCTTTGATCGTCCGATGGACGAATCCCCCTCTCCGATGACTTATGAGCAAGCAGTGACGGCTTTTGAGGAAATCATCGACAAGCTGCGCTTGCGGGAAACGGAGCCGCTCCAACGGGAGGAAATTTCGCCCTTCGTTCTATAACCTCGTTTCGTCTTGGATTGGTCTTACGAAGGCGGAAAACTTGCTTAGCGTGAAGAATTCCGCTAGGCAGCTTGGTCATGTCAACCGGCGAGGAAGGCCTTTACGCTTCGCGGACAAAGCCTGTCCGCAGCGGTCGCATTTCCAGTCGCACATCCGATCCGCGTCAGCCGGAGCTTCCGCTGACGAAATGGGATCAGAAAATCCACGAGACACTGCGCCGCGAACTCCCTCCCGCCGAGGCGAAAACCCTCCCCGGCGCGGAACCGCAGCCGCCCCTGCCGGTCCGCCGGCTGCACAATTATGCCTATTGTCCGCGGCTTTTTTACCATCAATGGGTGGAGAACATTTTCGTGGAAAACGCCAACACGGTGGAGGGGAAATCAACTCACCGCTAGGCCGACCGGCCCTCGCGTCTCGACGATGCCGGCTAGGGAAATGATCTTGGACAAACCAGCACTCACTTTCTACACAACGATGAAGTCTCCCCTGGGCCGCCTGACCCTGGTGTCGGGCGCAGGCGGGCTGGCGGCGGTGCTGTGGGAAAACGACGATCCGCAGCGGGTTCGCCTGGGTCCGTTGGTGGAAGATAAAAACCATTCGGTGCTGCGCGAGGCGGAGCGGCAGTTGAACGGGTACTTTGCGGGGCGGCGCACGGTGTTTTCGCTGGAGATCAGTTTGGCCGGCACGAAATTTCAAGAGGAAGTCTGGAGGGCGCTGGCCACCATTCCCTTCGGTGAGACGCGGAGCTACGGCCAAATCGCCACGCAAATTGGACGCCCTCAGGCAGTGCGCGCGGTGGGGGCGGCGAATGGAAAAAATCCCCTCGCCATTATCATCCCCTGCCATCGCGTGATCGGTTCCAAGGGCCAGTTGACCGGGTTTGCCGGGGGGATGGAAACCAAGGCGTTTTTGTTGGGAATGGAGCGCGAGGGACAGGGCAGGAAGCAGAGTTGAGCGTATAGAGTTGAGCGGTGGCCGCTTAATCCGGGCTTTCCCCAATGGGCGAGCAGACCAATCGACAAAGATTATGATGCTGAAGCTCTCTCATCCATTAACCCTGCTTCCTTCGCTATAGTTTATACAGCCACGAGGAGGTTGCTCCACGATCTTCGATGTGACTTACAAGCGATTTTTCCTTCGGGCGGCTTTTCTGGCCGCGTTGGTACCCACGCCGATCCTATCGGCCAAAGAGCCGGGGCCCCGTGGCCGGGAGGCCATGGAGGCGGCTACGCGCCTGCAGGTGTTTCTGGATCGGGCGGAATTTGCGCCGGGAAAGATCGATGGTCGCTACGGCGAATTCACGGTGAAGGCTCTGGCGCTCTATCGTCAGTCGTTGGAGGCGGGGGCTGTTTCATCAAAGGCCGCGGCCGAGAATTCAGAGGATGCGGTGCCCGATGTCACCGGGCTTGACCTCGCGAGTGTCGATCCGGTTTTTATCAGCTACACCGTGACCGAGGCGGATCTGCAATCGGTCGGTAAGATGGCGGCTTCCGTGCCGGAGCAGGCCGAGCAGAAGTCGATGCCGTATCGCTCTGCCGTGGAAGCCATCGCGGAGAAATTTCATGCGGATGCGGATTTCCTCGCGGAGTTGAATCCCGGAAAAACCGAATCCCTCAAGGCGGGCGATGCGCTGACCGTCCCGAACGTGGAGCCCTTTGAACTCACCTCCTCTGCGGCACCGTCCGGCAAGACCTCCACCGACGATGGTGAGAAAGGCGACAACGCGCAAAAATCGAAATCCGAGAAGGGCGAGAAAAACGCTGACGCGGCCGAGAAGCCCGCCGGCGCGTCGGTGAAAGTGGATACGAAAACCAACATGCTTTGCGTTTATGAGGAAGGCAAACTGGTGGCCGCTTATCCCGTGACGGTGGGTTCCGAGCAAACGAAGGCGCCGGTGGGAGAGTGGAAGGTGACGGGCGTCGCCCGCATGCCCGAGTTTCGGTACGACGAGGCCATGCTCAAGCAGGGCGAGCGCAGCAGCGATTTTCACATGCTTCCTCCCGGTCCGAATAACCCGGTGGGTGTCGTCTGGATTCAGCTCAATAAAAAAGGCATCGGTTTGCACGGGACCAGCGAACCCGACGCCATCGGTCGTTCCGAAAGCCACGGCTGCATTCGCCTGGCGAATTGGGATGTGGTCCGCCTAGTGGCCAAAGTGAAAACGGGCGTGCCTGTATCCATCAATTAATCCGGATTTTCCGCTCGTGCGGCGGCCCGCTGAAAAACGCACCGTAAAAATCTCCAGTGGCCTCATGGGCAAAACCTTCTGACCTAAGGTGGGACATGTCCGATCCCAGAATCGTTGCCCACGACAAAAAAGTTTCCGAAAAGCGGGGTGAGTCGTGGTAAGGTAAAGCGTGGACGTTCTCACGGTTCAACAACTGGCCGTCTCGCTCGGGCTCGGGTTGTTGCTGGGTCTGGAACGCGAGCGCCGGGAGTCTTCGATCGCCGGGATTCGTACGTTTCCCTTTATTTCGCTTTTCGGAACGGTCTGCGCCCAAGTCGGGCAGGTTGCCGGTGGCTGGATCGTGGCGGCTGGGTTGCTGGCGTTGACGGCGGTGGTGCTCACGGCGAATATCGCCAAACTGAGAGCCGGGAAAATTGATCCGGGCATCACCACGGAGGTTGCCGTTCTGCTGCTTTACGTTCTGGGAGCCTGCATCGTGGTGGGAAGTATGTTTGTGGCCGTGGTGGTCGGGGGAGTCATGACCCTTGTGTTGCACCATAAAAAACCGATGCATAACTTCGCCGCAGCGGTGGGGGAGAAAGACATGCGGGCGATCATGCAGTTTGTGCTGCTCAGCCTGATCATCCTGCCGGTTCTGCCCAATCAGGAGTTCGGGCCTTACGGCGTTTGGAATCCCTTCAAGCTCTGGTTGATGGTTGTGCTGATCGTGGGGATCAGCCTCTGCGGTTACGTGGCGTACAAATTTTTCGGGGCGAGGGCGGGGACCTTGCTCGGAGGCGTGATCGGCGGGTTGATTTCCAGCACGGCCACCACGGTGAGCCTGACCCGCCGCGCGGCTTCGCAAGTTGCCCTGGCGCCGCTGGCGGCGCTCGTCATCATGATCGCGGCCTGCATGTCGCTGGCGCGGGTGGTGGTGGAAATTGCAGTGGTCGCCCCGGGCAGTCTGGTGGCGCTGGCTCCGCCGATTGTGGTGATGCTGGCGGCGTGCTGCCTCATCGCGGCGGGTTTGTTTTTCGTCAGTCGTGAGCAGCGGACGAAGATGCCGGAGCAGGACAATCCCACCGAGCTGAAGTCGGCATTCGTTTTTGGCGGGTTGTATGCGCTGGTGTTACTGTCGGTGGCCGTGGCCAAGGATCATTTCGGCTCGGCCGGTCTTTATGTTGTGGGGGTGATATCCGGATTCACCGACATGGATGCGATCACGCTCTCAACGGCGCAAATGGCGAACGCCGGGGCCATTGACCCGGCGACGGCCTGGCGCACCATCCTGATCGCGGGCTTGGCGAATTTTGTCTTCAAGTTTGCCGTGGTGGCCTGGCTCGGACCGCGGGCCCTGACTTTGCGCATCGCCGCCGCCTTTGGTTTGGCGCTGATTTGCGGCGGAGCCATTCTCTGGCTTTGGCCGGATTGAGGCGTTAGGCCGACCCGGCAACGCGCGGGGTCAGGGACATGGGGTTATCGTGATCGAGATGCCGCGAGCAGATGGCAAAAAATTCCTCCCGCGTGGTCACGCGGCGGATGGCGTGTAGAAACTCGTCGGGCGCTTCCAATCCTTCGCCGAGAAAGTTGGTGTATTTTTTCATTTTCTGAACCTGCTGGATTTCGCGAATGCCGGGTGTGCAGACGGTTTCATATAAGGCGTGAACATATGCGAGTACCTCGCTTCCAGTGGGAAAAATAACGGATTCGCCCCGCAGGTGTTGGCGGATTTGGGTGAAGATCCAGGGGTTCCGAACCGCGCTGCGTCCGATCATTAATCCGCGCACGCCCGTCTCGCGCAGGACCTGGGCGGCGGTGGGAGCAGAGGAAATATTGCCGTTTGCCAGCACGGGAAAGGGCAGCGCGGCGGCCGCGTGGCCGATCAGATCGTAGCGGACTCCGTCGCGGTACATTTGTTTGACGGTGCGGCCATGCACCGTGAGCAAATCGAGGGAGTGGCGGGCGAACAGGGGCAGGAGGGCGTCGATGGTGCGCTCGTCGTCGAATCCGAGGCGGGTTTTCACCGTGAATCGTCCGGAGATGGCCTCCCGCAACGCCCCGAGGATCGCATCCACCAAGGGCAAATCGCGCAGCAGCCCGCCGCCGGCGCATTTGCGATAAACCACGGGCGCGGGGCAGCCGAGGTTCAAATCGATTCCGGCAATCGGATGCTCTTGCAGCGCACGGGCGGTGCGCGTCAACGCGGAAATATCGTTGCCGATCATTTGGGCAATGACCGGACAGCCGGTGGGATTTTGCGTGATCGAAGCGAGGATGGGTTTGTCCAGGCGGGACTGGGGATGCACGCGGAAATATTCGGTGAAATAAAGATCCGCCCCGCCATAGTGCGACATCAACCGCCAGAAGGGCAGGTCAGTGACATCCTGCATGGGAGCAAGGGCCAGGATCGGATCTGGCGCTTCCAGCAGGCGGTCGAGTTGGGCGGTTGGGGACATTTTTCTTGATAACGTCAGGCTGTAATTGCCGGATGAGCGCGGAGCCGTCAACCAGGGGCGCGGGCAGGTCGTCGACGGAAAAGCGTGCAGTCGGGCACGGACTTGATTTTATTTCCCGATGCCGTCACGGAGGAGGTTTCCGCGCCGGAGATTAGACAACACTCAACCACGAAAAAACACATCCCTTGGCAAAACCCAATTATCAATTTGAAAAGCGCCGGCGCGAGATGGCGAAAAAAGCAAAGAAAGAAGAAAAGAAAATTCGCAAACAGGAAGGCGAGTCGCCTCGCACGGAGGAGAACGCCGATGCTCCCAAATCGGAATCGCAAGAATAGCGATGTGACCCGGGCTGCGAGCCCCTAGGCGGGTTCCATTTGAAGGTAAGTCGCGGCCGGCCCGGCCCGGGGCCCGATAGACCGCCCCGGCAGAGCCGACAACTTCGAGAGATCGGACCTGTCCTCAAGGCAGGGGGAAATCCTTGTTCACCAGCCAGAGCTGGGGGTTGTACATGTTGGTCGTAAGGAACCGGGCCGATCCGTCGGCAAAGAGGTAAGCCGTGCCTTCGCCATACAGGGTGAGGTTGAGCACATCCACGTGGTTGCCGTTTTCGCCCTCGAGCATGTCCATGTAAAAATGGGTGCTTCCGCTGTACGGCGTGCCGAGAAGGATGACGCTGGCGGGTTTTTCCAGCTGGGTGAGGCGGACTTCCACGGCGTCGTTGGTCTGGGCCCCAATGTCGTTATAGCCATTCATGATGTAGCTGGTGTGGTTGTTAGAGTTGCTGAGGGGGTCCTTGTTTTGGAAAATGAAATTGCTGCGGTCACCCGCAGCGGCATAGACGCGGGTATCTTGCAGATAGTCGTGAAGGAGTTTGGGCCATTTGTCGTGGGGGTTGGTGGCACCGGCGATCCGTCGGGGGAGGCGGGAGTCGTTGTCTCCGGCGTAGCTGTAGAATGCGACGCCGATCTGGCGCATGTTGTTCAGAGTGGCGGTTCGTTGGGAGTAAAGTTTCATGTTCCCCCAGTTCGCCACGACCATGACCGCGAGGGTGCTGATGATGGCAATCACAATCAACAATTCGATGAGCGTTAAGCCGCGGATGTTTCGCATCCCCTTCTAATGGCCCGGGAAATTGTCCGTGCAAGGGACAAGATTTTTGCTCTTGCAAAAAAAGCCCTTTGCAAGACCTTCCATCACCCTGCACTTTTAATAACGACGTACCTGACCGATGATTGACATCCACCCCAATTTTGAAGCGATAAAAAACGGCCTGATTGAGGTTCCTCCGCCCGAACGGATGAAGCTGGAAAAGGACGGCCTTGACGTCATTCACGACATTTATCGCTATGCGAAACTGGGCTTCGCGGCCATCACGGAAGACGATTTTGACCGGATGAAATGGTATGGAGTTTACCGGCAAAAACCGAAGAACAGCGGGTATTTCATGTTGCGCACCAAGATTCCCGGCGGTCAGCTCACGGGGGATCAGGCCATCGCGCTTTCCCGGATCGGCGATGAATACGGGCACGGTTTCAGCGACATCACGACGCGGCAGACAATCCAATATCACTGGCTGCGCATCGAGGATATTCCGCCGATTTTCGAGATGTTGGACAAGGTGGGCCTTATCACCAGCGGGGCTTGCGGGGACATCACCCGCAATGTGGCCTGCTGCCCGGTGTCCGGCATCGACCCGCATCAGATCCTGGATGCAACGCCGCAGATGCTGGAAATCAGTGCCAAGCTGACGAACACGAAGGAATTCTCGAATCTGCCGCGCAAGTACAAAATCGGCATCAGCGGATGCCCGATTCATTGCCATCAGCCGGACATCAATTGCCTGGGCATGTTCGGGTTGGTCAACGGGCGCTGCGAAGTTGGCTATGGCGTGAAGGTGGGGGGCGGGCTCTCCAGTTCGCCGCACATGGCGCAGGTGTTGCCGGTGTGGGTGCCGCCCGATCAGGCCTGGCCGGTGGCCAAGGCGATCACCGAGGTGTTTCGCGACGAGGGCTACCGGGCCAAGCGCAACCGCGCCCGCTTCAAGTTTCTGGTGGCGGACTGGGGAGTCGAAAAGATTCTGGCCGAGGTGGAAACGCGCCTCGGCTATCAGCTCGAACGCCACACCGAGTTTGTTTTTCCGCGCGATCAGGAAACGGATCATATGGGCATTCACGCTCAAAGCCAGTCGGGTTTGCACTGGGTGGGGCTCACCTTCCCGGGCGGGCGCATTCGTGATGGTGCGCTGGCCGCGGTGGGGGAACTGGCGAAGAAATACTGCGCGCCGGGACAGGATTTTGTGCGCCTGACCAACAAGCAAAACCTGATCGTTCCCAATGTGCCGGAGGCGAACCTGCCCGCGATGAAGGCCGAGATGGACAATTTGGGTTTGGTTTACGAATCGTCGAATTTTCGCAAAGGCTGCGTCTCCTGCACCGGCATCGAGTTTTGCAATCTGGCCGTGGCGGAAACGAAGAACCGCATGATCGAACTCGTGGAGCAACTGGAAGCGACCAGCGGCTGGTACAAGGACAAAATCCGCGTGCACTTCAGCGGCTGCCCCTCGAGCTGCGGTCAGCATCAGATCGCCGACATTGGCTTCCGGGGAGCCCAGACGAAGGTGGAGGGAAAAATGGTGGACGCCTACGATCTTTTCGTGGCTGGACGCCTGGGCCAGAACCGCCGTTTCAACCACTTGCTCAAGGGCAAGATTCTCGCGGCGGACGTGCATCTTGTCATCGATGGATTGCTCAAAGCCTTCGAGGCCAAAAAAGAGGGTGACGAAATTTTCAGCGAGTTTCTCGAGCGCGCCCCGAAGGATGAGTTGCTCGCCGCTTTGCCCGAACGGTATCGGCCCCAAAGCGTTTGACTTCGGAGTGGCCCGCTTTTATTCCTCGCCCATGATTGATGCTCAGGAAAAAGAAGACCGTCTGATCCGCCGCGTTTTGATCGCATTGCCCGTGTTTGCCCTTTTTATTTTTCTGGCCACGGTGGCTGCGGTCGCGGTGATGGTTTCCTACAACTTTAATTTCTTAAGCTGGATGGAGTGATCCCGCTTCATCATCTCTGGCCAGTGCGGCGCAGAGGCAGCCGCCCAGAATGATGATGATGCCGGAGAAATAGACCCAGAGCAGGAGCAGCATCAGGCCGCCGACCGCGCCGTAGATGCCGTAGTTGACGAAGCGCGGGAGGTAGTTGACGAAGGCAACCTGGCAGACCTGCAGGGAGACTGTGACGAGGAGAGAGGGGAACCAGACCTGGGAAAAGAGCACGCTCCGGCGCGGTGCGAATTTGTACAGCAGGCTGAAGGAACAAAACAACACCGCACCGCCGATGACGTAGCGGCTCAGATCAAGCAAACTGGAAAACAGGTGCAAATTGAAATGGGGAAAATGCACCTGGATGAACGTTTCGGCCGCAAGCAGCACATCGCGCACACCTTGCAAAAGCGCCGGGGCGAGGAGTCCGGCAAAAAGCGCACTGCTGATGATCAGGACCATGAGAAGATTTTTCAGGGGCATTTGCCACCAGGGAATTTCAACGGTGTGCCAGGCGCGGTTTACCCCGCGGACGAGCGCCTGGAAAAAGCGTAGCGAGGACCAGAGCAGGATCAGGACGGAGATCGTTCCCACGCCGCTGCGGGCTGTTTCCAAGTGATTAACGGCCTCCCAGATCCATTTTTGTTGCGGTGCGTCAATGGGCAGAAATCCCTCGATCGTCCCGATGATTTCCGTGGGGTTGAGAAAATTCGATCCGACCGTGAGGAGAAGGGCGAACAGCGGAAAGAGAGAAAACAGCACGTAGTAGGCAAAGGAAGCCGCGCGTTGTTCGCCGTCAATCTCGACGTATATATTGACCGTGCGGACGATGGTATCCCAGCCACTGCGCGTTGCACGACGCATGGAGTGGGGGATGAACCGGATGATGGCGGCAGCGCCATTCCTCCGGTAGCGATTGAGCGCATCGATCATCACGGCGATTAAACGCATCACCCGGTCGGGGAAAAGAAAAAGCGCACAGCTTTTATGGCCGTGCGCTTTTCAGGGAAGGTTTGGGAAGATTAGACGGGAACGGTGACGACCAGGCTGGGCTTGGCAGCACCTTTGTCTTTGGTGTCTTCCTTTTTGTCGCCGCATCCCCCGCTGCCTGGGCAGTTTCCTGCCAGGGCTGAGGCTGCAGTAAAACCAACACACACAATGCTAAGGATGATTTTTTTCATACACGGGAAGCATCCACCCTTTGTGCGGGAAGTCAACCCCGCTCAAGGCGAAAGTCGCTCGATACGCCACGCGCCGCCGGGTTCGCGCGAGTACAGGAACCGGTCAAGCAGCCGGCTGCGGCGGCCCTGCCAGAACTCGACCGTTTCCGGAACGATCCGGTAGCCGCCCCAAAAATCCGGCAATGGGATTTCACCGTGGGAAAATTTGCGGCGCATTTCCTCGAATTTCAATTCGAGAATTTTGCGCGAGGTGATGATATCGCTCTGCCGTGAAACCCAGGCCCCGATTTTGCTCTCGGCCGGACGACTGGCAAAATAGGCCACGCTTTCCGCCAGCGAAATTTTTTCCGCCGGTCCGCTGATGGAGACCTGTCTTTCCAGCGGCAGCCAGGCGAAAAGCAACGCGGCCTGCGGATTCTCCCTGATCTGCCGGGCTTTCCGGCTGGTGTAGTTCGTGAAAAATACGAACCCCTTTTCGTCCCAGGCCTTTAGCAGCACCGTGCGCGCGGTCACTCGCCCGTCCCCGCCGCAGGTTGCCAGCGTCATGGCATTGGGCTCGCTGATTTGCGGACAGGCCAGGGCCTCCTGGAACCAGGGATCGAACTGGCGGAACGGATCGGGCGCGAGGTCGCCCCGGCGCAGTTCGCCCGCGCGATAATCCTGCCTGAGATCTGCTGCGTTCATGCGCCCGTCAGCATTGGCGGCGGCCGGATGCTTGGCAATGGCGGAGTGGAAATTTCTGCCCACGGGCCACACCCCCGACAACAATCGCATCTCCCTGTTTTTTCATTTTGACAGTCACCCATGGTTTGTTAGGTTTCCATCCCTTCTGTTTCAGGGAGAAGACGCCTACCGTTTTTGCACGATGTAAAGACGGGAGGGGTCTTACACCCTTTTTCAGGACAAAGAGAAAACACGAAGACACACCATGTTCGAAACGGCTTCGGCCACAAATGCCCATGTAGCTCAGTTGGCAGAGCACGTCCTTGGTAAGGACGAGGTCACCGGTTCAAACCCGGTCATGGGCTCCATCTAAAACGAACAGGTGACCGTCTCAACCCAAACACACCCTTAAAATGGCAAAAGAACAGTTCAAGAGAAATAAACCGCACGTCAACATCGGCACGATTGGCCACGTTGACCACGGCAAGACCACCCTGACCGCCGCGATCACCACCGTGCTCGCCAAGACCGGGCAGGCCACCGCAAAAAAATACTCCGACATCGACGCCGCTCCCGAAGAAAAAGAGCGCGGCATCACGATCAACACCGCCCACGTGGAATACGAGACCGACAATCGCCACTATGCGCACGTTGATTGTCCCGGACACGCCGATTACGTGAAAAACATGATCACCGGAGCGGCCCAAATGGACGGCGCCATCCTGGTGGTGAGCGCAGCCGACGGCCCCATGCCCCAGACCCGCGAGCACATCCTGCTGGCCCGTCAGGTCGGTGTGCCTTCCATCGTTGTTTTCATGAACAAGGTGGACATGGTGGACGACAAGGATCTCCTCGAACTCGTCGAGATGGAAGTCCGTGAGCTCCTCAGCAAATACGAATTCCCCGGCGACGTTATTCCGATCGTCAAAGGCAGCGCCCTCAAGGCTCTCGACGGCAACGCCGAATATGAAAAAGCCATCACCGACCTCATGGCTGCGGTGGACGAATATATCCCGACTCCGGAGCGTCCGAAGGATCTTCCTTTCCTCATGCCGGTGGAAGACGTGTTCAACATTGAAGGCCGTGGCACCGTCGCGACCGGCCGGGTCGAGCGTGGTATCCTCAAGAAGATGGAGGAAATCGAGATCGTCGGCATCAAGGACACCATCAAGACCACCGTCACGGACATCGAAATGTTCCGCAAGCTCCTCGACACCGCCGAAGCCGGCGACAATGTCGGCGTGCTCCTGCGCGGCGTGAAAAAAGACGACGTCGAGCGCGGCCAGGTTCTGGCCAAGCCCGGCACGATCAAACCGCACAAGCAGTTCAAGGCGGAGATCTACGTGTTGAGCAAGGACGAGGGCGGCCGTCACACCCCGTTCTTCTCGAACTACCGTCCGCAGTTCTACTTCCGCACCACCGACGTCACCGGCACGATCAAGTTGCCTGAAGGCGTGGAAATGGTGATGCCTGGTGATAACGTTTCCATCGAGGTCGAGCTCATCACTCCGATCGCCATGGAAAAAACCATCCGTTTCGCCATCCGCGAAGGCGGCCGCACCGTCGGCGCCGGCCGCGTGGCGGACATCATCAAGTAATCCCGTTTCTCTTTTGCCAGCATAGGACAGTAGCTCAATTGGTAGAGCAGCGGTCTCCAAAACCGCTTGTTGGGGGTTCGAGTCCCTCCTGTCCTGTATGGAAAAGAGACCGCCGTACCCGCCTTCCATGTTTGGAAAAATCCGCAACTTCATCGCCGAGGTCCGCACTGAGTTGGGCAAGGCCCAGTGGCCTTGGGACCCCAATGAAAAGGGTTTTAAGCGTTACAAGGAACTCACGGATTCCACCATGGTCGTGCTCATCGCGATGATCATCCTTGGAGGATACATCGCCTTTTTTGATTCCATCCTCATTACTGTCGTCAGTTATTTGACGAAACCCTAAGCCCATGCCCATCGCACCCCGTGATCAATGGTATGTCGTGCACGTTCTCTCCGGTCTGGAGCAGAAAGTGACCGACAACCTCAACCGCCGCATCAAACTGGAGGAAATGTCCGACCATGTTTATGAGGTGCTCATCCCGACCGAACGGGTGCAGGAAATCAAGCGCGGCAAAAAAACCGAAACCACCCGCAAGTTTTTCCCCGGCTATCTCATCGTCAACATGCATCTGCTCGATGAGAACAACCAACTGGTCGAGAAGACCTGGTATTTCATCAAGGACACCGACGGCGTGATCGGCTTCGCCGGCACGAAAGATCGACCAATCCCGATGCGTCCGAAGGAAGTCGAAGGCCTCCTGGCCCAAGCCCGCGAACGCGAGGACACCGTCAAACCAAAGATCAGCTTCGAGGTTGGCGATAAAGTCAAAGTGGCCGACGGACCGTTCCAAAATCAGAACGGCGTGGTCGAGGAAATCGACCCCATCCGCGGCAAGCTCCGCGTCTCCGTCACCATCTTCGGTCGCGAGACCCCGGTGGATCTGGAATACTGGCAGGTCGAAAAAGCCTGAGTCGGAGCCGTGCAATCGAAAACACGGATTGCACGGATGATCACGGACGGGGAGAAAGGCGAAGCCCGGTTTTTGCGGGAAACCGGTTCTCGTATTGGATTACCTTTCTGCCGACCGCACGGGCTGCTCGCTGCCCCTATCCGCCCCATCCGCGGTTAAGCTTCCCCCGGAGAGAGGCTCAGTCCAGCGGATTGCGCACACCCGGGACCGAAGGCGTGAGATAGCGCATGGTGGTGTCCAGATGCGAGTGTCCCAGCGCCTCCTGCAGATCACGCGCCGTTGCTCCGGCCTGATGCGTGTGGGTGGCGTAGCAATGGCGCAGCACATGGGGAGTTACCCGGCCCGCCAGCCCGGTCTTTTCCGCCGCCGCCCGCACCGCACGCTGCACATTCACCTCGTGCATGCGCCAACGCACCCGCTCGCCCGTGCGCGGGTGTTTGGTTGGTCCATGGGCGGGAAAAATCCACGCCCATGCCTCCGTGAGAGCCAGCCTGGGGGATTTCTCCGCCAGCAATCCCGGCATCGTCACCGGCAGTCCCGCCGCCACATCCGCGCGCCACACTGCCCGCGCCATCCGCATCTGCGCCTCCATCTCAGCGACCAGCACGCGCGGCAGTTCCACCACCCGATCCTTGCCTCCCTTCGCTCCGCGAATAAACAACCTCCGGGCTGGCAGATCCACATCCTTGCCGCGCAACTCCAAAGGCTCCGTCACCCGCAGGCCGCAACCATACAGCAGCCGCACCACCAGTCGGATCGCATAGCCGCCCACATCTTCCACGGCCGCAAGCAGCGCAAGCGTTTCCTCCGGCGTCAGAGCCACTCGCACATGGACGGGGCGCCTGGCCCGCATCGCCTCCACCGAACCCAAGGGAGTGTGCAACACCGCCTCGTAAAAAAACAGCAGCGCATTCAAGGCCTGATTCTGCGTGCTCGCCGCCACTCCGCGCTTCGCCTCCTCCGTCAAAAAACGGTTGACCTTCTCCTCCGAACTCCAGCCCTCCGGGTATTTCCGCAGCGCTTCCATATACGACCGCAACCACAGGCAATAGGCCTTTTCGGTGGCCAGGGAAAAATGCCGCAAGCGCACGGCGTCGCGCATTCTCTCCAAGGCTTGGGGGATTGTCATTGACGGTTTTTACCGCCTTCCCTATTCCAATATCAATATGCGATCCAAAAAAATCTCCAGTCGCATAATGAGAAGTTCGGCGACTCCGCACGCGTCCCGTAAATGAAGCAACTTATTCAGAACCGTTGGGCGAGCCTAACCGTCCGTTGCGTTGTCTTTGGTCCATTCGTGGTCTGGATTGTTCTCTTCACGGCTGGCTGGGCGAGCACTCGTCCCGAGCGCGGACCGAGTATCGAGGGCAAGTCACTTTATGCGTGGGACGACGACCTCTCCGACGGAAGCATTCTCGACAGCGCGAACTCGCCCGAGCGCATACACGCTACAACCGTGCTTCGTCGCCATTCTCGCGAGATCATGCCAACGCTTTTGGATTGGGCGCGCCGGAAGGAAGCACTATCCGCGGAGGTCTATTTCTGCACGCTGGCGCCATTCATCGGCAAACGAAGCCCATACGCATTCGGCGAGGCTGCTCATTCATATCGTGGTGCCGCTGCGAGGATCTTGGGAGCCCTTGGCCCTATCGATCCGCAAGTCCTCCCAACCCTCCACGAGATTCGGGACAGCAAGGACAACTTCGATTACGAACGCGAGGTTGCACAACGATCACTCGAGAGGATTGCCGACGCCGCATCAAGTCACCAATGAAGTCGCCGAACCATGCGCTGCAGCGAACTGCTCCGCGCGTCACGGTAGCTGCTATTTCTAGCTTGGACCCGTTTTCTCCGAGCCACCTTTGGAAGTAGTTTGTATGCTCCTTCTTCGCTCCACCACGCAGCTACCGCGCCGCGCTCCGCAGTCGCTGAGCTTGGGGTCGTTCGGCGACTCCACACATCTACCGTAAATGAGGCGTAAGAATCATCCGAAGGCAGGCTTCACCTTGATCGAGGTTCTTGTAGTCGTGGCGATCCTCTTACTCGTTGCTCGGATTGCAGTGCCGATCTTCTTTCCCGGCGCCATTCGCCGACTCGACGTTGCGATCTGGGAGTTCCTTGGCATTCCGCCGGGCATCGGGCACATCGTCGTCGGGACACTCTTTGCACTTTTCGTCGTAGCCCAATTGTTCACAGCGAGCACTCGTCGGCGGCAGGCCAAGCGCACATTGCGGAAGCGACCTTTTGTTACTTTGCCCATCAACAGCAAACGCTGAACTCTTTATGGCGTCTGTCCTGAATCCCACGTCGCCGAACCATGCGCTGCAGCGAACTGCTCCGGCGCGTCACACCGGCTGCTCCCACCGCCTTCGCCCCCAGCCACCTTTCCGCAGCCGGTGCGCCGCCCTCCGCAGTCGCTGAGCTTGGGGTCGTTAGGCCAATGACGCGCGCCATCAAGTTTGCCGCGGCAGCACTACTCCTATGCGGTGCCCTCCTGATAGTCGCGCTGCTCGGTGGCATTCATAATTCACGCTTTTCCCGCTACCATCCAATATCCAAGCCGACGGACACCTCCGAGTCAGACTTCACGCCGAGCATCCATCCCATGTTTTCCGAGGTCTCAACGCCTCGGCACCAGACGGTCATTCCGTATTTATTCTATCGCCACTCCGAGCCCGACCGCGTCCCACACATTTACCTCAACACGACCGACAACACCGAGCAACACGGCTACAGAGCGAAACGCAGTGTGACGATCAACTCTCTTACCGTTCGCAACAGTTCTGGCAGCGACTTCGCACTCATTACGCCATCGTCACCCCGAACATTTTCGCTCCTGGATTCTGGCTACGGCTCGAGCCACGAGGATCTCGGGGGCGTGAGCGGCGACGTCCTCCATCTTACCATCACAGGCTTCGTCGTCACCGATACCGGCGAGCGGAAGCAGTTTTCTCACGACCAACGCTGGCAGAGAACCTTCTCGACGCGAACTGATCTTGGGATAGGACTTGCCGAGTAACTTACTCTAATGCGCCCTGAACAATGGCCTAACCATGCGCTGCAGCGAACCGCTCCGCACGTCACGGCACCTGCTTCCGCCGCCGCCTTTCCACCCACCGTGCAGGTGCCGCGCCGTGCTCCGCGGTCGCTGAGCTTGGGGTCGTTAGGCGATGCTCGCGTATATTAAGCACTGCAATGCCACCTCCTCCACTTCCGCAAATCCGCCCGGGCGAGTTTTGGACTTTCAATGCCTCAAGGGTTTTTCACGGAGATAATCCGTGGGCAATTGTTTCTATCGTCTTAGCGGCTCCCGGCTATCTCGTTACACTTATCTTCCTTTGGTCGATCTCCGACTTCTCCGGCAATGTGGGCGGAGATGGTGCCGCATTCATTTACCTTTTTATCTTTCCACTTTTGACAGCGATCTGTTTTGCGGGTTTTTGTTCAGGCCTGATAGGCGCTATTCGGACCCGCGGAAAAAAATGGATTCATTGGCTTGGCACCGCATTGAACGGCCTATTTTTGCTCCTGGCTCTTTTTTGCTTCATTCGGATGTCAAATTCGATGCGGGAGCATCGGCGCCTCAATCCCGAGGACTTTCAGTATCAAAAGCAATGACCGCAACGCCTAACGGCGCTGCAGCGAATGCTCCGAAGCTGTCACGCCTGCTGCTTACGCAGCATCCGCGCCATCTCCGAATCATCGCTGAGCTTGAGGTCGTTAGGCTGCATCTCGCTTATTTTTCATGACGACGGTTATTAGGTTTATTAGCACCGCCGATTTTGTTATCATCTACGCACTCGGTATTGTTTGCATACTCCTTCTTTGTGCTTTGCTATTTTTAATCGCTCGAAGGCGATTGTTTTATAGTTTTATTACTCGGCATAAGATCATTTCTTCCGCGTTTGGGATCTTCATCTTGATCGCCGCTGGTGCGACAGTGCGCATTCAACATTTGACTGTTTCCGAAGGAGACGGTGCGTCTCTTAAGACTTTCCATAAGACAAGGCTGCTTTTTCCTTGGCACGATTCAGGGATCACTTCTATCGATGAGCTAATCGGGCATATTTCACTTTATGCAGTGCAGGTGGACACAGAAGACTACGTTTGTTACCGCTTGAAGTATTGGGACTCACAGCTCTATTATCAAAGCACGCCAATCATACACTCCTACCGATGATGCCAAGCGCTGCAGCGAACGCTCCGAAGCTGTCACAGTCCGTGCTTCCGCACGGCCAGCGCCATCTTCTCCGCGTCGCTGAGCTTGAGTCGTTCGGTGAAAAGATGAATCCCGCGCAGATGCAGGTCCCAACTGAAGCCGATTGGCGGTCGGAAGAATGGGGATTGGACGAGCCCTACGCGTATGAGAATTTCTACAGTAAATCTCTGGAAGAGGCGGAGATGCTTTTCGCCGAAGGCACAGAAGGTTTTCAGAACGCCCTCAGCAGACAAGAGGATGTGAGCGTGATGCCATTCCGATGTTTCCAATTCTACGTTTGGGCCTACATGAACTATCTGCTTAGCGAGCGCAGTAAGTCCGACGCGGACGGAGCAAGTGCATTCATGGACCTCGTTGAGTGGCGACAGGAAGACTTTCGACGGATAGGATCTGAGGCGGTGACGGCTGCTCTTAGAGTCCTCGACCGAATTGCATCAAGCCAAGGATGGTATGATGCAGATCTGGACATATATGGAGATTTTCACGAGAGAGCGACTGAAGTGCGAAGGCACCTCCATGTGTGACAAGATCACCGAACCAGGCGGTCGACTCAACGACTACCCGCCGTCACGCCGGCTGCGAACCTACCCGCAGACTCACCGGCAGCCGTCGCGCCGTCGGGCAGCCGTGAGTCACCTGAAACGTTAGGCACATGAACACCCTGTTCAGGACATCGATGTCGCTTCTTGGGGCTATCATTCTCTATATTGGCGGTTACTTTTTGGTGATGCGCCCGGGGATCGCTCTGGATCCCACAAGCAAGAGGGCCAAATTCACTTCCTTCTATATTTTCTCCAGAAGCGTGAGAGTTCCAGGTGAACTCACCGTCTTAGCGCCGTCAACAAACTTCCTCAACTACATCTACTGCCCTCTGGACACCGTGTTTCGGCGCAGAGAGATTCCAAGGTTGGAGCGTTACAACGCCGCTCTCGAGGCCAGCAGGTGAGAACAGAAGATTCCATGACGATAATGCCGAACCCGTATGAAAGGGGTCAACTGGAAAGTGTGGGTTCAGGTCGTTTTGTTACATTGGTCAAACAGGAATAGATGATCCCCCCAGAGGAGGGGGTTTGGGGGAAACTGCTCACCCGCCCACCAACCCCCGCGATTCCCTTCCGCCGCTTCGGTGGTTCCCCCAAGCCAAACAACTAACTTTCTCATCGTCAGTCGAGTGATCGAGTTTTGTTCGTCGGGGCTTTGGAAAACGGCGATCAATGGGGTGGCGAAGGCGCGCATT
>JBGTGQ010000040.1:0-11855 GCA_041746635.1 Terrimicrobiaceae bacterium | reverse complement strand
GACGAACTTCGGTCGCACCGTGCGCAAACGCAGGTAACGCGCCGGCCGGTAGTCGAGCCGCTCGCTGACTTCCTCGCCTATGCGCCGAAAGTTTTCCGGTGCGGCCTGCACTTCGAGCGGAACGATGACTTCCTCTTCGATCGGGAGATGCTCCGGCAACCGTTGCCGCTGGGCTTTCCGGGCTTTCGGCTCCTCTTCACATGATGGGGATCCAGCCCCCGCCATCTCGCTGGTCGCGAGCGCGGGGGCGTCCGCTTTTCCCTCCTGCAAGAGAGCTTCGTCTTTTCCCCATCGGTTGGTTGCGGCCAACTAAAGCGCCCCCGCTCCAGTCGTTTGCTCAAGAGCCATAGAAACGAAATGCGGCTTCTGGCGGGACTTTTATGCGCCGAGACCGCGCTTTACCACCGCCACTTGCTGACAATAAAACAAGAACACATGCGCTTGTTTTTTATGCAGCAAGCGACATCGAAGAGGCGAGTTCGTTGCGAACTCGCAAATCCGTGCGACTGACTGCTTGTTTGGCGTAGGCGGCTTTGAGCTCAACAGTCTCCTTCATCGAAGGACCATTCTTCTTGTAAACAGAAGAAATGGGCTGAGCTCCTTGGCGGGTGTTTTTCATATTAGGCATTGGATAAACCAATAAACTCGTTGAACGAGTCTTCGTCATGAATCAATAGGTAATCGTTTGTGTCAAGCTTTTCGGCTGTAATCTTTGCTGCATCATCACGTTCATTGACGTCATCAGTATTGTCAATGAGCTTAACGAAATCGGCACAATCGACATATTGTAAAAAATTGGACGCAAACATCTTGTGAGATGACTCGATGAATTGCGGATTGGGAAATCGCCCGCTGTCTTTTGCCCTTTTCATCGCCCTTTCAATTGCAATTTGTGGGGGCGTATAGCAGGCGATTAGCGTGGTTTTATAACCGTGCTCTCGCGCTGCAGCGAACCGAGCCAAGCCGCTTTCGAGGTTTGATAAAGACGAATCCCAAGCAAATGATTTTCCTGACCCGATAAGCTTTTTGAACAAAATTTCCGAAATAAATCGAGCTTCCTCTTGAACAACGGAACTGGCGCGACCATCAAACACTTTTTGTAGGCGCGCCATCTCTGGCAGAAACAATTTACAAATATCAACCCCGGTGATGCCTGTTCGGGTAATAGGCAGGGATCCCCGCTCAAGTAATTGCACCCCGGCAATGGTTTTTCCCCCGCCATATCCCCCGCCCAACAGGGCCATGTGCCGCTCTGCAGATTCGGGAATATCTGAGAAAAGAAGGTTTGCTACATTCTCTTGATGGATATCGCGCGCCAACGTCCTTCCACCTTCCAGCGATCCATCATGCAAGGCTTTGAGCAAAAAGTCAGTGAAACAGCATTGCTTATCCTCGAGATCGACAAATCGGAGATCTATGGATGTAGAAAGTGCCGGATCCTTATCTAGCACGGTCATCGGACGATTTAATTTCCATCCGTTCGATTCCCACCAGGCACTCTTAAATTCGGAAATGGCGTCGAGCTCTCTCCACAGAAGTTCGTAAGGGAACTTGCCGCCATTCAGCAACTCTTGGCAAAGTGACATTGCGGTCGGACAATAGAGAAGCAAGGTTGAAAGGAAACAAAATTACCTGACCAGAGTAGGCAAATGCTCAATCCCCGCGGAGTTTCGCCTGGATATGCGCCGGCATGTTGTCCGCGAATGGGCCGATATTGACCCGGATTCCCCTCTTTCTCAGAAGCCAGAGGGCGATTCCCGTCAGATGTTTGTCGAATCCGCTGGTGCTCTTCCGGTAGTTTTCCACCGCGTGAGGAGTCAGGGTCGGAAAGCGGCTCGGATTAGCGTTGTAATCCTCCTCCCGAATCAACGACTCCACCAGTTGCCAATGCTCGAGCAAAAGTTCGAGGGCCTGTCTTGAACTTGAATACGCAATCAAGTCGAACAATTCCTGGACTGAGCGGGGCGGATCAGAGGTGCAAGTCGTCCACACCTCACCAAAATACTGCATTACACGATTTCGATTGCTTGAGATGGTCCTCTCGTCATTCGGGTAGAGGGTGTATCCCAAGAGAACCTCCGCATGTTCTGCCACTGGCTCCATGTATCGGATCGCGATTTCTGCCGGCTTCATTTTGCCCTCATATTCGAGGGAGTGCTGTCGCCCAAGCACACAACCGCCATCAGACGGAATGATCAGCGTGTAGTGCCGAAACCCCTTCCGTGATCGGTAATCGACATTCGTCCGCCAGAGGGTGCGGCAAATGCGATGGCCGTCCTGACAGAGCCATTGCCCCCTGGTCGCAGGGGCCATGTAACGCCCATTCCTGACAACCCAATCCGGGTTCACGAATTTCTTTGGCTCAGGGTCCTCATTCATGAGTTCAAAGTAGTAACCGACCCTCCGTTCTGGCAACCGAGGCACGAAGATTTTTGAAATATTCCCCTCACGATTCGTCGAGACCGGCTTTGGCGGGGGTTCTCGACGTCTACGTGAGCGCCAGAGTTGGCGGGAAAGACTCGAAAAATCAGGGGGACCTTGAAGCAAAAGAGGCAAGCAACTGGCAAACAGATTTTCTTCCAGATTTTCCAATCATGCGCAACATGCTGAACCCCAATTGGCTGCCTTGCATAGATTCGAACTATGACAAAGTGATCCAGAATCACTTGTGCTACCATTACACCACAAGGCAATCTATATATCTTATTTTCAACGGTTTACAAAGCACTCCCTCAACACTCCCTCATTTCGGCACTGTGCAACCGCTAAGTCAGGACGGGAATCTGTCACCCTCTTTCAGGCGCGGCAACTCTTTTCGGCGTCATGAAGACCCTTCGCGACTACCAGGGCCCAGCCGTAAATGTCGTTGTCCAAAATCGTCGGGCTATAATTAAAGCGCCAGCAGGGTCCGGCAAAACGATTATCGCCGCTGCTGCGGTAGCCGCGTGGGTATCAATTCGCACCAGATTCTCAAAACGCAAAATGCGCGTCGCCTGGATCGCTCACACGACCGAACAAGTGGACCAGGCCGTCAGTGCGTTGGCGGAGTTTCCGGCCATTGCCGAACACGCCGACATCACGACGGCTTGCTACGCCTCCGGCATCGCGCTGGCGCCGTTCGATCTTGTCATCCTCGATGAGTGTCACCACATCGCCGCTCCAGAGTTCCGCAAAATGCTTAATTTTCATGAGGGATGGCGCTGGGGGTTTTCTGCCACGCCAGAAAGAGCGGACGATTTCAAGGAGGATGTCTTTCAACTCATAGGCCCCATCGTTCACACGGTCGCACGCGAGGCTCTGGTCGAGGCCGGGCAACTTGCCGCTGCAAAGGTGATCATCCACCAGCCAAACGAGCGCAGAGAGATGGAGGCCACTATCAAAAAGGAAGCGCTGGTCCTTTACGAGGAGCGCAGGAGGAAGTTCGCTATAGCCTTCCGCACCCAGCAGCAGCAGAACGAACAGATGGGGCGTTGCG
Source organism: Terrimicrobiaceae bacterium (assembly GCA_041746635.1). GTDB lineage: Bacteria > Verrucomicrobiota > Verrucomicrobiia > Chthoniobacterales > Terrimicrobiaceae > CAMASH01. The sequence continues at coordinate 8,380 of JBGTGQ010000040.1, read as the reverse complement.
TCTGGCAGGTGGCTCAAAAAACAGGGATTTCTTGTAACAGTAAAAGAAACAGGTGCATTGTCGGTCTCGGCCTCACCCATGCGAACGATTCCCACCTCATCATTATCGGCAGTGTGGAACACGGGGAGGCTCTCCAAGCAGAGATCCCGGGGAGTGTGGTGGTGTATTCAGGCATGGGCGCAAAGAAGCGCCGCACGGCTATCCAGGCGTTCGCGGCCGGGGAACTCAAAACGATGCTGGCAACGTCACTGGCGGATGAAGGCCTCGATGTCCCACGCGCAAACGTCCTCACGCTCGCCGCCGCCGGCAGGTCGGCAGCCAAGGCAGAACAACGAACAGGCCGCGTGCTTCGCTCATTCCACGACAAGACGCACGGAACAATTCACGATTTTATGGACCATCAGCATTATTTCCTCCTCGCTCAGAGTAAAAAACGAATCTCGCTCTATCAATCGCTCGGCTATGAGGTCGAACATGCCGAGCAGGGGAGGTTATTACCATGAATCTCCGTGACAAATTTAAGGCGGCTCGCGCAACGTCGCCACCGGCAACACCTTTGGTCCTTACGCGCGAGGAGATGCGGGAGGTGGGCATCGAATCCGAGGCTGTTCCGTCCGAAGCTGCATATCTCAATGGTCACGCGAAGAGCGAAGAACCGTCGCCGACCAAGGCGCCACGGCGCGATTCTTACTTGCCGGAGGTTCAGCGCGCTCTTCCGCAAAGCCTGGACGCGGAAAAGGGCGTGCTGGGGTCGATACTGCTTTCGGCAAAGAAGGTGATGTATCAGGTGGAGGGAACGGTGGGCGCGTCGCATTTTTATGATCCCGCCAACCGCACGATTTACGGGGCACTCAAACAGCTTCATTCCGACAACGAGCCCATCGACCTGATTTCCGTCACGCAATACCTCCAAGATCAAGGGAAGCTGGAGGAGGTAGGCGGCGCTGGTTATCTCACGGACTTGTTTTGCTTTGTCCCGACGTCCAGCAATGTGGGCTATTATCTGATGCTTCTGGTGGAAAAATTCCGCGCCCGCGAGCTTTTATTGGCATGTACTAAAGCTGCATCAGAGGCTTACAACCCGGCCGCGGATACGTCATTGGTGCTTGATGGTCTCGAAGAGACTGTCCGGGCCCTGCGCAACATGGGCGGCCGCAATGGAAGGCTGCCAGACTTGGACGACATGATCAATATCACGGGAGACAATAGGCCGCCACCTCCACCGGAACTGGTCAAAGGTCTCCTCCACCAGGGCAGCAAGATCATCATCGGAGGGACCTCCAAAGGCCGGAAAACGTTTGCCCTGATGGATCTGGCTATCAGCGTCGCCACGGGAACTCAGTGGTGGGGATGCGACACGATCAAGGGCAAGGTCTGTTACATCAACTTCGAAATTCAGAAGCCGTTCTTTGCGAAGCGATACGAGGACATTTGCCGCAAAAAGGACGCGACGCCGGAACCCGGGATGTTCATGAGTTGGACGCTCCGCGGCATGGTCGAGGGCATGGAAAAGATGGCGGACCAGCTTATCAAGAGTCTCATTTCCTACGATTTCTCCCTGATCATCGTGGATCCCATTTACAAGGCCCTCGGCGACCGCGACGAGAACAAGGCCGGCGATGTGGCTTCCCTTCTCAACGAACTGGAACGCATCGCAGTGCGCACAGGCGCCGCCATAGCCTTCGGCGCTCACTACTCTAAGGGCAACCAGGCCGCCAAGGAGTCTATCGACCGCATCGGCGGCTCTGGGGTGTTCGCTCGCGATCCTGACGCCATCCTCGCCATGACACCGCACGAAGAGGAGGAGTGTTTCACGGTCGAGGCCACCCTCCGCAATTTCGCCCCAAAGGAACCCTTCGTTCTCCGCTGGGAGTGGCCCTTGTTCCACGTGGAGGAGATTCTCAATCCGGCTGATCTCAAGAAGCCGAAGACGGCCCAGCGTGGCCAATCCACCGGCCAATCCACCGGCCAATTTGAGCAGAAATTCTCCGACGATGAACTCTACGCCATCATTGAAAAACTCCCCAATGGCCGCAAACCTAACGAGATCATGAAGCTCGCTCTTGAGCAAATCGGCATGAAAGACCGCACGTTCTGGAACCTTTGGAAGAAGCTCAAAGCTTCTCAACGGGTTCTCGAAAGAGACCGTTTTTGGTATGCCAATACCCCCTCTAATCAGGAAAAAGTTTATGCTAAAAAGTAAATCACTGCATCGGCTAAAATACCTCTGCACTGCGCTGGCCGGTGCAGTTGCGGGAAATCACTGCACTGCAACACCCCTAAAGGGAGTGTTGTTGCAGTGCATGTTTGTGATTCCCGCATGCTCACTGCACGAAGCCGTTGCACCTTTGCAGCAATTTGAAGGAAAAACTCAAAAATGAACCTCAAAGACAAATTCAAGAAATCGAAAATTGAAAACGAGGACGCCTCACGCGCGCGTTCTGCCGAAAAAATAAAACCTCCTAAGAAATCAACTCAGCCGGATAATCAACCTACCTTAAATATCAGCAGAGCTAAAGAATTGAGAATTTTGCTGGAGGATCACGGGGCCCGGGGGAAAGCACTGGCCGCGCTCATGGAAGCACTCAACGCGACCATTGGCCGATACGAGCCCAAAACCAAAACGATGTGGCAGGAACCGGACCACCGGGTCCGAGCGTCCGCCGCGGTGGACATCCTGTGCTTCACCGACGGCAAGCCGGTCGAGCGCCGCGAGCAGGTCAACATCAACATCGACGGCAACGACGAGGCCCAGCGCAAGATCATCGAAAGCCCGGCCCTGCGCGCAGCCATCGCCGCGAAGATCCAAGAGGCAGAGGCGGCGCAAGCCCAGGCCGCCGTTGCAATCAAGGAAAGCAATGAACAGAATAAGGGAAACAGTTAAGCGTGGCGAAGTGTGCGCAGGGGGATTTCTTGGAATCGGTAAACGCTTCGGAACTTATTGATGATTCTATTAAAGAAAACTGTTTCCGAAATGGAAACGCGGCGGTATTGCCTGATGTGAAAATTATCCACAAACTCAAAGCATGGAGTCTCCGCCGGCAGCTTGTCCGGCAGCGGGCTCAAAACATCGCCGATCTCCGGGCCGGCCGGACCGCGGCGCGAATCCTCCGAATCCGCATTTCCCGCGAAATCCGACTGGCGGGCGTTTCAAATCATGCCAGCTATGAAGCGAGGTTGCCCGACGTTTGCGTTTTCCGTGAAAAAGGTATCGCACCCGCAGACGGGCATCTAGACGGGCGAATTTCGGCCATTGTGCGCAAAATGCCAAAGTTCGTCAGGAGGGCGGCATGAGCATCATCGACAAAGGGGCCCGGACCGTCGCCCTCGACAGCGTGCTCACGAAAGCGGAATGGATGGCCATGATGCAGGCGACCGCCGACGGCAAGGACCAGGTCGTGATGTGTCTCGGGGTCCTTGGCTTGCGAGCTTCGGAAATCGGGGCCTGCCGGCGCGAGTGGGTGGACCTGGTGCAGCAGACGATCCACCTCCCGACCGGAGCGACGAAGCGCAGCAAGGGGCGGGTCGTGCCATTCGGGAGATTCCGCATCGTCAAGGACGTGATTCCGGCGTTCTTCGTGCTGAATTCCTCGGTGGGAATGTCGCGTATTGCCGTGTTCCAACGGGTGAAGCGCATGGCCAGCCGGGCGAATATCCTGCACCCTGTCACGCCGCACGGGCTGCGGGCGACGGGAGCTTGCTGGATGGCGCAGGCCGGATTCAATGCGTCGGCACTGCGGGAGATGTTCGGTTGGCAGGCCTTAGCCACGGCGGAGCATTACATCTCGAAGAGCGGGGCCAGCGCAGTGCGGGCCATGCAGGAACTTGGGGAGGGAATTCTGTGAGAAAGTTAAACGAGCGTTATCTTCTTGCTTACAACCTCCGCAAACAAGGTCTGAAATTCAAGCCGGTAGGAGTATACCGCCTGCTCAAGGAGCTTCACCCAACGGATACCGAGGCCGAGTTGTGGAAAAAAGGCATTGCGCTGTTTGAAAAAGTCTACGACTTCTACGGACCGTTGGCTGATAAGCAAGTTGCCAAGCCGTCTCCGTCAGAGTAACCGTTCCCGGAATGGAAACCGAACTCCGCGAGATGATCATGGCGACCTGCCGGGAGGAGTGCGCGCCATGGTTTGAGACGTTCGGGATGATCGAGGACAAAGAGGGCAACCTGAGTAAGCCGATTGCCAATGTGTATCAGCTACAGATGCACGAGGTCCTGAAATGGAAGCGATCCGTTGGCCTGCCTGCTCGTGTGCTTGCCCTAAAACCCCGGCAGAAGGGGTCGAGTACGTTTAGTTCCGCCGAGCTTTACCACGAGGGGAACCGCAGGCCGATCACGGCGCTTATTGTCGGTGGCAGCCACGAGCAAAGCGGAAACCTTTACCGGAAGATCAAGACCTACTCGAAGCACGACAAGTTCCAGTGGGGGACGGAGAGGGACTGCAACGACGAGCGGGCAAAGTTCGTGTTCCCGGATGGGCGGGAGACGCTGATCAAGCGATTGTCGGCAGGCAACGAGGAAGTGGGCCGGTCGGACACCTACCAATTCCTACTCGTGACGGAACAAGCGCGCTGGCCGAAGGACGGGGCGGTCATCATGTCGGGCCTGGTCAAGACCGTGGGCAACGTGGCCGGGACGACGATCATCATCGAGACGACGGCGAAGGGAGCATCAGGGGATTTCTACGACCGATACTGGAAAGCGTTGACGTTCGAGGAATTCAAGGCGGCGCATGCCCGCGGGGAGAACATGCAGGGCAAATACGTGCGAATCTTCGCTGCGTGGTTCGGGTTCCCCGACAGCCGGATCAAGCTCACCTTGCAGCAGTCCATCGAGTTGAAAAAGAGCATCGAGGAAGCATCGCAGAGGACGAGGGACGCCTACGGAGACGAACTTGCGGAGATGGCAAAGTTTGGACTGTCACTGGATCAGATGGCCTGGAGGCGCTGGGCGATTGATGAGGAGTGCGACCACGATCCGAGGCAGTTCGAGGAGGATTACCCGAGCACGGAAGAGACGGCGTTCATCACATCGGGATCTCAGAGGTTTAACATCAGCGGGATGAAGTATCTGCGGCAGATGGCGAAGCAGAAGAACCCGGAGTTTGGAATCTTCGAGTGGAACCGGGAGCGGAGCAAAGTCGGATGGCGGACCACCTCGGAGAACGAGGCCATGGTCGTGATGTATGAGAAGCCGATGGCGGGGCGGTCCTTTGCGATGCCGGTGGATTTGATGACCGGGGCGAGTCAGAATGGGGGAAAGGATCCCGACAACCACGCGGTGATTGTGCTGCGTGCCGGGTATTTCGACCGGTATCGGGGATGGCGGCCGCCGGCGGAAGCGTGCCGGGTGCGTCACCCGTGCATCTGGGACCTGGACGTGTTGGAGGAGCAGATTTACCGGATGGCGAAGTATTACGGGGATTGCGTGATCATCCCGGAGATGAACATGGACCGCGGGCTGGTGGAGTTATTGAAACTTCGGCCCGATGCGAACATCTACCAGCGCGAGAAGTTCAACGAGAGGGAGTTCAAAATGACAAACTTCCTTGGGTGGATGACGGACAAAGCGACGCGTCCTCGGATCATCGAGACCTTGGCGAGGGCGATACGGGAATTCCAGAAAGATGGGGAAGGGGTGGAGATTTATTCCGAGGTGATCATCGACCAGTTGGAGAAGTTCGTGCGCAAGGAGAACGGTCGAGAGGAAGCGGTGGCCGGGGCGCATGACGATTGGGTGCTTTCGTTGGCTATCGGGTTGGAGAACCTGGACTTCGCGACGCGGTATAGTGAGCCGACGATTGAGAGAGACTTGCCGCCTGATTTGCGGGCGTTGGAGCGTGACCATATCGGGAGGGGAAGAAACCGGACTTACGCGTAACAGAAAAAACTACGTTGCCAAAAATGACGCAATGAGATAGAGCGTCTGGCACATGGCCGATTTCACAAACATCCTTGCAAAGAACGGCATGTTTGCGCCTGCGGTGAGAGACAGCAGGGGATTTGCTGGACCGGTGAAGATGGATTTGAGCCCGTCGCCGGTGATGCCAGGTGCGGCCAGTCCCGCGCCAGTTGCTGCGGTTCCGGAAACTGAGATGGACACAACGAATCGGGTGACAGGGAAAGCGGTTGGTCAACTCAGCGCAGAGATGGCAAGGAAAGGACCTGGAGGGAAAAATGTTCCGATCTTCAATGAACGAGGGCGACAGGTTGGGTATGAGCGCCCGAAGATTACGGGGATGAAGATGAGTCCGGCCGATTGGGCGAAAGGTCCCGGTCAAGCTGTTGCCGCGGAAATGCAGGGTGCAAATCCGGTTGAGAAGATGGCGATTGGACAGCGCATGAGGGTGGACGAAGACATGCGGAAGGCGCAAGGAACGTCCGTATCGGAGTTTTACCGGAACCGCAACGCGGACGGGACGGAGAAGAGTTTGGCAGACCGTGTTGCACCGACCGGGATTGCGGGATTGAAGCCTTTGCAAAAAAGCAGCGTCGATGCCCGAGGGAACGCGGTTGCCACGGCGACCGATCCGAATGCAGGAGTTCGCGCGATGGCGCAAGGGAGTCGTCAATCCGGCGGGGATGGAGTGACGATGGGACGGGTTGTGAACAGAGAGCAGGCACCAGCCGCACCGATTTCAACGATTGCCGGGCAAAACGCCTCCGGCACAAACACCGTGGCCGTTGCGCCACAATACGCCGGCCCGGGTCAGTTGACGACCTCGGGAAAGGTGGCTCCGAACGCCGATGGTTCGGTCCCGCAGATGAATTTAACCCGTCCCCGCCCCGCTGGCTATGTCCAAGGCGAGGGAGCCCCGGAGGGCAAATATGCCGCTCCGATAAAAGTCGCGGCTGACCCCGCAAAAACCAAACTCCCAAAAATCTAATAATCCAAGGCCATGCCCGACGACCCGAACGACCCACGTTATCGTGGGCAAGTGCCTGATGTGATTCCCGCCGATCCGGTGGAAGAGACCGAGGAAGAAGATGGTCCGGTTGAGGCTGACTTAGGCAGCATCGAGCGCCGCAAAGAAGCAGCCTTGGGGAGGGTGCAGTCGGACCCCCGGGTGATTGCTCAGTTGGCAAACCCAAGAGCAGATGCCGCGACAGTTTTGGGCGGATACGTTGCCGACCAGGAGCGGGTGAAGACCGAGCGCGCGACAGTTTCCGCCGATTACGAAGCAAGGGCAGAAGAAGCCCGTGCGAAGATTCGCGCCGCCGATGCGAAGCGCCGGCACAATGCCGAGCGCCGGCAGGTTGCCGAGACCACGGGGCAAAAGTTCCTCGCCGATGAGAACGGGATGTTGCAACCCGTCGTGGATCCCGTCACGCAGAAACCCGCGTTTCGTCCTGATGTTTCGCCCGTGCGCTACACCGAGAAGGCAGGGAAACCGTATCAAGTCCGCCGCGACGAATCCGGCAATCAGAAGATCGAGAACCCCGACAAGGACGCGAAGATCGCCGGAAACCCCGACCCGAACGACCGCAACCTCTACCGGCAGAACAAAGCGCAGGCCTGGGAGACAATCGACCCCGAGGTGGCCGCGCATTCGCAGGATCCCAAGCTCGCCGTGGAAGCCGGGAAGTTCCTGCACGGCCGTGCGCTGAAGGACCTCACCGCCAAATCCGACGACATTGGGCTGGCGCTTGACGATCCAGAGAAAAAGAAATTTCGCCTCACCGAGAAAGAGCGCCTCACCGCCGAGCAGCAGGTTGCCGCGCTGGCCAATGAGCCCGACGAAGATAGCCAGCGCGTCGTGGCCGAAGCGAAGGCCGCCTTGGCCGGAGACGACGAACGCCGCGGGCTGGAAAAGCAGGCCTACGAGTTGAAGTTGCAGAAGCGCGACCTGGAAAAAATCGGCCCCGGCGGATACCTCCAGAAAATCCGCGCCGACGATAAGAGCCGTCTTTCCGCGTTGCCCGATGAAGAATTTGCGACCGAAGCGCAGGCCCGCGAGACCGAAGTAAAGGCCACCACCGCTCAGATTGCCGCCAGTCGTGCGCAAGTTGACGCGACTCGTGCGCAAGTGAAGGCGCAAGTGGACGAGATCACCGCCCGGCTACAAAGTGTGGATGCCGTCACCAGCGTGAGGTTGCAGGCCGAACGCCAAGCCCTCATCGCAGAGGACGCCAGCCTCGCGGACCAAGACGCCGGACTCATTGACCAGCACAACGCGTCTATTGCGAAAAGACAGGACGTTTCCGAGGCCTCGCAGATCCGGCAGGAGAAGAGCAAGGCCGCCTTGCAAGCGTCCCGCCAGAAAATGCGCGAACAGCCGACAATGGCCCCCATTGCCGATAAGCTCGATGCGTTGGATGCCGACATGGATGCTCGTCGCGCTCAAGTTGAAGCGGAGCAGGACCCGGAGAAAAAGCGC
>JBGTGQ010000039.1:0-3921 GCA_041746635.1 Terrimicrobiaceae bacterium | reverse complement strand
CAGATGTGGGAGAGTCTGATGGATCGCGAAGCGGGCCGGCGCGGCAGTGCCGAGCACGAGGCCCGCTGGCTGAATTTGCTGGGCTTCGCGCTGCGTCCGGGTTACGGTTACGCGATGGATGACTGGCGGGTGTCGGAAACCTGGAAAGCCTTGAATGGCAAACTCGTCCACGGCGTTCCCAATTGCCGGGCCGAGTGGTGGATTTTGTGGCGGCGAATCGGCGGCGGCCTGGTCGCCGGGCAACAAATCTCGTTGGCATCGCCGCTGTTGGCTCCCATCAGGCAAGTGCATAAGCAAATCACCACGGGCCGTGGGAAGGGCGGCGTGGGTCTGCCGTCCAACACGCACGAGCAAGCCGAGATTTGGCGGATGCTGGGTTCCTTGGAACGCCTGCCGGTTTCCGCAAAAATCGAATTGGGCCGGATCATCTTGGATCTCTACGGCCGTCCCAAACTGGAAGCCGTTCGCTCCGCGATGATTTGGGCGCTCGGTCGCTTGGGTGCCCGCAAACCACTTTACGGTCCACTGAACGGCGTCATTCCTCCCGGCGAGACGGAAAGTTGGGTCGCCCGCTTAATGGAGGATGCCTTTGAGGAAGGCATGGTTCCATTGGCCATCATGCAAATCGCCCGCAAGACCAATGACCGTTTCCGAGACGTATCGGAAGAAGTCCGCGAGCGGGCGGTGAACTGGCTCGATGCTCAGAATGCTCCCTACCATTTTCAAAGCCTCGTCCAAACCGCAGGCACTCTGGAAACCGAAGAGCAAACGCTGATCTTCGGCGAATCTCTGCCCAAGGGATTGCAGATTGTCTGAGGATTCCTTCAGAGTCATCTGGTTTTACAGGAGAAGAATACTTTGGGAGGGCGAAGCTACTGCTGAGCCGCTCTGTAAAGGATGGTAGGTTCTCAAGATGCGGCTCGGCAGGAGCCTCGCCCTGGCGCGATGAAAGTTTTAGGTTGACAGGAGAGGTTTTTCATCCGGTTTTTTGTCCTGGGCATAGGCGGTCCTCCTCTTGGATTGCAGAGTGGTTCCTAGATTCTTCTGGCACCAAGCCGCGACGTGCTTTGTGCCGCAGGCGTCTAAAGCCCGATGGACCAGATCCCCTGTCGTTTTCCCGACCACCGCTCCCAAACCTAAGATGAGACTGGTGAACCCCGTCTTCGTGGCGGATCGTTCCAGGGATTTTTGTTTACCGAAGGCGGATTCCAAAGGCTCTGTCGTGCCGATCCACCGCTCACCTTCGGGGAGGGGCTCGCATTGTTCCGCGACGAAGGCGACCAGTTCGCCCGCCAACCGCACGCCGCTGCCGGTCGTCGCCAGAGGTGTCAATTGCTGGCGAAGCTCATCGACACCGGTTGAGGTCAAGCCTTCACAACGCACTTGGTGTTCGGCGAGTGTCACCAACTCCAGCCACTCCGACCAGCGTGAGAGCGGTTCGCGATAGTTCCTGAGCCAACCGAACTTTTCCTCAAGACGTTCCTGTTGACACCACGCGAGGACTTCTGCCGAAGGGGATTCCAGAATCTTGAGCGTCCGGCTTCCCCAAGACACAATGGGACCGAGGTTCATATACCGCGCCTTGGAGCGTTGGCTGGGAGGAACCAAGAAGGCCAGTTCGGTTTGCTGCGTTTGAAACTTCGTTTGTCCGGCGTGTTGGCAGAACCCCTTCCAATCCTCATCCGCTTCCAACTGCGATTTTAACAGCCGCGCGGCTTTGTGGGTGATGTCGGAAACTTCCGACGTCTGGGGATGCTGCTCGCAGAACCGTTTGACGCCGCCGTGCAAATCCGAACCGCGATCGTCGAGGATCAGCCGGGGAACGCCCGTTTTCGCGACGACGGATTCCAACTGTGCATGCACCAATTCCGAGTTGGATTGGGGCATCGGATGGATGTGCAGCGGTTCCAGATCTTCCAGCCGCACGCAGGTTCCGGCGGGAGGCAAATCCTCCAGCCGAATGCCCAACACCACGAAACATTTTTCGACACCGATCTGAACGGTGTGATCCACGATCCAAACCCAATCCTCCGCGATCGTCTTGGGTCGCGTCAGTTTGTAAAGCCCCACACGCAACAGCCACAATCGACCGGTCGTCCAATGCGGGGCCTCCGTGGGAAGATCCCACAGAGTGACAAAGCAATCGAACACAGCCGACGTCGAACGTAGGGCCGCGCCCCCGGTCAGAACGGACGTCAAAAATGTGAGCACCGCGCGAACAGAGAACTGCATGCCCCGAGCGCGCTGGTTTAAGACCTCTGTTGTCGTCTCGTTGCCGCCCGTTCGTTTTGAAAATCGCACGCCTCCGTGCGCAAACGATCCCGTTCGGCTGTTAGGTGTTGGGCCGAAGCCTCGAACTCTTGGGCCTGCTGTTTCCAATGCCCGGCTTGTTCTTTCCAATGATCGCGGCTGCGCTGCGCATCGCGGGCCCGATTTTGATACCGCTTGATCGTTCGTTTGACCTCGTGATACTTGCTCTTCCAAAGCTCCAGGCTGGCCTTGAACCGCTTGGCGAGTTTTCCCAACGGCGTTTGATACTGGCGGAGAGGCACCCCGGTCTGGGAACTGACGGAAACGTCCATGCTCAACCTCATTCGAAATCCCTCCCCAAGTACTTCCAAAACCCCTCCAACAGAGGACAACAATTCGCATTTTCTCTCAACATGACATCAACAAGTCAACACCAAGTTTTCATAGCGCCAGCCGCACCCCTCCACTGATCAAGTGCCCGCGGATTCGTAAACCGGGAGCGGCCGCCCTTGAGGCGGATTTCGCGAGCGCGAATTAGCCCTCTCGCAACGGGATCGTCGAAAAGCGAATCTCCCAGCGAGCAAACCCTGCCGAGCCATTCCTCGCAGAAATCGAGGGTTTGTGGGGAGACAACCTGTTCGTGCGCGAATGCCAACGGCCCCACCCAGTCGAGTGACCACTGCCGGAGCGCGGTGCGATCAAGTGATTGCAGCCATGCCTTTGCATCGCCACGCCGTGCCTCCGTCAGTTCTTTGCTTCCTTGAACTTCGGCGAGCATCAGGTTGTAAAGAATTGCTGCTCCATACGCGGCTTCCGAGAGCAGCCTTGCATGATGCAGCAAGTCGCGATGCGCCGCCGTGAAACGAGCCAGGTCGGGGTGTTCCCAAGGAAAGGCCACCGAGGGCAAGGGAAGCAGAATAATGCGGGCTAGCAGCGACTTCGGATGCGTAGTCACAATCTGATCTTGAATGAATTGCGCTTCGTCCCGAAGCATATGAATGCCGGTTTCTTCCGGAAAACCCAGCGGTGCATTTGGCAACTTGGGATGCCAGGTAATGGCGGCATCTTCCTGGATCGCGTCGAGTCCTTCGCCGCGTCTCCGCGCTGACTCCGCCGACCGACTCCGAGTGCTTCGCAAGCTGTAAATGTCCTCGATGGCTGTGTGATATTGGTCTTGCGATCCTTGGAATCGTCGAATCTGCCACATGCCCAACCCGGCCCAGTAGACAGAACTTGGCAGGCGTTTCAGCCCCCCGCCGGCACGTTTGCCGAAGACTCCGGCGGTATCGTCACCACTTGCTGTCAGCGCCTTTACAATCGCGACTTCCAATCGACGGGCTTCTTCAGCGAACGCCTTTTTGTCCCGGCGCTTTTGCTCAAGCCTCTGATAAATCCACGGCACGAACAGCATGTACCGCAACCGCGTCTGGATCGTGCTCGTGCCGGGAAAGAGTTCATCGGCAAGAAGGTCGCGAATGACCCCGATGCCCAATTCGTCCCGCGTATCCCGCTCTCGGAATAACGCCAGAATTTGGTTCATCCGATCTCGATCAGTCGCATCATGGTCGAGCCAGGTGAGTGTAGCTGCCACTTGTCAACTCCCATTGATTTGGCGAACGACGGCCGCGATCCAGTCGGTCGTGTACCGAGGATTCCGGAGGGGTTCCTGCC
>JBGTGQ010000038.1:0-57847 GCA_041746635.1 Terrimicrobiaceae bacterium | reverse complement strand
CGAACATCGTCGTCACGCCGGGGAGCGGCTTTGGCAGCAATGGCGAGGGCTACTTCCGCATCTCGGCGTTCAACAGCCGAACGAACGCCGAAGAAGCCGCCCAGCGCTTCCGCGCGTTGGATTGGTAACGCGCTAACCGTAGCGGAAAACGTAAGTTTTCCGACGAGCCATGGCTTGCCGGAGTAAAAATCGGGCACCATCATCACGATCATGGACGCTTCAGGATCTGACGCAGACGGAAAACTCACGTTTTCCGCTACGGGTTAACGCCTATGGGACACCCGCCCCACCCGGGACTTGCCAAAACCGGCATCGCGGGGAATGGTTCCCCCATGTCCGCGCTTCTCGTTCCGGGTGCCAAGGCTCCCGATTTTTCCGCCATTGCCGTCGGTGGTCCCTACCACGAAGGCGGCCCGGTGACGCTTTCCGACTTCAAAGGGAAAACCCTCGTCCTGTATTTTTACCCCAAGGACGACACCCCAGGGTGCACCGCCCAAGCCTGCGCCCTGCGGGACAAATACACCCATTTGATCGAAACCGGAGTGGTCGTCTTCGGCGTCAGCATTGATTCTCCTCCCAGCCACGCGGATTTCATCGCCAAACACGCCCTGCCCTTTCCCCTCATCAGCGATGAAAAGCACGAAATGGTCAACGCCTACGGCGTCTGGATCGAAAAAAATTCCCAGGGGAAAAAATCCATGGGCACCGAACGCAGCACCTTTGTCATCGGCCCCGACGGCACAATCAAATCCGTCTTCCGCAAGGTAAAACCCGAGGAACATGCCGACACGGTCCTCGCAGATCTTCGCCATTTTGAACCGTGATTCGCTGCTGACGTACTACGACCGGTTTACCCGGCTGGTGGAAAAATTGCCCGGCGGTTTGCAAAAGCCGATCCTGCGCGAACTCCTCCCCATCCGGGAGGTCTTCCTCGAACAGCGGCCGGCCAGAATGGTGCTCCTGGGCGACCCGGGCAAAAGCGTTCCGGAATTTCTCCACGTCCTCTGCGGCACCAACGTGGAAACGGGCGGCAGCGAAAATGGCTGGCGCAGCTACCGCGTTCCGGAACGAGGTGAAATTCTTATCCTGGACGCCCGCGCCGAGACTCCGCAGTCTGCAGTCGATGCGGCGCTGGCTCATCTGCGCCCGGACATCATGGTCTTGGTCAAGGACTCCCCCGACGACGAAGGCCACTTCGCCGCTGCGGCGGCCCGGGCGGTCGTCGGCGGATCCGAAACACCCTTGATAGGCGCTGCTTTTGGCGGAGAGTCCTCGCGTTCCCGGCTCACCGGGCTCTTGCATACCCACCCGGAATTTTCCGGTCGCCGGGTGCAAGCCTATTCACCCGAGGCAGGGGACTCGCTGCCGGACGCCATCTGCGCCCTCCTGCCCAATCCCGCCAAGCTGGAATTTGCCCGCCTCACCGGGGCCAAGGAGGCCCAAGCCCACATCGCCCGCTCCCTCTTGAAATCCTTCGCCGCCGTCTGTGGCGTCATCGGTCTGCAACCCATCCCGTTGGCTGACCTGCCCATCCTCACCGCCCTGCAAACCCTCATGGTGGGCTTGGTCATCCACACCTCGGGAAAATCGCCCAGCCCGCGCCTCGTGGCGGAATTCCTCGGCGCTCTCGGCCTGAATATCGGCGCAGGCATTCTCTTCCGTGAGAGCGCCCGCGCCATCATCAAAATCGTGCCCTTGTGGGGAAATGCCGTTTCCGGATTCGTGGCCGGGGCCGGCACCTATGCCATCGGCAGGGCTTCCATCGCGTATTTCATCGAGGAAATTCCCCTCCAGGAAACCAAAAAACTTTTCCGGCAATTATTGCCCGGCTGGGACGCTTTCAAACGGAGGGGACTACCCGATATCTCAAAAAAGAAACATTTTCCGGAAATTTGACAGGTGTCACTGCCGAAATCCTCGCTTAGCCAACACCTCATTGATGGTATGCACCGATCCGTCAGGAAAGCAGAGCAGTGCTCCGCGCCCATGCATGTTGCCAATTTCCACCAGCCATGGCTGGGTACTCCATTTATAGGGGGTGTAGGGATTACGATCAAACGGCGTAGGCGTGTAGCTGGTTTTGGGACGTCCTTTCGGGTTTTTGCTGGAAACCAGGCGCCTGATCGTCGGACAACTCCAGACCTCAACAGTACCTCCGTAATTTTTCAACTCATCCAACCACCAATCTTCGTAGGCGAAATCATTTTCCGAGCTCGAAGATTCAACCTCTTCAGGAACTTGCGGCCAGTGTCCAACGTCCTGCACATACGAATTTAGAGAAGTCTGGAGAGACCGCATGTTGTTCATGCAGCGGGCTGATTCACTCGCAGCAATAATCTTCGGCCACGCCACAAGAACTATGGTCGCCAAGATCGCAATGATCCCGATTGCTACCGACAGTTCAATCAGTGAAAAAGCCCGCGCGTTTTGGGGGGCTTTTCCAATCCTATCACGATCCATTTACACTCGATAAAAACAAATCAAGAAGTGCAGCATTTTGAAATCTGCATGCCATATGCAAAGCACCCAATGCGATTTCCAGCCACTTTACGAAGCATTCAGAGTAGCGCGGACACCTTTGACCTTAAAGTTGGCTCTGATGATCTCTTCCTGCGTGCTTGTGGGATTTGTCGAACTATCCGAAGTATTACTTGTGGAGCTGGTGGAACTTCCACCGGGAGGCGCAGGTTCGGTACTGGAGGTTGATTCGCCTGAGAATGTTGATGAGTCTGTGGTGGTCGAAGAATCGACGGTCTCAGATATAGCCGCCAGTTCGCCCTTACCACTAAAGCTTCCCGTGGGAGAGTTGTTGTCCAATTCAGCATTGAAAAATCCGGCAGGAGCCGTGACAAAGCTCGTTATGGTGGATCCCGTCGAGGTAGAACTCGAAGTTGCCGCTGTGGTTCCAGTAGTTGTGATTGAACCAAAAGGTGCCAATGAACCCGTGCTTACGATGCTGGAAGTTCCCGTATTGGCCGTGTCATTTGATGAACTATCGGACGACGAACTCTCCCCAAGCGCCGAAATTGAATTGGCTGTTTCCAAAACGCCGGAAATATCCCCATCATTAATTGCGGCAGTCGTGAGACCGCTGAAAACTTGACCTTGATAGAAGATCACCCATCTGTTGCCTGTAAATGAAGTTGTTTGAACGCCACCACTGTAAGCAAATCTGATCACGCCGCTCAAATTACTTCCTCTCACCGAGGCTTGATAAGAACCATCGACGCCAGAGATCAAAGGAGAACCATTGGTGAATGGAGGCGGACCGGCGCTAGCCTTGGCAAAGGTGATGCTGGCAATCAGGAACAGGAGGGAGAAGGTAGTTTTCATCCGTTTTACAGTGGAGTAGGGTAATCTCACCCTATTTGGCAAGAAGAAAAATCTTCCTCAGACATCCCTCTTCTCTTCCAACCAAGCAACCCTCAATCCGCTTTTTTCCTTCCTCGACAGGCCGGGGGATGCGGATACCGTGAAAGCCTGTGGGATTTGAAGACTGGCCGGAGGAGTGGCAGGAGTGGGCCAAGCTCACCCCGATGGAACGCTTCCGGGAAAGCGAAAAAATCTTTGCTCAATATCTAGCCATGGGAGGCAGCCTTGATCCCGACCCCGATCCGACAAGTCCTTTCTACGATCCAGAAACATCAAGTTCAGGCGCTGCTTATGGGCGGGCAGGCCTGCGTATTTTACGGCGCGGCGCAAGTTAGCAAGGACGTCGATCTTCGCATTCTGGCGGACGAAATCAATTTCGCCGGCTTGGGCGCAGCGGCAACCAGCCGGAATAGTTCCAGGGGATTTCAACTGGCCGCATTTCGGTGCCCCGTCCTAAAATCGCATCAGCAAGATGGCAATGCCGCGTTTAGCCCGCTGTTCGTTCTTCCAGCCAGGCCAGCGCCTTGGTGTAGCTCTGGCGTTCGAGGTAATGACGCAACGCGGGATCGCAATCCGCAGGGAGAGCGGCCACCAACGCATCCAGGCGGACGGCCGCCTGCTTGAGCTTTGCAAGATGCGTCGCCGGATCGCGATCGCGCAGGGCATGATCGGCCACAACATCCAAGCGCGCGCGCAAGGCTTCAAGGAGATCAAAGTTGGTCATTTCTTGGACAGTATTTACACAAGGAACGGAATCACGGGAGTCTATAATGGGAGATTATCGAACCCGGCGCGGTGTTGGAGTTCACGCTTGAGCGTGTGCCTTTCGGAGCAGCCTAAAGGCTGGACTCCAACGCCGGATCCGGACGTTGCTTCGCATCCGATCCGGAACAGGCTGATACAAATAAAATTTTCAGCTTTCGGCGGCGCTCCGGAGCGAACAATCAGCGGCCCGGCATGGCCTCGAGCAAAAGCCCCTTAAGATAGCAAGTTTCCGGCAAGTGCAGCACCGCTGGATGATCTGCCGCCTGGGTGAGGCGGTGCAAAACGCGAGCGGAACGCCGGGCATCCGTGAGCCCGTCCGCCACGGCGGATTCAAATTCTCCCGCGGAAATATGATGGGAACAGGAAAAAGTCGCCAGCACGCCGTGGGCCGAAAGCAATTCCGCGCCCCGCAGATGCAATTCCCGGTATCCGCGCAATGCGTCGTTGATTTTTCCGCGGGCCTTGGTGAACGAGGGCGGATCGAGAATGATCAGATCGTATTCGGCGTTGCGCCGGGAGGCCTCTTTCAAAAAAGAAAAGACATCCTGTTCCTCGGTGGTGATGGACAGACCATTGCGGGTGGCATTTTCTCGCAGCTTGGCGGCGCTTCCGGCCCCGCTTTCCACCGCCGTGACCTCCGCCGCGCCCTGCAAGGCACAGGCCAGCGCGAATCCTCCCTGATTCGAAAAACAGTCCAAAACCCGGCATCCCTTGGCCTGCGCGGCGACAAGGGCGTAATTCTCCGCCTGGTCGAGATACAGGCCGGTTTTTTGCCCGCGCAAAAGATCCACCAAAAACCGCACCCCGCGCAAATTCACCTCCCGTTCCCCGGGATCGCCGCCGACCAACAAGCCTGTCACAAGGGGCAATCCCTCGGCCACTCGCACCGGGGCGTCGTTACGTTCGACCACATGGCGCACCCCCGGAAGGGCGGCGAGGGCTTCGGCGATCAAGGTCTTGCGTTGATCCATCGCCAACGTGAGCGTCTGCAACACCACCACATCGGCGTATCGGTCGGCCACCACGCCAGGCAAACCGTCCGCCTCACTCCAGACCAATCGGCACAGCGTGGGATCGCAACCGACCCGCTCCCGCCAGGCGGCAGCCTGGGCGATCCGGCGCGCAAAAAAATCGCCGTCCAAATCCTGCCGGCGCCGGGAAAATCTCCGCGCCGTGATCTGCGACTTCGCATTGTAAATTGCCGACCCCAGCAGCCGGTCGCGGCCATCCTTGAGGGAAATGACATCGCCATCCGCCGGATTGCCGAAAACTTTCAGCACTTCGCTGGCATAGACCCAATCGTGCCCGTGCAAAATGCGGGCGCGGGGACGAATGACAAGACCAGCCATCAGGGGAGGGGCTTCCGCCAAAAGAAACGTCCCGAGACCCGCGGGGCGGGTTCGGGACGTGAAAAGTTTCTCGGAATCAGGAAGCCGGAATTACTTCTGGCTGCGCTCTTCGATGTATTTGATGACGTCGCCGACGCTCTGCAGTTTCTCGGCATCTTCATCCGGCACTTCCACTCCGAATTCCTCCTCGAAGGCCATGACAAGCTCAACGGTGTCGAGGGAGTCGGCACCGAGGTCTTCGATGAAGGATGCGGTGGATGTGACTTGTTCAGGATTGACTCCCAGTTGCTCGACAATGATGTCTTTGACTTTTTCTTCGATGGATTTTTCGGACATAGCGGTGTTTGGTTAAAAGGTAGGCGTAGGACTAGTGTTCGTCTTGGGCTTTGGCAACAAATAATTTGCAGCCATCGCGGGCTCGCAAAATTGCGTTTTCTGACACGAGGTCAAGCGTAAAAAAGCCCCAAGGTTTTATCCCTCACTCGACTAAGGGGCGGGTGTGACCGTCTTTGTCACCGTGTAATCCGGATAGCCCGTCGCCTCGGCCTGAATGGAATACGTTTCGTTCGCCTTCATGTCCCGGGTGGCCACCTTCTCCTTGTATTCGATGCGTTCCTTGGGGTTGAGGATTATAATGCCCTCCTGGGGCTGGAAAGCGCGGTCGTCCGCCCACCGTTCCAGCACTTTGCCCGTGGGATCCTTGGTCAGGATGTCCATGCGCTGCGTGGTGGTGTAATCAAGCCGGATAATCTTTCCAGTGTTGTTGCGGATCGTGTAGATCGCCTCCAGGCCGCGCTGGTCCTGGACGGAAAAATTCGCCGGTTCGAGCAGCAGCTTTTCGGTGGTCGGCTCGCCTCGCAGCGAACCCCATTTGACCGAGGAAAACATTTCGGTGAAAAAACCGGTGAACATGGCCGAGGCGCTGTCGGGGCTGTTTTTCACCCGCGGATAAACCGCCACCGTCTCCGCCCGTGCTTGTTGCTGCCCCTGCTGGCTGAGAGCGTAGCGGGCCGCCTCGCGCTCCGCAAAAAACGGGCTGCCTTCGTCCGGAACTCCCACCGCAAATGCCGCCGCCCCCTGCTGGATGGTCGGCTTCGGCGTGGCCCTCGCCCCCGGTGCCTGGGCCCAAAGAATTCCCGGCGCGACCAGAATCAAGATCAAAAAGACGAATTTCATCCCGCAAGGTGCTAACCGACGCCGCAGGCTGTTGCAAATCCCTTCTCGATAATTATGCTCCGTCCCATGCGTCGCTTTCTGCCTCCCCTGCTCCTGCTCTGCTCGATTTCCGTCTCCACGGCGGACGATAAACCGTCCCCCGTCACCGTGCGCCTGCATGCCGAGGGCAAGGAAAGCGAGGGGCCGACTTTCGGAACCCCCGTCACGCTTCTCCTCCCGCCCAAGAAAATCATCATGCGAAAGGTGCCGATCATCAGCGAGCGGGACTTCGTCGCTTTTTACCCCTTCCCGACCAAGGATGGCACGCTGGGAGCGTACTTCAAACTCGATGCTCATGGCACCAACAAGCTGGCCTCCCACACCACCGAATTTCGCGACACCCTCGCCGTCGCACTGATCAATGGCCGGGTGGCCTGCGCCCTGATGGTGGACAAGAAAATCACGGACGGCTTGGTGTACATTCCGTCCGGGTTTCTCAGCAAAGAAATTGCCCAGCTCCAGACCAAGTTTCCCACCATCGGAAAAGAAAAGGATTTCCCCGAGCAAAAGAAAAACGCTCTCGCCGCCCTCAAGGAGGATGCGAAAAAGGAACCCAAGGTCAAACCGAAACCCAAGCCCAAGCCGACGCCCAAGGCAAAACCCACCCCCAAGCCGCGGCCATGAGGCGGCTCGCCATCCTGGGTCTGCTCGTCGGCGCACTTTCGGGCCTGCGGGCCAAGCCGCTTCTTGATTTTCCCACGGAAAATCACGCCTTGTTGGAAGGCCGGCCGGAGGATTTCTTCATGTTCGTCGAGCGGAATTTCGAAGGCGAAAAATCGCAGCCTTGGCAGGGTGGGCAATTTGGTTTTGTGCGGGGACCGCAACGTTCCGGCGAAAAAATCACCTTCCTTCAGCTGCATGAGGGCATCGATATTCGCCCGGTCCGGCGCGACGCTCAGGGCGACCCTCTCGATCCGGTGCTCGCCGCCGCCGCCGGAAAGGTGGTTCATGCCAGCCGCGCCCCCGGGGCCTCGAATTACGGACGATACGTCGTCATCGAACACCGCTGGGACGGCTGTCCCTATTATTCCCTCTATGCCCACCTCGCCAGCATCTCGGTCGAACCCGGCCAGACCGTCCGTCAAGGCGAACCCATTGGGGTGCTGGGATACACCGGCGCGGGCATCAACCGCGAGCGCGCCCATGTCCATTTCGAACTGGGCCTGCTCTTGAGCCAGAATTTTGAAGCCTGGCACGCAGCACATTTCCCCGGCAGTCCCAACCAGCACGGTCTCTTAAACGGCCTCAACCTCGCCGGAGCCGATCCCTCCCGCCTGTTGCTTGAAGCCCGCCGGGATCCCGGCATGAAGATGTCCGACTACCTCGCCAGCGGGGAGCCCTTCTTCTCCCTCATCGTCAATGACTCGCCCAATTTTTCCCTCATTCGCACCTATCCCTGGCTGGTGGCCAAGGGAGAAGTCGCCAATCCCCCGGCATGGAAGATCACCTTTTCCCGACCGGGAGTTCCCCTAAAAGTCGAAGCCGTGAAAGAGCGGGTGGCCGAACCTCTTGCCGTTTGGGTGAAAGACACCGGCCAGTCGTGTGCAGCCACCACCAAGGGCCTTATCAGCGGCACGCCCGCTGCACCACGATTGACGGATTCGGGAAAGCGCTTCGCCCGCTTGTTGACCTGGCCGGACTAGAGCAATGAACTAGAGTCTTGGCCACGAAAGAACACAAGGAGCACAAAGGGTTGAAGATGGCCCAGGCGCGCAGTCCGGAATGACGCTAGGATAAGGGCCGTGGCATCGGCATCCTGCCGATGATCTTCCTGAAACATCGGCTGGAAGCCGATGCCACTTTTCGGAAATCCCTTATCTTTGATGCCATTTGCTGCAGTCCGCTTCTTTGCGATCTTTGTGTCCTTTGTGGCTACCGGTTTCCTCAAACTGCCCTACACAGCGATGTCCTCGTGCCAGAGCTCCGGCCGGGCTTGGATGAAATCCCGCATCATGGCGATGCACTCCTCGTCCTGTACCACATTCAACTCCACGCCCTTGCTGCGCAGCCAGTCCTCCGCCCCGAGGAAGTTGACATTTTCGGCGATCACAATTTTCGGAATCTTATATAAAAGAGATGTTCCACTGCACATGGGACAGGGCGAAAGCGTCGTGTAGAGCACACATTCGCGATACACCCCGGCCGACTGACGACCGGCGGCTTTGAAAGCACTCATCTCCCCGTGCAGAAGAGGATCGTCCTGCTGCACCCGCATGTTGTGGCCGCGTCCGATAATCTTCCCGTGATGCACGATAACCGAACCGATGGGAATTCCGCCTTCGGACAAGCCTATTTTTGCCTCATCTATCGCCGCCTGAAGAAAAGGATCGCGCATGAGGGCAATTCAGCGTTTGCCTGCGAAAAAGTCGAGCTCCCGGCACCGACCCCGGAAAATGCCGGCTTATTTAATGGAGTTGATGTGGGCGCGGAGGGTGCCTCGCTTCTCCATGGCAATAAATTCCTCGACTTTCGTAATCTTAAAACGGGGATTTGACCGCGACATCTTTTGATACACCTGAATCACGGCCAGCGCACCGGCGTAGGGTTCGGGGGTGGAGGATTTTTTCTTCATCTGCTCCTGCAGGTTGCCCGCCACAAAAGCGGCCAGCAACATCTGGCTGCCGTCCGGCAGGCCGCTATTTTTTGCCCATGGAAGATAGCCCAGATTGATCAATACCCGGTGATTGGGTGTGGCTTCAGCAAACTCAAGAACAACGCGTCCGGCGGTTCGCGCGGCGGGGGAGTTCGGGTTCTGCAACAACGTGTTGATGGCATTGTGGGCCTCATCTTTGGAAATTGCGAAGCACCAATCGCACGGTTGCGCGAGGAAGACAGCGAAAAGGGCCGGGAGGACTCGCGATTTCATACTCTTTCTGGGCTCACCGTATTATGCAACGCAACGGAACGCAACGCACGAATGGCAGGGCAAAAGCCTCTCAGTCCACGGGCAGCTCCGGCTCGGAGAGAAGCGCAGCCAGCCGCTCCCGGGCCATTTTCACATAACCGGGATTGCTTTCGATGCCGACCCACCGGCGTTTGAGCCGTTCGCACGAAACCGCGGTCGTGCCGCTGCCCAGAAAGGGATCGAGCACAAGATCCCCTTCCTTGCTGCTGGAGGAAACCAAAGCGTCGATCAAGGCGACGGGCTTCTGCGAGGGATGCCCGACTTTTTCCTGGGAGATTCCTTTCAGCGAGGGAATGCGCAAAATGTTGGTCGCATATTTCCCTTTGCGCAAATGCGCTTCACGAGCCTCTTTGTCCTTGTAGCGTTTGTCCCGCAGGTAGGTCTGAATGGTCTCCTCATCGTAGGGCAAACGGACGGCATCTTTGTTGAAGCAGGGCTTGCTCTCCGCCTCCGGCCGCAAGACGAGGATCATCTCGTATTGCGGCGTAAAGGAATCCGATCTTTCGTTATACCCCACCGCGCGATCCCAGATGATCATGTCGTGGAATTGCATCTCGGTCGCCAGCATGGAACAGGCATGCAGCCAGACGTGCTCCCGCTTTCCCAGCTGGCCGAAAACATAAAGCAGGCCATCCGGACGCAAGACCCGCTTGCAGGCCCGGACCCAATCGCGGGTCCAGTCCAGGTACTCCGCGGCGCTCTTCCAGGAATTATCCCACTCGTGTTCGAGCAAAACCTGAAAATAGGGCGGATCCGCGATGATTGCCTGGAATTGGGCGGCGCCAAAGCCGGCGAGAATTTTTAAGGCGTTTCCCTGGTGAAGGACGCCGCGCCCGAGGACGTGCGACGCAGGCGGGTGCTGAATGACCTTGGGGGATGTTTTTCCCATACGAGGCGATCGGGTGTTTGAATCGCGCTGGGTGACTTAACGCGAGAGCAAATTTTCCGGGCGCTTGTCTTCGGGAGTCGGCTTGCCTTGCGGGGTCGGCAGGGGCACAGGCCGGTCGCCCAGCTTGGGCAGTTGGTCTTCGACAGGCTTCGCATTCGGATCGTAAGGCACACCTCCGACAACGGAGACGGCGTTACCCTGCTTCACCAAATACGGGCGATCTTTGAAAACCTGGTAACCCTGTTGTTTCGAAATCTTCCCGTTCACATCGAAGTGCGAATAAAGAAAGGCCTTAGGCGCGGTATTCTGGAGGATGTGAATCTGATTCGTCGCATCCACCACGATATCCGGACTGCCAAACGTGATAAAGCGCCCAAGCTGGGTCGTGCAATAAATGATCCCCGCGTCCTTATCCTCCACTCGCAAGTAAAGCATCGTGCTCTGCGGCAGACGGTGGGCGAGAATGGAATACGTGCGGGTGCGGCCCGGACCGGCCCCATCGGGCACACCCACCGCCTCTTGCCAGAGCAGGCGGCCTTCGGTGATGTCAATGTTCAGCTTGGGCGAGATAAACATCTTCCCAATCTGTTCGGGGAAAACCGCCGCCTGCACCCGGTAGGTGCCAAATTCGCTCAACGGATAGAGCGGGGTCAGGTTGATCGTGCGAACGAGCTTCTGGCCCGCCTCGATCTGCATGGGCTGGTTTTGGTAGTCGGCATTCACCGGCGGGAGCGGAATCCCGGAGGTCGTCTCGATCTGAAAACTAAACCACTTGTCGCGCGGCGTGTCGGCCAGGTCGAGGGTGCGTCCGCTCTGATTCGTGATCGTGACCGTGCACATGATCGGCTCGTAGAGCATGTAAAGGTTTCGCTTGAAGGCAATGTCCACCCGCACCTGCGCCTGCGCCGAAACAATGAGAAGCATCATCAGGGCCAGGCAAACCCGGACTGTCCTGCCGCCAGTCATTTCGCCGCCTTGTCTGGAGGAGTGTCGGATACCGTCCGGAAGCCCAGGGCCACGTCTGTCTGGAGTTCGGTGAGCTTCAGGACGCGACGGGTAAGAAGGTAATCCCTCGGCGTTCTGTAATTGCCACCGCGGATCACCGGCACTTTCGCACTGCTCATCTTCGGATCCACTTCCAGCGAGGAGGTCCACTCGGAAACATTTCCGGCCATCCCCATCACCCCGAAGGGGCTTTTGTCCTTCTTCATCGCATCCACCGGCGACCAGCCATCGTGTCCGTCAATCTCGCCTCCTTTGGCCGGGTTGGGGTCGGTGTCGTTCCCGCTGTTGACCCACTTGGGTTCGTCTTCATTACCCCAAGGATACTTGAATCCTTCGCTGCCGCGGGCGGCCTTTTCCCATTCCTGTTCGGTGGGCAGGCGGCGACCCTTCCACTTGGCGTACGCATAGGCATCATACCAATCAACGCCGAAAACCGGGCTGTTCACATCCAATGGCATGTTCTTGAATTTCCCCCATTGTTTCGCCCGGGCATAATAGCCGGGCATGGGTGGATCCAATTCCTTCATGTCGGCCCATCCCTCAGGGATGTGCGATTCGCCCTTGGGCTGATCCGGATGTTCGATCTCTTTGAGTTTCTCGGGGTGCGCCTCGATGTCCTCCAAAAACCGCGCGTATTGCGCGATGGTCACTTCGTATTCATCGATGTAAAATTCCGGCAAGGTGACTTTCTGCCCGCCCTGATAAACAAACTCCCCGGCCGGAATCGGAATCATGCGGTCGAACTCGCGGATCGAGGCACCTTTCTGGCGAAGTAAAAACCACCAGAACGATCCCAACGCCGCCGCCAGCAGGCCGAGCGAAATGACCGTGCTGATAATCATGTTTTTCTTCTGGCGCTTCTTCGCCTCTTCCACCATACGAATGGCGGCGCGTTCCTGGGCGTCGAGTTTGTAGGCATCCTCGGGCGCGATTTTTGGCTCCAGGGCCTGAACCCTCCGGGCCAGTTCGGACCAGTCGGGATAGGTGGCGGTTTCTCCAGCCGCCAGGGAAACCGCCAGATTTCGCACCCCCAGCGCCTGGGAGTTTTCCGGCAGGACGGAGGCGATGATGGTGCCGAGCCGGCCCATTTCCGCCGCCTGGTCAAATTCCTGCACCGCTTGGTAAGCCGCAATATTGGCCACCCGCGGGCGGTTGTTTTTGGCAATGAGGATCGCGTTTTCGCCAATGAGGTTGTGAGTAATTTTATCGCGGGCAAAATACGCCATCACTTCGGAAACCACCTTCATGACTTGCAGCGCGCTCTTCTCGTCGAGGGTGAGTCCGGCCTCGCGCAATTGACCCAAGGAGCGGCAGGGCACGTATTCGCACGAGTAAAAATAGATCCCCTCTCCTTCACCCGCCTCATAAACGGCAAAAATATAGGGATGCGAAACATTCGCCTTTACGCTGGCATTGGCGATGAACCGCTCGATCTCGGCCGGGTTTTGGGCGCGGGCCCGGTCCAGAGTATAAAAGCGCACATGGCGGCCCATGTGGATCTGGGTGGCGCGATAAATTCCACCTTGCGAACCGGTCCCGATCCTGGCCTCGATCTGGTAATTTCCGATTGTTGTTCCGACTAATTCATCCGGGGGAAGTTCGATTTCCGTATCAGCCAGGATCGCTGCGGGAGCCGCCTTGGCCACCGGCGCTTTTGCCACCACTGTCTTCACCGCTGGCCGGGGCGTGGCGGTCACCGCGATTGCCTTGCGCTCATAAAGCTCGCGGATCGCCCCATTCAAGGCCTCGCCCGTAACCGGCTTGGGCAGCAGGGGACATCCTTGCATGCGGGCGGAATGGGCGGAAACATCGTGCGCCGACATGAAGATCGTCTTCATGTCTGGCAGATGCGGCAGCAAACTTTCGCGCAGGGTAAAGCCATCGGCTGGCTGGAGAAAAACGTCACTGACCAACACGTCCACCCGGCCGTTTTGATTGACCCACTCGATCGCTTCGTCGCTGGTGGCCGCAAGGGCGGGAGCATCCCAGCCATTGGCGACCAGCCAGGAGGAAAGTCCGGTCGCAGAAACAAGATCCGCATCAACCAGGAGAATCTTCACTCCGCGTTCTCCTTGGGCAGATAGAGCGGAAGAGGGAAATCCTTGACCAGCTTGGAGGGCTCGGAACGAAAATCCTGCAATTCATCGTTGTAATAAACCGCCACGACATAGCCGTGGTATTTGCGCCCCGGGGCCCCATTGGCGGTGGAACTTCCCGGCTGGCCGCTCTCCGGCAGGATGTATTGGCCGTCGAGCAATTCCGGTTCGTTGGCCGCCCAGTCAATGGGCGGACTCAGCCATTCCGTCCTCACCTTCGATTCCGTGATGAGCACCTCGCCGTCCTCGTTCTCTTCGTAAAAGTAGATGTAAATTTTCACATCCTGCACTTTGATGGCGGAGTCGGGCCGGGATTTCACCGCCACGCGCAGGCTTTTCACCCCGGCCTTGCTGTCGCGCAGACGGGCATCCACGATGCCAAGACTTGCCCCCGGCTGCAGGCCGGTATCCTCCCGCACCTCGGCCCCGGCTGGATCGGCATAGGCCGTCTGCATTCCCGTTTGCGCTTTGGTCTGCGGCGCCGCGGCCCCCAGCGCGTCGGCAAGCTGGTTAAGCTTTTTTTCCGCCGGAATGCGGATTTCCGGTGGCAGACCGGGAATCTTGAGAACCTCCTCCAGCGCCATCACCGCCTCGGCCGGTTGGTCGAGTTTTTCCAAGATTTGCGACCTGCGCAAAAGCACACTCGGGTCGCCGGGCATCAGCGCCTCCACCTGATCGAGAGTCGCCAAGGCTTTTTCATAATCCCCCAGGCGGAAGCTGGCATCGGATTCTGCAAACAACCTCTGCGCCTTCAACAAATCCGCCGGCACGGGAGCCGGCGGGCTCTGGGGAATTTGCTGAACCGGTGCCGGAGTGGGGGCGGACGGCAGCGCCTGGGCCTGCGCGGCGGAATCGGCCACCTGTTTTCCCACCAGCGGAAGGTAATACACCACCACCGCGAGCAATTGAATGACGGCCACCAAACCCAGCAGGCAGATGGCAACGAGAAATGTGGCCCCTATCGGCTGTCGGGGAATGGGAGGGTGGGAAATGGGAGCTGACACGACTTGAGAATACCTGAGTGTGGGAAAATGAAAAGCCTCTGCGCGCGAATTATCTGTCACCGGAAAACCCCATTTTTTCCCGGAAAAAAACTCAGCCCGAGCCAGGCCGTCGCGGAAGTTTTTTTTCAAAGAGCCGCCCGATATTGAGCAAGGCCGCCTCGCTATCCGGCGGTCCGATAAACTGCACACTCGTCACCGGGAAGTGTCCGTCGGGCAACGGAACCGGCAAAGCCAGGGCGGGCACTCCCGCGTAATTGACCGCCACCGTGTTTTGAATGCCGAAAAAGCGGCCCTCGAATAATCCCACAAAAAGCGCGTATTTCCCCGGCGGCTCTTTTTTCAGCACGGGCACGGCGATGGCGTCCACCTCCTCTAGTTTCAGGCGCAGGATTTCCCGCCAGATCGCCCGCCGCGCAAGGGCATGGCGGCGTTTCGGCTCATCGTCGAAGAGATTGTAAAAAACCAGATCCCCGAACCAAATGGCAAAACGGGCCCTAATGCTGACGCCTTTCTCGTAGCGCAGTCCTTTATTCGTGATCCACGACGCGGCGGCAGCCACGGAGTTTCCATCCCGCTGGGCGCGCTGCCAAGCCAGCAGGAATTCCCGGCCCAGAGGCACCACTTGGAATCCCTGTTCCGCCAACTGCCGGTCAATCGCTTCCTCGATGGCGGTATCCGTGCCGGGAACTTTCAGCCGTCCGACGCGGATTTTTGACGCCACCGGCTTTCGCGCCTTGGCCTGTGCATACTCGCCGGCAAAACCCGGGTCGAGCAGCTCCATGCCTTGCACGAGACCCTTCACATCCCGCGCCATCGGACCGACCGTATCCAGATACGTCGGCGAGATCGGGTAAACGCCCTTGATGGAAATGCGCCCGTACGTCGTCTTCAATCCCGCCACTCCGCAACACGCCGCCGGCACGCGGATGGACCCCGCCGTGTCCGTGCCGATCGACACATCGGCCAATCCCAACGCCACCGCCTCCGCCGACCCACTGGACGACCCGCCCGGCACGCGCTTGGGATCGAGCGGGTTCAACGGCGTGCCGAAGCTGTCGTTGCAGCCGGAAACCCCGATGGCAAATTCGCTCAGGTTGTTTTTGCCCACAATCGTGACGCCTTTTCTACGGACGTGACGCAAACACTCCGCATCCTCCTGCGCCGGTTTGCCACGCCGGACAAAATACTCCGATCCCGAAGTCGTGATCTGATCCTTCACATCGATGAGATCCTTGATGCCCACCTTGAGCGACTTATCCCCCGGCTTCGGTGCCTGGTAGAGAATAAAGGCATGCGGTGCCGGCGTGCTGCTTTTCTCCAGCGCCTTGCAGCCGCTCACCAGGCAGGTGATAGCAATAATGAGAACCGCCCGCTCCATCACGCCCCCGGCTCCGCCGCAATCACCGTTTCCAGAGTCATTTCCCGTCCGTCCCGCCGCACCCGCATCGTAGCTTTCTGGCCGATATCCGTCTCCACCACGCGATTGCGCAGATCGATCATGTCGCGCACCGGCTTGCCGTTGAATTCCAGAATCACATCCCCCGACTTCAACCCGCCCTTCTCCGCGGGCGAACCCTCATACACCAGCAACACCAGCGCGCCCGAGGCATCCGGCAACCCCATTTGCTGCGCAAGCTGCGGGGAGAGCGAACGCATATACGCGCCGAACCACGGCCGGATGAAGCGCCCATAATCCCGGATATTTTCAAAAACCCGCCGCACCGTGTTGGAAGGAATGGCAAACCCGATCCCCTGCCCTTGCGGCGAAATCGAATTATTGATCCCGATGATCTCGCCCCGCATGTCCATTAGCGGTCCGCCCGAATTTCCCTGATTGATCGCCGCGTCGGTCTGAAAAAATTCATTCGCCGCCTCGCTCGAAGCCCTCCGCCCCTTCGCGCTGATGATCCCCTGCGTCACCGTTTCCTCCAGCCCCAGCGGATTGCCCACCGCGAAAACCATCTGCCCCACGCTCACCGCATCCGAATTCCCGAAAGGCAGCGGTCGCAGCCCCTCCGCGTCAATCTTCAGAATCGCAATATCCGACGGCCCATCCGCCCCGACCCGCCGCGCCATCAACGCACGGCCGTCGTTCAAATGCACCTCGATTGCCCCCTCGCCCGCCACCACGTGAAGGTTCGTCACGATGTGTCCCTTCTCCGAAACAATCACCCCAGAGGCCATCCGCGGCGCGTCCTTGGCATTTCCCCCCAGCAACATGCGCAGCAGCTTCTGGCGCGGATTTTCCGTCTCCGTCGGAGCCACATCGATGCTCACCACCGAGGGCAAAACCTGCGCCACCAGCGCGGTAAACTCCCGATCCATCGCCAGCAACATCGAAGCAGCCGGCGCCGGCGCCGCCTCCGGACCACCCCGGCGCGAAAGATACAAGATGGCCACCGCCATCCCGACCACAAAAACGAAGAGCAAAAATCGCAGCAAACTTTTCATTTCATCACAACCCGTCGTCACCCATACCGGAAAATCCAAAATCCAAAATCGAAAAATCCCGCTTCTCATGCCAAGTGCCACAACGTGGCTGCATCCCCTAGCCCAAGGTTGCAAAGCTACTCGAGTCGGCCTGTGACTGACCAGCCACGACGCTCATCAGAGTCTGTCCAATAAAGAAAGAGAATCAGCCACGGATTGGCACGGATAAAACACGGATTGGCCGAGGCATAGGCATGCTTTATCCGTGAAAATCCGTGTCTATCCGTGGCTAAAAACCTTTCATTTGACGCTCTTCAAGGCGTTTCCCTCGGGAAAATCTACCAAAGGGAACTGGCCCACGCGGCCTTCACCGGCAGATATCGCTCGAATTTGTCGGGCAGGATGATTTCCTACCAGCCACCCCCGCCGCCTCCGCCGCCCCCACCGCCGGAGGAACCTCCCCCGCTGCTGCCTGAGGAGGACCCAGGCGCGGAGGATGACGACGAAACCGAGCTCACCAAGGAACCGGCCAGCCCGGCGGCGAAACCCGCGGCTTGAAAGTTCTGCAACTGATTTCCCGAATACCATTCGGGTTGATATTGCGTTGCACTTAGGATGCCGGAAAATTGTTCGGCCCAAAGTTGCTGCACACCGAGGGCGAGGGCGTAGGGCAGGAATTTCTCGAAGAGTTCCGGCGTGCGTTCCGGCGGATTTTCCAGATTGAGACGGTCCTCCTCCGCCACGGATAGATAGCGCCGGAATCCCTCGATCTGGTCCAAGACCTCCCGTCCCTGCGTGGTCGGCCTTTTCAGCAAATGATGAAACACCACCACCAACGCGATGCCGGTCAGATAGATCGCGCACACCCAGACGGACGTCGCCCAAACCAGGAGGCCCATGCCAAAAATCCATCCGCCCCAAAACGGCAGGGCGAAAACCGCAAGCGGCAGCGCGCTCAAGCGCTTCAAACCTTTTTGTTTCCAAGTCGAAAGCACCATGCCTGAAAGCGCCCACACGCCGGAGGACCAGATGCTCAGCCACAGCAGCATGAAAGCGGCCACGGCAGGCTGGCTCGCGTCGAAGAGGGAAACGCCCAATGGAAAAAGCGTGAGTAGCAGACCGACCACCCACACATGACGGTTGCGCACGAAGTACGCGCTGTCGCAGTGTTTGGCTACGGCCTTGAGCAGCGCGACCTTGGCTTTTTGAAACACCGTGTGATTTGAATTGTCGAAGCGCAATTCCTGCCGTCCTCCCAGCAACTCTTGCAACAACATGTTGGCCTCCGGCGGCAGGTCGGGCCGGTCCGCGCGTTTCTCAATCGTGTAGTCGCTCTGGCCCCCGCCCTTGATCTTGATCGCGCCTAAAACGGCCAGATGCAAAATCGAGGCAGCCAGCGAGGTGTCGTCAAATTTCCCCAACCCCCGCAAATACCGCACCGCCGCCGGAGACAATCCACCCGGAGCCTCGTAGCGCGGAATGATCACCCCGCGCGCAGGATCGCGCCCCACGATGATCCAGGTGAGCACAAAATATCCGAGCGCAACCACCAGCCCAACCAATCCCAGCACGATGCCGGGATTGTCGCGCAGAAGCTGCTCGATGATCCCCTGCGGCAGCGGCTGATCGACAATTCCTTTTGGCCAGGTCACAACGATGGTCAACCCCTCCGTGCTCGCGAGGGGCAGCGTGGTTTCAAAAAAGGCTCCAACCTCCTTTTTCACCACCGTGTAATCCTGCCCCGTCGCCCCTTGCGGCCCGGTGTAAGCCTCGGCGCTCAAAAGCGGCGCGCCCGGCGGCAGCAAAACATCAGCCGAGGCTCGTTCGATCGGAAACGCCCAGCCATTGCCGGTGACGTTCCAATACAGTTCGTCGTGATTCGCGAAAAATCCGAGCTGCCGACCGGTACGGTAGCGAATCACGTACGTGTATTGCCCGGAATCCAGCACGACATCCTCGCGACCCAAGTAAAGGCGCACGCCATTGCCCCTTTGCTCCGTGCGGACGTTCTCGGGTTCGCCGTTGCGCGTCGTCTCCAGGACCTCGAAAGGCACGCTGGCTTTCAGCCCGAAACGGCCGCTGTAAAGGGTGGGAAAATCGCGGTAAATGCCCCGCTTGATCTCATTCCCTTCCGCCTGCACCGTGATGGTTTCCGTCACGAGAAGATCGCCGTTTTTTTGAATCTCGATGCGGCTGTGAAAATCCGTGATTTCCTCAGCGGCCCGAAGCCAGCCCACGCTCAGGAACACAATCAAAAGAAACCGCCTCATGTCTTCACCTCCGGCACCGCGCGCTCGATCACATTTTCCACTTCAAAAAATTCCGCCGGGACAAAATGAAACGCGCGGGCGACCAGCACCGTGGGAAAAGATTCCGCGAAATTGCGAAAATCCCGCACCGAACCATTGAAATAACGCCGCGCATATTGCAGATCGTCCTCGATCAAAACGAGCTGGCTCGTGAGCTGACGGAAATTTTCGCTGGCTTTGAGTTCCGGATATGCCTCCGCCAAGGCCAGCAAGCCGCGCATGCCGCGCACGATTCCCGATTCATTTCCCGTCCGCGCCTCCACCACCTCGCGGAAAACTTTTTCCTCCTGCGCGCGATATCCCTTCACGCACTCGACCAGCGCGGGCACGAGATCGTGCCGTTTTTTCAACTGCACCTCCACCGCACTCCACGCCTCGCGCTGCTGATTGCGCAACTTCACGCCCGAGTTGTAAGCCCAAGCCAGCCAGACGCCAGACGCCAGCACAATGGTCAGAAGGAAAAAATTCATCCGAGAAGAAAAAGTTTTAACCGCGGATCCCGCGGATGAAACGGATATTGAGGCATTCAGGTGAATTTAAGCAATTATCCGCGATTTTAAATCGTGGGTGAATCCGTCGGACTGCATCCGCTCACGGTCATTATTTCCGTGCTGGTCTGGAGCGTCATCCTCGGCGGCCTGCTCGGAGCCCTGCTGGCCGTGCCTCTCACCGCCACGCTCAAGGTGCTCTTGAAGCGTTACTTCTGGGACCGCGGCGCGACGGGCTGAGCGTCCTCGCGCAGAACGTAATCGAGGCGGCGCGATTGCAGCCAGCGCACGCCGAACATGTCCTCGGTGGCGCGCATGGCCCGGTTGCCGAGTCCGTATTTGCTGATGCCAAACTGGCGAGAGCGATGATTCACCGGGATCTCCACGATGCGGAATCCCGCGCTTTTCACCAACGCAGGAATAAAGCGGTGCATGCCCTTGAATGGCACCAAGGCGCTGACACATTCGCGCCGCATTGCTTTCAATGTGCAACCCGTGTCGCGCACCCCGTCGCCCACGAAACGGCTGCGCACGAAATTTGCAACCCGGCTGGTGATTTTTTTCACCACGGTGTCCTGGCGATGGACGCGGTAGCCGCAGACAAGATCCGCGCCGTCCTCGATCCCGGCCAACAGCTTGGGAATGTCGCGGGGGTCATTTTGCAAATCGCCGTCCAGCAGCACGACCACGCTGCCCCGGGCCGCCCGCATACCTGCGAGCATGGCCGCGCTTTGGCCCGCGTTTTTTTGGAAAAGCACAAGCCGAACTTCGGGGGATGGCGCGATGCAGTTCACCGTGTCGTCTGTCGAACCATCGTCCACCAGGATTAATTCGTAATGGCGTCCGGCCAGCGCGGCGGTGATTTCCCGCTGCAGGTTGGCCATGTTTCCCGCTTCGTTATAGAGGGGAATAACAACTGAAAAATCCGGCACGCTCACAGAGGCAGGGTCTGGTAATTGACGCAAAGGTAGATGTAAAGCGGTTCCGAATCACCACCCACCGGCGGCAGGCGCTGGAGGAAGGTCACGGACTCGAACGCCGCCTTGATCGTCTGGGGCACATCATTGGCCGATTCCCGGCTGATATAAAGGGCGCTCCGGCCCATGAAGGGATTCTCTCCCTTTTGCTCGGTAAAAAATTCATCCGTGGGCTGCACCGTCTCGACGAAATCCGCATAGCCCGGCCACAAGCCAAACTGATTCGAGATATCCTGCGACTCACCCACGTAAACGGTCGGATGACCCGCCGGCGGAATCAGATCGTCCCGCAAATAATAACTTAGCACCGAGGCCAGCGGGACATCCCCGGCGATAAGAAAAAGACCGTCCTGTCCGTCCGCCGATTTTTCCAAAAAGAAATTCCGCGCTTCGCTGGCGGCCTGTTTCCAGCCTTCGCCCTCGCGGAACGTCCCGGCCATGCCAAAAGCGGAAAAAAGAATCGCCGGAACGAACACCACCGCGACTGCAAGACGGCCCCGGGGCTGCGAGGAAAACAGGTTCAGGATCTTATCGAGCAACAACGGTGCCGCCAGCAGGAGAAGAAATCCGGCGTATTCGCCGCGTAGCGCGAAGTACAGGCAAACCACCACGCCCGGCAGAGTGCAGAGAAGCACAAAGCGCACGCGCACATGAACGCGCGATCCGCGAAGCGCCGTCACCGCCGCGACCAACAACGCCGCGAAAACCAGCGGAGAAAATGCTGCCAGGAGTTGCGCGACCGCCAGGAAACATCCGAAAAACTCCAGAGACCACAGCGTTTGCCATGTGCCCCCGGCCAGCGGTATCCAATCCTGCGAGGCATTCCAGGCCAACGCAGGCGCGAGCATCAACGCGGGCACGGTCAGAAAAACCAGCAGCCCAAAAACATCCTCGCCCTCGCGGTGTTTGGGGCTGCACAGCGTGAAGAGCACAATGGCCGGAGCCAGCACCCAGGCGGCATAGACGAAGCCCGACGCCAGACCCAGCGCGAGACCCGCCGCCAGCCACCAAAGCAGTTGACCGTTTTCCTCCTCGAAGGCCCGCCAGGAAAACACCAGCGCCAGCAGGGCAAAGGTCAACGCGGGTAGCGACGGCCCGGCGCGCAAAGCCTCCATGTTAAAAATCGGCAGCGCATTCAAGGCCAGCGCGGCCCAGGCCGCCCGTCTTTCCTCGCCCACGCGACGGATGAGCAGAAAGCAGGCGCACGTCGCGGCCAGCGCCCAGAGCGGCCCCGAAAGACGCGAAAAATTTCCCAGCGCTCCCATCAGAAGCGCCGTTCCCGCCGGTCCATCGAAATAAGCGGCTGCCGGCATCTTCGCGCAAAGATCATAATAAGCCTCCGTCGGCGAAACCTCCTCCAGACTCACCAGCATCAAACGCGCCGCCGTGAGCAAAACCGTCGCGAGGATCAGGATTTTTCCCGCACTCATGCCGTCAAAAGACTCGGATGTTTTTCGTGCAACCATGGCACGCATTTTTCTGCCCACCGCCGCCACAGGGCTTCCAGCCCCACCGCCGTTAACGCGCCAAGCCCTCCGCCGATGAAGCCTGAAACCAAAACATCAAACGGCCAGTGCGAACCGACATAAACGCGGCTGTAGGAAACCAACAGCGCCGACAAAAATACCAGCCAGCCCCACCGGCGGAAAAACACCGCCGCCACCGCCGCCACGGCAAAGTTGTTCGCCGCGTGGCCGGAGGGAAACGAGTTGCCACCAGAACCCTGGATGCGGGCCTGGGAATATTCCACCCGCAGGGGTTCTGCCAGGGCCAGAAACCGCGGCTTGGCCTTGGCCAGATCCACCACCCTCACCCCCTCCAGCGCGTCATTCGGACGTGGCCGGCCCACCGCTTTCTTCATCGTATCGACCACCAACCCGTCCGTGATGCCCACCGCAATCCCCGCCGCCAGCAGAAAGGCCCGCCAGCGAAATCCCCCGAAAATCGCCGCCACCACCACGCCCAGCAAAAGAAACGGCCACCAAAAATCAAAGTTCGTGACCACCGCCATCGCCCGGTCCAACGCGGGATGGGTCCACGTGTGGTTGATGAGAAAAAGAAGGTGTTGATCCATGCGATACGGTGGATACCGTGGCGCATGATTTTCCGTTCCGCGCGTTTTCGCAAGCCACATGCGCTGATCATCCTCATCCTTTTTCCGCTGCTGGCCCGGGCTGAACCCGATGCCGCCGCCATTCTCGAAGCCGCCCGGGTCAATCCCCTCGGCCAGAAAATCACCCTTGATGCCCAATTACGTTCCGGCTCCAGCGCCATCCCCTTTCAGATCATCGTGGACGGCAAGGTGCGCTACGTTTTTGAAAAACCCGATCAGGAACTCATCCTCGAACTCCAGGACGACGCCTCCGTTCTCACCGAACGCCTCGGCGGCAAAACCGCCCCCGTCCGTCCCGCGCGCTACGACGAGCCCGTTCGCGGCTCCGGCCTGACTTACGAGGATCTCTCGCTCAAATTTCTCTACTGGAAAAACCCCGCCGTCATTGGCGAAGAAACCATCCGCACCCTGCCCTCTTGGAAAATCGAGGTCCAGGCCCCGCGCGGCGGCGCGTCCCAGTATGGCGTCGCCCGTCTCTGGATCGACAAAAAAAATGGCGCCCTCCTGCGGGTGGAAGGTTACGACATGAAAGGCCGTCTCATCCGGCGTTTTGAAGTCGTTTCTGCCCAAAAACTCGAAGGTCAATGGATGCTCAAACAGATGCGCATCGAAACCTTTAACCCCGAAACGAAAAAAACCACCGGCCGCACCAACCTCGAGGTGCTGGGCAAGGCTCAATAAAACCGCTGCGGAGCGACCACCGGGTGCCTCGTCGTCAGGCGCTCCACAAACCGCTGCCAGCTTTCCTGGCCGGCCAGGATTTCGATTTCGACCCGTAGGTAATAAATGGGCACCTCGGGTTCCATGATGCGGGGAATGCGCACGGCGTCTTTTTCCGTGGTTAAGATTGCGCTCACGCCCTTGCGTTCACAGCGGCGGATAAAGTTCTCGATCTCCCGCGCGCTGTAGCGATGGTGATCGGTGTAGATCTTCGAAATCTCGATTTTCGCGCCAAGCCCGGTGAGCGCATTCTCAAAACTCTCCGGCATGGCAATGCCGCAAATCGAACCGATCTCCAGATTCTTCAGAAACTCCAGCGGCTTGGTTTCGCCCGTCACAAAATTGCGCAAATGCTGCGGACGGTGCGAACACTCCACGATATCCCCTGTGCGGTTGTATTTGCGGATGCGCGTGATCAAATCCGTGTTGTCCGCGCCGGTGCATTTCGTGATGAAAATGTGGGTGGCGCGGCGCAGGTTGCCGGGCGGTTCGCGCAAAGTTCCGCGCGGCAGCAAGTATTCGTTGCCGAAGGGCGCCTGGCGGTCGATCAGCGCCACTTCGATGCCGTGTTTCATGCGAATGTATTGAAACCCATCATCCAGCAACAACGTGTCCACCCCGAAATGCTCAATGGCATATTGGCCGCATCTCACCCGGTCGCGGTCCACCAACACCACCACGCCGCGCAGGTTGTTGGCCAGCATAAAGGGTTCGTCCCCCGCCGTGCGGGAATCCAGCAACAACGCGTGCCCGTCCGAGACCACGCGCGGCACAAAGACCGCCTTGTGTTTGAAAATCTTGTCCCACAGACGCAGAAAAAACGGACGCGGCACGCTCTTGTAGCCCCGGCTTAGAATCGCGACTTTGCGGCCGCCTTCGGTCAGCGCGCGGGCCAGCATTTCCACAACCGGAGTTTTTCCTGTTCCGCCGACGGTAAGGTTGCCCACACTAATGACCAGGCAGCCCAGGGTGCGCGGACGGAAAAAACGACTCTCGTATAGCGCGAGCCGCCCACGC
Organism: Terrimicrobiaceae bacterium; assembly: GCA_041746635.1. Taxonomy (GTDB): domain Bacteria; phylum Verrucomicrobiota; class Verrucomicrobiia; order Chthoniobacterales; family Terrimicrobiaceae; genus CAMASH01. The sequence continues at coordinate 33,193 of JBGTGQ010000038.1, read as the reverse complement.
ACCAGCGCGAGATAAATCTGCGAAAGTCCCAGAAGAATCCACCGCAGGACATCCGCCCGGTGGCCGTAGCGGCGCCCGAGAATGACGTCGATGGCAAATGTCTCCAGACCTTCCAACCAACGCCGCATAGGTCAGGAACGCAGGGAAACCCGAACCCCGGTGTTGTCCGCCTTGGTCGTCAGCACCCGGGCCCCGCTGAGTCCGGACGCCGCCAGCATGGCCTTCGCCACGCGGTCTGCCGGACCGAGCGTCATGCAGGCGATGGTCGAACCCGACCCGCTCAGCCAGCCGCCCAGCGCACCGGCTTTTCGCCCCGCCTCGATCACGCGGGTGAGACACGGAATCAGCTTCTCGCGGTAGGGCTGATGCAGCCGGTCGGCAAAACATCCGGTCAGTTTCGCATAGTCGCGGCTGGCAAATGCCCCGGCAATCGCGCAGGCATTTCCCGCCGAAAGCACGGCGTCCTGGAGCGAAACGGTCTTCGGCAACACCCGGCGGGCGGCCGGGGTGGAAATCTCGAAGTCCGGAATCAGCAGGGCAAATCCCACCGTGTCCGCCACGCGATGACGCTGCAAAGGCGCGCCCAGCCGCGCGATGGTGAAGCCCCCGAAAGCGGCCGGTGCCGCGTTGTCCGGATGACCTTCCAACTCCGCGCACAATTCAAAAATCTCCTCCCGGCTCAGAGGCGAACCCGTCAGCACATTCAACCCATGCATCACTCCCAACCGCACCGTCACGCTGCTGCCCAGTCCGCGTGAACCCGGCACGTCCCCGGCAATCCCGCAGGCAAAACCGAAGGCCTTCTTGCGCGCCTTGCGAAAAAACACCTCCCCCGCCTGCGCCATCATGGCATCACGCGGAGGCGCCCCCTTTTGGATCGTCACGACGTTATAAATTTTCAACGCGATCCCCAGGCAGTCAAATCCCGGCCCCAGATTGGATGTGCTGGCGGGAATTTTTATTAGAGCGACACTCATCACCACCCTATGTAGAGGGACTTCGCCGCGCGGAAAAGGTTTATGCACCGCTGCACCGGACAAAGGGTTTGCATCATTCAAGAGAGGACGGACTGAGTCCGCGTTGGACAGAATGAACCAGAGCCATTATGGTAACCGCTCGGCAGATTCTTCCCTCCCGGTGTTGGTTTGCCTTCGCCCAACCCATTTCCATGTCTCAAGCCAAAACCCGCACACCCAAGGAGGAACGTTTATCCATCCTCCTCTTTCTTTTCACCATTGCCGCCACCCTCGTGGTGCTGTGCGCCGCCCTCGCCTGGCTGCTGCCCGGAGTCTGGCAGGCGCAGTGGCAGGCTGGCTGGCTCGCCATCGCGGGGGTCTTCTTCATCGCCCACCTGCTTTGCGCATTCGGGGAATTTTTTTTCCACCGCTACGTGTTTCACATCCCCACGTTTCCTCTTCTCACCTACTTCTACAAACAGCACACCCTGCACCATGCACTCACCCGCGTGAGCTACAAGCGATCCGCCGCCGGCCAGCCCGCCCTGCCGCATCTGGTGGAGGTGCAAAATCTTTACCCCATCGAAAAAGACCCCCAGCGCGAAGCGTCCTTTTTTCCCTGGTATTCCCTCGCCGCCTTCGCCGGCGTCGTCACGCCCTTCCTCGCCCTCTGGCAATGGCTCCTGCCCGCTCTGCCAATCGTTCTGGGCGGCTGGCTCGGCATCGCCTGGTCCATTACGCTCTACGAACTTCTCCACGCCGTGGAACACCTGCCGCAAGCCACTTGGGACCGCCTCGTCACCCGTCCCCACAGCGGACGTTTCTGGCGCAAAGCCTACGCCTTCCATCTCCGCCATCACGCCGATATCCGCTGCAACGAATCCGTCTCCGGCTTCTTCGGATTTCCCCTCCCCGACCTCGTCTTCGGCACTTACATTGATCCCGAAACACTCTACCCGCACGAGGGCGAAATTCCGGCTTACGAATTCAAAAGCCAGCCCCCGCGTGTCAGCCTGATCCGCTGGCTTGATGCCAAGGCCGACGAGGCCGTGACCAGCCGGCGGCAGCAAGGTCAGGGAGTCGTGGCCTGATCTCGCTCACCGTTGACATTAAGGCGCCTTACAACCTGCGCTGGAGGATGAAACGGCAACAATCTCGCAATGAAGACCCAGGCCGCGCCTTCCATGCAATTGAATCCTTCGTAGATCCGACAGGCGTCACCGGACATCAATTCTTCGCTTATGTTCCGAACTCAGGAAGAAGGTTCCGCAGTCGCTCAGTCGTTTCATCGCGGTTAATGACACTGGCGGCAACCGCAAGCGTAAGTTCCTCCCACTCAGGCCCATCACGTTCCGGTTCCATGCCATTGAGTCGCAGAAACACAATGCACGCACCCAACGCCGCCCGCTTGTTACCGTCGTTGAACGGATGGTTCCGGCAAAGATAAAATAGATAAGCCGCCGCCACTTCTGCCAAATCTTTATAAGGGGAATTGCCGCCAAACGTGGACTGCGGTGCCGCCACGGCCGATTCCAGCAAGGCCATCTCCCGCACTCCCTCTGATCCGCCAAACCTCGCGATGGCCTCGGCGTGAATCTCCCGCACGATTTCAGTCGTCAGATGGAAGCAGTCGCCCAGCGCGACAGTCATGCCAGCTTTTTCATTGTCCGCGCATAATCCTTCATCGTTCCCTGAATGACCTTCGTGACCTCCGCCCGCGACGGACGCGGACGAATGGGCGTGAGCGTGATGGTCCCGCCTTGGTGCACTTCGACATTTAACTCATCTCCGGCTTTGAGATGCGCCAGATCCATCAACGCCGCGTCAAAAATAATGCCTTGGGAATTTCCAATCTTGGCCAGCGTTTTAATCATAATGTACTACTATGTTTTACGCGCGAAATGTCAACGACAGCAAGCACGGTCCGGACCTCCGCCTTGATCATTGACCCGGACAAAAATCCGGTCAGAGGCTTCAGTCGCCCGCAGGAAATTCTCCCCCAAGCTCCCTTCTCTCCAATTTGGATTCAGGCGGAAATTTGCCGTCGTCCATCTTGAGGATCGCGCACTTCACAAAGCTGAGCAGCTATTAATTATTAGGTATAAGCTAAGAGGCCGGCGGGGACCGCGATCAGTGCCACAAACTTCGATCGAGGGTCCGGTATTGAATCGCCTCCATGACCTGCGCGGGTTGGATGCTGTCGTTTCCGGCCAGATCCGCAATCGTGCGCGAGACTTTCAAAATCCGGTCATAGGCCCGCGCACTAAGTTGCAATTCCTCGATGGCATGACGCAGGAGTTCCTGGCCCTCGGCGTTGAGTTTGCAATGCGTTTTTAGCAAGCCGGAGGACATCCCGGCATTGGCCCGGCATTTTGGACTGCCGGCAAAGCGCTTTCGCTGAATTTCCCTCGCCTGCACGATCCGTTCCCGGATGGCGGCGGAGGATTCCGCATGCTCGGTGCTGCTCAGTTCCTTGTATTCAACGGCCGGGGCTTCGACATGGATATCGATGCGGTCGAGCAAGGGCCCGGAGATGCGGTTGCGGTAATTCTCCACCTGTTTCGGGGAACACCGGCATTCGCGTTTCGGATCGCCAAAATAGCCACACGCGCACGGATTCATGGCCGCGACCAACATCACATTGGCGGGAAAGGTCACCGTGCCGACCGCGCGGCTGACAGTGACTTTGCGATCCTCCAGCGGCTGGCGCAAAACCTCCAACGTTGAGCGTTTGAACTCCGGCAACTCGTCGAGAAACAACACCCCATTGTGCGCCACGCTGATCTCGCCCGGACTCGGATTGGTCGAACCGCCGATCAGTCCGACATCGGAAATCGTGTGATGGGGCGCGCGAAACGGACGGCTGGTGCAAAAGGCGTGCTCGCTATCCAGCAGTCCGCTGATGCTGTGAATTTTCGTCGTTTCGATCGCCTCCTCCAGCGTCATCGGCGGCATGATGGTGGCGATGCGTTTCGAGAGCATGGATTTTCCACCTCCCGGGGGCCCTATGAGCAGGAGCGCGTGATTCCCCGCCACGGCCACCTCGATGGCGCGCTTGACCAGATGCTGCCCCTTCACCTCGGCAAAATCCACCTCGTCCGTCCCGCGATGCGCAAAAAGCGTTTCCACATCCTCCCGCACCGGTTCGAGCGTTTGCTTTTGGGTGAGAAACTCAAAGACCTCGCGCAGATTCGCCGCGCCATAGACCTCGATTCCCTCCACCACCGCCGCCTCCCGCGCATTGGCCTTGGGCAGAATCACCGCCTTCTTCCGCCGCCGCCTGGCTTCCAGCGCGATGGGCAGCGCACCCTTGATCGACCGCAGCTCGCCATTCAAGGCCAGTTCGCCGGCCATGAGGCATCGCTCCAACCGCGGAACCTCCGCACCCAGCGCAACCGTGATCATGCCCACCGCAATCGGCAGGTCGAAACTCGGGCCTTCTTTTCTGATGTCGGCCGGGGCGAGATTGATCGTGGTGCGTTCGCGCGGCCAGCGGAACCCGCTGTTGGCAATAGCCGTGGTGACGCGATCCTTGCTTTCCTTCACCGCCGCATCAGGCAGGCCCACCACGATGATTTTGGGATCACCCGGCCCCGTATTGACCTCGATCTCCACCTCAATGGCCTCCACACCTTGAATGGCGGCGGAGAAGACACGTGTAAGCATCGGCGAAGGCTAGGAGGAAAATCCCTTGCTGTCGAACCTCACAAAATGCAGGCCGGGATTTCCGCGCCCGCTATTCCGTCTCGGCGGTGGTCTTGTCCGTCTTCTCGTCGTAGAAGAGGGTGATCTTGGAAATCTCCGAAAGATTGAATCCTAGCCATTCCACGGCTTCGCCGCCATCGACCCAGACAATTTTCAGATCCCACTTGGGAGCGCTCGCCTCGGGATTGAAAGTGATATCGACGGTCTCCTCATCCTTGAGGCTGCGGGGCAGGACGTTCTTGTCAGTCGGCTCCCATTCGTCCTGGGTGGACGGAGCGATGTAAATTTCCTTGATGGCCCAGCCGGTTTTATTCACCAGCGTAAAATCCAACTCGTTTTCGGCCGAGGCTGATCCCACGGCTCCCAAGATGATGGCCAGCGCAAAAAACGAACCCGTGAAATTATTCATAAGGGCGGACCTTTTCACTCCCGGCTGCCGCTGTCAAGACGGGAGAGATCTCCGAAAAAATGCTGCGCGGCGGATCAAAAGCAATTAGGGGGAAATGGTGAAAACGTTCTTCGGCGCGGCAGTGCTGGCCGCATTTCTTCCGTTTGCGGCCTTGGGACAGACGGTGAAGGGTCAGCTCAGCGCCAATGGCTCGACCGGCCCGCTCTCGCACGTGGCGGCCTACGAGGTGGACAGCCCCACCGAACGTGGCTTCATGGATGTGGTGGTGCTGGTGTCGGATCGCAGGCTGCCTCGCGACATCGCGCTGCACCCGGACAAGCTGGGCGAGTTGATGCTGAACGACAACCTGGTGGCGCTGCGGGTGGTGTTTGATCCGGATGGCAAGGTGAAGAGCGCGGCTCCGTATCACCCGGCGCTGAAAAACTTCATCCAGTCCGGCGCTTTCGTGAAATGGAAACCCACCGCCTACAACGAGAAGGCCATCGCGGGCCGACTCTACACCGACGGGGAACAGCAAATCGCGGGGCAGCGCTGGAAGTACGACATCACATTTTCTGCGCCCATTGTGCTCGATCCGGAAGCACGGACGGTGCCGCCGAAAAAGTAACGGCTCTTTGCCCGCGGAGAAGAACGCCGAAAATCGTCAGCACAAGTGGCATCGGCTTCCTGCCGATGGGATTTTTCTGGAACACGAGCAGGATGCTCATGCCACGTAGTTCAGCAAACCGGACCTAAAATGGGATGTCGTCGTCCTCCGGCGCGGAGGATGCCGCTGGAGGCGCGGCTGGTCGCGCGGCGGGCTTGGAAAACTTCTGCGCCGGGGCTCCGCCTTCTTCGTCATCGCCGCCGCTGCGCTTGCTGTCGAGGAACTGCATGTTCTCCCCGACCACGCGAAGCTTGGAACGTTTCTGGCCGCTGGTTTTGTCGTCCCAAGTGTCAAGTTGAAGGCGGCCCTCGATGTAAACCGGGCGGCCTTTTTTCAAATACTGGCCGGCCAGTTCGGCCTGTTTTCCCCAGAGGGTCACATCGACAAAAGTCGTTTCCTCGCGGCGTTCTCCGCCTTCCGGGGTGTAATAGCGATTGATGGCCATGCCCAACTCCGCCACGGCCATTCCCTTCGGGGTGTATTTGACTTCCGGATCGCGGGTCAGGTTTCCGATAAGCTGAACTTTATTCAGATTGGCCATGTTCGATGGGGGTTAGGCGGCGACTTCGGCTTTTTTCTTGGGGAGGACCATATAATTCTGCATGGCGATGCTCTCGTCGAGCTTCAATTTTTGGCGCAGCTTGGCGATGGCCTGCGGATCGGCTTCGAAGATGATGTTAACGAAGTAGGCGCTGGTCATGTGATTGAGTTCGTAGGAAAGCTCGCGCTTTTCCAGACGCTGGACCTGCTCGACGGCTCCGCCCTCGGCTTTGATGGTTTTCTCGATTTGCTCGATGGTGTCTTTGACGGATTCTTCCTTGCCCCGGGTGTCGAGGGCGAGGAAGGCTTCATAGCGTTTTTTCATAAGGTTGGTTTTTGGTTGTAGATGTTCATGGCGGATTCGAAGCCATGAGCGTTGGCGTGTTCCACGGCATCGGCCGCGCGGCCAATCGTGGTTTCAAGGGCGGAGAGTTCCTCCGGGTGAAATTTTCCGAGCACGTGGTCGTGCAGGGGACCGGCGGCGGCACCGATACCGAAACGCAGACGCGGGACGGCCTCGGTGCCAAGGTGCATGAGGATGGATTCGAGGCCGTTGTGCCCGCCGGCGCTGCCGATCTTGCGCAGGCGCAGGTCGCCGAAGGGCAGGGCGGCGTCGTCGAGGATCACCAGAACCTCGGAAGGTTCGAGGCGGAAATAACGGGCGTAGTTGCCGACGGATTCGCCGCTGAGGTTCATAAAAGTCTGGGGTTTGATCAACATGCGGCCTCCGCATTGCGCGACCTCGGCGTCCCATTTCGGCTCAGCTTGAAAAGAAACCGCAGCACGGCGGGCCAATTCGTCGAGAACAAGGAAGCCCACGTTGTGACGCGTGCCGACGTATTGACCGCCTGGATTTCCCAGACCGGCAACGAGGCGAAATACCGAGGCATGCTCCACGCGCGAGCGTGCGGGTTATTTCTTGGCCTCCGCGGGCTTCTTGGCCTCGGCGGCGGCGTCGGGCTTCTTCTCCTTGATGACTTCGGGAGCAGCGGCCACCGCAACAGGGGCGGGTTCCTCCGCGACATTCGGTTCGGAGACAAGGAAAACGGTCAGATCTTCATCCGGAGTCGCCGTGACGCCCTCGGGGAGCTTGATGTCGCGGACGTGGAGAGAGCCGCCGATTTCGAGTCCAGAAACATCCACAGTGATGAGTTCGGGCAGATTTTGCGGGAGGCAGCGGATGCCGAGCGAGCGCATGTTCTGCTGGAGGAGTCCGCCGTGAGTCTTCACTCCGACGGGTTCGCCCACCGGTTCGAGAACAATGTCGGCCTCAATTTCCTCGGTCATGGAAACGGCGTGAAAATCCACGTGAATAACTTCGCCGCGCACGGGATGGTGCTGGACTTCCTGAATGAGGGACAGGCGGTTGGTGGTTTTGCCACCGTCGTTGATTTCGAGTTCAACGAGGATGTTTTCGCCGACGGCATGGGAAAGAAGGCGGTCGATGTCTTTTTTCGAGACTTCGAGGTTCGACGGAGCGTCCTTCGCTCCGTAGATGATGGCGGGAACGGCCCCGCGGGCGCGAACCTTGATCAATGCATTGCGTCCGATTTCCGCACGGGGGCGGGCTGAGAGTTTAACTTGTTTGGCCATGTGTATTAAGTGGTCTTGGTGTTCTTGATATCAAAGAGAGAACTCACGGATTCATCGTCGTGGATGCGCCGGATGCCCTCACCGAGCAATTCAGCCACCGACAGAACCTTCACGCGGGCGGCGGAATCTGCCCGCACAGGAACACTGTCGGTCGTGATCAACTCCTTGATTTCCGAGCTTTTCAATCGCTCAACCGCCAAATCTGTCAAGACCGTGTGCGAAACACCAGCATAAATATTTTGGGCTCCCTGACTGCGCAAGATCTTCGCCGCCCCGACCAAAGTGCCCGCCGTTTCGGTCAGATCGTCCACAATGATGACATTTTTGCCCTCCACCTCGCCGATGACAGTGACGGCCTCGATCTCGGTGGCGCTCTTGCGGCGTTTCACCACGATGGCCAGACCGGCGTCGAGGGCCTGGGCGTATGCGGAGGCCATTTTCACCCCGCCCACGTCGGGCGAAACGATTACCAGATCACTCAGTTCTATGCTGCGCAGGTAGTCCAACATCACCGGGAGGGCGTAAAGATGATCGACCGGAATATCGAAAAACCCCTGCAACTGCTGCGCGTGGAGATCCATGGTCAACACGCGGTCCACCCCGGCGGCCACGATCAAATTGGCCACCAACTTGGCGGTAATGGGCACACGGGGTTGATCCTTACGATCCTGACGGGCGTAACCGAAAAAGGGGATCACCGCCGTGATGCGGGCGGCACTGGCGCGACGGGCGGCGTCGGCCAGGATGAGCAACTCCATCAAATTCTGGTTCGTCGGCGGACAGGTCGGCTGGACGATGAAGACATCGCGGCCGCGGATGTTTTCGTTAATTTTGACAAATGTCTCGCCGTCCGGAAAGGAACTCACCGTGGCATCGCCCAAGGGAACGCCGAGGTAGGAACAAATGGAACGGGCCAATTCCGGATGAGCCGTGCCGGTGACGATTTTCATCTCGGGAGCGCTGCGCAACATCATATTTTTTGAAGACAACTCGGAAACCGCGGGCCGATTAGTTGCCGATGGGTTCGGGCGTGGGCGGGGGATTGAGCGGGATGGTGGGTTCGAGCCTCTCTTGGGCCAGGCGGCGGAGGTAGGCGTCTTCCATGATCTTGCAGCGTTGGGCGAGACTTTTGTCCATGGCGGCGATTTTGGCGAAAAGCAGACGATAATATTCGCGAAAGGCGGCGCGGCGGTCCTCCTCGGTTTTGGCCTTGTCCGCTTGCTGGAGCAGATTCAGCACCTTGGGATCTTTTTCCGCCTTCACCCGGACTTCGCGGTAGCGGATGCTCAACTGGCGGGCTTTTTCCTCGGCGCTCTCCGTCACGGCGGGAATGCTGGGCGGCAGCGGCGCGTCCGGAATGATGGCGTTCGGGTCGGTGAAGGCTTCGTCCGGCATGGCTTCGTCGGGGCGGGGAACCAAAGGAGCAAGATCCTTCGTTTCCAGCGGCGCACCGATCACCGCATCGGGTGGCTGCGGCTGGCCTTCCAGCGGAATGACATCGGAAGCAGGCGCGGGACCCGCCTCGGGTGTGGGCGAGGGCGAAGGTGCCGGGGCTACCTCCACTTCAGTCACAGCCGCCGGGGTGGGCGTCGCGATGACCTGAGGCACAGGCGTGGAGGAGGCTTCTTCCTGCGCGGTCAAAACCGTGAACGGGAGCAAAACAACGACAAGCAATCGGATCGGGAACCACATCAGACGGTGAAGATAATCAGCCCTCCGGCGAATTCTCAAGCAGAAGAACATCGACGCCGGAAGGAACTTTGGGGAAATTTTCTCCGCATGGAACGGAAACCCGCACATTCCCCGGTCGCCGCCTCGCCCCCCGCGCCGGAGGAAACCGCCCGCGCCCTGCGTTCCCGCGCGGGTTTTGTTTTCTTGGAATCCAGCCAGCCTGGCCCCGAATCCCTCTCCCTGCTCGCCTGCGAACCCGCCCTTGTCCTCGAAGGCGGAGCCTCCGATTGGGAAAAACTCGAACATGAACTTGCAACTCGCGCCCGGCCTTCCGCCGATCTCGGCCACCCCGACGGTGCTGCGGTCGGATGGATCGGTTTCGACGGACGTTTCCGATTCGGATTCTATGACCAGCCGCATCTTTATTTCCACGAAACCGGCACCTGGCACAATCCGCCGCAGACCGCCGCCATTCCCAACGAACCCGTCTTTCCGCAAGTCGCCTTCCGCCCACAACTCACCCGCGAGACCTTCCTGCAGATGGTCACGCGCGCGCAGGACTACATTGCCGCCGGCGACATCTATCAGGTCTGCCTCGCCCACCCATTTCAGGCGGAATTTTCCGGCGATGCCTGGCCGTTCTACGAAGCCCTGCGCCACTACTCGCCCGCGCCCCACGGCGGATTTCTCGATCTCGGCGGCACGCAGATCGCCTCCGCCTCGCCCGAATGTTTCCTGCGCCTGAGCGGACGCCGCATCATCACGCGGCCCATCAAAGGCACCCGACCCCGCCGCGCCGACTCCCAACTCGACCAGCGCAACGCCTACGACCTCCTCACCTCGCCCAAGGAAGTCGCCGAACTGGTCATGATCACCGATCTCGAACGCAACGACCTTGGACGCGTCTGCGAATACGGCAGCGTCACCGTTCCCGAACTCCTCAAACTGGAAAGTTACGAGCAGGTCCACCATCTCGTCTCCACCGTCACCGGAACCCTGCGCGAAAGCGTCAGCCATCCCGCCGCCCTCCGTGCCTGTTTTCCCGGCGGCTCGATTTCGGGCGCGCCGAAAAAACGCGCGCTCGAAATCATCGCCGAATTGGAATCCCATCCCCGCGGCCTCTACACCGGAGCCATCGGCTACTTCGGCTACAACGGCGAAAGCCAGTTTTCCATCGCCATCCGCACCGCCATTTTTGAACACGGAACCGCCAGCTTCCACGTGGGGGCCGGCATCGTCGCCGATTCCGTGCCGGAAAACGAATGGCAGGAAACCCTCGACAAAGCCGCCGGCCTCCTCCTCGCCGCCCAGGCACCCACCTGAGCAAGGCTCAAAATGCAAACAAATTCCGCCGCCACTGTTTACAAATGGGAAGCCGGAGCAGATAACGGCATCACCTTCGCGGCGGATTCCCCGCCCGGAGAAAACTCCAAACTCCAAACAAAACCATGGGCGACCGTTCACCAAAAGCCAACCAGAAGAAATCCTCGCAAAAGCAGTCCAAGACCGCCGGCGCGAACCAGCAAAAACAAAATGCCGCCGCCGCCAAGCAGGCCGCCCGGCCCGCTCCAGCGAAAAAGAAGTAAGCCCACCCGAGGGTGAATACCCCTCCAACAGGGAGCACAGGCATTCTGTCTGTAAACGACAGCCTACACAGGCAGGGTGCCTGTGCTCCCTGTATTTGATCGACCGGCTTGTCACCGGAACGACAAAAGGATAAAAGCGCCCGCGTGAAAATCGCCGCCAACATCGCCGGAGGCCTGCTCGGCCTGCTTTTCATCGTTTTCTCCCTTATGGTCCTGCTCAAGCTCGCTCCCACCCCGGAGTTGCCCCCCGGCACCCCCGTTGCGATGTTTATGGCCGCCTTCGGCCCCTCGGGCTACCTCGGCTTCGTCAAACTCTGCGAACTCCTCGGCGGCATCCTCGTAGCCATCCCCGCCACCCGCAACTTTGGCCTGCTCGTCCTCGGCCCCATTATCATCAACATCCTCGCCTTCCACACCTTTATCACCAAGGGCGACGGGCTTTTCAATCCCGTCATCATTCTGATTGTCTTGCTGGCGGCCTTCCTGCTGTGGTGCGGACGCAAAGCCTTCCTCGGGCTTCGGAACTGAGGCTCTAAAGAAAGCAGGAAGGCAGGAAAAAAGTTATGTCTCATCGAACCACCTTTCTCTCTTTGATCCTGATTCTCTTGGCAGTCTTGTGCACCCCAATGGCTTTAGTGTTCTTCTTCGGGGGATGGATGGCGCAAGGAAGCGACGGCATGCTTCTGGTCTCGCTTTTCGGTGCAGGGTGTGCCCTCATCGGCATAGGCATTCTTCTGATTCGCGCTCTACGCTCACGCAGACGTTATTCGACATACCCACCCTGAGCATGCGATGCGATCCAACCCGGATCGCCCAAGAAAGCTGGTCTCGAGCGTTGCTAAAAAACCCTAACTCCTCCGCTGAATACCCGCCAGCACGCGCTGGGTTTCGCGGTCCTGTACGCGTTTTTTTAGGTCGGCGCGCTTGTCGGCGTTGACCTTGCCCTTGCCGAGGCCGAGTTGGATCTTGATGTGGTTTTTTTTCCAATACATCCGGAGGGCCACGAGGGTGCAGCCGGCTTGTTCGGTGGCGGCGGCCAATTTTTCGAGTTCCTGGCGGTGGATGAGGAGACGGCGGCGACGCTTGGGCTCGTGCTGCTCGTGGCTGGCGCGAGTGTAGGGCTGGATGTCGCTATCGAAAAGATAGAGCTGACGGCCCTCGATGCGGGCAAAGGAGCCCTGCAATTGGACATTACCGGCCCGGATGGATTTGACCTCGGTGCCTTTGAGTTCGATCCCGGCTTCGAGGGTTTCCAGGATATGGTATTCCCGGAGGGCCTTGCGGTTGGTGACAATATCGGCGGACATAAGGCGCCCGCTTATTCAGCGGTGGACTATTTCGGCGTTTCCTCGGTGGGAACGCGGGTGACGGTGAGCTTGCCTTGGGCGATTTCGGCCAGGGCGATGTCGGAAAGACCCATGCGGGGCTCGACCAAAACCATCGGGCGGCTGCCGGCACTAAGCTGGCGGACGCGCTTGGACACCATGTTGATGAGAATTTGCGGCTCGTTAATCACTTTGGAAGCTTCTTCGATAAAATTGCTGTTCATAGAGTCACCTGATCGGCGAGGGAATCGCACGGAAGGGGGATCCTATGGCTGAAAGGGGGTCTGTCAATGAGAAATCACCCCTGACGACGCGCAAAAGGGCGCTATGGCTTACCTTCGTCGCCCGGCTCCGGTGGACGGGATTTAAGAATCCGGTCAATGACGTTGGTGGTGGAGCGGCCTTCGACCATGTCGGCGAGGATGACGCATCCGCCGTTGGCTTCGACGACTTCGCGTCCGCTAACGTAGTGCGCCCAATCCCGGCCTTTGACCAGCACATGGGGAAGAATTTTTTCAATGAGTTCGCGCGGTTCGTCCTCGTCGAACACCACGACGCCATCGACAGCACGCAAAGAGGAGAGCACGAAGGCGCGGTCGTCCTGCGGATTGACGGGGCGGGTGGGACCTTTGTAGCGGCGGACGGAGGCGTCACTGTTCAGGCCGATGATAAGAGCGTCGCCTTGGGCTCGGGCGCATTCGAGATAGGTGACATGGCCGCGGTGCAGGATGTCGAAACTGCCGTTGGTGAAGACGAGCTTTTTGCCTTCGGCCTGAAGCCGGTCGCGCCATTCCCGGGCGGCGGCGGCCGTAAGAATTCCGTGACTCATGAACCGGATTGTTCCGTCTGCTGGAGGAGCGATTCGTAGTTGGCCTGAACGGTCTGCACTTCGGGGTCGTTCCCGGCACGGAAACGTTTGAAGGTATTTAACGCACCCTCATAGAAGGCCCGAGCTTTCTGGTGACTGCCCATGAGGTGATAGACCACGGCGAGATTGGCCATGGATTGGGCGACCTCGGGGTGCATGGCTCCATAGCATTTTTCCCGGATGGAAAGGGCCTGCATGTGCAGGTTCTCGGCTTTGACAAAATCGCGGGTCTCGATGCAGGCGACGCCGAGATTATTGGCCGCAGTGGCGGTTTCGGGGTGATTTTGCCCATGGACCATGCCGGCGACCTCCATCGCGTGCATGTAGTATTTTTCCGCGGCGGCCATGTCACCCTGGTTCTTGCAGAGGGCACCTAGCTGGTTGAGCAGCATGGTGTGCTGGGAATGGTCACGCATGGTCTCGTAGAGCAAGATCGCTTCTTCGTAATAGGCCCTTGCCTCGTTGGTTTCTCCCTGAGAATCCAGCACGAGCGCAAGCTTGGCGGCGAGCCGTGCGGTGGCGGTGGCGGGACCGACTTGCCGCGATCTGTCGAGGGCGTCCTTGAAATTTACGGTGGCTTCCTGCAACTGGCCGGCCGCTTGGTGAACATCCCCGGCGATTTCAATGGCATCGCACAGACGCGGGCTGTCCGGGCGCAAAACCCGACGCGAGGAGTCGAGAAATTTGCGGGCGATTTCCTGGTATTGCTCAGCCTTGGCGGTCTGGCGTTCCGATTCCAGATCCCGGCAGAGCACCTCCCAGAGATTGGCGGTTGTTTGCATGGGCGATATCTGATCTTACTCCGGCCCGGTCTCGGGGCGAGAGGATTTTATCCCGAGGAAAGCCCTGGCGGCGGCGCGGGAACGGGGTATCCCCCCGCCGAGCGAGGCCAGGCCTTGTTGCGAACTGACCGCTCCGGCGGTGTCATGAACCCCCAGAATGCGGCATAGTTCCCGCTCAAAATGCTCCAAGGCTTTTTCATTGGCCGGCGTTTTTTGGAGGTAGGCGATGGCCCGGCGCAGCAGGTCAAAGATCTCCGGGGCCGGTTGCATGGCGGGCGCAGTGTGACCGGAAAGTTCCGCAAAATAGGCGGCGAGGTAAAAGCCCGCGCTGCCGGCCCGGGTGGCATCAAAGGAAGATACAACCACCGCCTCGCGCAGCGTGTGCAGATCGCCCCGGCGGCTGAGGAGAAAGGAAATGTCGGCGAGGAAAAAAAGATCCAGCTTGCCGGCGAAAGGATTGCCAGGTTTGCGGGCACCCCGGGCCACCGTTCGCACGGTGCCGGATTTTTCCGTGAGCCAGGTGATGATGAGGCTGGTATCCGACCAGGGAGTTTTACGCAGCAGGATGGCCGGCGTCTGTTCCATCACGCTCAGGGCTCCAGCACTTCCACGAGCCAGTGTTGGATGTACTCGTAGAGGGTAAGCTGGAGCAGGGCGAGGTCGCGCTCGTTGCGAATCTGCGAGGGACGCGCGCCGGAGAGTTGCTTTTCCGTGAAGCGATGCTCGGTCACCAAGGCCAGGCGGGCCTGGTTCAGGGCACTGAGCCACGCTTCAGCGTGCCCTTTGGAAAACTCCAACGCGAAGGCGTCATCCCCGTCTTTCATCCCGCGCAGATCGGCCTCGACCACCGAGCGCGCGGATTGAAACGCGTCGTGCAATTCCGGCTCCACATGCGCCCGCCAGTCATCCCGCAGCCCTTCCTCCTCGGGGTCATGCGAAGGATGGGGGAAAAAGCGTTCTTCCACCTCGTCGGAATCCCGGTCGCCCGAGTGGGGGATCTGGCGCAGCAAGTCCGCCAGCACCGGGGGAATGTCCCGCAGGCCCAGCCGTCCCTCCGTGGTTTCATAAAATTCCATGGCGTTTAATCTCCGCGCTCGATGGTAGCCAGCAGCAAATGGGAGTGCAGTTGCTGCACGTAGAACTCGGCTTGCTCGCGCCCGCCCGACCAAACAATCGAGCGGCCCTTCTGGTGCACCTCGAGCATGTGTCTTTCGGCCTTCTCGCGGGGAAAGCCGAAGACTTTGCGGAAAATCAAGGTGACATAGCTCATCAGGTTCACCGGATCGTTGTGCACCACCACACTCCAAGGCAGTTCGGCAGCGAGTTTCGCCCGCGCCTTTTTTGCGGGTGCTTCTTGGACGTCGCCCACAACTTTCATGCCACCTTGATTTGCGGGCTCATGGCCGGACCCTCGTCGGGCAGGCATTGTTCGACCATCTCTATCCAGGCAGGCATGTCCCGGCCGGACAGTCCGCCGCGGGCCTCCAGAAAAACATACGCGGAAATCAGGGTCGAGGGAGGAAAATGAAACGCAGCCGCGCGCACCGCCAGCGCGATGGCCAGATGGCCGGGGGACGAACCGGCGGCGACCAGATTGCGATAGCGCGTCCAAAGCCTCTCGGCCGCGGGAGCATCATACTCAGTCATCAAGGCCGCCCCGGCGCGCCGGCTGACGGCGGCGGATTCGGTGGGCAACGCCCCTTCAAGGGCCAGATCGCCCGCGGCGAGGTCGCGCCAATCCGCGGAGGTCGCGGCGTGATAAGCAGCCTGAAGTTGGGGGCGCAAGATGGTCAGGAAAATATCCGTCCGCCATTTTTGCCAGGGCGGAGTCTGCCTGGCGTCAGCAGAGAAGGTGATTCGGCCCAAGGCATCCCAGCCCGGATGGCAAAGACGGACAGCCCGCAGCAGATCGAGATGAGGATCTTCCGCAGGATCGCGTCCCGGACTGGCAATTTTTTTCATGGTGATAGCCGGAGATCATAGCATCCGCCGGGCCATCTTGAAAATCTGTTCCTGCCGCGCTGCCATTTTTTTTGCCTCAGCGGCGGTGAGGTCGTCCCAGCCTGCGAGGTGCAATAGGCCGTGAATGACGCACAGCGCGGCTTCCTCATTGATGCTGCGACCGAACGTTTGAGCATTGTCGGCCACCACCCCGGCACCAAGCAAGAGTTCCCCGTGTTGGAAGGTGATCACATCGGTGGGCGTCGGGTCGTCGAAAAATTCCCGGTGAACCTGCGCGATTCTCCGGTCGCTCAGAAGCGAGACCGCGATCTCCGTCAACTGCGCCAGCGGCACGGTGTCCGACCGGTTGGCCGCAAGACAGAATGGATGCGCCACCTGCGCCATGCGCGCGATGAAATCGAGATCGAAGGAAATGCCGCGCTGGCGGTTGTTGATTTCCAACCCAATCAAGCGGCCGACTGCTGTTCGCCGCGGGCGGAATTGGCGGACGAATCCTTGTCCTCGCGTTTGGAAGGATAAGCGATGCGTGCGTGCAGCATGTTGACGAGGGAAAAGCGGAAACTTTCGGCGATCTTGCGAATCTCCGCCAGAGTGAGCGGGGCGTCGTCGAGTTGATGCGTGGCCACACGGTCGTCCACCAAACTATTGATCGAATCCTCGATGCGCTGCGGGGTGGGCCGGTCCATGGACCGCGACGCGCTTTCGACCGCATCGGCCATGCTGATAATGGCGGCCTCCTTGGTCTGCGGACGGGGGCCGGGATAACGGAAACTTTCCTCGCGAACGTCGGGGATATCCTCGGCGCGCATGTTCATGATTTTGCCCCCTAGTTTGGCATCATTCTGCTGCTGGAGGGCGCGCTGATAAAAATAGGAAACCAGCGAAGTGCCGTGATGTTCCTTGATCACATTGACAATCTCGGCGTTCAGCCTGTTTTTCAGGGCCAGGTCCACCCCTTCCTTCACATGCGCGATGATGATGAGTGCGCTCATGGTCGGGGTTAGTTCGTCGTGGGGGTTATGACCGGGGCGGATGTTTTCGGAGAAGTATTCCGGCTTCACGAGTTTCCCGATGTCGTGAAAATAGGCGCAAACGCGGCTCATGGTGGGATTCGCACCGACCGCCTCGGCGGCGGCCTCGGAAAGGTTGGCCACGGCCAGGCTATGGTGGTACGTGCCGGGAGCTTCGAGGCTGAGGCGTTTGAGGAGAGGGTGATTCATGTCGGACATTTCCAGCCAGGAAATGTCCGTCGTGATGCGAAAAAGATTTTCCAAGATCGGCAGGATGCCGCTGACCAGAATGGCCGTGCCGAAGCCGGTGGCGATGGCGGCCAGGCTTTGGTAGCCGATCATTTTCCAATCGGTCAGGCCGAGGGATTCCCAGACCACCGGCCCGATTTGTCCGAAGGCGGCGGCCAGGATCCAGGTGGCGATGCCCACATAAACACCCGCCCGGATCAGCCGGCCGCGGCGGCGCACCTGGATGGTGACATAGACGGCGATGAATCCGGTGATGAGCGAGATGACGAGAAAAATGGGGTCAATGCGACCGACCAGGAGCGCCCCCCACAGGCTGGAGAAAACGGCGGCGTAAAGGCCGTGGTTTTTTCCCAGCAAAACGGAAAGCACCAGCGGGGCAAAAGCATACGGAACCAGCAGCGGGACGAGCTGGAGATCGAGGCGCCCCATGGCCGCCTGGGCGAGAACGATCTTGATGGCGACGAGCTGGAAAAGCAGCACACCAAAGACGAGAGCGAGTCGGGAGTTGGTGCGCAGCGTCTCGGGGTGATTGATCCAAAGCTGGGCCACCGCCGTGACAAAAATCAGCAGGCAGAGGAGAAATTTTTTGGCCGGCTCTTCCTGCTGGCCGGAGAAAATCAGCAACGCCAGTCCGCCGACAAAGCCGGCCAGGATGAGGGCGCGAATCGGCCAGCCGCATTCCAAGGCTTCGGTGAGGTCGCTTTCGGAAACGGTGCGGCGGGTTTTGCCGCAGGCCATGCCTTTTTCGACCAGACGGCGGCGTTGGAAAAAATTCAACATGGGTTCAAGGGAAGACCATAAAGTTAGAAGCGGCTCTCCTGCAACCCGCGATGCTCTTTGTAGGCATGAATGATGGCCCGCACCAGCGGATGGCGGACAACATCAACCTCCTCGAAAAAGTGAAATCCGATGCCATCGACACCGCTCAGGGCCTCGACCGCCTCGATCAAGCCGCTGCGCTTATTACGCGGAAGGTCAATCTGCGTGCGATCACCGGTAACAACACATTTCGAGTCCGATCCGAGACGGGTAAGGAACATGAACATCTGCTCAGTGGTGGTGTTTTGCGCTTCGTCGAGAACCACGAAGGCCTGGCTGAGGGTGCGGCCGCGCATGTAGGCCAGCGGGGCAATTTCGATCACGCCCCGGTCCATGAATTTCTGGATCTCCTCCAGGTCGAGCATGTCGTACAGCGCATCGTAGAGCGGGCGTAGATAGGGGAGGATTTTTTCCTGGAGATCGCCGGGTAGGAAGCCGAGGGCTTCGCCCGCCTCGACTGCCGGACGGGTCAGCACGATGCGGCTGACCTTTTCCTGCTTGAGGGCGGAAACGGCCATCGCCATGGCGAGGTAGGTTTTGCCGGTGCCGGCCGGGCCGACGCCAAAGGTGATGTCGCGGGTCTGGATCGAGCGCAGGTAGCCTTTCTGGCCCTCCGTCTTGGGCACGATGGGAGGTTTGCGCGAGGAAGTCTGGATGCGAAGTTCGAGCAGGCGACCGAGATCCTCGCCCTTGTTTTCCCCGACGGCATGCAGCGCATACTGAAATTCGTGACGGTGAATGGGAACACCGTTCTTGCGGGCGGCGTCGAGCTGGGCAAAAACCTTTCGCGCTTGCGCCAACCCATCAGGACGGCCTTCGACCCGCAGCCATCCGTCCCGCGAAGTGACTTTGACGTCGAGGGCGGACTCCAGTTCACGCAGCAGCTTGTCCTCGCCGCCGTAAAGCGCCTGCACGGCGCGGGCGTTCTCGAACTCCAGCGTGAACGTCTCGGGATTATTTGTAGCCATAGACGAGCGCCCAATTGGAGCGCTCCTGGGGAGATTTTTCCACCGTGACAATGGCGTAATACGTGCCTGTCTTTTCGGGGAGGATTTTGACCCCGGCAAAACGGCCCTTCTGCCAGAATTCGCTCTCGGCCAGCTTGCCCGCGGCATCGTATATGTGCACGGTTATGACCGCCCCGCGGGTGTCAGTCCCCAGCCAAAACCAGTATTCGTTGCCCTTGAAAAGCTGGGCCGTGACGGCTTTTTGATCCTTCACCCCCAAGTCGCCACCCCAGGCGTCCTCGCGGACGGTGAAGCCTTGTTTTACGTAGGGCGAAGCCGCCTCCTGGGCGAAGGACAAGGCGTCGTCCACCGAAGCCAAAGCCAGGGGAGGAAGGGCAAGCGCGAGGGTCGCAGCCAGAAGAAAGTTGATCGATTTTTTCACGGCTCAGTTCCCCTCCGAGGTGATGGCGATGACCATGTCGCCGGTCATTTTATTGATCTTTTGGACATTCGCCTGCGGGATGCCGCCCTTCGTGATCAAAGGCCGGATATCGCGCAGGAGTTTTCGCACTTGAGTGACGAGTTCCTCTTTTTTCAAACGTGAGTTGCGCATGTTGTCAATGCGACGACCAAAATAATTAACCAGCTCCGGCTGGTTGAGCAACTCCGCGCCGTCCGGCGTGTAGTTTTTACCCACGATCGAGGTCAGCACCGCGGTGCCGCGAATCCAGCCGCCCAGACTCACGAGCTGCGCGAGGTCCTCGTCGCCCAGTTCCTCCATCGCGCCCCGCACATCCTGTAAGGCACCATCGAGTTCGGCCCGCGTGCCCTTCCAGTTTTTCGCGTCCGCTTTTTCCGTGATACTTTTGCTGCGGGAAATGACCGCCCGGCGCACATTGATGGCATCGGCGAGGGTTAACACTTCCTGGCCGATTTGTTTCACTTTCTCGGAGTCCTCGGCTTCCACGGCGACAAAGCCGTCGGCGATGATGGTGCCGAGCAGGAGGGCCACCTGGGCGCGGTTGCCGGTGTTGTTTCCGAGTTTATCCCGCATTTCCGCTTTCCAATTGGGCGAACCCAGTTTGTCCAGCACGTTAAAAATTTCGCTCGGGACCGGCACCAAGACGTCCTGAACGGCGGCCGCCGGGAATTTCGACAGGTCGATACTTTGGGGCGGCGCTTGCCCAAAGGAGTTCACCAGGGCAAGTCCGTAGAGGACAGTGGGAATGAGGCGTGGCAGCATGGGAAAAAATTTAGCTTCGCGAAGGGCCGCAGCCCCTTTAGTCATCATCAATTAAAGAACGTTTATAGTGAGATGAATCCGCAAAGAATACAACACCTTCTTGAGCAGGCCGGCAAGCAGCGCCTGTTGGTCATCGGGGATGTCATGCTGGATGAGTTTGTGTGGGGCAAGGTTTCCCGTATATCGCCCGAGGCCCCCGTTCCGGTCGTAGAGGTGCAGAGCGAATCCAGCTATCCGGGTGGTGCGGCCAACGTCGCCCGCAACCTCCGCCCTTTCTGCAAGTCGGTGCAACTCAGCGGTGTAGTTGGCTGCGACACCTTCGCCATCCGCCTGAAAACCCATCTGGTCGAGGAAGGCATCGACACCGACGGGCTCATCGAAACACCGGAAATGCCCACCATCGTCAAAACCCGCATCATCGCCCGCCAGCAGCAAGTCGTGCGAGTGGATCGCGAGCGGCGCGTGGCCGTTTCCGCCGCCACTCTGGACGCCGCCAGCGAACGCATCCGGGATCTGTTGGCCGAGGTGGACGGAGTGATTTTCGAAGACTACGGCAAAGGTTTTCTCTCTCAGGATTTCGTGGATCGCGTCAGCGAAATGGCCGCCCAGTCGAAAAAAATCATCACCGCCGATCCCAACCCCGGCAATCCGCTCCACTGGAAAGGCATCACCACTCTCAAGCCCAATCGCTCCGAGGCTTTCGCCATGGCCGGACGGACCGACCACAGCGCGGCCGACGATCCCCTGACCGATGCGCCCCTCCTCGAGGTCGGGCAATCCCTCCTGGAAAAATTCCGCATCCCGTCCCTGCTTGTCACCTTGGGCGAACACGGCATCATTCTTTTCGATCACGGTCAACCGCCCTACCACACCCCCACCCGTGCGCAGGAAGTCTTCGACGTTTCCGGTGCGGGGGACACCACCATCGCGCTTTACACCCTCGCCCTTTGCGCCGGGGCCACCTTGCAGGAAGCGGCCGAAATCGCCAATCACGCCGCAGGCGTCGTCGTGGGCAAACTCGGCACGGCCACCCTGACTTCCGCGGAATTGATCGAAAGTTTCCAAAACCATGCCGTCTGATCGCCGGGCCGTCTTTTTTGACCGCGACGGCACTTTGATGCAGGAGGAAAATTACTGCTCCGACCCCGCCCGGGTCAGTGCCATTCCCGGCGCCGGCAAGGTTTTGGCCGAACTTCGCCGACTCGGCTGGCTGAATATCGTCATCACCAACCAAAGCGGCATAGGACGCGGCTATTTCACCACCGCCGATTACGAAGCGGTCAACGCCGAACTCTTCCGCCAGCTCGCAGACACCATCGACGCCGCCTACCACTGCGCCGACCATCCCGGCATCCCCACCCCACGCCGCAAACCGGGCACCGGCATGATCGACGAAGCCATCCGCGACCACGGCATCGACCCGCAAAAATCCTGGTTCATCGGCGACAAGGACATCGATATCGCCAGCGGACGCGCCGCTGGCTGCCGCACCATCCTCGTCCTCACCGGCTACGGCGAAAAACACCGCCAGAGCGCACCCGATTTCATCGCCGCCGACGTCACCGCTGCCATCCGAATCATTATGGCAAATGACCAATGACTCCTGATCAATGACCAATCGAGCCGCCGTCATCATTCCCGCCCGCTGGGCCTCGACCCGGTTCCCCGGCAAGCCCCTTCATTTTATCCTGGGCAAGCCCCTCATCCAGCACGTCTGGGAACGTTGTTTGAAGGCCAAAACCATCTCCCAAATCATCGTCGCCACCGACGACATGCGCATCGCCGAAGCCGCCTTTGAGTTTGGCGCAGAGGTCGCCCTAACTTCTCCCGAACATCCCAGCGGCACCGACCGTCTGGCCGAGGTCGCCGCCTGCCTGCGCGGCGTGAAACACATCATCAATGTCCAAGGCGACGAACCCGCCGTCGATCCGCGCCTGATCGACCGCCTCGTCCGCACCCTGCAAAAAGATCCCAAACTCGAGATGATCACCGCCGCCTGCCCCTTCGAGAACGAGATCGATTTCCACAACCCGAACAACGTCAAAGTCGTCACCGCCCCTGACGGACGCGCCCTTTATTTCTCCCGCAGCCCGATTCCGTTTGCCCGGGACGGGCAAGTCATTGGTCATTGGTCATCGCTCAATCGTCATTCGCTCTGGCACCTCGGCATCTACGGTTATCGCCGCGATTTCCTCAGGCGATTCGTTCGCTGGAAACCCACTCCCCTCGAACAAACCGAGAAACTCGAGCAACTCCGCGCGCTCGAACACGGTTCCAACATTCAGGTTTTGCTCACCAAAAACCACAGCGTCGGCGTGGACGTTCCCGAAGACATCCATCGGGCCATCGCCGCGCTGGAATCAGAGTAGGTACGGTGCGCCTAATGCAGGCAAACCTCCCGGGAACTCTCAAGCGGTAAACGAGCCTCGGAAGCGGGTTCAATAAAAGGGATGCCGCGAACTCAGACCCGGCGCATTAAAGCACCTCCACCATCAGTGCTGTTGTGTTATCCCGCCCGGCCTGCTCGACCGCCGTCCGCACCAGGCGTTCCGCCGGGTTGGCTTCCCGCCCGCTTACGAGGTCCTGTATCTGCGCATTATAGAGACCATCCACCAACCCGTCGGTGCAAAGCAGAAATCTGTCTCCGGTTTCGTAAGCCACCGCTCCCACTTGGGGATCAACAAACTGATGTCCCGCCCCCAGGGCTTTTTGCAGGGCATTGCGGCGGGGATGATCCCGCGCCTGCCGCTCGTTGATCTGCCCGTTGCGAAATAGCCAGCCCACATGCGTGTCATCCTGGGTGATCTGTTTGATCCCTCCTCCTTGGGCGGGCAGATAATAAATCCGGCTGTCCCCGATGTGGCCATGGTACATCCAGCCCGGCGTGAACCAGCACATGCTGAGAGTCGCCCCCATGCCCGAACAATCTGGATCGCTGTTTCCCAGATAGGTCAGGGATCGGTTGATCTCGTGAAAAAGCTCGGTCAGGACATCTTCAAAACCCGCCACAATGCCGGTGGCCGACTGCTTGAAGGAACGCGGCATCAGCCGGGTGATTTTGTCCACCGCCATCCGGCTGGCGAATTCCCCCGCCCTGGCCCCGCCCATCCCGTCGCTGACGGCAAAAATAAAATCCGCGCTGCCCGTCGGCGCCTCCCCGATCCGGCCCAGATACCGGACCTCCTGCGCGTCAAATTGCAGGCACAAAAACGAATCCTCATTGTTGGGCCGCACCTTGCCCCGGTCCGTCAGCCCGAACCAGCGCAGATGCCCCGGCGGCTCATTGGGTGGGTGATCCGTCATCCTGTTGCTCAAAGCCGGGAAGAATGATGGCAAACTCAAAATCGATCAAGCAGAAGCGCCCGTCCGACTGCCGGTAGGTCACGTTGCGCATCTCCGCATCATCGTGGCGCACCCCGAACGGCTCCAATTCGGCATAAATCTCCCTCATCCTCCCCTCATCCAGATGGTCCACCCGGTTTCCACAATTGGTGGTGACGATTTTCAGCTCTGCCGGATCAGCCTCCAGCAGCCTCGGGACAAACGTGCATCCCGCCTTCTCCAAATGACGCAGCACTTTCACCTCGGTGGCAAAACGCTCCTCCGCCTGAGGACCGCGGAAAATCTTATGCACCTTGCCGTCGTAACCAATCCGAACCGTCGCTCTCAAGGTGTCCTTGACCTGCTCCATGCCGATTAGCATGACCCACCCCCGCCCGCAAACAAGCCCGCAACAGCACGATTGTTTGCCCCCGCCGCAAAAATCATTTCAGAAATGGCATCATTCCTGCTTATGCTCACCGCGCCGAAAAACGGGTATCAGGGCAAACAAAAAACAACAGATCGCGGCCAACCCCGGCGTGGCCCGCACAAAAATAGACACTCCAATCACAAATTATGGCGAAGTACAAACTGGAATACCTCTGGCTCGACGGATACACCCCCGTGGCCAATCTCCGCGGCAAAACCCTCATCAAGGAATACGATAGCTTTCCCAAGCTGGAAGATCTCCCCAACTGGGGCTTCGACGGCAGCTCGACCCGGCAGGCCGAAGGCCACAATTCGGATTGCGTGCTCAAACCGGTCGCGGTTTACCCGGACACCACCAAGAAAAACGGCGCTCTCGTGATGAACGAGGTGCTGAACGCCGATGGCACCCCGCATTCGAGCAATGCCCGCGCCACCATCCTCGACGATCCCGGAACCTGGTTCGGCTTCGAGCAGGAATATTTCCTCTACCGCGACGGCGTGCCCCTGGGCTTCCCCGAAGGCGGCGGCTTCCCGCCTCCCCAAGGCAAATATTACACCGGAGTGGGTTACTCCTCCTTGGGCGACATCGCTCGAGAAATTGTGGACACCCACCTCGACCTCTGTCTCGACGCCGGCATCAATCACGAAGGCATCAACGCCGAGGTGGCCAAGGGCCAGTGGGAATTCCAGATCTTCGGCAAGGGCTCCAAAAAAGCCGCCGACGAAGTCTGGGTCGCCCGCTACCTGCTCGAGCGCCTTTGCGAAAAATACGAAGTGGACGTGAACTACCACTGCAAGCCTCTGGGCCTAGACGTCGATTGGAACGGCTCCGGCATGCACTCCAACTTCTCGACCGAATACATGCGGGAAGTCGGCGGCAAGGAATACTTCGAAAAACTCATGGCCGCGTTCGACAAATACAAAAACGAACACATCGCCGTCTATGGACCCGACAACCACATGCGCCTCACCGGCCTGCATGAGACCCAGTCCATCGACAAATTCAACTACGGCCTGGCCAATCGCGGTGCCTCCATCCGCATCCCGCATAGCTTCGTGAACAACGGCTACAAGGGATATCTGGAAGACCGCCGTCCGAACTCGCAGGGCGACCCCTACAAGATTGCCGGTCGCATCCTGCAAACGATTCAGACGGTTCCGACCAAGTAAGTCCCCCTCGTTTAGCAATCAACGCAACGACGCCGTTCGCAAGGACGGCGTCGTTTTGCTTTTCGCCAACCTCACCCCTCATGACGGGGCAGCGCCTTTACCGGCCCGACATTT
The DNA here is from genome assembly GCA_041746635.1 of Terrimicrobiaceae bacterium. Lineage (GTDB taxonomy): Bacteria > Verrucomicrobiota > Verrucomicrobiia > Chthoniobacterales > Terrimicrobiaceae > CAMASH01. Next base: position 7,848 of record JBGTGQ010000038.1, on the reverse strand, counting down.
AAAGCCCGCACCCGGTCGAAAATCCCCGGCGCGATCTCGGGCTGTTTCTCGTAAGCGGCAAAGATCATCTCCAGCCGCGCGTCGAGGTTGTCGATGTAGTGAAGCGCAATGGCCTCGGGCGTTTTGGGTTCGACCGGCGACCCAAACTGCAATTCGCCGTGATGCGCGGCGATGAGATGCAACACATGCCAGCGCACCTCTTCCGAATCGGGGGCCAGGCTTTCCCAATCCTTCAGCGGAAGTTTTCTCCACAGAGCGTTGGCCACCTCTATGCCGATGCTGATGTGGCCCAGGAGCTCGCCGCGCAACTCGCGGGGAATCTCGAAGCCGGTTTCGGGCGGACACATCTCCCAAAGCTTGCCGCAGTCGTGAAAAAGCGCGCCGGTCAGGACCAAGTCGCGGTTGAGCTGGGGATAGGCGCCACACAGGACATCGCCCGCTTTCATCATCTGCGCGGTGTGACGGAGCAGCCCCCCGCGAAATGCATGATGGTTCACGCGCGCCGCCGCCGCCCGGCGAAAGCGAGGACCGAACTCCTGGAGAAACGACGAGGCCAGGGCCTTCAGGCGCGGATCTTGCACCGACTCGACCTGACCGGCGATCGAGGCGAAATCCGCTTCGTTGGCCACGCGGGAATTTTCGTCGCCCTCAAACAACTCCACCGCTTCTTCCGGGCGCAAAGGCCGCAAATTCCACCGCTGCGCATCCAGACCAAACGGGCTGATGGCAAATTCCCCCTCGACCTGGACCGTGTCGCCCTTGGCCAGTTCCTCGGCGAGTTGGAATTGGGGCGAGTTATTCCAAGCTTTCAGCGTGAGCGCATCGGACGCATCCCGCAGCCGGATTTCCCAAAATGGTTTCCCGTTGCGGTCCTCCTTGCGAATGGTGTCCTCAACCTGCGCGTGCACGCGGGCGGCCAAAGCACCCGCACGGGCTTCCGCGCGGACTTGCGCGATGGTCATTCGGGCGGGATCAGGCATAAATCCTTATATCGTGGCATGGGCATCCTGCCCATGCGATTCTTGTTCATCGGCCGAATGCCGAGCGATAGCGAGATCTGAGCCGAAGGCCCTCATCCCGATGCCACTTCAATCCAACAACTGATACCACGTGCTGCGCCGGTGCGGATCGTAGCCGGCCTCGCGAATCAGGCGCTCAATATCCTGAGCGTTCAGCCGGAACGTCGTGCCCGCGCTGGAAACCACATTTTCCTCCATCATCACGCTGCCGAAATCGTTGGCCCCGTATTTGAGCGCGATCTGGCCGATCTTCGGACCCTGCGTCACCCAGGAACTTTGCACGTTTTCAAAATTATCGAGGAAAATGCGCGAGAGGGCCTGCATGCGGAGGTATTCCGCGGAAGTCACCGTTTCGGCTTTGAGCCGCGTGTTTTCCGGCTGAAAGGTCCAGCAGATGAACGCGGTGAAGCCGCCGGTCTCATCCTGGGTGTCGCGCAGCCGCTGCAGATGCGCGATGCGGTCGTCCAGCGTTTCGACATGACCGAACATCATGGTCGCGCTGGAGCGCAACCCCAGCTCATGCCCGATGCGCATGACCTCGAGCCACTGGTCGCTGTTGCATTTCAACGGCGCGATCCGGTTGCGCACTTCGTCCACCAGGATCTCGCCGCCGCCGCCGGGAATCGAACCCAATCCCGCCGCGATGAATTTTTCGATCACCTCGCGCAGCGGCATCCCGAAAACTTGCGAGAAATGATTAAACTCCGGCGGACTGAACCCATGGACGTTAATCTGCGGGTACTTTTCCCGGATGTGCGAGAGCATGTTCAGGTAAAAATCGAGGCCCAGTTTGGGGTGATGTCCGCCCTGCAGAAGCACCTGCACCCCGCCTTCAGCGGTGAGTTCGTCCAACTTTTGATCAATCTCCTCGAAGCTCAGGACATAGTGGTCTTCGTCCTTCTCCGTCCGGTAAAACGCGCAAAATTTGCAATAGACGTTGCAGACGTTGGTGTAATTGATGTTGCGGTCCACGATGTAGGTGACCACCTTGTCTCCGCGTCCATCATAGGCGTCCTTTTTGGCCAGATTGCGCCGATGGTCGGCCAGGGTGCCGAGTTCCTGCAGCGGCAGCCGGTACAACTCGCGGGCATCATCCTGCGAGATGCGCCCGCCTTCCAGCACCCGCCCCACCGCATCCGTTTCTTCCATGACCAACGACATGCCCGAGTGATACACCCCCGCCTCGGAGCGGTCAACCTGCCGGCCGTGAAGATTCTCTGGATTTTGCCCGGTTTTTGTGGTCAATCATGCCCCCCTTAAACATGAAAATTCTCTTCTCGTTCGCCATTCTTCTGACCCTCGCATGGACCGGCTGCGGCCCGGCCCCTTCCGCCACCAACGCCACCAAAGGCGGGGTCGCGCTGATTGATCTCGAAGCGGCGGCCCGGAGGCTCGGACGCGATGTGGTGATCACGCAGGAACTGAAGGATGCGGGCGGCGTGCTGGGCGAGGAACTGGCCACGGCGCAAAACGAACTCCGAGGAGAATTCGAGCGTCTCAAGCAAAGCGTCGGTGCCAAACCCACCGAGACGGACAATCAAAAGCTGGCCGAGATGGGCCGGAACTTGAACCTGCAGTTTCAGCAAAAACAGCAGCAGGCCCAGCAGGAACTCGCGGCCAAGCGCCTCGCTTTGGTCAACCGTTTCCGCGAGGAACTCAAACCCCTGGCCATGAAAATCGCCTCCGGCAAAGGGCTTGGCGTGGTGCTGGTGAAAAGCGATGCCGTCGTGCTGGCCATTGAGCCCGCGCTCGACATCACCGATGATGTCGTGGCGGAAATGACCCGCCTCGGGCAGAGCACCGCCGGCGCATCCCCGTCGCCGGACGCGAAATAGTCACCACCAGCCCCGCCAGTCGCGCAGTTTTTTCAGCGCCTGCGCGCGATGGCTGAGACGATTTTTCACTTCCGCCGGAAGCTGGCCGAAGGTTTCACAATGTCCTTCGGGGACAAACAGCGGATCGTAGCCAAAACCGCCCGCGCCTTTGTGTTCGTTGACGATGATACCCTCCACCGCGCCAACGAAGGCGGCCAACTTGCGCCCGGCCCGCGCCAAGACGATCACGCAGCGAAACCGCGCCGCGCGTTCCTTGCCCCGCACGCCCTCGAGATTTCGTAACAGCAACACATTGTTGTCCGCATCCGTGGCACCGGGGCCCGCATAGCGTGCGGAATAAACCCCGGGCGCACCCGCCAGGGCATCAACGTCCAGTCCGGAATCGTCGGCGATCACCCAGCCGTCAAAGAGCAGCGAAGCCGCCACCGCCTTAAGCGTGGCATTTTCCTCGAAGGTCGTTCCCGTTTCTTCGACCTCCGGCATGTGGGGCAGGATGGACAAGTCGGAAACCGCAAAGGAGTCCCCGAGAATGGCCCGGATTTCCCCGACTTTGTGAGCATTGCGGGTCGAGACCAGCAAACGGTGGTGTTCAGATGCGCGGCTGTCTGCCATATTCCACACCCCTTTCATCATGGCCACGCAACGCAAGCAATTTCCCTTTTCCGATTTCGAGCCCAAATGGCAAACCCGCTGGCTGGAGGATGGTTCTTTTCGCGCCGCCGACCCGGGCGATCCCGAATTCGATCCCGCCCGTCCGAAGACCTACATCCTCGACATGTTCCCGTATCCCAGCGGCGATGGCCTGCACATCGGACACCCCCTGCAAAAAACCGCCTGCGACATCGTCGCGCGTCAGTTGCGTATGCGCGGACACAATGTCCTCTTCCCCGCCGGATGGGATTCCTTCGGCCTGCCCGCCGAACAATACGCCATCAAGACCGGCCAGCACCCGCGCGTCACCACCGAGGCGAACATCGCCAACTTCACCCGTCAGCTCAAGCAACTCGGATTTTCCTACGACTGGAGCCGCGAATTCGCCACCAGCGAACCGGACTACTACAAATGGACCCAGTGGATTTTTTTGAAAATCTACGGCAGCTACTTTGACGAAAAAGAACAAAAGGCCCGCCCCATCACCCAACTGCCCATCCCGGCGGAGATCGAAGCCCGGGGCGTGGAAGCGGTCCGTGATTACGTAGATTCCAAACGCCTCGCCTACGTGGACGAACAGCCGGTCAATTGGTCACCCGACCTCGGCACCGTGCTGGCCAACGAGGAGGTCGAGGAATGGACCGGCAAGGGTTTCCGGGTCGAACGCCGCCCCATGCGCCAGTGGATGCTGCGCATCACCGCCTACGCCCAGCGCCTGATTGACGAACTCGAACCCCTCGACTGGCCCGAGTCGCTCAAACTCATGCAGCGAAACTGGATCGGCCGATCGGTGGGAGCCTTGGTGGAATTTCGGATTGAAAGCCTGGCCTCGCCCGGTTCGTTGCAGGCGGATTGCGAGCCGAGCGAAGCGAGACAGATTGCCGCAGGCAACCCGAAAGGCGAGTCTTCGAGTCAATTGCGGATTGAGATTTTTACAACGCGACCCGACACGCTCTTCGGCGCGACCTACATGGTGCTGGCCCCGGAGCATCCCTTGGTGGAACAAATCACTACTCAGGAAAACCGCGTCGCCGTCGAAGCCTACAAAAAACAAATCTCCTCAAAATCGGACCTCGAGCGCACCGAACTGGCCAAGGACAAAACCGGCGTTCCCACCGGAGCCTTCGCTGTAAATCCTGTTAACGAAGAAAAAATCCCCATCTGGATTGCCGACTACGTGATGATGGGCTACGGCACCGGCGCGATCATGGCCGTGCCCGCCCACGACGAACGCGACTTTGAGTTCGCGCAAAAATTCGGCCTGGCCATCCGCCAGGTCGTCCAGCAATCAAGTGGCATCGGCTTCCAGCCGATGCGTCACCTCGAGAGAATCGACATTCGCAAGGGAGCAAACCTCCCCCACTGGACCCAAGAGACTGTAACTTACGCCGTCACCTTCCGCCTAGCCGACTCACTCCCCCAACAAGCCCTTGCCGAACTCGCCGAAGACCGGCGTTATCTCCTTTCCAAAGCAGAACGAGGCGAAACCCTCACCTCAGCCGAACTCACGGAATGGAAAAAACTTTTTCGGGAAAAAGTCGAAGTCCTGCTGGATGCCGGTCACGGCACCTGCTCACTGCGTAACCCAAGTATCGCAGGGTTGGTGGAAACCGCGCTCAAGCATTTTGACGGGGAGCGATACGATCTCCTGGCGTGGTGCATCATGCCGAACCACGTCCACGCCATCTTCACGCCACGAGATGGGGAAAACTTCTCCAGCATCCTCCATTCATGGAAATCCTTCACGGCCAACAAAGCCAATGAGACGCTCCAACGAACTGGCGAATTTTGGCAGAGAGAGTCCTACGACCATATTATCCGGGATGCGGAGGAGTTTCATGACCAAATCCGTTACGTTCTGGCCAATCCTGCAAAGGCCGGTCTCGGCGATTGGAAGTGGTGCGGCGTAAAAGAAACGCATCAGCAGGATGCAGATGCCACGAACTGCTTCACCGGCGAGGGCATCGCGATCAATTCGCAGTTCCTCGATGGGCTTTCAACCCCAGAAGCGAAAAAGGCGATCATCGCCTGGCTGGAGGAAAAAGGCGTCGGCCGCGGCACGATCAATTACAAACTGCGTGACTGGCTTTTCTCCCGCCAACGCTACTGGGGCGAACCATTTCCCATCGTCTGGAAAAACGGTCGGCACTACGCCATCCCCGAAAGCGAACTGCCGTTGCTTCCTCCCGATTTGGAGGACTTCAAACCCGCCGGTGACGGACGTCCCCCGCTCGCCAAGGCCACCGACTGGGTGCAACTGCCCGATGGCTTCGAACGCGAGACCAACACCATGCCCCAATGGGCAGGCTCGTGCTGGTATCACCTGCGTTTTCTCGATGCAAAAAATTCCGACGCTCCGGTGGGCGCGGCTAAGGAACAGTACTGGATGCAGCCGCACGGGGTGGATCTTTACGTCGGCGGCGTCGAGCACGCCGTGCTGCATCTGCTCTACGCCCGCTTTTGGCACAAGGTGCTCTTCGACCTCGGCCAGGTCAGCACGCCCGAACCGTTTTACAAACTGGTCAATCAAGGACTGATCCTCGGCGAGGACGGACAAAAAATGTCCAAGAGCCGCGGCAATGTGATCAACCCCGACGATGTGGTCTCGGAGTTCGGCGCGGATTCGCTGCGTCTGTTCGAGATGTTCATGGGGCCGTTTGATCAGGTGAAACCATGGAGCCAGAAAGGCGCGGAGGGACTCTATCGTTTTCTGGCCCGCGTCTGGCGACTGGCCATGGCGGAAAACCAGGAAGGCGAATGGATCCTTTCGCCCGACCTCACCGCAGCCGACCTCACGCCCGCCCAATTGCGCGTGGCCCACGCCACCATCAAAAAAGTCACCGAAGACATCGCCGCCTTTGCCTTCAACACCGCCATCGCGCAAATGATGGTGTTCACCAACGAGTTCGTGAACGCCAACCCGCGCCCGGTGGCGGCTTTGCGCATCCTGCTGCCGTTGCTGTCACCATTTGCCCCCCATCTCACCGAGGAACTCTGGGAGCGCCTCGCGCAAAAATTCCCCGGCTTCGACGGCCGCGCTTCCACGCAAGCGTGGCCGCTGCATGAGGAAAAATTCCTCGTGGTGGACGAAGTCGAATATGGCGTGCAGGTCAACGGCAAGGTGCGCGATCGCGTCACGGTGAAAAACGACGCCGCCGATTCCGCCATCGAGCAAACCGCCCTCGCCCTGCCCAAGGTGCAGGAGGCCATCGCCGGCAAGACCGTTGCCAAGGTCATCGTCATCCGCGGCAAGCTGGTCAACATCGTGGCCAAGTAACTCGGACGTTCTCTTTTTGCCAGCTGCGCTCGGGATGCTATGTTTTCCGTCATGCAGGGCAAAATGAGGGCCTTTTCCTTACTGGAGCTCCTGGTGGTTATCGCCATCGTGGGCCTGCTGGCCGCGCTGGGACTGGGGGCCTGGAGCAAAGCGCTAGCCGACGCGAACCGGGCGGACTCCATCGCGCGTTTGAAAACAATCGGGCAGGCTATTTTTTCCTACGTGGGGGAACACGACCAACTCCTGCCCGGCCCGCTCTGGCCGGGACAGGTCCTGCTTTACGATCCTGTCGAAAAGGGACGTCTGGTCGTTTCTCTCGCGCCCTATCTGGGCGTCGAGCAACGCGACACCCCCTATTTGGTGGATCGCATGATCCCCAAAGCCTACCGGCGCAATCCCACAGCCGGCCGCATGAACGACCTGCGCATTTATGTGATGAATGCGTCCATCGTTCTTGAAGGCAACACCCACAGGCCATTTGGCGCCCTCCTCACCACTTCCAACGGGGACACCGTAAAATCCGCCGATCCCCTGCGAATCAATCGTCTGGACAAACTTCCTGACAATGAGCGTTGGATGCTCAGCGAGACCGATCAAAAACACCCCAGCGTCGCCGCCGCCCCCTGGAAAGCCAGCACTCCGCCGCTTCCCGTTCATGACAATTTGCGCGCTGTCCTGAACTTCGACGGCTCAGCCCAACTCGAAGCCGCGAAATAGACTCCGCCGCAGTGTTTATCCAAAAACAGGGATGATCGTTGAGATCCGAAGGATCGTCGAGGCCAATCGATGGTTGAGAAATTCAGAATCAACGATATCCGCTAACTGGAGGACTCACTGGTTTGGTGACTCAAACTCTCCGCTCACGGCTCCCTGCAGCGCCTCCTAGTGGTCGCCCGCAAGGAACTTAATATCCCCGACGCGACCGTCCACACCCTGCGCCATAGTTACGCGACTCATCTGATCGAAAGCGGCGCGAGTCTGCACACCGTCCAGCGTCTGCTGGGCCACAAGAAGATTGATACCACTATGGTGTATCTGCATCTCACCCATCAATCCCGCGAGGACA
>JBGTGQ010000037.1:0-27763 GCA_041746635.1 Terrimicrobiaceae bacterium | reverse complement strand
TTTCGTTCCATCAAGAGGGTGGAAACGAACCAGTTTGTTGGGGGCTGTGCGCCCCCAAACTCCGCACCGCTCGCCGCGGCAGGCGTTCGGGGGGAACTTACCGAAGCAACTTTTCCCTTGACTCGGTTTTTTCAGAGAAGTGTGCAAAACGTGAGCCAGCCCTTGCGCGCGCTGGATGTTCGCAAATTCCGGCGAACGGTGAATCCCAAAAAGCTGAAGCATTACCATGGATATTTTTGAACTTTGCACGCTGACCCGAATGGCACTAAGATAAGGCCCGTGGCATCGGCATCCTGCCGATGATCCTCCTGAAACATCGGCTGGAAGCCGATGCCACTTTTCGGAAATCTCCCTTAACTTAGTGCCATTCCACGCTGACCCCTTTTGTGCTTTTGTTCCCAACCCAAAGGTCTTCGTTCGCGTAAAGAGGACGGGCTTTGCGCATGAGGCTTTTGGCCATTTTGTAAAATTTTCAGACAACCAATTGCTGATCGGTCGAGATCCAACGAGCACGGAGAGCGCGCCCGGCCTGCAGCCAGCGAAGTCAGGGGGAAATATAGGTGATTTCGTCCACCCACATCACCTCGCAAGAGCCGTTCCCGTCGTCGTCCCGCACCAGCGAACTTCGCCAGGGCGGTCGGTTGGGTTTGCGCACCTCGACCAGGAAGCCTCCCAGCTCGACAAAAGCGTTCCGGCGCAGATTTTTTAAGGCGGACAGGATATCGTCATTCGCGGGCAGGCAGTGAACGTTGGCGCTCTGGGCGGCGATTTCGCCGGGTGGCAACGGGCATTGCGCGTCGTAGAGGTATTCATACCAGCGTCCGCTCTGGCTGATGGAAAAATGCCCCAGAACTGCGGTGTCGGACATCCCCTGCCAGCCGAGCGCGAGGTCGAAGGGTGCGAGGTCGGCCGCGTCGTCGAAGCGGTATCGCTTCTTGGCCAGGACGCGGGCTCGGATCTTGTAACGGGCGAGGGGGACGATTTCGCAATCTTGGAAAATCCAGGACGGTGCGTTGGTGGCGGTTTGATCCGGCGCGGCCGTGATGCGAACCCCCGGAGCAGGGGCGGACGCATCGCGAAAGAAAATCCACCAAACCGCAATGAGAAGGACAATGGCGAGCAGGGCTTTTTTCATGCAGGGGGGATGGTTGGCGATATTGGAAAAACGGGAAAGCCAATTTGGCCTTTTGTATTTGCGAAGGAAGCTGACTTCGCCCGCCCATGGCGGTAGGCTGACAGGATGACCTTGCCCGCGCTGGGACAGAGACTTTTCGTGGATCCGCGTTCCATTCATCCGACTCGCACGACAGACCGAGTCGGGACGACCGATTGATCGGAAACCGGCTGGTCTCACCGGGGTAAGCGACAGAGCACGCGAAAATGGGAAAAGGAGGGCGGAAAAAGTCATCGGGTCGCTCGAGCCGGGGAACGGCATTATTTTCGCGACGCGAGACGCAGCCTTGGCCAGACTTCCCCCGATGCGGATTCTCATCGCTCCGGACAAATTCAAAGGCTCGCTCAAGGCGAGGGAGGCTGCCGTGGCGATTCGTGAGGGATTTTCGCGGATATTCCCCGAGGCGCATTACGACCTCTCGCCTATTGCCGATGGCGGGGAAGGCACCGCTGCGATTTTTCACGACAGCATGGCCGGCGAGGAAATTCAAACCCATGCGCATGATGCCCTCGGACGTCCGATCTCGGGCACCTATTCCTGGTTTTCTGACAAAAACCTGGCCGTCATCGAAATGAGCCAAGCCTCCGGTCTCTGGCGTCTGCTCGCTTCCGAATTAAACCCCCTGGAGGCGACAACATTCGGAACGGGCGAGCTGATGGCGGACGCCATGGCGCGGGGCGCGGAGAGCATCCTCGTGGCCTTGGGCGGCAGTGCCACCAACGACGCCGGGGTCGGCATGGCCTCGGCCCTCGGGTGGAAATTTCTCGATGCCACCGATAACGAAATGGAGCCTCGTCCGGGAAACTTCGCCATGATCCGGCGAATCGTGCCGCCAGCCGACCGCTCCTCCTGCCGCATCACGGCTTTGTGCGATGTGACGAATCCCCTGCTCGGTCCCAACGGTGCCACCCGGGTCTATGGCCCCCAAAAAGGCGCGACTCCGCCCATGGTGGACACCCTCGAAGCCGGGATCACCCATGTCGCGGACCTATGCCGGGATCAGCTCCATCTGGATTTCCGCGACACCCCCGGCGCGGGCGCGACCGGCGGGCTAGCCTTCGGGCTTATGACGTTCTGCGATGCCACGATCGAATCCGGTTTTGACACGGTTTCCCAGTTGCTGGACCTCAAAGCCAGAACCATCGAGGTCGATCTCGTCATCACCGGCGAGGGCCGGCTCGACGCCCAATCGCTGCACGGTAAAGGGCCGGTCGCAGTGGCCAACCTGGCCCGGGAACACCACACGCCTGTGATCGCCTTTGCGGGGGAAATCTCCGGCCCCATCGCCGCCTTCGATGCCTGCATCCCCATCACGAATGGGGCCATGACCCTGCAGGAATCCCAAGCCCGCGCGCCCGAGTTGCTCCGCGACGCCGCCGAACGCACCGCCCGTCTGATCAAAATTTCCTTATGAATAAAAAAATCGCCATCCTATTTTCCGGTCAGGGAGCCCAAACCGTCGGCATGGGCAAGGACCTTGCCGTCGCATCTCCGACCGCGGCCGGCCTCTTCCAGAAAGCCGATGAAATCCTTGGTTATTCCCTCTCCCAAATCGCTTTCGAGGGTCCGGCCGAGGAACTGACCAAAACCTCCCTCTGTCAGCCCGCCCTCTACGTTCACGGTCTGGCCTGCCTGTCCGCCCTGCGGGAAAAACTGCCCGGCTTCGAGTTTCATGCCGCCGCTGGCTTGTCCCTCGGCGAATTCACCGCCCACGCCGCCGCCGGAACCTTTGATTTTGAAACCGGGTTGCGCCTCGTGGCCAAACGCTCCCAAGCCATGCAAAAGGCCTGCGAGGAAAGCGAGGGCGGCATGGCCGCCATCATCGGGGGGGAAGAGAACCGCATCCGCGATCTTGCCGCCGCCGCCGATGTGGATGTGGCCAACCTCAACAGCCCCGGCCAGATCGTTCTCTCCGGCGAATCTTCCAAGATCGCCCTCGCCGTTTCCCTCGCCCGCGAATACGGCGCCCGCAAAGCGGTCGAACTCCAGGTCGCCGGTGCCTTCCACTCCCGTCTGATGGAAAGTGCCTATGTCAGCCTCGGCCTCGCCTTGGCGGAAACCCCGCTGGAGGAGCCCCGCGTCCCCGTCGTTTGCAACGTCGATGCGCAAAGCGTCCGCGACGCTGACACCATCCGCCGCACCCTGGCCGATCAGATCACCGGCAGCGTGCGCTGGACCGAAAGTATCGAATACCTCCTGGATCATCTCCACTGCACGGAGTTCGTGGAATTTGGACCCGGCGGCGTGCTCGCCGGACTGGTCGGTCGCATTCGCAAAGGCACGCCCGTCGTTTCCATCTCCAACACTGCCAGCCTCGACGAAGCCTTGAAGTCTTTGGCCTAAAAACACGGAAGGCGGGCGTCCCGCCCGCCAGAGGCGGCCAGGATGGCCCGCCCTCTCGCGCACAAAGCCGCTTGATGGCCGCACCATTTTTCGCGAACCTCAATCATGCCCGCCGTCGCCACCGACCTCGTAGAAGAAATCCTCGACCTGAAAAAACGGCGCAACGCCGTGATCCTCGCCCACAACTATCAGGCTGGCGAGATCCAGGACCTAGCCGATTTTGTCGGCGACTCCCTCGGTCTCAGTTACCAGGCCGCCGAGACCAACGCGGATGTCATCGCCTTCTGCGGCGTCCACTTCATGGGCGAGACGGCCAAGATTTTGAGTCCGTCGAAACGGGTGGTCATCCCCGACATGGACGCTGGTTGTTCGCTCTCGGATTCCTGCCCCGCCGACAAGCTGGCCGCCTTCCTCGCCGCCCATCCCGAAAAAAATTATTTTGTCATAGCCTACATCAATTGCAGCGCGGGCGTGAAGGCCCTGGCCGATTGCATTTGCACCAGTGGCAACGCCATGAAAATCGTCGAGGCCACCCCACCCGACCGCAACATCCTCTTTGTCCCTGACCAAAATCTGGGCGCGTGGGTGATGGAAAAAACCGGCCGCAAGATGGATCTCTGGCAAGGTAACTGCTACGTCCACGTCGAGTTCACCCGCAACAGCATCAGTAAGATTCGCGGGCAATATCCCGACGCCAAAGTCGTGGCCCACCCTGAGTGCACGTACGCGGTCCGCATGCTGGCCGACGAAGTATGCTCCACCGAAAAAATGGTCAGTTACTGCCGTCAGAGTCCGGCCAGGAGCTTTATCATCGTGACCGAAAGCGGCATGTTGCACCGCCTGCAAAAGGAAGTGCCCGGCAAAACCTTCATCCCCGGACCCACCGATCTCTGCGCCTGCAACGACTGCCGGTACATGAAAATGAACACGCTGGAAAAGCTGCGCGACTGCCTCGACTTCCTCAAACCGGAGATCGTCATCCCGGAAGACGTTCGCGCCAAAGCCGAACGTTCCGTCCGGCGCATGCTGGATTTGAGCCGTTAGAACCTGTCGGAAGAAGCGATCATTTTGATGGAGGGATGCGGGCCCTCGCATCCCAAGGCGGCAAGGGCCTGCCGTTTGTTTTCTCCTGTCGCCGTGATTTTCCCGATTGCACAGAAACACCGCCGTGACTAATCGTCAGGAATGCTTCAGGATTACCTGCCCGTTTTGCTCCATGTGTTGGTCGCCGTCGGTTTCGCCACCGTCGCCCTGCTGGCCAATATCGCCCTCGGACGCTCCGGCACCCGCACGGCGAACAAGGACTCCGCCTACGAATGCGGGGTGATCCCCGACACCGGCCCGCAACCGCGTTTCAGCGTGAAATTTTACCTCGTGGCCATGCTTTTCATTCTCTTCGATATCGAGATCGTCTTCATGTATCCGTGGGCCGTGATTTTCACGGATTACGTCGCCCACTATGGCCCGGAAATCCTTTGGAGCATGTTCAGCTTCGTCGTGATTCTGCTCATCGGTTATCTCTACGCCGTCAAGAAAGGCGCGCTGGACTGGAGCCATTAACAGGCCCGGCTCGACGGCCTTGCCATGATCAGCCACCTCGTCCTCTTTAAACTCAAACCGGAGATTGATGAGGAAAAAATCGAGTGGATGATGCGCGAAACCCGCATCCGCCTGCTCAAGATTCCCGTCGTTCTCGGCCTGCGTTGCGGCAAGCGTCTCGACGAAAACCTGGAGTGGCCATTTTTTCTCTCCATCGAAGTCGAGACCCTGGAAAAACTCGCCCTTTTTCGGGAGGACCCGAACCATCTCAGGTTTGTCGAGGAAGTCCTTCAACCCCACATCACCGCCCGCCTCGACTTGGACTACGAGATGGAAGCCGGCAAGGACGTCCTGTACTCCTGATTTTCTTGCCCGGACCGGCAAGACTATCTTGGCGAACCGGAAAATTGCCGCTAGCTTGCCCGCCCATGTCCCGCCGTGTTGTAGAAATCGGCCGCCATTCCCTCGGCGGCAAGAAGCTGCTTTTTATTCTCGGACCCTGTGTGATCGAGACGCCGGCGTTCACCCGCCGGATGGCCCGGAAGCTGAAAAAGATCACCTCCGACGAGGGCGTGGATTTCGTTTTTAAGGCCTCGTACGACAAAGCCAACCGCACATCCGGGAGTTCCTTCCGTGGCACAGGGGTGCGCGACGGCTGCGAATTGCTGGCTGAGATCGGCGGTGAAATCGGCGTGCCGGTGACGACGGATGTTCACACCGCCCAGGAAATCGAGATCGCCGCTCCGCTGGTGGACTTGATTCAGATCCCGGCCTTTCTCTGCCGGCAGACGGACCTCATCCTCGCCGCCGGAGCGAGCGGCTGTGCAGTCAATGTGAAAAAGGGCCAGTTCCTTGCGCCGTGGGACGTGAAAAACATCGCGAAGAAACTGGAGAACTCCGGGAGCAAAGGATTCTGCTTCACCGAGCGCGGAACGACCTTCGGCTACCATAATCTCGTGGCCGACATGCGCGCGATTTTCTGGATGCAACAATTGAATTATCAGGTAGTTTTCGACGCGACACACTCCGTGCAACGTCCGGGCGGTGCGGGTGACCGCACCGGCGGGGATGGCGAACTGGCCCCGGTGCTGGCTCGCGCGGCCGTTGCCGCCGGTTGCGATGGTGTGTTTATTGAGACCCATGAAAATCCCGCAAAAGCCCTTTCCGACGGCCCCAATCAAATCCCGCTGCGCGCCCTGCCCAAGTTGCTGCGCCAACTCACCTGCATCCGCCATGAAATTCTTCGCTAGCCTCGCTGTCGCCCTCCTGTTGCTGCCCGCCGTCCCCCTCCGGGCCGAGAAACCCGCCGACGGCAAGAACAACAAGCAAGCCGTTCCGGAGCAAAAAAAGGGCAACGCCGAGATCAAGGAGAAGGACGCGACGGAACAAGCCTTCGATATTCCCGTGCAGAAAGGCGAACCAGTGAAGGGCATCAAAATCCCGCACTACGACAAGGACGGCAAACTCCAGATGATGTTCGACGCCGAAGTAGCCACGAAAATTGACGACTCCCATGTCGAGATGGAGAACCTGAAAATCGACGCCTATTCGGATGACGGCAAAAAGTTTTATATTGAACTGCCCCGGGCGGTTTTTAATCTGGAAACCCGCGTCATGAACGGCCAGGGCCATGTGCTCATTCGCCGGGAGGATTTTGAAATCAACGGCGACTCGGGGGTGTTTAACGTCAAAACCCGCAACGCCACCATCTTCGGTAATGTGAAAATGATCATCTTCAACTCAGAGACCTTCGGAAAATAATGAAACCAATTCTTGTGACCGCGATGCTTTGCGCCCTTGCCTGCACGGGCCCGGCTGGGGCCGCCCCGGGCGATAATCCCACCATGAACCCCGACACCGGCGGCAAGGCAGACTCCGGCGAAAAAAACAATCCCTTCGGCATGGCGGGCATGGGCAAGGAACGCCCAAAGGATGCCAAGACGGAAATCACCGCAAAAAAAGAAGCCAGCTTCGACAATACAGCCAATATTGCGGAATTTGCAGGCAGCGTGGTGGTGAAGGATGCCCAATTCACACTATTTTGCGACCGGCTGAAAGTCACCCTGAGCAAAGATCGCAAGGGCATGCAGCTTTGCGAGTCCTATGGCAATGTCATCATCGTTCAGGAAAATACCGACGCCTCTGGCAAGGCGACCAAATCGATCGGCCGGGCAGGAAAGGCGGTTTATCATCCGGCTACCGGCGATGTCGTCCTTACCATCACGCCCTCTGTGCAGAGCGGTCCCAATCTGCAAGTCGGGGAAGCGGATACCATCATGACCCTCAATCGTAACGGCAAATCCACCACGGTTGGACCCAGCAAGACGGTCATCGTGGACACCAGCGACAAATCCCAAACCCCATGAGCGCAGCAGCAGCACCCGCTCTTCAGCATGATTTAACCTCGAAGGACCGAGTGCCCCTTCTTCGCACCGACAAGCTGGTCAAAATTTACGGTGGACGGTCCGTTGTGAACGGAGTGGATATCAACGTCCGCCGCGGCGAAATCGTGGGTCTGCTCGGTCCGAACGGCGCGGGCAAGACGACAACGTTTTACATGATCGTCGGCCTGGTGCGTCCGAATGGCGGCAAGGTTTTTTTTGAAGAGCGCGATGTCACCTCCATGCCCATGTATCGTCGCGCGCGCGAAGGTATGGGCTATTTGCCGCAGGAAGAGTCGATTTTCCGCAAGCTCACGGTGCGCGAAAACATCATGGCGATTCTGGAAACCACCAAGATGGACAAGCAGGCCCGCAAGCATCGCTGCGAGGAATTGCTCACCCAATTCGGCATCGAACACCTCGCCAAGAACACGGCCTTGACCCTCTCCGGCGGGGAAAAGCGCCGCCTCACCATCGCCCGTTCCCTGGTGACCAATCCGTCGCTCCTCATGCTCGACGAGCCCTTCAGCGGCGTCGATCCCATCGCCGTTTACGACGTGCAGCAGATCATCCAGGATCTCCGCGCTCAGGGCCTCGCCATCCTCATTACCGACCATAATGTTCGCGAGACCCTGAACATCGTGGATCGTGCCTACCTGATTTTCGAAGGCCGGGTCGAAAGCCAGGGGACCAAGGATTTTCTCCTCAACGACCCCATCAGTCGCAAGCTGTATCTCGGCGAGAATTTCCAGATGTAACTCCAGGCCAGCCAATGAAGACCGCCGCCCACCGCGTCCCCCACATCACCGTCGGGCATTTCTATGCCAACCACGCGGAAACTCTGGGCTTGCGGTTGGAAGGAGCGTCGCGCGGACTCAACCGGAAAATCAAGGAGCCCACCATCAACCGCCCCGGGCTGGCCATCAGCGGATACTACAGCTATTTCGCCGGCAAGCGAATCCAGGTCATAGGCGCGGCCGAGTTGAGCTACCTGCGCAGTCTCAACGCCACCACGCTGCGCGAGCGCCTCAAGCAGCTTTTCTCCCGCAACATTCCCTGCCTCGTCATCGCCCGCAACTCGCCCATTCCGAACTCCCTGCTCGATCTGGCGTCGGAACACGAGACCCCGGTTTTCCGCACGCACATGATCACGATGAAGTTCATCAACGCCGCCACCATTGCGCTGGAGTTTGATTTTGCCCCCTCCACCCAGGAATACGGCAGCATGGTGGACATTCAGGGCATCGGCACGCTCATCCGCGGGGCCAGCGGCATCGGCAAAAGCGAATGCGTGCTCTCCCTCATCGAACGCGGCTATAGCCTGGTCAGCGACGACATCACCAAGGTCCGCTCGATTGAGGGCCGCGAACTGGTCGGGATGTCCGCCGATCTCACCCGCTTCCACATGGAAGTCCGCGGCATCGGGGTCATCAACCTCAGCGCCATCTTCGGGGTGGGCAGCGTTCGCACCGAGAAACGCCTCGATTTTGTCGTCACCCTGAAGGATTGGGAGGAGCTTGAAAATGTGGACCGCATCGGCCTCGAACGCGAGTTTTACGAGGTGCTCGGCATAAAGATCCCCCACGTTACCATCCCGGTCCGCAAGGGCCGCGACCTCGGCCGGCTGGTCGAAGTGGCCGCCCTCGACCAGAAATTAAAAAGCATGGGACAGAACAGCGCAGTTGAATTTAATCAAAGACTGCTGCAAATGATGAGTGAACGCCGTATCCGATAAACCATAATGGGACTACTCTCTCGAAAAAAACCAACTGATGACGTGCTCCGGCACAGCAAGGAAATCGTCATCCAGAACCGTAACGGTCTGCATGCGCGCCCCGCCGCCATGTTTGTCAAAATTTCCAGCCGTTACCGGGCCGAGGTTTGGGTCGAGAAGGATGGTGAGCGCGTTAATGGCAAAAGCATCATGGGTCTTATGATGCTGGCTGCCGGCAAGGGATCGAAGCTTCACATCATCGCCGAAGGGGCCGATGCCGACAGAGTCGTCGCCGAAATCGAAAATCTGGTCCAGACCCGCTTCGGGGAAGAATAGGTTTTTGACGCTTCCCTGATTTGCTGCTAGGCCTGAAATGGTGAGTAGCGAGGATCCCCCAGTCAAAATCGAAAAGCGGTTTCAGGGAATTCCGGTTGCGCCCGGCATCGCCCATGCCCAAGTCGTCATTCACTGGGTGGACGACGAGGAAATCCCCCTTCGCAAAATCACCGCCGAGGAACTGCCGGAGGAGATCGCCCGTTTCGAATCCGCCCTGATCGCCACCCGCGCCGAACTGCTCGAGATCCAGCAGCGCATCTCTGACGCCATCGGGTCCAAGGACGCCAGCATCTTCGATGCGCATCTGCTGGTGGTCGAGGATCGCACCTTGATTGACGAGGTCCTGCGCGGCCTCGACCAGGACCACCAGAACGTCGAGTACGTCTTTCACAAAGTCGCGGAACGCTATTGCCGCACTTTGGGAGAAATTGACGATCCATACCTCCGCGAGCGGGTCGTGGACATCGAGGACGTCGCCCGCCGCGTCATCCGGCATCTTCTGGGGAAGGCCCCGCGCAATCTGGCCAGCCACGACAGCCGGCACATCATCATCTCGCACAACCTCACCCCCTCCGACACCGCTTCCATCAACCGGGAACTCGTGCTGGGCTTTGTCACCGAGCAGGGCAGCAAAACCTCCCACACCGCCATCATGGCGCGTTCGATGGACATCCCGGCCATCGTCGGCCTGCACGACATTTGTTCCCTGATCACCAGTGGCGACGACGTCCTGCTCGACGGCTACAGCGGCCTCCTCATTCTCAATCCCACCCCCAAAACCCTACAGGAATACGGGAGCATCGAATTGGAGAAAGAGGCCGTCGAGGAAAAGCTGGAACTCATCCGCGAAACCTCCTCGACCACCAGCGACGGCCGCCACATCATTCTCTCCGCGAATATTGAGCTGCCCGGAGAATTGGAGGATGTCACCGCCAGCGGCGCCGAGGGCATCGGCCTCTACCGCACCGAGTTTCTTTATCTCAATCGCTCCAGCCCGCCTGACGAGGACGAGCAGTTCGAAAATTACCGCCTCATCGCCGAGCGGTCCAAACCCCACTCGGTCATCATCCGCACCCTCGATATTGGCGGCGACAAGGAAACCGGGAGTCTTGATCTTGAGGAGGAGCAAAATCCCTTTCTGGGCTGCCGCGCCATTCGCTTTTGTCTGCAAAATCCGGAAATTTTCAAAACCCAACTCCGCGCCATTCTCCGCGCCGCCGCCGCCGGCAATGTGCGCGTGATGTATCCCATGATCTCGGGGCTGGAGGAGTTGCGCCGGGCCAATGCCATGTTGGAGGAATGCAAACAGGAACTGCGCGACCGCGGCGCCGAGTTTCATCCCGATCCCGACGTGGGGATCATGATTGAGATCCCCAGTGCAGCCCTCTGCGCCGACCACCTCGCCCGTGAGGTCAAATTTTTCAGCATCGGCACGAACGATCTCATCCAATACTCGATCGCGGTGGATCGCGTGAACGACCGCATCGCCCACCTCTACGAACCCACCCACCCCGCCGTTATCCGCCTCCTGAAAATGATCGTGGACGCCGCGCACAAGCACAACATTTGGGTCGGGGTGTGCGGCGAAATGGCGGGCGACATCGAACTCGTGCCTCTCCTGCTCGGGCTGGGCGTCGATGAACTGAGCGCCAGCAGCTCGGTGGTGCCGCGGGTTAAGAAGGCGGTTCAGTCCCTCAGTATTCCCACCTGCCAAAGCCTGGCGGAAGAAGTGCTCGGCTTGGATACGGCTTCAGCCATCTTCACGCGCTGCGTCGAGGTGGCCAGATCTCATTACGCCGAGTTGTTGGATTAGGCGGCTGGTAGTTTATCAGGCCGGATTTTTTTTCACCGGCCACTTTTCAAACGGACGGAATTGCGGGCGGGCAGTCCGGCCTCACGGAAGCGCGCCTGAGCCCGGGCGATGTCGTATTCCACCCGGCGGTGGAGCAGGAGCCGGTTCTCGAAATCGTAGAGGGCGTAACAGGCGCGTGAGTCCTCATCGCGGGGCTGGCCGACGCTGCCCACATTGATGGCATAGCGGGCGGACTCGTCGAGCCGGACGGGTTTTTCCATCGGCTGATAACAGGATATTCTCCTTTTGCCTTTCTCCCAGATTGCCGGCACGTGGGTGTGGCCGTGAAAACTTATCGCGGTGGTCTGAACGGCAAAGTGGGGACGGACCTCCTCTTCATCGTGAAGATAGTGGAAGGAGAAAGGTTCGAAGAGGGAGGCGTGGGAAAGGGTCAGCGGGTCCAGGTGAGCCGTGAGGGCAAGACCCCGCAGCCATTCCTGCTGGGCCCGATTGAGTTGCCGGGCGGCAAGCGCGAGGGGCTCGCCGACGGTGGGACCGAATTCGTCGGCGGCATATTTATCGAGGAGGAAGAGCATGGCTTCGTGATTGCCCAGCACGGAGACGGCGCAGCTCTCCATCACGTGCTGCACGCAGAGAGCGGGCTCAGGGCCATAGCCGACGATGTCGCCGAGGCAGAGAATGCCGCGACACGGCTGCTGGCGAATGTCGTCCAGCACCGCCTCCAACGCGTCAACGTTGGCATGGATGTCACTGATCAGAGCAAAGAAGGAAGGGGTGGGAGGCATGGGAGACTGCGGAGATTATACCCCCATCGGGCGATTGCGATTCTCACTTGCAAAAAACTCCGGTCGATCAGTTGAAACCTGCCCGGAATGTTGTAGTTTATTCCATGATCCCTCTGCTTACATTTGGGCTCTTAGCGCTGCTAGGCCTGTCCTGCGTCATCGCCCCTTTTCTCACCCCGGTGCGTCCTTGATCGCCCCGCGGCACCGGCGGGCGCGTGGGTGAAGGCATATTTTGACCGGACCCATCCGGCAGATCAGGGAACCGCGATGGGAAGGTATGTTTCAGACTTTGGTTGGGGGAGTTCCCGGAACAGTGGCGGGGTTGACCTATCGAAAACTCGCCAGGCGGAGGGCGTGATCCATGTTCGCCTTTTTCTCCAACAAGACGGGTTGCCTGGGGTCATTGGTCATCTCGATCGTTGGAACTTTGATTCTCCTGGCCGTGATGCGCGGCTGTGCGGGCGCGGGTTGAGGAATCATTCCGGCATGCGCCTCGCGTTCGGGCCGCGGCAGTAGAAATGCACGGATCGGAAAAATCCGGGAATCAGCATTGTACCCATCCGCGGCATGAGCGGATCACGATCAAATCTCACCATGTCACTTGTTACCCGCCCCTTCGCTCATCTCAAGGAACTCGATTTTATCGATCAAAACAGAACCCAGAACGTTTCGGACTCCGAGCGCATTGTCTGCCTGACTGGAGGCGCTCTATTGGCCGCGTTCTGTGCAGTGAAACGTTCGCCAGTGGGAATCGTACTGGGACTTTTGGGCGGGGCGCTGCTTTACCGGGGAGGCAGCGGACATTGCCCGATGTATGACCGGCTCGACATCAACACGGCCCACCCGCACCCGGTGCGGGGCGTACCGGGCAACAAAGGCACCAAGATCAGCAAGTCGGTTTGGATAAACCGTCCAGCCGGAGCACTTTTCAGCTTCTGGCGGAATTTCGAAAACCTTCCCCGTTTTATGCCTCATCTCGAATCGGTGGAGGAAACCACCGACCGGATCTCGCACTGGGTGGTGAAAGGCCCGCTCGAAAGCCGCATCGAATGGGATGCCGAAATCATCGTCGAACATCCGGGACAAATGATCTCCTGGCAGACGCTGCCGGGTGCATCGGTGGCCAGTGCAGGTTCGGTGTGGTTCGAGCCGGAGGGTGCTGGCACCGAGGTCACGGTAACCCTGCAGTATGAGCCCGTGGCTGGCAGCTTGGGAGCTGCCATTGCCGCGATGCTCGGCGAATCGCCCGAAGAGCAGATCGCCGGGGACTTGGACCGCTTCAAGACCTTGATGGAGGAAAAGACGAGCACGGCAGATGAAAATGCGGAGGCCTGAAAAAAATTTCGTCTGCAGATACCACCGCACCGGCAGTCTCCCGCGAATTCAAAGCATGAACCTCGTCGTCACCATACTTCTGGTCATCCTGCTTCTCGGCGTACTGCCCACCTGGCCCTACAGCAGCGGCTGGGGTTACTTCCCAAGCGGAGGCTTGGGACTCGTGCTTCTTATTGTTCTTCTATTGGCGGTGTTCCGCCGGGCCCCGTGATGACGGACGCAGTTCTGGCATGGCGGCCCGTTCGCCCGATTGGGAAAACGCGTCGTCAGTACGCACCCTCCATTCCCGATATTCGATTTCCTTTTATGCAGCCGGAAAGAATCATCCTGATACCCCCCACCCACGAACAATCCACCCCGAGTTTTCATGTGGAGGGAAGTCTGGCGAAAAGCTTCCTGGAATTTCTGAAAAGCAAGAGCATCACAGCCTGGCAGCCCCCGGAGAGTCTGGGAAAACGGGGGCCCGATCACCGGCCAGTTGTGCAGATCGAAATCGAGGCGGGAACTTCTCCGAACATGCTTGAGGGACTGATCGGAGAGTTTCTGGAGAAAGAAGAAGCCTGATCAGCACTGGGCAAAATTTCTCCTTTATTGGGTGGGAGTTAGCTTTAGACTTCGTTCCGCCATGGAGCCCGAAAAGCCGCCCACTTCGAGGAAACGCTCTCCCAAGAGCAAAAAGAAAGTGGGGCTACCTGCCGGATCGCCCGATGTGATCGAGCAGACAGGCGCTGAGAAGATCGATAAAATGGTACCGATGCGGGGCTGCGATGTGCCGCAGATGGTGGGCTTGGGCGGTTCGGCCGGGGGTATTGAAGCCCTCCAGGCCTTTTTCAAGGCGATGGCACCGGACAGCGGCATGGTCTTTGTGGTGATCCTTCATCTTTCGCCGGATCATGTGAGCACGCTGGCCGAGATGTTCCAGCGCTCCACCACCATGCCAGTGGTGACGGCGACGGACGGCGTGAAAGTCGCAGCGAACTGCGTCTATGTGATCCCCCCGGGGAAGCTGCTCTCGTCCACGAATGGCCGCCTGCGGCTGACGGACTCGGAGCACCCAACCGGACGGCGCACGGCGGTGGACATTTTTTTCCGCACGCTGGCGGATAGCCATGGGCCGAGTTCGGTCGCGATTGTGCTTTCCGGCGCGGATGGCGATGGCGCGATTGGGATTAAACGCATCAAAGAACACGGCGGCCTGACCATCGCGCAGGATCCCAACGAGGCCCAGCATTCCAGCATGCCGCGTGCGGCGATTGCGACCGGGATGGTCGATTGGGTTCTGCGGGTGCAAGAAATTCCGGCGCAGTTGCTCGCTTACCGGGCCCGGGGTAAAGATCTGAGGCTGCCGACGGAGGACGGGCCGCATCCGGCGCAGCCGGCGACGCCCGCGCCGGATGAATCTGAAGTGGCGCTGCGCGACATCATTGCTTTCCTGCACACGCGGACGGCGTGTGACTTTTCCTACTACAAGCGCGCGACCATTCTTCGCCGGATCGCGCGGCGGATGCAGGTGAATGGGATCGACGATCTGCCGGGCTATCTCATTCATCTGCGCACCCACACCGGCGAAGCGGGTGCGCTCCTGCAGGATCTGCTCATCTCGGTCACCAATTTTTTCCGTGATCGCGAGGCCTTCGACGCTTTGGCGGGCGTCATCCCGGAGCTTTTCCGCGGCAAGGGTCCGGGCGACACCGTGCGCGTGTGGGTGGCGGCATGCGCCACGGGCGAGGAGGCGTATTCCGTCGCCATGCTGCTCTGCGAATACGCGCGTGAGTTGGATGCGCCGCCCCAGCTTCAAGTCTTCGCCACCGACCTCGATGACGACGTGATCCGCAATGCGCGCGAGGGATTCTACCCCGAGACGATCTCGACGGATGTCAGCGAGGGTCGGCTGCGGCGCTTCTTCGTCCATGAAGCGCTCGGCTATCGCATCCGGCGCGAGGTGCGCGAGATCGTGCTCTTTACCCCACACGATCTGTTGAAGGATTCGCCCTTCTCCCGGCTCGATCTGATATCCTGCCGGAACCTGCTTATTTATCTCAATCGCGATGCGCAAACGCGCGCGATGGAAGTTTTTCATTTCGCGCTGCGGCCCGGCGGGCGGCTCTTCCTCGGCACTTCGGAGACGGTGGAGGACGGCAGCGAATTCTTTGACGTCGCGGATAAAAAGCATCGCATTTACATGCAGCGGCCGGGACCGCGGCCGGCGCTGAAAATTCCCACGGGATTGAGCACGGTGGCGCGAGCGCTGGAGCTGCAGGAGCGGTCGCGGGAGCGGCCCGCCGTGCCGCGTTTTACTACCGACGATGGCGATCCACCGTCCGGCGACGAAAAGTCCGGGCCGCCTTTGGCCAGCGGCGTTTCCGCGAGCGAGCTGCATTACCATTTGATCGAAAGGCTCTCGCCCCCTTCGATCCTGGTGAACGCCGCTCACGAAATCGTGCATGTGTCGGAATCAGCGAGCCGATTCCTGCAATACTCCGCCGGCGAGCCGACGCGGAATCTGCTGCGCATGGTGCATCCTTCCCTGCGCATCGAGTTGCGCGCCACGCTCTACGCCGCGGCGCAGACCCACCAACCGGCGACAGCCCTCGGCGTGAGTTTCGAGGGCGGCGAGGAACGCGAGGCGGTGGATCTTTTGGTCAACCCAGTGGATGCGCTCGCGCGGGATTTCCTGCTCGTCGTCTTCACCGCGCAGCCCGCCGGGAAGTCGGCGGGACGGGATGTGGTGAAGAGCGCGCAGACCGATCACGTCGCGCAGCGGTTGGAGCAGGCGCTGGAGACGACGAAGACACAACTGCGCGAAACGATCGAGCAATCCGAGGCGTCCACCGAGGAGTTGAAAGCGAGCAACGAAGAGTTGCAGGCGATGAACGAAGAGTTGCGATCCGCGACCGAGGAACTGGAGTCGAGCCGGGAGGAACTCAACTCGATCAACGAGGAACTGTCGGCGGTGAATCTGGAGCTGACGAGCAAAGTCGATGAACTCGGCCAGGCGAACAGCGACTTGCAAAGCCTGATGTCGTCCACGGACATCGCGACCGTCTTTCTCGATCGCGAACTGCGGATCAACCGCTTCACCCCTTCGGCCAGGGAGCTTTTCAATTTCATCCCGACCGACCTGGGGCGGCCGCTCGCCGACCTCAGCCGCAAGCTCGACTACCCCGAGATTGTCGCCGACGCCGAGCAGGCTCTCGCGCGTCTAAAACCAACCGAGCGCGAAGTGAGCGAGGGCGAACGTTTTTTCATCGCCCGCACCCTGCCTTATCGCACCACCGACGACCGCATCGCCGGCGTGGTCCTCACCTTCCTCGACATCACTACGCGCAAGGCGGCGGAGGAGAAGTTGCGGCAAAGCGAGCAGCAGTTAGCGGACTTCTTCGACCACGCCACCGTCGGCCTGCACTGGGTTGGGCCAGACGGCATCATCCTCCGCGCCAACCAGACGGAACTCAACTTGCTCGGCTACACCCGCAACGAATACATCGGGCGCGACATCGCGGACTTCCACGCCGATCGTACGGTGATCGATGACATACTCCGGAAGCTCTCGGGCGGCGAAGAGTTGCACGATTACCCCGCCCGGCTGCGATGCAAAGACGGCTCGATCCGTGATGTGCTGATCAGCTCCAACGTGTTGTGGGAAGACGGCCGCTTTGTCCACACCCGCTGTTTCACCCGCGACATCACCGACCGCAAGCGGGCCGAGGAGGCCTTGCGCGAAAGTGAGGAACGCTATCGCACCTTGTTCGCCTCCGCGCCAATGGCGGTCTTCGCCTGCGACCAGAACGCAGTGATTCAACATTACAATGCCCGCGCCGTGGAGCTTTGGGGCAGAGAGCCAGTGTGCGGAGTCGAGCAACACTGCGGCTCGGTGAAACTGTGGCTGCCCGACGGCACGTTTTTGCCGCACACCCAGAGTCCGATGGTGGAAATGCTGCGCACCGGCATCCCCGTCCAAAACGTGGAAGTGTTCATCGAGAGGCCCGATGGTTCGCGCCTGCCAGTGTTGGTGAATTTTGCCGCGCTGAAGGACGTCCAGGGAAAAATCACCGGCGCCATTACTTCGTTCATCGACCTCACCGAGCGCAAGGCAACGGAGGAGGAGTTGCGGCAAAGCGAGGCACGGAAGGACGCGGTGCTCAGGATCGCGCTGGATGCCATCGTCACCATCGATCACGAAGGCAACTTCGTGGAGTTCAATCCGGCCGCAGAAAGGATTTTCGGCTACGCCCGTGCCGACGTGATCGGCCGGCCGATGGCGGAACTCATCATCCCACACCGGCTGCGCGTGCGGCATCATGCGGGGCTGGCGCATTATCTGGCCACGGGCGAAGGGCCGGTGCTGAACCGGCAAATCGAAGTGTCGGCCTTGCGCGCGGACGGCACGGAATTCCCGGCGGAGCTGGCGATCATCCCCGTGCCCGGTAGCCAGCCGCCACTGTTCACGGCCTTTATGCGCGACATCACCGAACGCAAGCGAGACGAGGAAGCCATGTCGAGGCTCGCGGCTCTGGTGGAGTCGTCGGACGACGGGCTTTTCGGGCAGGATCTGAATGGGATCATCACCAGTTGGAACCGCGGGGCGGAACAGATCTTCGGCTACCGCACGGACGAGATCGTTGGCACGCCCGTCATGCGGTTGGTTCCTGCGGAAGCGCAGGCCGAGGAGCGCGAGTTGCAGCGAAAGATCGCGGCGGGCGAGCGCGTGGGGAATTTCGAGACGATGCGGCAGGCCAAGGACGGGCGGCAGTTTCCCGTCTCGATCACCGTCTCCCCATTGAAGGATGGGGACGGCAAGGTCATCGGCGCTTCGAAAGTGGTGCGCGACATTTCCTCGCACAAAGCGGCGGAGGCCATTGCGCTGACCGCGCACCGTCGGTTGCAAAACGTCCTCGGCAGCATAACCGATGGTCTGGCCGTGCTGGATAAGGATTGGCGCTACACCTATTTCAGCGAACAAGCCGCGCGCATCGTCGGCGTGAATGCGGCGGACTTGTTGGGCGGTTTCTTGTGGGATCTTTTCCCGGCGGCGGAAGGCACGAAATTTTACGAAGGCTATCACCGTGCCGTGAACACGGGACAAAAGGTGGAGTTCGAGGAGTATTACCCGGAGCCGATCAACAAGTGGCTCGAATGTCACTGCTACCCCTCCGACGAGGGGCTGTCCGTTTACTTCCACGATGTCACGGCGCGCAAGCAGGCAGAGGAGACGCTGCGGCAGAATGAAGCACTATTCTCGACGCTCATCGAGCAGGCTCCGATGGGCGTTTATGTGGTTGATGCCCAATTCCGCATGCAGCAGGTCAACCCGCTGGCCGAGCCGGTGTTCAGTAAGGTTCGTCCCTTGATTGGCCGGGACTTCACCGAGGTGATGGAAACGTGCTGGGGGCCGGAGGTCGGTGGAGAAGTGGCCCGCCTTTTCCGGCACACGCTGGACACGGGCGAGCGCTATATCTCGCCACCGTTCGTCCATCCCCGCTTCGATCTCGGCGTGGAGCAGGCCTACGATTGGGAGACGCAACGCATGATCCTGCCCGATGGTACGCACGGCGTCGTGTGCTATTTCACCGATGTGACCGAACAGCGCCGCACCGAGACGGCACTTCTCGCGGCCAAGGAAGCGGCGGAATCGGCGAGCCAGAGCAAGGACCGCTTCCTCGCCGTTCTCAGTCATGAACTGCGAACTCCGCTGACGCCCGTACTGATGGCCGTGGGTGGTCTGGCAAAGGATGCCAGCCTGCGCCCGGATGTGCGCGATGCTTTCGCGATGATCAAGCGCAACATCGAGCTGGAAACCAAACTGATCGACGATCTGCTCGACCTGAGTCGCATCACCAGCGGAAAAGTCGAAATGAAGATTGAAGCGGTCGATTTGAATGAAGCGGTCCGCCAGGTTTGCGAGATGTGTCGCCCACAAATGGTCGAGAGAGAAGTGCGGTTGGAAACGGTTTTTGATCAGAAGATAGGCACCATAGCCGCTGATTCCTCGCGGCTTCAGCAGGTGATTTGGAATGTGGTCAAGAATGCGGTCAAGTTCAGTCCCGCTCAAGGCCTGGTTCGCGTCAGCACGGCGCGACTAAGTTCGGAACGGTGTGAGGTGCGGGTGCACGACGAAGGCATTGGAATTCCGCCCGATGTGCTGCCGCGCATTTTCGCCGCCTTCGAGCAGGGCGATGCCCATATCACGCGGCAATTTGGCGGTCTCGGTCTCGGCCTCGCTATTTCCCGAGCCCTCATTGACCTCCAAGGTGGCGCGATCCGCGCGGAAAGCGCCGGACAGGGCAAGGGAGCGACGTTCATCATCGAACTCCCGGGCGACGCCGCCACACCCGCGCCGCTTCGCCCCCCAGCCCATCCGGTCAAAAGTGCCGGATTGGAAAAACCTCGTTTGCTTCTGGTTGAAGATCATGCCGACACTGCGGACATGCTGAGCCAACTTCTGCGGGCGGCGGGAATCACCGTGCTCAACGCATCGGACGTTGCGGGCGCCATCGCCCTGGCGAAGAAGGAACCGATTGATTTGTTAATCAGCGACCTTGGGCTTCCCGATGGCAGCGGTTACGAAGTGATGCGAGCCATCCGGGCTCACCGGCCGGTGCCAGGCATTGCCATGAGCGGTTATGGAATGGAGGAAGACATCCGTCGAAGCCGGGAGGAGGGTTTTTCTGCGCATCTCATCAAGCCGGTCGATATCTCTGAACTGCTCGCGACGGTTCATCGTTTAGCGAAAATTTAGCCGGGGTCCGCTTGGGATTTTCTAATGAAAGTCGTGCGATTGCGGCGCGGAAAGCTCTCCATATCGAAGCGCCTCGATGCTCTGCGCTTTGAGTAAAAGCGAGTTTCGGGCGTTTTGAATCACTCCGCTAATTTTGAGAAAAGATTCCTGGGTGATGACCAGGCGATACCTCTCGAAGAGCGGCGGTGCGACGATGGCATTGGAAACGCCGGTTTCATCTTCCAAGCTGATGAACACATTTCCTTTGGCCGTGCCCGGCCGCTGGCGGCAGATCACCAACCCCGCGATGACGGCGCGTGTTCCATGGCGAAGAGCGGGGAGGTCGCCCGCGCATTTCACCCCATCGAGTTCCCCACGGATCAAAGCCATGGGATGCGGACCGGTGGTCACGCCCGTGCCGGCGAAGTCGGCGTCCAGGCGTTCGGAGGGATTCATCCAAGCCAGGGGCGCGGTGGTTTGACGACTTTGGAGCGGCAACGCCGCCGTTTCATCAGCAGGCCGGGCGATTTTCCACAAGCCGTCGCGGCGATGATCGACCAGGCCGTTGAGAGCCCCGGTCGAAGCTAGGGTGCGGAGAATGTCTTTGGCCGGGGCCACGCGAAAACGAAAGTCGTCCAGCGATGCAAAGGACCTCCGGATGCGTTCCTCCTCAATCCGGCGGCCGGTCGCGGCCGTCATGCCCCGGACCACGCGCAGTCCGAGCCGGATCGAATCATCGTCTCCCACAGTGCAATCGTAAGCGGATTCGATCACCGAGACCGGCCGAACCCGGACGCCGCGCGCCTTCGCATCCTGAATGAGAGTATTGGAAGAATAGAATCCCATCGGCTGATTATTGAGCAGACCCACGTAAAATTCCTGTGGGCGGTGCACCTTGAGATAGCAGGAGGCGTAGGCGATGAGGGCAAAGCTGATGGCGTGAGACTCGGGGAATCCGTAAACCGCAAAAGACTGCATGGCTTGCAGGATTGCCTCAGCCGTGGCGGGTTTGACGCCGTTTTTTTTCATTCCTTCGCGGAGTTTCACGCACACTTTTTCCATGCGCTCCTGCGAGCGATGAAAGCTCAGGGCGCGGCGGAGTTCCTCGGCTTCCGCGCCGCTGAAATCAGCCATGACCATGGCAATTTTCAGCAACTGTTCCTGAAAGAGCGGGATGCCCAGGGTGCGCTCAAGGACCGGTTTCAAGCGTTCGTCGAAATAGGTGACCTCCTCGAAGCCTTCCCGCCGATTGAGATAAGGATGCACCATTTTTCCCTGGATGGGACCGGGGCGAATGATGGCGACTTCGACGCAGACATCATAAAAACACCGGGGCTTCAACCGGGGAAGCGTGGCCATTTGCGCCCGGGATTCGACTTGGAACGTCCCAATGGTGTCGGCGGCACACAGGAGATCGTAGGTGGGCCCGTCGTCCTTGGGGATCTGGGCCAGATCCACCGGGCGTCCGCGCCGTTGGCACAATTCGAGAGAATCCTGCAAAACGGCCATCATGCCCAATCCAAGAAAATCGACCTTGATGATGCCCAAATCCTCACAATCGTCCTTGTCCCACTGGCAGACCACGCGACCCGGCATGGAGGCATTTTCCAATGGCACCACCGAAGACAGCTCACCCTGGCAAATCACCATGCCACCCGAATGCTGACCCAAATGCCGCGGCAGGCCATACATGCGCTGATAAAGTCCGATGGCCGCCGCCGCCCGGCGATGATCTTGGGGGATCCCCGCCTGCTTCAACTGGGCGGTCAGGTCAAGGGTGTGGGGAAAGTCGCCGCTGGCATAGAGACTGGAGAAGCGGTCCATGATGTCGGGGGAAAAATTGAGTGCCTTGCCGATCTCGCGCATGGCGCTTTTGCCGCGATAGGTGATGACATTCGCCGTCATGGCGGCACCATGTCGGCCATAACGCCGGTAGATTTCCTGAATGACCCGTTCGCGCCGGTCGCCGCTCGGAAGATCGAGATCAATATCCGGCCACTTCGTGCAGCCCTCGCTGAGGAAACGCTCGAACAAGAGGTTGCAGCCGATGGGATCGCAGGCGGTGATGCCGAGGCTGTAACACACGGCTGAGTTGGCCGCCGATCCCCGGCCCTGCATGAGAATATTTTCCTCCCGGCAAAACTGCACGATGTCCCAGACGATGAGAAAATATCCGCTGAACCCGAGCTTGCCGATGAGGAGTAATTCTCTTTCAAGCTGGGCCTTCACCTTTTCGCTAATCGCTCCGTACCGTTTTCGCGCGCCTTCATAGGTCTGCTTTCGAAGCCAGGAATCCATCGATTCCCCTGCGGGGACGGTGAAGCGGGGAAATTCGTATCCCAGGTTGGTCAGGGAAAACTCAACTCGCTCAGCAATGCGGGCGGTGTTCGCGATGGCTTCGGGTAAATCCGCAAAGAGCCGGGTCATCTCGGCCCCGCTTTTCAAACACCGCTCCGCATTGGCCGCGAGCAAGCGTCCGGCTTGATCGAGATGGGTGTGATGGCGGGCGCAGGTGAAAACATCGAGCACACCGCGGGCTTTCTTCTCGTGGTAGGTCACGCCGTTGGTGGCCACGAGCGGCAAATTCTGAGCTTGGGCCATGGCGACAATCTTTTGATTGCGCCGCTCTTCTTCGCGCACCATGTGCCGCTGAATTTCCAGAAAAACATTGTTCCGACCAAAGGCGGTCAGAAGCCGTTCGACCCGCCGGGCGGCATCTCCATTTTGGAAAACGCCCTCCTCATCCCCGGTCAGAGCAATCAACCCGCCGGCAAATTCCGGCAGGTCGCTCCAGCGAATGGGGGCGTCCGTTTTGGTGCCGCGAAGTTTGGCCGTGGTGATGAGCTGGCAAAGGTTGCGATATCCGGCCCGGGTTTCCACGATGACGGGCAGAACGCAATCGTCCTCCATGGTGAGTTCGGCGCCGACAAGGGATTTGATGCCGGTCTCCCGCGCGGCCGCATGCAGGCGGGCTGTGCCGTAGAGACCATCGCGATCCAGCAAGGCCAGGCCGGGCAATTGCAGTTCCGCGGCCCGCCGGGCCAGCATTTCCGGCTGAGATGACCCGCGCAAAAAGCTGAACGCGCTGCGGGCGTGGAGTTCAACATAGTTCATAAGCGCCCTCCACTTTCCACTCCGCCCCGCTGCGCGAGAGTCGGAGCATGGCCCCGCCGTCCAGTTCCACATCCCACTCTTCCGTGCGCCATCTTTGTTCGTCCCACCAGTCGCCCGAAAGCCGGAAGGGGCCCGCGGTTTCGACCACCGTGCCCCGCGCAAAATTCGAGTCGAGACGCACGGGAATCCCCGCCTTGGTCTCCACTGTGACAAAGATCGGAGGCCGGCAGCGGCGGAGCGGAATCCCATAGGCGGGTTCCTCGCGCAGAACGGCCGCATCCGGCGGAAACATCGGTGCAAGCGCGAAGGCATCCGGACGAAACGTGTCCAGCTTGCCGGGCACGCCCACGCTGCCCTCCCCCAACAGCGCCTTCAAGCGGGCGAGGGTTTCGCCGAAACCATTGACATCGCGCAGGGCGCTTTCAAAGAGCCCCAACTGGTTCCCATTTTGTTCCCCGGCTTCGATTTCCAGTCGCAGTCCGACGGGGCGTTGTTCCAGTCGCAGCGAAGACAAGTGCGTGTCGAGGATGCGGAAAAGCACGTCCAGATCGGATGTCGGGGCGGGAATGGTAAAGCTGCGTCCATAAGTGCTGCCATCGTCCAGCGGGATGCCAAGCTGGAGACACCGGGCGACGCGATGCCCCGCTTGCAATCGTTCCGTGAGGCTGCCGAGGAAGCGCCGGAGCAAAAACAACAACGGTTCGGTTGTGTTCACCTCATGCTCAAAATCGAAGGCCTCGGTGTATGGCACCGTCGGGCGGATGAGCCGGAGAGGACGCTTGCTGCGACCCGAAACTTTTTGCAGAACTGCGGCGGCTTCCGAACCCAGACGTTCGATCATATCCGCCCGGGGAAGGGCCAGCCATTGCCCGATGGTGGTGATGCCCCACGCGCGCAAGGTCCCGGCCAGGGGCGAGGAAAGTTCAAGCGCTCCGACAGGCAGCGACCCGGCAAACGCGCTGGCGTCGTAAACCACGGCGACGGACCCCGTGCCTTTCGCGGCCAGAAGGGCGAGATCCGGAGTCGGAGCAAAGGCCACCGACGCTCGCAACTTTTCCGCGGCAAACCGCGCGACCACTTCATCGCCCAATCCATGCCAGGAAGGCGGCTTGGGCCGCCTTCGCAAATCCGCCACACACAGGCCGGGCGAGGTCGCTTCGACATCGGGCGAGAGGCCAAGGGCTCGATCGAGGAGAATGTGATTGAGCACCTCTTCCTGCGCCGGGGATCGCGGGAGAATGTGAACGCGCAGATCGCGCGCCATGGCCTGGGCCGGGGTGAGGCCCGGATGGATGTTTTTCGCAGCGGCCGCCTCGTTGACTTCAAGAAGCAAACCCTTGGCGTGGTCGTCCACCACCGCCGCCGGGCCGTGGCAATCGCGCCAGCGCAGGGCGGCGGCCAGACGAAACTGCGGAAGCAACAGGCAGGCGAACATCTCTTCTCACGCTGTTTTTCGCTCGGGCTCCACGAATTCCACCGCGCCACGTTCAAAGATCTGCAACTCGAGCTGCTCAACCAATTCCCGCCGCTGGCTGAGCCTCGCCGCGAGGTGTCCGGCCCGATGCACCACGATCCGCATGGCCGCGCCTTCCACCACCGGCTTCGAGGACAGGACCACCAGGGCGATTTCGCTTTGCTCCACCAGACGATGAAACCGATGCCAGGTGCTGGCGGGAACTTTGCCGATCTCCCGCACGCCCTGCAAATCCAACACGAGAAAAGGCAGGTTGCCGTCACGAATCAGAAAATCCACTGCTTGGACAGCCAGCTTCGGCTCATTGCACATGACCCAGAGGATTCGATTCAACTGACTGATCGGCCAATCCGCCGGATGGAAGGACCGTGAGGCGTCCACCAATCCCAATTGGAAGCCTTCTTGCACGGCCCTTCCCAACAAGGCGGCGAGCAACAACTGCGCGCCGGATGAACTCCCGGTCACCTCCGTGACTGCCCCGGTCAGGAGTCCGCCGCTTCGCTCGTCCAGGGGTCGGCAACCGATCCGGCGGCGGCGTCCCGGCCTGACCGTCCGGCTGGGAAATTTTTCCTCCACCAGCGCCCGCAAGGAATCGAGCCGGCCTCCCATTTCCCCCGAGGCGTTCATGGCTTGGCCGTACGAATGAGGCCGCGAAAAATTCCTTGAATCATCAATTCTTCCACCGGAATCAACTCGGGATATTTTGGATTTTCCGCGTGCAGCAAAGGTTTTCCGCGCCGGATGAGATAACGTTTCAAAGTCGTCTCCCCGTCGATGAGCGCGGCGACAATGTCTCCGGGCGCAGGAGATCCGCCGCCTTGCAGGATGACCAGATCCCCGTCCTGAATCCCCGCTCCCACCATGGAATCCCCCCGCACCTGCAGGGCGAAGGCCCGCCCCGTGCGCGACAAGCCAAAGGTGGCGGCATCCAGGAACAGGGATTCTTCACCCTGAGCCTCCGCCGGTGCCGGGAAGCCGGCCGCAATCACCCCCAAGATGGGCACATTCAGGACAGCGGCGGACTTGGCAAAATCCCCCAGCCGGATGTTGCGCGCAGTTCCGGGAAGCCGGCGGATGCTGCCCTTGCGCTCCAAGGCCTGGAGATGATCCGAAACCGTGGCGGGGGAACTGAAGGCAAACTCTTTCTGAATTTCGGCGACGGTCGGAGTTACCCCCTGTTCCCCTTGATACCTGCGTATGAATTGCAGGATCTCATTTTGCCGAATCGAAAGCATACCGTATATTTATACGGTATAAGCAAACTGGCAAAGTCTCTTTTTTTAAAGGGCCGGAATCGTTCCTATTATGTATCGCTTGGTCAACCCTCGCCTATTCGCGGGGGCGTTCTTCGCTGGCGGAAAGGCGTTGATCGCGATCCGCCTCTTCCAGCCCTTCATTGACGAGGACTTCTCCCGGGCTTTGCTCATCATCAAGACTGACATGGACACCCCGATGACCTCTCGATGCCGCGGCCCTGCTCCACAACTCCACCGGGGCCACTGTTTCATCCGCCTCGGGCGCGGGCGGTGGACCCGGATTCTCCAACTCCTTACGGGCCGTCACACGGTCTTGGGCTCCCGCAACGGACCGTCCATCCATCCGGGCCATCTCGCTGGCCCGTTGTTTGATGTCCGCATCGCTGATTTCTCCGACGCCACTGCCATGAATTTGGATCCTGCCCGGCTTTTTTGTGTTCATGGTACTACTTCGCATCCCGTCACCCCGGCGCGTCCGTTTGATCCCGGAAATTTCGGACCGGCTGGCGAGGGTTGGAGCAATTCTAGCAATCCACCTTGGCCCCATTTTACAAAGACAGGGCGGGAGGAAAACCGGCCTGCCGCAGGGTGCGACAGATTTCCTGGCGGGAAATGATCTCCGAATGGAACGAAAGCCAGATGCCACCCCGGGCGACACCCACCGCATCCACTCCCGGTAATCCCTTGAGCAACCAGCTCACCTCCTCCTCGCGTGCGGGCGAATTGATTTGCGGAATGGAGGCTTCCAACTCCTCCGCCAAGCTGGCGGTTTCGTGTTTCATCACGAGGATTCGCGCCCGCGGGCTCCCTTGGCCGGATGGGCAGATAATCACGACCGCCGCGATGGTCTGATGCGATGGCCTTTTGCGAATGCGCTAATCCCGCAATCGGTCACCAGCAAAAATCATGAGAGCAATTTGGAAAGGCGCCATCAGCTTCGGTCTCGTAACCATCCCGATTTCCCTCTATCCGGCCGTCCGGCGCGAGGAGTTGAAGTTTCGGCAACTGCGACGTTCGGACCTGAGTCCCGTGAATTACAAACGGGTGGCGGCGGCGGACGGGAAGGAGGTGCCGTGGGATGAAATCGTGCGCGGTTACCAGTACGAAAAGGGCAAGTTCGTGGTGCTGGGCGACGATGATTTCTCGCGCGTCGATATCGAGGCGACGCAGACCGTCGACATCCAGGAGTTCGTCGAGATGGACGAAATCAACCCGATGTTTTTCTCCAAGCCGTACTACATGGAGCCGGCGAAGGGCGGCGACAAAGCGTATGCGCTGCTGCGCGACGTGCTGAGCGGCACGAAGAAAGTCGGCATCTCCAAAGTGGTCATCAAAACGCGGCAGCATCTCGCCGCCGTGAAGGCGCAGGGCCAGGCGCTCGTGCTCGAGCTGATGCACTTCTCCGGGGAAATCATCGGGTCCGATGAGTTGCACCTGCCGGGCGAGACCAAGCCGGGCAAAAAGGAAGCCGACATGGCGCGGCAACTCGTGGCCAGCATGACCGAGCAGTGGAATGCGGAGAAATATCACGACGATTACAAGGAAGCGCTGATGGAAGTGATCGACGAAAAAGTGGCGGCCGGCGGGAAGGAAGTGGCGGCGCGCAAAAAGACGAAAAGCGCCAAGCCGACCAACGTGATCGACCTCGTCTCCGTCCTACAAAAGAGCCTCCAGGAACATGGCAGCCCGCGCGCCAAAAAAGCTCCCGCCAAAAAGCCGACGCGGCGAAAAGCGGCCTGAGTCGTCGGAGCGGATGCGTGGAAAAAGGGACGGGGTCTCTG
>JBGTGQ010000036.1:0-7060 GCA_041746635.1 Terrimicrobiaceae bacterium | reverse complement strand
CGGACGCGAGGGCCCGCGTCCCTCCACGGCATTCACTCCTGCGATGGTTGCCTCGTGGGCCGCAGTGATTCTCGCCTCCGTCCTCCTCGCCGGACAGCGGCAGGACTACTATGCCATGGCCATGTGGCCGGCCTTCGCCCTCGGGGCCGCGGCTTTGATCGAAAACCGCTCCCTGCGCCCCGCCGCCATTATTCTGGCCCTTCTTTTTGCCACGAGCTTCGCCGCGGCCATGGCCATTCCCCTCGTCTCGCCGGGGGCCGGAACCGCCGCTGTGGCGGAGCGTGCGACGGCCTGGACTGCGGTCACGAAATTAGACGGCTCGGTCTGGCAGAGCCTGCGCACCACGGCTCTCTACACCTTGGGGGGAGCAACGCTATTTGCTTTGCTGGCCGCCTTGCTGCCGGGAAGGAAACCGGTCTTCGCTCTGCTGGCCGCCACCGTTTGCCTGGCCCTCGGCGCCGTTAGTGGAACGGCCCTGATCTCTCCGTTTTTTTCCCTCGCCCAAGTCGCGCCTTTGATCAACAACGCTGCGTCTGCCCGCACCCAAACCCGTCTCGTTTATGACGGTGGACTCGACACCGGTAGCAGCCTCCTTTTCTACACAAATCTTCCCCTCACCCTGCTGGACCAGAATCCTGATGAAGATTTTATCGTGCGCAAATTCGGCAGCGGCCGGGAACTTTTTCTGACCACCAATCAACTGGCCGGCCTCTGGACTTCCGGGCAGCCGGTCCTTCTGGTCACCGAGGCGGCCCGGCTCCCGGAATGGGAGAAAGTGCTGGGCATCCCCCTCCTCCCGAGCGCCTGGTGCGGCACTCAGGTGGTGCTGAAAAATTGAATCTTGCTTTGGCACTCCGCCGGGTTCGTGTTTACTCCCTCAATCTATGGAAAATGTGATCATTGTCGGGACGGGTTGTGCCGGTCTCACCGCCGCCATCTACACCGCCCGGGCCAACCTCTCCCCGCTTGTTCTGGAAGGACGCCAGCCTGGCGGCCAGCTCACCACCACCACCGCGGTGGAAAATTTCCCCGGCTTCCCCGAAGGCGTGGACGGACCCGACCTCATCATCCGCATGCACCAGCAGGCGGAAAAATTCGGCTCGCGTTTTCAATACGGCATCGTGGAAGAATTTGAGCATGCCGGCACGCACACCCGCATCAAGGTGGACGGCGCGTGGCTGGAAACCAAGGCCCTCATCATCGCCAGCGGCGCTTCGCCCCGTTACCTCGATCTTGACCGGGAAAAGGAACTCATCGGCCACGGACTCACCTCCTGCGCCACTTGCGACGGAGCTTTTTATCGCAACGTGCCGGTCTGCGTCGTGGGCGGAGGCGACTCCGCTTGTGAAGAGGCCACCTTCCTCACCCGCTTCGCCTCGAAGGTTTACCTCATCCATCGTCGCGACACCTTGCGGGCCTCGAAGATCATGGCCGATCGTGCTCTAGCCAATCCCAAAATTGAGCCAGTCTGGAACAGTGCCATCACCAGCTATCTCACCGACGAGGCGGGCGAGGTGCGGGGCGTGACACTCAAAAATCTGCTCACCGGGGCGGAAAGCGAACTCGATCTCAAGTGCGTCTTCGTCGCCATCGGCCACGAACCGAATACCGCGCCCTTCCACGGCAAACTCGACATGGACGAAAACGGCTACCTCATCCAAAAAACCGGCACCCACACCAACCTCCCCGGCGTGTTCGCCGCTGGCGACGTGGCCGACCACGTTTACCGCCAGGCTATCACCGCCGCCGGTCAGGGCTGCGCCGCCGCCATTGATGCCGAGCGCTGGCTGGCCGAGCAGGAATGAACCACGGAGACACAGAGGCACTGAGGGGTGAAGATATAACAGGACAGATTATCGGGTCATGCATTGAGATTCATCGGATGCTCGGCCCGGGCTTGCTGGAATCTGCCTACGAGGACTTCAACGTCTCCGTTCTGAAAAACGGCCTCAATCGCCTTGCCAA
This sequence comes from Terrimicrobiaceae bacterium, assembly GCA_041746635.1. GTDB lineage: Bacteria > Verrucomicrobiota > Verrucomicrobiia > Chthoniobacterales > Terrimicrobiaceae > CAMASH01. Next base: position 5,095 of record JBGTGQ010000036.1, on the reverse strand, counting down.
TTAACTCTGTGCCTCAGTGTCTCTGTGGTGAAGATTTGTTTTGAAAATCTGCGACCTCACTCAATTTTACTCCCCGGTCAGCGGCGGTGTGCGCCGCTACGTGGAGCAGAAGGTCGCCTACCTGCGCAAGCGCCGGCCCGACTGCCAGCACGTGCTGGTGATTCCCGGCGAGATCACCGGTTCGAGCGGTGATGATCGGGCCCGGGTTTACACCATTGCCTCACCGCTGGTTTCGCGCACCTCGCGCTATCGCGCCCTGCTAAAACTTCACCTCGTCGAGGAAGTGCTCGAACGCGAAAAGCCCGACATCATCGAGTCCGGCGATCCCTATCAACTGGCGTGGAAAGCCGTCGCCTCCGGACGAGGACTCGATATTCCCGTGGTCGGATTTTATCATTCACATTTCCCCGAGGCTTACATCCGTTCCGTCGCGAAATATTTTGGCCCTCTTGCCATAGCCATGGCCGAGGATATGAGCCGCAGCTACGTCAAGACCCTCTACAACAGCCTCGAGCGCACCTTTGTGCCGAGTCCGGTGCTGGCCGGTCTGCTGCGAAACTGGGGAGTGGAACGCGTCGAAAGCATCGACCTGGGAGTGGACACCGACGTCTTTTTTCCCGCCGACACACCCTCCGGCCCGCTCCGCCGGGAACTTGGCATCCCGGAAGGACGCCGCGTGCTGCTCTACGTCGGGCGGCTGGCCTCGGAAAAAAATGTCCGCACGCTTTTTGACGCCTTCGAAATCCTGCACCACTGTCAGCCCGGAAAATATCACCTGCTGACCATCGGTGACGGGACCTTGCGTTCCAGTTTGCACCGGTTGCGGGAGGAAACTCAGGCCGTGACCTGGCTGCAATATTGCGGCGATGCCTCCCAGCTTGCCGCCTACTATCGCGCGGCTGATCTCTTTGTTCATCCGGGCGTGCAGGAAACGTTTGGTCTCGTGACCTTGGAAAGCCAAGCCTGCGGCACACCCGTCGTCGGTATTCGCGGCAGCTACATGGACCGCATCATTTTTTCCAATCAGTCGCAATGGGCCGCCGACAACACGCCCGAGTCCCTCGCCAACGCCATCGAGTCCAAATTTTTCCTCGATCTGCGCCAAGTCGGCATCGCGGCAAGCCTCACCGCCCACCGGCTCTATTCGTGGCAAACGGTTTTCGACCGGCTTTTTGCCATCTACGGCGATGTGATCGCCAATTACAGCAAGTAGCTCACCACACCAGCGGACCCGTGACGCGGGAGGCGCCGGGTCGGATTTGCGTCAGGTTGGCGGAGCGGCGGGCTTTGGTGGAAACGGCGATCTGTTGATAAGCGGCAAACTCGTGCGGTCCGCCCACATACACCCGTCCCTGCTCCGGATTGGCGTAGCGGAAAAGCACAGCGTCGCCCTGCGCGTTGGTCTCGATTTTATGGGGCGTCATTTTCGCGAGCAGGACTTGCTTGGCGGGAGTGTCCGCCTTGATCACGCGGAATCCGGCCTCGCGAAGCCATATTTCCTGCTGCCTCGCCTCATTTTGTTGAAAGACCGCACACCCTCCGCAAAGGATCATCGCGATCAGGGCAGCCGCCGGGAGGAATTTCATACCAGACCCATCGGTTGAATCCATCCACCACACAAGTGCTGTTCTTTTCCATTTACCGACAATGCCTTGCGGGATTAATAACTCAGCGTGGCCCTGCCTTCTGGAATTTCCGTCCGCCCCTACGAACCTCGCGACCGCGAGGCCGTGCGCTGGCTGTGCTGCCAAACCGGCTTCCTCGGCAAACCGATTGACCCGGTCTTCCAAGACCGCGAACTCTTTGCAGATTATCTCACCAGCTACTACACCGACATCGAACCCGAGTCCTGTTTCGTGCTCGAACAGGAGGGCGCGGTCAAAGGCTACCTGCTCGGATCGCGCCGACCGCACCGCCACCAGGTTCACAGCTTTTTTCAAAATCTCCGGCTCTTCCTCCAGGGGATGAGCCGCTACCCGGGCTACAATCCCGCCACCCGCGATTTCATCGGATGGATTTTGCGCAACTCCTGGCGCGAAGTGCCGGCCGCGCCGCGGCGAACCGCCCACTTTCACTTCAACGTCCTGCCCCAGGCCCGCAGCATCGCCGGCACCCATGCCATGATGAACGCCTACTTCGACTACCTGCGCTCGAAGGGCGAAAAAGCCGTTTTCGGCCAGATGGTCACCTTCGAATCCCGCCGCGGGGCCCGGGTCATCGAACGCTTTGGTTTCCAGATTTTCGAGAAGCGCGAGATCACCAAGTGGCGCGACAAGCACCCCGAACCGGTTTACCTCACCACTGCGGTCAAACAACTTACCGTGGGAAAATAGGACCCGCGCGGCCCACTTTACAGCAGATCCATTTGCCGGCCGCCCGGATGGCGAAAGGCCGCCGCGGAAAGCTCCATCGCCTTTTCGCTCAGGCCCTCGCGCTGGAGGGAAACCTCAAAAAGCTGCCGGATCTGTCCGGCGAAAACCCCCTCGCCCCGCATGCGCGCCCCGAAGCGCGTGTCGTTGAGTGATCCTCCGCGCACATCGCGGATGCGGGCCAGGATTTTTTCCTTTGCCTCGGGAATATGTTCCTCCAACCAGGCGGAAAAGATGTCCTTCACCCCATGGGGCAGTCGCAGGATGGTGTACCCCGCGCTGACCGCTCCGGCCTTGCGCGCGGCAGTCAAAATGGCGGGAATCTCATGTTCGTTCAGCCCGGGAATCACCGGGGACACCAGCACGCCCACTGGAATTCCCGCCGCGCTGAGTTTCGCAATGGCATCCAACCGGTGCGACGGCAGTGACGCCCGCGGTTCCAACCTTCGCGCCAGGCCGCTGTCCAGCGTGGTGATCGAAAGATAAACGCAAGCCGCCTGAAACCCCGCGAGCTCGGTCAGCACATCAATGTCGCGGGTCACAAGGTGATTTTTCGTCACGATTCCCACCGGATTTCGAAACTCCGCCAGCACCTGCAGGCAGCGGCGAGTGATCTGCAATTTGCGCTCCAGCGGCTGATAGCAATCCGTCACCCCGCTCATGGCCAGCGGCTGCGGTTCCCATTTCGGTGCCGCCAGTTCCTTGCGCAGAAGCTCGGGCGCAGACAGCTTCGCCATGATGCGTGTTTCAAAATCAATCCCGGCCGAAAACCCCAAGTATTCGTGATACGGTCGCGCGTAGCAATACGAGCAACCGTGCTCGCAACCACGGTAGGGATTCAAACTGGCGCGAAAGCTGATGTCCGGGCTCTCGTTGTAGCTGATCAGCGTCTGCGAGTCGTCGCGCAAATAAAGCGTGTCGGGATTCCGCGCCTCGGCCTCGAACTCCTCCTCCAGCGTCACCTCCAACCGCTCAAAGCGGCCACGAGGATTAATGGTAGCGCCGCGTCCGTGGAGAATCATGGGCCAAGCATAGCGCGGATGTTTCCCCGTGGGGGAGTAGAAAGATGACGGGAAGCCACGGATGACACGGATAAACACGGATCAGCAGAAGCCATTCTTCAATGAGACATGGCTACCCTTCTGGCTCAGGACCTGGAATCCCGCCTTCTGGAGCGCCTTCACCAATTCCGGACAAGAGACATCCGGCAGGCGACTCATCCTGCGATCTCGACCTTGGCCAGTTCCGGTTCGCCGAAAGAACCTTCCAACTCCTCGCCGCCCCATGTTTCCAAGTAGAGTTCAATCGCCTCAGCCAGATTGACCTTGGCTTCCTCCGCGGTCACGCCCTGCGACGTCACTGGCAAATCCAGACAGCGCGCAACAGACCGCTTCCCATCGGACTGAATTGCAGCATTGAGCACTTTCATGGCGAAAGGTTACTCCCGCGCAGATCTTGTGACAATTCATGGCCTCTCGCTCCCCGTGCTTGCCGCCCGCGTCCTTGGCTGCTAGAAACTCGTCACATGGCCAAGGCAATACCCTCCCGGCTGCTCGAAAATGGATTTTGAAGAGGAAGTCACTCCCATGGAGTACACCGACGGGCCTTTCGTCTTCTGTGTTCCGTCTCCTTGGGTTTATACGCACTCGCATGATGAAGGCAGCGAAGATTTCTTCGAGCACCCATCGGGCGCTGTTGTGCAAGTAACGAAACTGATCATGAAAAAGCGGCCCGAAGATTCCGTGGAGCCTCCCGATCTCCGAACCCTTGTTGGCGGAGATGACGCTCTCGAAGCGCAAGGCCCAGCTGTTTTACTCACCACTGGTCTTGCGATGGTTTCCTACTCTGCTGCAGTGGAATCGGAACCTGATTATATCGCACTTCAATGCGAACTTTGTGGATTCTCGTCCGAGCAGAGGCTTTGTGTTTTGCGATATTCCTCAACAATTCTGCGAAGCGAAGCTGGTTCGCCAGAGGTTACCTTTTGGTCTCACGTATTTCGACAGCATGCCCGCTTCACCAGTTTGCTTTGAATGCTGTGAGCCTCCTGTGAATAAAGGGGGGAAGAATCCTTGAAGAGGAAGGTGCAAGAAACGAACATGGGCACAGAAGTTTTCACTGAGGCATGACTGCAAAATCCAAGATCAATGGGCACAGCCACAAAAAGGCACCCAATGCGGTGAAGCCGCCTCCTGAAGTGTGGTCTTTTTTCAGCGGAGCAATGGGCCTCGACTTGGGGTTGGAAATGGCCGGGGTTCATCCAACGCTCGCGGTCGAGATGGACTCCTGGTGCTGCACAACAATCCGGCGGAATCGCCCTTCGTTGACACTTGTCGAAGGGGATGTAACGAAAATGACGGGCGCGGAGCTTCGCGACCTTCGCACTTGCTCTGGAGATGTGGAATTGATGGTGGGAGGTCCGCCCTGTCAGAGCTTTTCACCGGGCGGCAAACGAGCCGGCCTGAATGATCCTCGTGGCAATCTCATTTATGAGTACTTCCGCCTCGTTAGCGAAATTCGTCCGAGATATTTCGTGATGGAAAATGTTGCCAATCTTATCACGGCGGCATTGAACCACAGGCCGATTATTGAGACTCGCATAATAGAGTGACATCAAGGCCACAAATCAGCCTGAGTATAGCAGGCGGAGATAATCATTCGACGTCGGCGCATGCGGCGAAGCGCGGCGGTGGCTTCCGCGCTCAGTTCCCAAGCCTTGGTTGCGA
>JBGTGQ010000035.1:0-32732 GCA_041746635.1 Terrimicrobiaceae bacterium | reverse complement strand
AGCGGAAAACGTGAGTTTTCCGAGTTAGGCGGCTGTTTTCGGAAAACTCACGTTTTCCGCTACGAGGGAAAGTCGTTCCCAGAGTCATCGCGATGAAGATGACACAAGAGCATAAATTTTCCAAAATCGTTCCCAGTAGTCTTCTTCGCGCGGATCGAGCGTCGGATAGCCGGCGACAATTGCACCCAGATGAGGATACGTTCTCCAATCGTCGGTGAGCCGGGCTCTTTCGGGGTTGGCCAGAATGTAGTATGCCACCGTCATAAATGCGCCGTGTTCACGCTCGTTCTCCCGCAAGACATGATCGTGGGCTTGTTGGAATTCGCGGCCTGCCATGCGCAACAACCTGCCGGTATGTTCACGGAAAAACATGGCGGCTTTGCGTTGGTCGGAATCGGCTCGAAGTCCGGTCCACAGAATATGCCAATGGTCTGGCATGAGAACGTACGCTGGGCAGACCAGATGGTGGCGGGCAACGGTGTGTAGAAGCAACTCGCGCCAGCGAGCGTGAAAGGTCTCATTCAGCCATCCCGTGCGGCGATTCTCGATGGCCATCGTCCAATGGGCGAAAGCGGTGCCTCGATAAGCCTCGGGAGTAAGTCGGCGAAGGTAGTCCTGTTGCCGCGTAGCGGAAAACGTGAGTTTTCCGTCCGGCTCGGATTCCGGTTCGTTCACAGTGTGTTAAAATGGCCGGGGCCCAGATCGGAAAACTTACGTTTTCCGCTACCAAATCAGCGCGGCGAAACGTCTCGCGGCTTCCTCTGCGTTGGCGCGACTGTTGAAGGCCGAGATGCGGAAATAGCCTTCGCCCGCGTTGCCGAATCCGCTGCCGGGCGTGATGACGATATTGGCTTGATTGAGGGCGTGATCGAAAATTTCCCAACTGGTTTTTCCCTGCGGACCGCGCACCCAGATGTAGGGCGCGTTGACACCGCCAAAGACCGTCAGGCCACTGCCGCTGACGGCTTCGCGCAGGATGCCGGCGTTGCCCATGTAGTGCGAAACGAGGGCGGAGACCTCGGCCTGGCCGGCGGGCGAATAAAGAGCCTCGGCCGCGCGCTGGGTGACATAGGAAACACCGTTGAACTTGGTGCTGAAACGCCGGTTCCAGAGCGGGTGGAGTGGTTTTTTCTGACCGTCGGCGGCCTGACAGAGGATATCCTTGGGCAGGACGGTGAAGGCGCAGCGCGTGCCGGTGAAGCCGCCGTTTTTGGAAAAACTGCGGAACTCGATGGCGCATTGGCGCGCGCCGGGACTTTCGTAGATGGAATGCGGGATGCCGGGTTCGGTGATGTAGGCCTCGTAGGCGGCGTCGTAGAGCAAAATGGCGTCGTTGGCCAGCGCATAGGCCACCCATTTTTCCAGGCGTTCGCGCGTGGCCACGGCTCCGGTGGGATTGTTGGGTGAACAAAGATAGACGATGTCCACTTTTTCCTCCGGCACGTCGGGCATGAAATCGTTCTCCGCCGTGCAAGGCAGATAAACCAGTCCGCCGTAAACACCCTGGTCGTCCGCCTCGTCGGTGTGGCCGGCCATCACATTGGTGTCCACATAGACGGGATAAACGGGGTCCATCACGGCGATACGGTTTTGATCGCCCAGGATGTCGAGAATGTTGGCGCAATCGCACTTCGATCCGTCGGAAACAAAAATCTCGTCGTCAGCGATTTCGAGGCCCTTGGACCGATAGTCATTTTCTGCGATGGCCTTGCGGAGGAAGTCGTACCCTTGTTCGGGGCCGTAGCCACGGAATCCCTCGCGGGTTCCGAGTTCGTCCACCGCCTTGTGCATGGCTTCCCGCACGGCGGCGGGGAGAGGTTCGGTCACATCGCCGATGCCGCAACGAATGAGGCGTTTGGCGGCTTCGGGGTGGGCGTCGGTGAAGGCTTTGACCCGGCGGGTGATCTCGGGAAAAAGATAACCGGCCTTGAGTTTGAGGTAGTGGGAATTGAGGTGGGCCATTGGAGCGGTTGATGGTTGGGAGTTGAGGGTTGAGTGGAACGAAAAAGCCGCCGGGGTGGCCGGCGGCTTTTTTGAGTGGATGAGGACCTTTACAGGGCCGCCTCGTAGTTCTTTTCTGCGGCGCTCCAGGATACGACGTTCCAGAAGGCCTTGAGGTAATCGGCGCGGCGGTTTTGGTAATTGAGGTAGTAGGCGTGTTCCCACACGTCCACGCCGATGACCGGTTTGCCTTCGATACCCGCGACAGCCTTGCCCATGAGCGGGGTGTCCTGGTTGGCAGTGGAACCGATTTCCAATTCCCCGGCAGGTGTGACGTAGAGCCAGGCCCAGCCGCTGCCGAAACGGGCAAGTCCGGCGGCTTCGAGTTTGGCTTTGAATTCGTCAAAGCTGCCGAATTTGGCCGTGATGGCCCCGGCCAGCTTGCCGGTGGGTTCGCCGCCGGCGTCGGGGCCGAGGATTTTCCAGAAGAACGAGTGATTGGCGTGACCGCCGCCGTTGTTACGCACGGGACCGCGGATGGCCTCCGGGACGGCGGATAGATCGGCAATCAGGGCCTCAACGGACTTGGCCGCCAGTTCAGGCGCGCTTTCCAGGGCCTTGTTGAGGTTCGTCACGTAGGTGGCGTGGTGTTTGCCGTGATGGATCTCCATCGTTTTGGCGTCGATGTTCGGTTCGAGCGCGGTGGGTGCGTAGGGAAGAGGAGGTAGTTCGTAGGCCATGGTGTGTAAGGTTTGCTTCAAGCTAAATTCTCACCGCTAGGGTGCAAGCGCGAATCACGGTTTGGCGGGGGATTAAGGGAGAATTATGAATCTGGAAGAATCGGCTGGCGTAAAGGCGAGTTGGCGGAAATGCGTAGTCAGATCGAATTGCTGCTGGAAAAAACCCCGGAACTCGCCCGGTTCAGCGACATGGCGGGATCCACCATCGTCACGGACATCGCCGTCCGCCAGCAGATGCTGACGGAGCTGAATGTCACCAACCGGCTGGCCATCATGGCGGCTTACCTCGTCCGCCTCATCTGTCCGAATTAAGCGCGTCCGACGGGACACATTTTAAGGCTGGGCAGCCGGGAAGAACGCCGGCAACATCCGAGATCGTGTTTGCTCCGGAAAAATACCTCGATCTCGACCGCACGGAGCACAGGGTCATTTTTGAGCATGTCGAGAGCGTCTGGCAGGCGCTGCCGAAGATCGCCGCGTATTTGAAATTCCGTCTCAAGCCGGCCGTCAACGGAAAACTGATCGGCAAACCCTTTGTGAGCAACGCCGTTTTTGTGGGCAAGGGCACGATCATCGAGCACGGGGCGATGATCAAAGGACCCGCTTGGATCGGGGAGAATTGTGAAATTCGCAACGGCTGCTACATCCGCGAGAATGTCATCATAGGCAACGGTGTGGTGGCGGGAAATTCCTGCGAGTTCAAGAACTGCCTGATCTTCGACGAGGCGCAGGTTCCCCATTTTAATTACGTGGGCGATGCGATCCTGGGCCATAAGGCGCATCTGGGCGCGGGGGTGATTCTTTCCAACGTCAAACTGGACAAATCGGAAATCACCGTGACCGGGACGGACGGAAAATCCGTCGCGACCGGACTGAAAAAATTCAGCGCGGTGATCGGCGATCAAGCCGAGATCGGCTGCAACTGCGTGATCTCACCGGGATCGTTGATTGGAAAAAGTTCCATCATCTATCCCGGCACCCCATGGCGTGGTGTTCTGGGTGAGAATCAGATCGCGAAAACGCGCCAGCAGGTCGAGATTGTTCAGCGCCGGAACTGATTACTCCTTCCAGTCGTGCTTTTTCGCCGTCGTGCTGGGATTGGCATATTCTCCCACGATCTTGCCGTCCGCATAGGCGCGAAACCAGAGGCCGGTCACCGCGTCCTTGGCCTGGCTTCTTGCTCCGTTCGTCCAACGAACGTTTCCGTCCAATTCCGATGTGCTGAGCTTTACCGCCTGGGTTTGAAATGTCACCGGACGGTTGCTTTCCAGATTGGTCAGGGCTTCCCGGCCCTTCAGGCTAATGGTGGCCGGCTTTTCCTTGCTGCCGGGTTCGGTATCCTCGTAAAAAATCATGTATTTGATTTCCAACTGAGGGATGGTCTTAAACGAGCGGTTGGTCACTGTGACCGTGTAGGAATATTCTTTCGTCGTGACGGTCTCCATCGAGCCACGGGTCTTTTGCTCATCCAGCTTCTTACGGCTGGCTGTGATGACAACATCGTTAAGCTGGGCCTGAGCAGAACTTGCAATAAGAATCAATCCTGCAATGAGTTGCAGAAGCCTTGTTTTCATATGTGGTCGAATCTAAACCTACCGAAGCCGCATGGTCGAGCCGAAAGGTACACCACCTGTCTTGAACGGTTCTCAGGTCTGTGCTGTCCAACTATGGTAACAACAAAAAAAGCCACCCTGCGGAGGCGTTGATTTTATGGCAAATGCAATGGTGATTGGAATTGGCGGGGTGGGCTCCGTCATTGGTCAGAAGCTTCACGAGTACGATTGTTTCGACCGCATCGTTCTGGCCGACATGGACCCGGTTTTTGCGCAGCAACTCGCGGCCCGGACGTCCAAGAGCCGGTTCGTGGTCGTGCAGGCCAACGCGATGGACACCGAGGGGTTGGCCACCCTCATGCGGAAGCACAAAGTGGCCGTGACCTGCAATGCCTGCACCTGCCAGACCAATCATTCCGTGCTCGAAGCCTCTCTAAGGGCCGGTTCCCACTATCTGGACATGGCGGCAGATATTTATTCCGCGCCGGGGGTCAAACGGCCGGGAAAAAATTCCTTCGAAGCGGAGATCGAAAAATTCAACGACGCCTATCTCGAACGTGGTCTGGCCGGTATTTTGTGCATGGGCATGGATCCCGGGGCGGTGAATGTTTTCGCGCGGTGGGCCGTGGACCGGCTCGATACGGCCTCCAGCATCAGGGTGCTCGATGCGGACAACGCGGAGGTGCGTGGCTATCGGTTCGCCGTACTTTTCTCCCCGGAGACATTTTTTGAGGAATTGGGAGCGGTGCCGTACTTCGTGAAGGACGGCCGGGTGGTGAGCGGCAAGCCGCTCGAGGCCGAGATAGAGTGGATCCGGTTTCCCGATCCGATCGGCCTGCAAAAAACCTATGCCGTGGCGCACGAGGAGGGGGTGAGCCTCGGAATTTATCCCCCCTTCGTCGAAAAAGGAGTCCGCTATTCGGTCTTTAAGTACGGCGTTTCCGACAAGGTACTTAACATCTCCAAGACGCTGCAGTTGCTCAATCTCGACACATGGAAAAAGGTGAAAGTGGACGGCGTGGAAGTGGCCCCGGTGCGGGTGGCCAGCGCGAATCTGCCGAAACCTGCGCAGTTGGGCGCGACGGTGGACGGCTATTCTTGCGTGGGCACGGAAGTGCGGGGAACGAAGGACCGCCGGAGGGTGGAGTATTTTGTTTACACGATGGACAGCCATCGCGACACCTACGAACGCTACGGCTACTCGCTCACGTTGGTTCAGACCGGCATCCCGCCGGCGATTACGGCGAAGTTACTTGTCACGGGGAAAATTCCCGAGCGGGGTGTGATGATGCCGGAGGCGCTCGACCCGATGGAACTAATGAATAACTTTACCCGCGAGGGCCTCCCCGTTTTTATCGAGAAGCGCGAAGTGGAACGCATGTGATGAAACCCTTCTACCTGGAAGGCCGCTGGGAGTCCTCCGAGGCCACCCATGCTGTAATCAATCCGTGGAACGGAGAAACCGTCGCCGCGGTTTACCTCGCGGATGCATCACAGGTGGAGCGCGCCGTGGCCAGTTCGCATCAAGCCTTCGCATTCACCCGCAAAATAACGGCCTCGGAACGGTCCGCCTTGCTCGGCCGGGTGGCGCTGGGGATTCAGGCCCGCGCGACCGAGTTTGTCGCGGCCATTGTGGCCGAGGCGGGCAAACCCGTGACATTCGCCGAGATGGAAGTGGAGCGGGCCCAGATTACCTTCGCGCAGGCCGCGCACGAGGCGGCGGTTTCCCATGGGCACACCCTGGAGATGGAGGCGACCGCGCCGGGCAAGGGCCATTTCGGTCTGGTGCGGCGGTTTCCGCTGGGGGTGATCCTGGGTATCACGCCGTTTAATTTTCCGCTGAACCTCGTCGCCCACAAAGTCGCGCCCTGTCTGGCCACGGGCAACACCATGGTGCTCAAGCCCGCGCTTAAAACGCCGCTCTCTTCCTTGTTGCTGGCGGAGGTGATGCACGATGCGGGCGTGCCGCCCGGGCAGGTCAATGTCGTCCCTTTCAGCCACGAGCATATTCCGCCGTTGCTGCAAGACCCGAGGATCAAGATGTTGAGCTTTACTGGCAGCGCGGAAGTCGGCTGGCAACTCAAGGCCGCCTCCGCCAAACAAAAGGTGGCTCTGGAGCTCGGCGGCAACGCGGCGGTTATTGTCGAAGCGGACTCCGCCTGGCAATCGGCCATCCCCAAGATCGCTTCGGGAGCTTACGGGTATGCGGGCCAATCGTGCATCAGCGTGCAGCGCATTTTTGTTCACGCTTCCATTTACGAGGCCTTCCGCCAGGAACTCACCGCCTTTGTCTCGCACAATATTGTCGCCGGCGATCCGCAAGATCGCGCCGTCGTGGTCGGGCCGATGATCAACGCCGCCGCCCGCGACAAAGTTGTGAAATGGGTGCAACAGGCCGAAGCCGCCGGGGCGAAATTGCTCACCCCGCTGAAGACGGAAAGCCTCAGCCTGCTTCATCCCGTGCTGATTGAAAACGCGCCGCACGATTGCGCGGTGGTTGGCGAGGAAGCCTTTGCCCCTGTGGCGGTGCTGGAAAGTTACGAGACGTTTGACGAGGCACTGGCCCGGGTGAACGATTCCGCCTACGGCTTGCAGGCCGGTGTTTTCACTGCGGACATCAACAAAGCCATGAAAGCCTTCACGGAAATCGAGTCGGGTGGTGTCCTGATTAATCAGACCCCGACTTTTCGGGTGGAAAACATGCCCTATGGCGGCGTGAAGGACAGCGGGTTTGGCCGCGAGGGCGTTCGTTATGCCATGGATGAAATGACCGAGCTGAGAAGTTTGGTTCTCAATCTCGGTTGATGCCGCCCTTCACCAGCGTCACCCCTTCCGGTTTGAAGAATTTTTTCCGAAAACGCGAACCGGTTTTGCGCCGGGGAGTGATGGTGGCGGCCGCGATTATGGCGGTTTATTATCTGGTCGCCGCGGCGGTGCGGCCGCGGGGAGATTTTTTGGTTCACATGGAGTTTGGCCGTCGGTTTTTCCAAGGCGAATTCCTTTATGCGGGAGGCACACACATTCCGTATCCACCCCTGTGGGCCTTGGTTCATGCCCCGCTAGCTGTCCTGCCGGTGAATCTGGCGATGCCGCTGGTGGTGGTGCTCGGTCTGGCCGCCTTGGCGGCTCTGGCGTGGATGGTTCAGGATCTGGCGGATCCCGCGCTGCGGTGCGGCCGGGTGACACGCTTTTGGATTCTGGCCGGGGCTATTTTGCTTTCGTTGGCCTTCATCACCCGGGATCTGGCGGATGGGGGGCAAAATCTTATTCTGCTCATGCTGGCTTGGGCCGGGTTGTGGCTTTTTTCCAACGGGCGAACACTCGCGGCGGCGGCGAGTCTTGGTCTGGCCACCGCGCTAAAATGTACGCCGCTGGCTTTTGTGGTGTGGTTCGCCTGGAAGCGGCGCTGGGGCATGGCCGCGCTTTCCCTCGGCTGGGCCGCGGTTTTTTCCCTGGCCCCCTTGGCGGTGATGGGGCCGGCCTCTTATGTTCGCCACATGGAGGTCTGGGTGACCAATGTCGCGCAGGGAGTGGCAACCGCAGATCCTTCCCGCGGAGTGCTGGGCGAGGAGAAGTTTCAAAACAAGGCGCTGCGTCCTTCGTTGGCGCGTTATCTCATGCACTTGCCCCCCGGCCATGCCGGACGCTTTTCCGGACCCGGATATATCGACATCCTTAACCTTTCTCCCCCCACCGCAAATTGGGTGATTCGTATGGTAACGATCTCCTTGCTGGTGGCGTTCGGTTGGGCTTGCCGCCGCCCCATGCGGGAACACAATGATCCGGATGCGATCTGGGAATACGCCGCGGTGGGTATTCTGATGGTCCTGCTCTCGCCTATTGCGTGGGGCCAGCATTGCGTGGTGGCTTTTCCCGCGTTGTATTTTCTCGTCCGAGCTTGGGCTCTGGGGGATTTGACCGCGCCTGCGTTGCGGATTTCGTTGGTTTTTATCGCGGTGATCTTTGTCTTCACGACCCGATTTTTCCTGGGCAAGGAGTTATCTCTCCTACTGCAGAGTTCTCATATCACCACGTTTGCCATGCTGGGTCTCTGCGCTCTGACCCTGGCGGCAGGACGAATATCTGCCACAAAAAAAGAGGCAATCGCCTGCTGATTTCATCAGTTCCCCGGATCGTCTCCCCTGGGCGCCGTGCCAATGCCGGCCCGGCGGTAACGGGAAAAATCCACACCTTGGAATGACCCCGATCGGTATTGGTGGACGGTGCGGTCCAGCAGGGGTTCGTTGGCGGGCAGCCGCGCAATCAATTCGAAGACAGCGGGATCGGCCAGCAGCGCGGCGATGTCCGGATGGAGATCCTGAAGGATGTCCGGAAAGCCATTGTTGATGTAAAGGGGCAGACTTTTGGCATCGGCTTCCTTCATGAGGGCGGCGTAGGCGTCCAACGTCTCGACCTTGCGAATCCGGGGATCGTACACATCGGGCAGGAGCAGGGTTCCGGCGGTGAGGACGGCGCGGTTTTCCCGCGTGTTGGGATGAAGTTGGGAACGGGTGAGCAAGACGGATTCACGATAAGGCTGGGTCGAGCCGCGGAGAAGGAAAGCCCGGTTCGCCCAAGTCAGTCCGGTGAAAACGGCGAGGACCAGGGCCGCGAAGACGCCGGGAATTTCGCGACGGGAAAAGACGCGGGCTAGAAAAGTACCCGTGGAAAAAATGCCCGCCGCCCCCAAGCCCAACAAGCCGGGCAGCATGAGGGCCAAGTACCACTCGAACATATACTGACCGCGCCAATACGCGGCGAGGAACAAAAGCGGGCCGGGCAGGAGAAAGAATACCGTGAGCCAGCGACCGTGCGGCGGCGTGCGCCAAAACGCGATGAGGCCGATGACCCAAAAAAATGCCGTGCCGAGAATCGCCACCGGAATCAGAGCGGGGAAGGCCACCGCTTGGGGCAGCATTTCCCAATAGGGGGACGCGGTGGTGAGTCCGCTTTTGCTCCAATAGGCGCCGAAGAGGAGGAGGGAGCCGACGTTTTTCAGCCAGATATCATGCAGCACAAACCCCTGGCTGGTTTTTGCGTATTCCTGCAGTTGGGGCAGACAAGGCAGCAAGAGTTGAACGAGGGCCATGGCGGCAAGGGTTCCGCTCGTGAGCCAGCGGCCCGCCAGCACGGCCCGCCCCTCCGCCGGATCGGGTCGGAGTAGGATCATCGCGGCGATGCAGAGGTTGAGCACCAGCACCGCCATCACGGCCGGCGGCCAGGTCCACAGCAGCAGAAACTCAGCCAGGGCCAGACCCAGCCACCAACGCCAGCGGCCCGATTTCAGCGCTTGCACGGCCAAGAAGCCGATCAAGGGAATGAATAAAAAGACCAATGCATAACCGCGCGCCTCAGGGGCCAGTTTCAAATGCCACGGATGCAGCGCCAGCAACCAGGCGGCGCCAACACCAGGCCAAGGCAGCCCGACGCGGGCCAGCAATAATGCCAATGCGCCTACGGAAAGAACCCCCGCCAGATAGGACGGTAGGCGCACGGCAATTTCGTTGATTTGCAACCCGGAGGGGCGGGCCAGCAAACGCCAGGCCGATAGCGACAGGCGGGAGAGAACGCTTTGCAAAACGTGATTGGTCGGCTTGCGATAACTCCAAAAGGTGTGCGCCCACGGCACTTCGCGGAGTTTGACCGTAGCATCCTTGATCCGGTAAGTCCCAAGGATGGCGCGTCGGATGCTGTATTCCTCGTCGTGCCACAAGCTGTCATTCAGCCGAACCCCTCCCAACACAGCGCAAACCAGCATCGCGCCGAGCACCGCCGCGCGAAATCCGCGGGGCAGGGCGGGGGAGGCCGGCACCACAAATTGGCGCGGCAGTGGTCGCATCCACCATGGGGTCGTGGAGGCAAGCACAGCCAGGGGAAGCAAATTGAAGAGCCCTGCCCACCACAGGCAGATTGCCACGTAGCGATCAATAGGGTTGCCCTCCGGGTCAACCTGCCAGGGCTTGGGCGACAGGCCGAGCCAGAGTGCCAGAAAGGCCATCATGCCCAGGATCGCCAGGCGGGCGGCCTGCGGTGTGATGCGGCGAGTGGAAAAAAACATCCTGGCACTCAAGGAAAGGAGGGGCCTGCCAGAAATACACTCGCCGACCAAGATGGAGGGCTCTGGTCAAACCCAGTTCCTCCATCGTATCCTCGGTCAACAACGAGCAACTGGCCTCATTTTTACGCAGCGAAACTTAACATCTGGAAAGATGCGGCATCGCGTCTCAGTTCGACCGGCTCCCAGACAAAGCGCGATCCGTGTTTAGTAGCCCCAAGGCAGGCCATCCCACGTGCCCCAGGTGTTGAAGCTGGTCAGAGTGGCGTCCGTGCTAACGAAGTTGTTCTGCACGGCCATGTCGTAGTCCGCCCTCTGTTGCTGGCCGAGCTTGATCTGCTTGTAGGCGTTGTATTCCGCCTGGCGACCCACATAGAGAACGTTCTTGGCCGGATCGGGAAAGACGTAGTACGTCTGGCCGTTGCGCTGGACCGGTGTGACTTTGGTGGTGGAGAGGGTTTTGAGGTGGGCCTGCCGCTCGGGGGTGTTGGCGGGAATGGATTTGAAGCCGGCCTGGGTCAGGTTGGCTTCTTTGAATTGCGCATTGGTCATGCAGCCTGCGGCAAAGGCGAGAAGGGACAGCGAGGCAAGGGTTTTGATAAGGAGAGGGAGATTTTTCACGAAATCCTTTTAGACGGTTTTTCTCCAATCACAAGATCGCTTTGTTTTCTGTCGTGCACGCCAGCGGGAAACATGCGGCTTGGTCTGGCCGCGGTTTTCGCCTAAAGAGATCGCGATGTCTCAAGCGATGGATGACGGGTGGATTTTCTGTCCCGAATGTGAGGCGGCCTGCCGCGACCACGAATTGCCGTCCGGGACGGAGCTGCTCTGCCAACGTTGCGGGGTCCGGGTGAAAAAAGCCAGCGGGCTGAGATCGCTGCAGCCGGCCTGGGCCTTTGCCACGGCGGGTTTGTTTTTTGCCATCCTGGCCAATGTGAACCCCATCCTGACTTTCGACGTGGCGGGCAACACGCAATCGAACCACATCGTGACCGGCGTGGTGGAGCTCTCCATTCAAGATTACTGGCCGGTGGCAGCACTGGTGTTTTTGGCGGGCATGGCCGGGCCGGCCCTCCATCTGGCGGCCGTATGGTATGTGGCGGCGGCGTGTAGTCTGTCGCGGCGTTGGCCCGCCTTGCGCCGGGTGGCGAAACTGGCCGAATCCCTCGAGGCTTGGAATCTCGTGCCGGTCTATGCCGTGGCCACAGTGGTCGCGGTGGTGAAACTGGACATGCTCGGAACGGTGGACTGGCAGCAAGGTGCGCTCTTTGTGCTGGCGCTCTCGCTTTCCTCGCTCTTCACCGTGCAATTGTTCGACCGTTCCCTGGTCGAGCAGGGGCTGGAGGAACTGGCATGAACGCCAGCGCGCGCTTGCAAACCGCCCAGGCCCTCGTCGTCACCGGGCTCATCCTTTACCTCCCCGCCAACATCCTGCCCGTGATGACCATGACCGTGGTGGGTGATGTCGAGCCGCTCACGGTGATGGGTGGCGTGCAGGAACTCTACGATTCCGGCCTCACGCCCATCGCGGGGATTGTTTTTCTCGCCAGCATCGTTGTGCCGTTTTGCAAACTCGCCGCCCTGAGCTGGCTGTTGCTCATGCATGGCAAACCAACCTGGCGACGGCAGCGCGGTGCGTTGCGGCGGATCGTTCACACCATCGGAAGCTGGTCCATGGTGGATGTCTTCTTGCTCTCGATCCTCGCGGCGGTCGGGCAGCTCGGTGTGCTGGCCAGCGTGGTGGCCGAACCCGGTGCGCTGTTTTTTGCCGCCGTGTTGGTTTGCACGCTCTTTGCATCGGAGAGTTACAACTCGACCATGATCTGGCAGACCAAGGAAGGCCTGCCCGCATGAGCGAACTCGAAAATCCAAAAAACGAACCCGTGGACCACGGCAGGGTGGTGCGCCGCCATCGCCCGCGCATCTCGTGGGCGTGGTTGTTTCCGCTGCTGGCCGCCGCCGCCACCGCCTGGCTTTTCTGGTCGAACTGGAAGGCCAACGGCCCCATGGTCGAGGTCGAATTCGAGAGCGCGCCCGGCATCCAGGCCGGCAAAACCCCGTTGCTGTATCGCGGCGTAACCGCCGGCATCGTCCACCGCGTGCGGCTCGACCCGGGTTTGGAGAAAGTGATTTTGCAAGTGCGGCTCAAGGAGTTCGCCGCTGGCCTGGCCCGCGAGGGCACGATTTTTTGGATCGATCAACCCATCATCGCGCTGGGCAACACCTCCGGCCTCGACGCCCTCATCCAGGGCAATTCCCTCCAGGCCCGCGGCGGCGACGGTCCGTCCGCCACCTATTTTGTCGGCCACGAAACCCTCCCCCACACCCCGCTCGAATCCCCCGCCCTAGTGCTCAAGCTCCGTGCCACCAACATCCCCTTCCTCGATCGCGGCTCCCCGCTCTATTATCGGGGCGTGCAGATCGGGTCCGTCGAAAGCAAGGAGCTCGACAAAAATGGCGACCCCTATCTCCGCGTCGTCATCGAAAAACACTTCGCCCACACCGTGCGCGCCAACGCCCGGTTCTGGCCCGTCGCCGCCACCTCCATTCGCATCGGCCCCGGCGGCGTGCAGCTCGACCTACTCGGGCTCAAGGCCATGCTCCTGGGCGGCCTGCAGTTCGACACCTTCGGCGACCCCGGAGCCGAGGTGAAAAACGGCGCCGAATTCGCCCTCCACACCGACGAAGCCTCCGCCCGCGCCACCGGCGTGCCCGTCCGCATCTCCTTCAAAAATGGCCACGGCCTCCGGGCCGGCCAGACCGAGGTCCGCCATCTCGGCCGGCCCGTCGGCTACGTCGAAACCGTCACGCTCGACCTCGCCAGCCAATCCGTTCTCACCACCGTGCGTTTCCAACCCGCCTACGAACACCTCCACAACGCCGGATCCGTCTTCACCCTCGTGCGTCCGCACATTTCGCTCAGCGGCATCTCCGGCCTCGAAGCCCTTGCCGGTGGCCCGTACATCGATTGCGTACCCGGCCCCGGAGTTGAGCTCGCGGACAACTTCGCCGGGCGCACCTTTACCGACGACGGCATGATGACCGTGCAGGACGAGAAAGACGCCCTCCCCATCACCCTCCAGGCTAAAAACCTCCCCGCCATGGGCAAAGGCACCCCCATCCTCTACCGCGGCCTCCTCGCCGGACGCATCCAGGCCCGAACTCTCGACGTCCACGGCGAGCCCGTGCTTGAAGCCATCATCCGCAAGGGATTCCCTCTCCCCGCCAATGCCCGTTTCTGGCGCGTCCCCGCCGCCTCCGTTCAGGCCGGACCCGGCGTGCTGAATTTCGACGTCGCCGGCCTCGAAGCCCTCGTGCAAGGCGCCATCGCGTACGACGTTTTCGGTGCGCCGGAAAATGCCGCCCCCACCGACGCGAAGTTCGAACTCTTCGCCGGTGAACCCGCCGCCCGCGCCACCTCCGCCCCCATCCGCATCACCTTCGAAAACGGTCAGGGCCTCCTCGCCGGAGAAACGCAAGTCCGCTACCTTGGCCAGCCCGTCGGCCTGGTCGAATCCGTCAGCCCGAAGACCGGCAAAGTCGAAGCCACCATCCGCCTGAACGACGGCTACGACTTCCTCCGCCGCGAAGGCTCCGCCTTTGCCGTCATGCGCCTGAACGTTTCCCTCAACGGCATTACCGGCCTTGAGACCGTCGTGAGCGGCGTGTACATCGAATGCGTCCCCGCCCCCGGAGGACCCCTGCGCGACCGTTTCACCGCCGTCACTCCGGCCAAAGCCGCCTTCGAGCAAACCGAACAACGCGGCTTCGAAGTCGTCGTCACCACGGCGCAAACCTCCATCGCCGTGGACGCCCCCGTCACCTTCCGCGGCGTTGTCGTCGGCAAAGTCCTGCGCAAAACCTTGGCCAAGGACGGACGCGACGTCGGCCTCTGCGTCGTGATCGACCGCCCCTACGCCAGCCTCATCCGCGACAACACCAAATTCTGGGACGCCAGCGGCATGACAATCTCCCTCGGCTTTTTCAACCTGAAAGTCCAAAACGCCTCTCTTGAAACCCTCGCCCGCGGCGGCCTCGCCTTCGCCACCCCCGACACCCTCGGCGGACGCGTGCGACCCGGCCACGAATTTCCGCTCAACGCCGCCCCCCGCCGCGAATGGCTGCGCTGGGCCCCCGCCATCCCCACGGGCGATTGATCCGGGAGCGGGAATCGCCAGTTGGAATCGCCCGTCCCATTACACTCGCCCGCGAATACATCAGCCAGCGGCAATGCCCCACGAGGTGATTGTTCGCGCCGGGATCGACCATATAGGCGTCAACCGCAGCGGGTCCGTACCTGCCGAGAACGAGATTCGAGTTGCCAGCCCCCTCCGCGCCGTCCGGCGTGTACCACGTCCAGTTCGTAGGCGGGAGGTGGTCTAGCAAATTGTTCGCCGACATCATCAACGCCGTTTTCTGATCTTTGCCATTCTTCACCGCGTCGAAGGTGATGTCCGCGGGCAGCGCCACGAGCGCGCGGTAGAAGTTGATGCGGCGCCGCACGTCGTGCCGTCATCGGGAAGGAGTCGCCAACGCTTACAAATCATCGAAAAATCATCGAGATATGAGATAAAATCACCAGCTGAAGCCGACACCGAAAAGATACCGCCCGGGGGAAGGAAAGCCAGGCAAAACCTGTCCCCGATCCCTCAAGCTGGCGGCGGCGCGCAGAGCTTGGCGAAGTGGGGGTCTTCACGAAATTGTCTTCGTCTTGAAAGCCTGCGCAGGCAAGATGGAAAGGTGCACATTCCGCAACTCATCGAGCGCAAGCGGGACGGCGGGACGCTGACCAACGAGGAGATCCGCGCGTTTATCCGCGCCTTCGCCGCCGACGAGATCCCCGACTACCAGATGAGCGCCCTGGCCATGGCGATTTATTTTCGCGGCCTCGACGCCGTGGAAACGGCCGCCCTCACGGCCGCGATGCGCGACAGCGGGCGGGTTTTTCGGTGGCCGACCGATTCACCCCCCAAAGTGGACAAACATTCCACCGGCGGCGTGGGCGACAAAACC
Source organism: Terrimicrobiaceae bacterium (assembly GCA_041746635.1). GTDB lineage: Bacteria > Verrucomicrobiota > Verrucomicrobiia > Chthoniobacterales > Terrimicrobiaceae > CAMASH01. The sequence continues at coordinate 17,430 of JBGTGQ010000035.1, read as the reverse complement.
TCCCTTGTGCTGGCCCCCCTGCTGGCCAGCGACGGCCTTTGGGTGCCGATGGTTTCCGGGCGCGGGCTCGGCATCACCGGCGGCACCCTCGACAAACTCGAAAGCATCCCCGGCTTTGACGTGCACCTGAGCGAGGAAAAATGCCTCGCCCAGATCGAGATGCTTGGCCTCTTCATGGCCGGACAGACGGCGGATTTTTGTCCGGCGGACAAAAAACTCTACGCCCTGCGTGACGTGACGGGCACGGTCCCCTCGCGCGAACTCATCATCGCGAGCATCATGTCGAAAAAGCTGGCCGAGTCGCTCGATCGTTTGATTCTCGATGTCAAATTCGGCCCCGGCGCGTTCATGAAAACCCGCGACGACGCCCAGAAACTCGCCCTCGGCCTGCAATCGGCCGGCCAGGAAAATAACGTCATCACCCAATTTCTCCTCACCCCCATGGAAGAACCCCTGGGCGAAACCGTGGGCAACGCCCTCGAGGTGAAGGAAGCGGTGGATACCCTGCAAGGTAAGGGGCCGGCCGATTTCGTCAGACTCACCCTCGATCTTTGCGAGCGCGTGGCCGATTCACCCCGCGAAAAACTGGCCGGATGGTTGCAGGATGGCACCGCTTGGAAAAAATTCACCGCCATGGTCAGCGCACAGGGTGGCGACGCCACCGCTCTCGAGCGCATCACCAAGATTCACCACGCCCCCCTGATCAAACCCTTCCCGGCCGCGCGGGAGGGCACGATCCGGCGGCTCGACGCCGGAACCATCGGAGCGGCCAGCGTGCGCCTGGGAGCCGGGCGCCAGCGCGCCTCTGACCCGATTGACTGCGCCGTCGGTTTCAGCGGCATCCGCAAATGCGGCCAGCACGTGGCCAGGGGAGAGCCCCTCTTTTTCATCCACGCCCGCACCGAGGAATCCCTCGAGCTGGCCCGGCATCACGTGGCGGCGGCTGTCTCCATCGCCAAATAGAAGCGGCCTCCCACGGCTCATCCCATGCGACCCGATGGGGAGGGTCCGCCGCCGGGGAATTCGACAGCGCGGGAATGTTTTGCTACTCATCCCCGGCACGGCCGATGCGAACGCCGGAGTCTTCTCCTGTCCGCCGCGTCGGAAATGTGCTAAGCGATCCACCCGATGAAATCCCAGCAAGCCACCAACCCGCCCCGCCAGCGGTTTCGCCCGAGCCGTGGCCTAGTGGCGGGAGTGCTTGGGCTGGTCGCGCTGTGGTTGGTCCATCCGCCGGTGGTGGCCCGGCTTTTGCGTTACGGATTGACCCAAGCGGCGGCCGGTGAGGGGCTGCGGCTGGAGTTGGGAAAAATCGAGGCGCGGATCGGGTCTCCGCTGGTATTGGAAAAAGTTCGCCTGCGGGCGCAGGACGCGGCGGCTTCGCGCACGGCGGCGGACGCGGGGCGGATCGAGCTCGCGTTCAACTGGCCCTGGCAGGCCTTTGCCGGGGAGAGGCGCACGATTCGTGCGCTGATTGTGGAGGATTTGCGGGGCGTTTTCGACCTGCGTCCGACGGACGACGGGGCCACGCCGCGGGGGCGGAATCTCACTGCGACGGAACTCCAGGCGCAAGCGGATTGGCGCTTGCAGATGTTGCCCAAAACGCTGGATTTGCGCCGCGCCAGCCTGGAGGTTCTCGCGCCGGACCAGTCTTATTACCTGGAGGACGTGTCCGCCATTTTTAGCGAACAGGCGGCCGGCACATTTCGCGCCGCCGCTGCGGAAATTCATGCCGGCGATTTTCACGAAAGCCTCGGCACGCTGGAAGGGATCACGGCTTGGAAGGGCGGCACGGCCTATCTGGCGGATTGTGCCTTGCGCGATGGCTTGAAGGTCGAAAATTTTCACCTCGAGCTCGCCCGCCCCGGTGGCCTGGCCCTGGGTCTGGATGTGGCGGTTTTCGGCGGCTCGCTGCGGGCCGATGTTTCCCTCGGCACGGCGGCCGGGCCGATGACGGTGGATGCCGCGGTCTGGGCCTCGCAGGTGAATGCCGGCCCGCTCTCCGCTCTTCTCGGGCTCAAGGGCAAAGCCGAGGGTGTGTTGCGGGAAGGACGGTTCACTTTCCGCGGCATCCCGGCGCAGGCTTTGGACGGGCAGGCATCGCTGCGTCTCGCGGCGGAAGGATTTCGCTGGAACAAGCGCGGTTGGGAGTCGTTCAGGATCGGCGCGAATTTGAACCACCGGCGGCTGGCGGTGGGCGATTTTGAATTGCGGCAAAAGGACAACACCCTCTCGGGCAATGGCGAGGTTTTGGTCACGGGCGACTTGCAGGGTCTGGCCAAGGCGCCCTTTCTGCTAAACCTCTCCGGCTCGATCAAGGACTTGGGAGCGCTGGCGGGATTGTTCGGCCCGCCCTTCAACGAAATGAGCGGACGCATGAGCCTGAGCAGTTCGGTCAACGGGCAGGACGGGCGGCTGACGGGGTTTCTCAGCGCGGAAGGCTCGGGCATGAAATTCCGCCGGCATCCGATTGAGTCGGGACGGATCGAGGTGAACTTTGCCAACAACGAGGCCCAGGTGTCACAATGTGAATTCTGGAGCGGGGCAGATTACCTGCGGGGCAAGGGGGCGGTGGCCATCGCCGCGCCGCATAATTATTCGGGCGAAATCCAGGCACGGTCGGAGGACCTCGCCGCTTATCTGAAGTTGCTCCCTCGCCCGGGCGGCCCCCCTGTTCATGGCGGCGCGGTGCAGGTTCGCTGGCAGGGTGATGGCAGCGCAGCCGCACATTCCGGAGCCTTCAAAGTTTCGCTGGATCAATTTGTTTCGGACCGCACGCCGAGCGGATTGACCGGACGCTTTGCGGGGACGTATTCCCCGCAGAATGTGCATTTCAGCGGCTTCGAACTCGAACAGGGGCCGCTGCGGTTTTCCACCCAGGCCACCCTGGCGAGTTCCGGCCTGAAACTCAAAAACGCGGTCTTGCAGGGTGGCGGGCGCGAACTGGCGGACGCGGAGATTTTTCTGCCGCTGGACCTTTTTGCCATGATCGCGGGAAAGTCATTCAACGAAGCCGTGCTCCCGGAAAAAGAAGTCTATGCCAGCATCGAAATGCGCGGATCGCTCCCGCTGCGCGATCTGCTCCGCCTGGCCGGAAACGATCTTCCGGTCGAAGGAACGCTCAAGCTCGGATTGAAAGCCTCCGGCCTGCCGGCGGCTCCGGCCCTGGAGGGAAAAATTGAAGGCCGCGGGCTGACCATGCGCTTCGAGAAGGAGACCGGCCCGGTCTCGCAACTCGACGCCACCGTGCGTGCAGGAAACGGCATGGCCGTGCTCGCGGGCAATATCCACACTCGTGGATTGCCTCCCCTCACGCTTAAGGCGGAAAGCCCGTTGGGGTTTCTCCAAGCCAACGACGGATCCTGGCACTGGATGAAACCGGAAGGACCCATTGCCGCGAAGTTGGAAATCCCCAAAACTAACTGGGAAATTTTCCGCCCGTTTTTCCCGGGGATCCAAAAAATCGAAGGCACGATGGTGGGCGGCCTGACCGCCGCGGGCACAGTGGCGAAACCGGAGTTAAACGGACGACTGACCCTCACTGGCGGGCGGATCAAAATTTCCCCCGCGGTGCCGATGATCGACAACCTGAACGGCTCGGTAAAATTCGAACCGGGCGGGGCGTCCATCGAAAAATTCACCGGCGAAGCGGACGGCGGGCCGTTTGAAATTCGGGGCGGGGTTTCCTTGGTTGATTTCTCCAACCCGCAATACGACGGGACCTTCCAGGGCGAAAAAATCCTCCTCTCCCGCGATCCCGGTCTGCGCCTGCGGGCCAACGTGGATCTTCAAGCCTCGGGCAATTCCACCACCGGATCGGTGACGGGTTCGGTGAGGCTGGTGGACGGACGGATTTCCCGGCGGCTGGAGATCACCCCCATGCTCGCTCCTTCGCCCGTGGACGAGGCGTTTTTCCTTCCGCCCCGATTCGAGGGGCGGGTGCCGGCTCCTTTTCGCGCTTGGAAGCTGGATGTCTCGATCAAAAACGAATCACTCTTCACCCTCGCCGGAAGCCCTGCCGCGGGCGAGATCGTGCCGGATCTGCGCTTGACCGGAAGTGTGGGGCGGCCGGTGCCGGTGGGACGGATCGAAGTGAAAGACGCGCGCGCCTTTTTGCCCTTTACCACCATGACCATCGACAATGGGTTCATTGACTTTATGGAAAGCAATCCGTGGATGCCGCGACTCGACATCCGGGCCACCGCGCAGGCGCTGGACTACCACGTGCAGGCTTTCGCCTTTGGACCGCTGAACGAGCGCCGCCTTATTCTGCGTTCCGATCCGCCCTTGCCCCAGGAATCGCTCATTTTCTTGCTCACGGCCGGTCTGCCTCCCGGCGTTTATGCCGGCGCGGGCTTCGGCGAGGGGGCGGTCGGCCAGGGAAGTTTGCTTTTGCAGTGCTCTTTTGTCCGGCAGTTTGACCCGCAAAGAGTGGATCTGGATTCGTTGGTCAACCACCTGCAAACCAGCCCGGTGCCGCCGGAATTTCAGGGCGGACGGGCCTCGCTGCGGGGAAGATTCCGGCTTTGGCAGGGCCTTTCGCTCCTCAGCGATGGCGACGGCCTTGGTTTTGAAAACGAGGAAGCGACTTACCGCCTGCGTTTTCGCTGAGGAGAATTTTCCAATGCGACGGGATCGGTCTTTTTGCGGATATTTTTGCCGTGAGCCGCTTGCCTGCCGGGGAATTCGCGCTTAAGTGAGAGGCTGATGGGAATCTCCTGGCGTGTGATGGGAATCTTTGCGGCCGTCTGGTTACTGGCCGCTCTGGTCATTTTCTGGGCCAGGGCCTCACGCCCGACTCCGGCTTCGCTGGCGGCCTACATTGACAAAAATCCCCTGGCGGACCTCACTCCGGCCAAGCGCACGGAAGTGATTGATCGCGCCGCGGCGCAGCTCAACAAGCTGGACGTTGAACAGCGCCAGGAATTGCGAAAGACCAGAAACGACCGCCGGTTTTTTGAGCAAATGACGGAAGACGAGCGCAAACGCTTTCTCGACCTGACGCTGCCCGAGGGCTTCCGTCAGCTCATGCTCGCCCTGAACAAAATGGACCCCGCCAAGCGAAAAAAAATCGTTGAGCGTGTGTTGGATGACATCGAAAAAGACAACCCGGAGGCCCACGAACGCATCAATCGCGCCGAGGTTCAAAAGATGATCGCGCAGGGGATGGATTCGTTTTACAGCGAGGCCAGCGCGGATGTGAAACTCGACTTTGCACCCGTCATCGAGCAACTCCAGCGCGCCACGCAGAAAATGCGATGAGAAAAAGTCCGGAACCCATGGCATCGGGTGAATTCGCCTGCGGCTCAGATCTTCGCGTTCGCTTCGGTTCCAGCCGATGCGTCAAGCCCTCCGCAGGATGCCGAGGCCACAGCGTCTTGACGAACCGCGGGTTCTCGCTCATCGAACTTTTGGTCTCCATCGGCGTGCTCGCCCTGCTGGCCGCCATCGCCATTCCCTCCCTTGGCATCGCGCGCGCCCGGGCGGATGCCGCCCAATGCCTGGGCAACCTCCGAAGTCTGGGAGTCGCCCTCAATGTCTATCTCGGCGAGAATCACATGACCATGCCGCCCCTGGCCGCCGCCCGCGCCGACAAAATCGAGGACGTTGCCGTCATTGACAACACGCTTGATCGCTATCTCGACAGCCCCAGGGTTTTCACCTGCCCAGCCGGCCGGAAAATCGCGGAGACCACCGGCACGAGCTATTTCTGGAACAGCGCTCTGAGCGGTCAATCCCTGACCAGCTTGAATTTCTTCGGCTTCATCACCGATCTCAGCAAAATTCCCCTCTTGGTGGACAAGGAAGGCTGGCACAAAAACACCGAGGACAAGGTGAATCACCTTTTCGCCGACGGACACGCCACCAAGGAATTGCGGCTTTTCGTGGAATAACAAACGTGGTTCGGCTCGAAAATCTCACCAAGGCCTTTCGAGGCCGCCCGGCCGTGACCGGACTCTCGCTGGAAATCCAGCGCGGGGAGATTTTCGGCCTTCTTGGCCACAACGGCGCGGGCAAGAGCACGACCTTCGGACTCATGCTCGGACACCTCCATCCCGACGCCGGTGAGGCTTTCATTGCCGGACATTCCGTGCAGCACGAACGGGCCAGGGCAATCAGCCGGGTGGGGGCGATCTTCGAGACTCCCGCCTTTTACGAATACATGAGCGGCTGGCACAACCTCCGCTTTTTTGTTTCGCTCTCCGGCCTTGTGCCGGACGAGCGGCTGATGGAGGCGGTCAGACTCGTCCGCCTGGAAAAACGCATTCACGATCCGGTGCGGGCCTACAGCCACGGCATGCGCCAGCGGCTGGCCCTCGCCCAGGCGCTCCTGCCCAATCCCGAATTTATTCTGCTCGACGAACCGACCGAGGGCCTCGATCCCGAGGGCATCCAGGAGATGCGCGAAATGATCCGGCATTTGCGCGACGAACGCGGCCTCACCGTCATGCTTTCGTCTCATTTGCTCTCCGAGGTCGAACTGCTCTGCGATCGGGTGGGTATCCTGCACCAGGGCCGCTTGATTTTTTGCGGGTCGTGGAAAAAGGGGGACCCCCAATGGCGTCTCGATCTCGACGATTGGGCCAAAGCCGCGGCCGTGTTGGAAAAAGCCGGGGCGGTTTCCGGTGGGAAAAATCTGGTGAGCCTGCCCGCGGGCGGGGACATGGCTGACGTGGTGGCCACGCTGGTGCAGGCCGGCGTGCGCGTGCGCGCGGTCGAACCGGTCAAGGCCACGCTGGAAGATTTTTACCTGGGATACCACGGGGAACCGGTTGACTGAACAGAGTGACGTCGGCGCACAGGGGGTCACCTACACCTCTACACCTAAACCTACACCTGCATTCCGTGCGAACGGCGAGTAGGGGTACGTTCAAGTGTAGGAGTAAGTTAGCGAAAACCCGCCTTGTTGGCGTGCTGTTCGGGTCACGCAGGGGGGCCTCGTGATCGTCCTACTTTAGGACTACACCCTCCCGATCAAGTCCCAAGGCGGGGTGAGGCGTCCGGCTTCCCAAGCGACCTGGAGTTCCTTTTCCGGCAGAAGTTTTTTCAGGCTGGCGATGGAGGTTTTATGAAGGGCCTGTTCGCTGGCGGAGAACCGTGTTCCGAAATGTTCTCGGGCCACCTCGGCCGCGCCAAAGACGCGGGCGGCGTGCTCGGGCCGTCCATCGGCCACGGCCAGACTGGCGTGGCATTCCAAAATATAGGGCAGGATCCAACGGTTGCCCAGATCGAGGGTGATGCGGGCCCATTCTTCCAGGGCGGATTTGGCCCGATCGTAATCTTTCTGCACGATGCAAACCTGCACAATACCCCAGAGGATGAGCCCGATGATCCAATGATCGCCCATCTTTTCATAAATAATGAGGCTGTCTTCCTTGAGTCGGCGCGCCGTGACGGGGTCGCCGCGGTCAAGGGCAATGCTGCCGAGCCCGCTCAGGCAGCCGGCTTTGAGGTAGGGGGTTTTATCGACCCGGAGCGCGACCTCCAAACCACGCCGAAAATATTGTTCCGCAATGTCTATCTCGCCGTCGCCGCGGGCGAGAAAACCGGCCAGCATCTCGCAAAGCCCGACGCGTTCCTCGTCGCCAAGCTGCTGGAAGAGTGCCTGCGCCCGCTGATGGAAACGCCGTGAATCCTCGTATTGGTCTGCCGCCCAGGCGATGCGGCCGGCCGCGAGGAAAAATTCGGCCCGGTACCGCGGGGAAATCTGATCATCCGGCAAAGCCATTAATTCGGCGAGGACCTCGCGGGCTTCCTTTAAGCTGCCACGGATTTCGATCAGGCGGTAGGTGGCGGAAAAAATGCGATAGCCTGCTTCGGGGTTTTTCGAGCGGATGGCCCACTCGAAGGCGTTGCGAAAATTGAAACGCTCGCGCTGGCCGCGATCGAGCCAATCTTTTTGCTGCGGCCCTTCGAGATGGGGCCCGGCCTTTTCCGCAAAGCGAAGAAAATAATCGAGGTGCCGGTCCCGCAGAATGTCGCCTTCGCCGGAGGATTCCAGTTTCTCGCGGGCGTATTGCCAGACGGATTCGATGATGGTGTAGCGCGGCGCACCGCCCGCCTCCCGCTCGACCGTGACGAGCGATTTGTCCACCAGTTGCTGCACCAAATCCAGAATCTCAAATTCTTCCAGTCCATCGCCGGAACACACCTCTTCCAGCGCCTCCAAGGTGCGGCCGCCGACAAAAACACCGAGGCGGCGGAAGAGGATGCGTTCGTGTTCCGAGAGGAGGTCATAGCTCCAGTCGATCAAGGCCTGAAGGGTTTGTTGGTGGGGGAGATGACCGCCACGCTCATTGCTTCGCAGGAGGCTGAAACGGTCGCCCAGGCGGGCGGCGATTTGCTCGAGGTCGAGCACGCCGACGCGGGCTGCGGCGAGTTCAATGGCCAGGGGAATGCCGTCGAGCCGGCTGCAAATTTGCGCCAGCGCGGGGGCGTTGGCATTGGTCACGACAAAATCGGGCCGCACGGCCACGGCGCGTTCGATGAAAAGCTTCACCGCTTCGTATTGCGAAACCTCTTCCGCCATATTAGGTCCGGCCAACTCGTGCAGACGAACATCAAACATCGCCAGCGGAGGCACGGGAAATGTCGTCTCGCCGCTGATGCCCAGCGAGTGGCGGCTGGCGGCAATGATCTTGAGGCGGGGACAGGCCCGTAACAATTCGGCCGCGAGCGAAGAGGCGGCGGCGAGCAGATGTTCACAGTTGTCGAGAATGAGCAAAACGTTTTTTCCGCGCAGAAAATTGACGAGGGTTTCGCGCAAGGCGCGCTCTGGTTCCTCCCGCACGCCCACGGCTTGCGCCACCGTCTCGACCACCCGGTCGGGGTCGGTAACAATGGCGAATTCCACCAGCCACACGCCGTCGCGGAATTCGTTGATCAGCCGGGCACCCACTTCCAGCGCGAGCCGGGTTTTTCCCGTGCCGCCGGTGCCCATGAGGGTGAGCAAATGGGTTTTTTCCAGCCGCTGCTGCACCTCCTCGATTTCGCGCCTGCGGCCCACGAAGCTGGTGGTTTGCACGGGCAGATTGTTGGGCAGAACTTCCATGCTGCGCGGCGGCGGGAAGGTGCTTTCGATGCCGGGCGCGAAGGCCTGGAACAAATGTTCGGGGCGGTCAAGATTGCGCAGACGATGGCTGCCCAGCGATTTGAAGGTGATGCCCTCAAGCTGATCATCCTCCAGCAGTTCGTGAGAGATCTGTGATAGCAAAATCTGCCCGCCGTGCGCGGCCGCCTCGATGCGGGAAGCGCGATTGAGCGTGCCGCCAAAATAATCGCCATCGCGATATTCCGCCGCGCCGGTGTGGATGCCCATGCGCGAAGTGACGAGGCCGACCTCGCCCCAGTTTTCCGCCGCCAGCCCCCGCTGGGCTTCGATGGCTGCCTGTACGGCATCGCGCGGGGTTTGGAAGGCCACGCAAAACGCATCGCCCACCGTTTTGAAAACATGCCCGCGGTTGCTCTCCGCAGCCGAACGCACAATCGTATCGTGCCGGGCCAGGGCCGGTCCCATGTGGTTGGGAAATTTTTCCCACAGGCGCGTGCTTCCCACGATGTCCGTGAAAAGAAAGCTGATTGTTCCGGTGGGCGCGTCGGTCATATCCGCCCAAATATGACGCAGGACTTTCCTTCGTAAAGGCAATCCCTTTTCGCCGGTGCGCCGCCTGTTAATCGCGCCGCGTCGTCACCAGCCAGTCCCAAGGGAGGGGAGCCTGCATCCAGTCCGGCGGCGACTCGAATTCGGTGTCCCAGCCGTATTCCACCTTGTCGAATTGCAAGGGTTCAAATCCGAAGCTGCGGAAAAAAATTACAGCCTCTTCGCGGAGGTAATGTTTGGTGGGGACGCCCTCAATCGGCACAAATCCGTCGGCCAGTTGGCGCCCGGCTTTGGCTGCCGGGGCGGCCGAGGCGCGGCCGGCATCGGTGGCGGAGAGGCCATCGTGCCGGTGCCATTCCATCAGGCGATGATGGGCCAGCAGGGCGGATTCCACCGAAGGAATCAGAAAAATCGCGTGCCCGCCGCTTTCCACCATCCGGGCCACCGAGCGCAACACGGCCTCGCGGATGGCGGTGTCCGCCATGATCAGCACATTGGCGCAGAGGGCAAATCGGACGGGGAAAACTTTGGCCGACCGCGCCGCGAAGTTGCGTTTAAAGTAGCGGATATTGGCGAACCCCCGGGCGGCGGTTCGCGCCTGTCTGAGCAGCTCGCCCGAAAGATCATAAGCATCCACGCGGGCAAAGCGCGGAGCGAGGAAGGGAAGATATTTTCCCACGCCGCATCCCGCATCCGCGGCCGGCGCGGAACGATCGGCGAATTTTTCCAGCCGGCGCACCAAAATGCCGGTGGTGTCACTCTTGAAAGAATCAAAAATTTCGCCGTCGTAATTGGAGGCGACGCGATCCCAATAGCGTTTGTCCATCGGCAGCAGATTACCGGGTGGGCCGGGAGAAACAAGGATACGCGGTTCCCAGTAGTTTTCTTCAGTCGGTCTAATTGACCATGGGACGGCTTCATCTTGGCGAGGTTCTCCCGATTGATGAATCCCTTTGTTTCCTCCGTGGCCGGGGGCGGCCAGTTCGTCCCAATTCGGATGAAAGGGGGAGCGTTCACCCACGGGGAGGGGGCTGAGGGTGGGGAGTCGAGGGCGACGATGGTTTTCACGTGGGCACGATGATTTTGGCACCGTCGAAAGGCAAAGACTTCGGAAGATGACCCTCGCGCCGCTTTGTGCCATAACTCTTGCATGATCTCGCAGCGGAAACATGCGGCTAATGCCGTCGCTCAATTGAAACGCAAGCTGGGCGGCAACGCGGTGGCGACGGACGCGGCGCGATTGGCCGGGTTGGGCGGTGACAAATGGTTTGCCCACCAACTGCCTGACATGGCGGTGTTTCCGAAGAATGCGTCGGAGGTTTCCGTGGTCATGAAAGTGGCGGCGGAATATCGCCTGCCCGTGACCACGCGTGGCGCGGGCTACGGCTACGTCGGCGGATGCGTGCCCATGCAAGGCGGCATCGTGCTCGCCATGGAACGCATGAACCGCATCCGGGAGATTCACACCGGCGATTTTGTCGCGGTGGTGGAGCCGGGCGTGATCACGGGCGAATTGCAAACCGCCGCGCGCCAAAAAAATCTCTTCTACCCCCCCGACCCCGCCAGCCTGAAAAATTGCAGCATCGGCGGCAACATCGCCACCAACGCCGGGGGCCCGCGCTGCCTCAAATATGGCGTCACCCGCCACTACGTCCTCGGCCTCGAGGTCGTGTTGGCCAATGGCGACATCGTGCGCTGCGGCGGTCGCACGCACAAAAACAAAACCGGTTTCGATCTCGTCGGCCTCTTCACCGGCTCCGAGGGACTCCTGGGTGTGGTGACTGAGGCGACCTTGCGCCTGTTGCCCCTGCCGCCCGCGCGGGCCGCCCTGTCGGCGGGCTTTCGCACCATGCGCGACGCGACTCAGGCGATTCGCGCCGTCTTCGCCGCGGGATTTTTGCCCGCCGCCGTGGAAGTGGCCGACCGTTTCACTCTCGACGCCGCGCGGGAATTCAAACCCGGCGCGAAATTTCCCCCCGGCCACGCCCACTTGCTTATCGAACTCGACGGGCAGCCCGCCAGCGTCCGCAGCGAGATCCGCGCCCTGGCCGCGCTTTTGCGCAGCCAAAAGGCCACTGCCGTGGAAACCGCCCACACCGACGCCGCCTGCGAAAAATTGTGGGACCTGCGCCGCGCCTTCTCCGAATCCCTCAAGGCCACCGGCTTGAAAAAGCTCAACGAAGATATTGTCGTCCCGCGCGGAAAACTCGTCGCATTGATGGCTTTTGCCCGGCAGTTGCAAAACCGCAGCGGCTTCCCCATTGCCTGCTTCGGCCACGCAGGCGACGGCAACATCCACGTCAACATCATGGTCGGCGATTACGATGCGCCCGGCATCCGCCCGCGAGCCGATGCCGCCTTGGACGAACTTTTCACCCGGATCGTGGCTTGGGGCGGTGCCATCACCGGCGAACACGGCATCGGCCTCGCCAAGATGCCATGGTGGAAAATCGCGCTCTCGGAAGAAAACCGCGCCCTGCACCGCACGATCAAGCAGGCGCTGGATCCGCACAATTTGCTGAATCCGGGGAAATTTGTTTAAAGCCTGCCGGGCATTTTAGTGGCCTTCCTTAAACCCGAAAACGACTTTTCACTGTAGCGGAAAACGTGAGTTTTCCGAAAAAGCGGTCTTCGGGCTAAAAGATCCCGATGCCGCTTAACCCACGCTCGCGATCGTGGCGGTCTTGCATCCGCCGACATTGACATAGGCGGTGCGTCACACTACGAACCGTGGTAATGAATCGCGCACTTGCCGTCGGCTGCGGCCTTGTTCTTGTCGGACTGACCGCTTGCGGCAAAAAGCCTGAAGCCGCCCCCGTTCCGCCGTTGAATGTCACGGTGGCACCCGTGCTTCAGCAGGATGTTTCCGAGATGGAAACCTGGGTCGGTTTGCTCGATGGCTACCAAAATGCCGACATCCGGGCGCAGATCACCGGCTATTTGCTCACGCAGAATTACAAGGAAGGCTCCTCGGTCAAAAAAGGAGATGTGCTTTTCACGATTGACCAGCGGCCTTTTCAAGCGGCGCTGGCCCAGGCTCAGGCGAACTACGGTCAGGCGCTGGCCCAGGCCCAACTGGCCCAGATCACCCTGGATCGGCAGGTGCAGCTCTACAAAACCAAGGTCATCAGCCAACAACAATACGACACCTCGTATCAGGACACCCAGGCGGCTATCGCCGGGGCGGCGGCGGTCCAGGCGACTGTGCAGACTGCGCAGATCAATCTGAACTATTGTACGATCACGGCGCCATTCGACGGCATCGTGGGCGTGGCCCAGGCCCAAATCGGCGATCTGGTCGGTCCCGGCGGCACATCCTCGGTGCTGACCCAAATGTCGCAGGTCAATCCGATCAAGGTAAACTTCTCCATCACCGAGCAAGAATATTTGCAGGCTTACCAACTTCTCAGCCAGTTGCAGACTGGTGACGTCAATAATCGTGAGGCGAAGCTGCAGCTCAAGCTGGCCGATGGGACGATCTATCCCCAGATGGGCCGCTTCGATTTTGTCAACCGCCAGGTCAACACCGCCACGGGATCCATCCAGATCACCGCCCTTTTTCCCAACGATGACAACCAACTGCGACCGGGACTTTTCGCCCGCATCACCGCTCCGGTGGCGGAACTCAAGGGCGCTCTCGTCGTGCCGGAGGCGGCCACGGTGGAGTTGCAGGGGAATTATGGCGTATGCCTCGTGGGGCCGGACAATACGGCCCAACAGATCGGGGTCAAACTCGGTCCGGTTCAGAATGGGATGCAAGTGGTGACGGGGAACCTCAAGGCGGGCGACAAGGTTGTCGTCGGTGGAGTGGAAAAAGCCCGGCAGGGCATGAAACTGAATCCGTCGCCCTGGCAGCCGCCCGTGCCCGCGTCGAAAGCCGCCCCGATGGCTTCCCCCACGCCGAAACCATCCCCCGCCGCCTAGAGTCCGCGCATGTCGAATTTCTTCATCCGGCGGCCGATTGTGGCGATGGTCATCGCCATCATCACGGTCATTGTTGGGCTCGTCTCGATGGCGGGTCTGCCCGTGGCGCAGTTCCCGAATATTGTTCCCCCGCAGATCCAGGTTTCGACCACCTATGTCGGCGCGGACGCCCTCACGGTCGAGCAATCGGTGGCCACCCCCATCGAACAGCAGATGAGCGGAGTCGAGGGAATGCAGTACATGTATTCCATCAATGCCAACAACGGCATGATGACCCTCAACATCATCTCGGGCATCAACACCAGCCCGACCACGGATCAGATCCTGGCCCAAATGCGGCAAACCCAGGCCTCGCCGCAGCTTCCCAGCGCCGTGCGAAACTTCGGGGTCACGGTGGATCAGGCCTTTGCTTCTCCCCTCGGCGTGTTCGTCCTCTATTCGCCCGACGGAACGTACGATCCGACCTTCCTGGCCAACTACGCCTACATTAACATTAACGATCCGATGACCCGCGTGAACGGCATCGGTTCGGTCAGCATTTTCGGTGCCGGGCAATATGCCATGCGGGTCTGGGTGCAGCCCGACCGCCTGGCCACGCTCAACATTACGGTGCCGGAGGTGATCAACGCGATCGAGGCGCAGAACAACGTCAACCCCGCCGGCCAGATCGGCGGCGAACCCGTGCCGGACGGACAGGTCTTTACCTTCACGGTCAACACCACGGGCCGCCTCAGCACGACCAAGCAGTTTGAGGATATCGTCATCCGGGCCAACTCCGACGGCTCCATCGTGCGGGTGCGGGATGTGGCCCGGGTGGATCTCGGTTCGCAGGTTTACAATCTGCGCGGACGTTTCCAGGGTCAGAACGCTGCCATTGTTTGTGTTTATCAACAGCCCGGCTCGAATGCCGTGGCGACGATGAATGAGGCGAGGGCCTTGTTCGCCAAGATGAGCGAGAACTTCCCGCAGGATCTGAAATACACCGTCGCTCTCGACACCACGCTGGCGGTGACCGAAGGGGTGAAGGAAATCGTCAAGACGCTCTTCGAGGCCATGATTCTGGTGATCCTCGTCGTCTTTATTTTCCTGCAAGGCTGGCGGGCGACCTTGATTCCGCTCATTGCCGTGCCGGTCTCCCTCATTGGCACGTTTGCGCTGTTTCCGATGCTGGGGTTTTCCATCAACACGCTTTCGCTCTTTGGTCTGGTCCTCGCCATCGGGTTGGTGGTGGACGATGCCATCGTGGTGGTCGAGGCCATCGAAAGCCACATCGAGGAAGGCATGACGCCGACCGCGGCGGCCATCAAGGCCATGTCGCAGGTCTCGGGCGTCGTGATCGCGGTGGCTCTCATTCTGGTGGCGGTTTTCGTGCCGACCATTTTCATCCCCGGCATCACCGGCCAGATGTATCAGCAATTTGCCGTGACTATGGCCGTCTCGGTTGTCATTTCGGCCTTCAATGCGCTGACCCTCAGCCCTGCTCTGGGCGCGTTGCTTTTGCGCCCCAAAAAAGAATCCAACGGACCGCTGGCCAAATTTTTCCGTTGGTTCAACAAGATTTTCGGCAAAGCCACCGACGGCTACGTGGGGATCTGCGGCGCGGCGATTCGAAAGCTGGCGATCAGTCTTATCTTTCTCCTCTTCCTGTCCCTGCTGGGCATTGGCATCGGCTCGAAACTTCCGTCCGGTTTCATCCCCGAGGAGGATCAGGGTTACATTTTCGGAGCGGTGCAGCTTCCGCGCGCGTCGTCGTTGCAACAAACGGACCTCGCCTGCAGCGACATCGAGGCCATCCTGCGCAAGACGCCGGGAGTGGAGTATGTCACCACCGTGGTGGGCTTCAACCTGCTCAGCAGCGTGCAGGCAACCTACAATGGCTTTTTCTTCATCACGCTGAAACCGTGGGACGAGCGCAAGACGCCGGAATTGCAGGTGGATGCCATCATGAAGCGCATCAACGGGGAGTTGCAGGGCCTGAGCAAACCCACGGCGGCGTTCGCCTTTCCGCCGCCGGCCATTCCCGGCATCGGCACGGCGGGTGGCGTGACGTTCATTCTGGAGGACCGTTCGGGCGGCGATGTGGAGTTTATTGCCAGCAATACGAAGGCGTTCATGGCGGCGGCCGCAAAACGACCTGAGTTGACCGGACTCTTCACCACCGCGCTGTGGGATGTTCCGCAGATTAATCTCAAGGTCGATCAAGCCCAGGCCATGATCCAAGGCGTGAACCTGAGCGATGCCTACGAGACGCTGCAAACTTTCCTCGGCGGCTACTTCGTCAACTATTTCAATCGCTTCGGCCTGCAATGGCAGGTCTACGTCCAGGCTGAGGGTGAATACCGCACGGACATCAATAATCTGGGCGTCTTCTATGTGGCGAACAAAGACGGGGATTCCGTGCCGGTGTCATCCTTCATCACGACGGAAAAAACCTACGGGCCGGAGTTCACCATGCGCTACAACATGTTCCGCTGTTCACAGATCAATGCCGGGGTGGCGCCGGGCTATAGCACGGCGCAGGCCATGAAAGCGCTGGAGGAAGTTTTCGCCAAGGAGATGCCGCCGGGCATGGGATACGATTATTTCGGCATGTCCTATCAGGAATGGCTGGCCGCGAAGGGCGTGCCCGCCACCGCCATCTTCGGGCTCTCGCTGCTGTTCGTCTTCCTCATCCTCGCGGCGCAATACGAGAGTTGGTCGCTGCCATTCAGCGTGCTGCTAAGCACGCCGATCGCGGTCTTTGGCGCCTTTGCCGGACTGCTCATCCGGGACATGCAGAATAATCTCTACGCCCAGATCGGCCTGGTGATGCTCATTGGTCTGGCGGCGAAGAATGCCATCCTCATCGTGGAGTTCGCGCGAGACGAATACGAAAAAGGCAAGCCGCTCATGGAAGCGACCCTGGCCGGCGCTCGCCTGAGGTTGCGTCCGATTCTCATGACGGCATTCGCCTTCATTCTCGGCACCGTCCCGCTCGCGATGGCGACGGGTTCCGGCGCGGTATCTCGCCGCATCCTGGGTACAACGGTCATCGGCGGCATGCTGGCTTGCACCTTCATCTCCATCTTTTTGATCCCCGTAACATTCTACTTGGTGGAAAAATATTTCGTGGGGAAAAAGAAGGCGGAAGTTCCTGCGGCTCCGACTCCTGAACCGGCGGCGTAGCGGAGCCTATTGAGACTCGCATAATAGAGTGACATCAAGGCCACAAATCAGCCTGAGTATAGCAGGCGGAGATAATCATTCGACGTCGGCGCATGCGGCGAAGCGCGGCGGTGGCTTCCGCGCTCAGTTCCCAAGCCTTGGTTGCGATCAGGTTGGCGATCTCATGAGTTTTGAGATGCCCCCACATATACTCGACCGGATTGAGTTCCGGGGCGTAGGCCGGCAGCCGCTCGATCACGATGCGCCCCTTGGTGGAAGCGACATGATCTTTGACCAGCCTGCTGCGGTGAATGGGTGCGCCATCCCAAATGATGAGTGCTTTTCCTGGCAGGTGGCGTTGGAGGTGCCGGAGAAATTCGACCACCTGGGGACTCTTGATGCTGCCGGGATGAATCTGAAAATAAAAACGCCAGAGGGCCAGGCCCCCGATGATCGAAAGACTTTTCCAGTTGAAGGTTTCGTGCAGCACCGGTGTTTGCCCGCGCGGAGCCCAGGTGCGCACCCGGGTCGGGCGGGTGCTCAGGCCGCTTTCGTCGATAAAGACGATGGTGCGCCTTTCTTGCCGGGCTTTTTTTTTAAAGCGGGCCAGTCCACCCGGTGCCAGCGGCGGATGGCCTTTTCATCGCGCTCCAGTGCTCGACGTTCCGGTCGCTGGCAACTGAAACCACTGGCTCCCAGCAAGCGCCAGACATGCCCCGGATGATAGTCCACCCCGGTCAAATCTTCGATCAGCGCCGCCA
>JBGTGQ010000034.1:0-129328 GCA_041746635.1 Terrimicrobiaceae bacterium | reverse complement strand
CTGTGAATGCGCCGCACAATAACGCCCTGCTAAAGCCGGATGCGGGAAATCTGCACGTCCGGTTTGACGAGGGGGAAGGAAGTCGGCGGTCATTGGCCTTGTGCCTCTCATTCCGTGGCTTCCCTCCCTACTCTACTGGCTAAATCATGAAAGATCAGCAAATCCAAAATTCCCTGGCCAGGGTGATGGTGGGCGGCACGCTGCTGGCCGCAGCCATCATGGCAATCGGGCTGACCTGGTTTCTCTCCACCCATATCGGGGTGCCGCCGGGGGACCATATTTTCAACAAGGAGCCGAAATATTTTGAAAATCCCCTTTCCATGATTCAGCGCGCCCTTGCGGTTCATGAGATTGGCCACCGTCGCAGCCTGATCATGATTGGCGTGGTGTTGTTGCTGATCAATCCGGTGGTGCGAGTGGGCTTTGCCGTGTTTGGTTTTGCGGCGCAGAAGGACCGCCTTTACACCGTCGTAAGTCTGTTCGTGCTGACGGTGCTTCTGATCAGCTTTTTCTGGTGAGCGAGCCGGGAAAAACTTCCCTGACCGCCCCGCTGCAGGTACCGGCCTACCGGGCCATCTGGTCCGCCAATATCGTTTCCAACATTGGCACGCTGATGCAGGGGGTGGGTGCGGCCTGGCTGATGACGGGCCTCACCTCGTCCACGCTTCTCGTCGGTCTCGTGCAAACGGCGGCCACCCTGCCGGTGTTTCTGGTGGGTCTGCTGGCCGGGGCGATGGCGGATCTGGTGGACCGCAAGGCGCTGCTGTTTTGGTCGCAGAGCTGGATGATGCTCATGGCCGCGTTGCTTGGGACGCTGACCCTGCTCGGGTTCACCACGCCCTGGGTCCTGCTGGGGCTTACTTTTGCCATTGGTCTGGGCGGCGCGATCAGCCTGCCGGCCTGGCAGGCCACGGTTCAGGATCTCGTGCCGAAACCCATGGTAGCCTCCGCCGTGGCGCTCAACAGCATTTCGTTCAACGTCGCGCGGGCGGTGGGGCCGGCGTTGGGAGGACTCCTCGTCGCCGCCGCGGGTTCGGCCTTTGCGTTTTTTGCCAATGCGGTTTCTTTTCTTGGCGTGCTGCTCGCGGTGAAAAGCTGGCAGCCGTCGGCCGTGGCGCTTCCGCGGTTGAGTGAGGACATTGTCGGCGCGATCCGGGCCGGGTTTCGTTACCTTTTGCACGCGCCCCGTCTCCAGTCACCG
The DNA here is from genome assembly GCA_041746635.1 of Terrimicrobiaceae bacterium. Lineage (GTDB taxonomy): Bacteria > Verrucomicrobiota > Verrucomicrobiia > Chthoniobacterales > Terrimicrobiaceae > CAMASH01. Next base: position 128,127 of record JBGTGQ010000034.1, on the reverse strand, counting down.
ATTGTGCGCGCGATGTCCTTCATCCTCTGCGCGGGTGCGGTCTGGCCGCTGCTGCCGTTGCTGGCGCGGGATGTCCTGGGCACGACGGCGACCGGCTACGGGCTGCTCATGGGTGCCTTCGGGATGGGTTCGATTGTCTCCGCCGTCCTCCTGCCCCGCCTGCGCAACCGCTTTGCCCTGGATCGCATTCTCGCCTTGGGTGCGGTCCTGGCCGCGCTGGCATTTTTGGGACTCCACGAGTCCAGCCAGCCCTGGCATGCGGCGGTGTGTTTGTTTTTTTCCGGCATGGCCTGGGTGGGAGTGCTGATCAATTTCAATGTGGCCGTGCAAACGTCCGTGCCCGACTGGGTGCGGGGCCGGGCGATTTCGTTTTACCTGCTGGCTTTTCAAGGTGCGCTGGCGGTCAACGGCGCGCTGTGGGGCTGGCTGGCGGATGTGATCGGCATTCTGCCTTGTTTTCATGCGGCGGCGGCCGGACTGCTGGTCGGTCTTGCTCTCATCAAGTTCTTCCCCCTGGCCATCAATGAAAACATCGACCTGCGTCCGTCGCCGCCCTGGACGGAAACGCACGCCGCCTTGGAGGCCGACCCCGACGACGGTCCTGTTTTGGTCACGATTGAATATCTGGTGGACCCGCCGAACGCGGACAAATTCCGTAAGTTCATGCGTCACCTGCGGGAGCGGCGTTTGCGCGATGGGGCCCGGCGGTGGCGGCTGTACCAAGACGCGCGGGAGCCCCAACGTTTTATGGAACTTTTCCGCCTGGATTCCTGGGGCGAGCATCTGCGTTTGCATGAACGGGTCACGATGGAGGATCGGGAGCTGGAGAGGGAGGCGATGGCCCTGCATAAGGGTCCAGACCGCCCGCGCGAGCGTCATTATTTCGGACTGGAGGAATAGCCGACTTTTTCTTGCGGAATCCCTGACTCCCAGAGATACCTTTGCGACACTTTGAAGGCAGGATGCTAAATTTTTCACGATGAGTGCCACGGCGACCGAGGTTCCGATGGTGAATGTGCAGGTGGATGGGGAATGGAAACAATTCCCCAAGGGCATGCGTTTGATCGAGGCCTGCATGAAAAGCGGGCAGTTTGTCCCGCATTATTGCTATCATCCGAAGCTGAGCGCGCCGGGCAACTGCCGCATGTGCCTGGTCGAAATGGGCATGCCCAAGATGACGCCCGACCGCAAACCGATCCTCGGTGAGGACGGCAAACCCGAGATCGGCTGGAGTCCGCGTCCGGCCATTTCCTGCGCCACCGAGATCAGCGAGGGCATGGGCGTTCGCACCACGTCGCCCTTGGTGGAAGAGTGCCGCAAGGGCGTGATGGAGTTTTTGCTTATCAACCATCCGCTCGACTGCCCGATTTGTGACCAGGCGGGCGAGTGTCGGTTGCAGGAATTTTCGGTCGAATACGGCAAGGGCGAATCCCGCTTTGTTGAAGAAAAAGTCAAAAAGCCCAAACGCCAGGACATCGGCCCTCGCATCGTGCTCGACGACGAGCGCTGCATCATGTGTTCGCGCTGCATCCGCTTCATGCAGGAAGTGGCGAAGGATGACGTGCTCGGCTTCGTCAATCGCGGCAGCCACACCACGCTCACGGTTTATCCCGGCAGGTCCCTCGACAGCAACTATTCGCTCAACACGGTGGACATCTGCCCGGTCGGGGCGCTGACCTCGAAGGATTTCCGCTTCAGCATGCGCGTGTGGTTCCTGCGCGAAACCAAGAGCATTGACGTGAATTGCGGCACGGGCGCAAACATCCTCATCGGTAGCCGGGAAAATGTGATCCATCGCATCACGCCGCGGGAAAATGATTTCGTCAACTCGTGCTGGATGCCCGACAACCACCGGCTCAATTTCCATTATGTCAACAGCGCGGAGCGTCTTAAGGACCCGGCGGTGAAGGGTGAGGAAAGCCCGGTGAAATGGCCGCGCGCCATCCAGGCTGCGGCAGATCAATTGCAAAAGAATCCCGGCGCCACCGCCCTCATCGCCTCGGCCCGCCTGACCAACGAGGAACTCTTCCTCGCCAAACGGCTGGCCACGGCCCTCCGCATCGAGTTGTTCGATGTTTTGCCCCGCCCGCAAAAGGGCGACGGATTCCTCATTTCCGAGGATGGCAACCCGAATACCTCCGGCGCGAAACTGCTCGGCCTGGCCACCGGCCGCCTCGCTGAGATTGCCTCCGGTGTTTCCACCGGAAAAATCAAGACCCTCCTTGTGCTGGGCGAGGAGGCAACGGACTGCGGCATTCCGGTGGCTGACCTTGAAAAATTGGACGCCCTCGTAGTGACCGGAATTCTTCCTGACAAAACCACTGCCGCAGCGACCGCGCTTCTACCCGCGGTTTCGTGGGCCGAAAAACGCGGTTCGATGATCAACGTCAAGGGCCGCCTCCAGCGCCTCAATCGCGCCGTTTCCTCACCGGGCATGGCGCGCGACGATTGGGAAATTCTGCGCGACCTCATCCAGGCCGTCGGTGGCTCAAACGGCATCTTCACCATTGAGGAGGTCTTCAAGCAAATGGCGGCGGAGACCCCCGCTCTGGCGGGACTTTCGCTGGGAAAAATCGGCGATCTTGGCGTGGATTTGACTGACAAGCTAGCCACGGATGGGCACGGATGAAACACGGATAAATTTATGCCAGCCCGTCACTCCCGCTTTTCTTCCATCCGTGTTTCATCCGTGAACATCCGTGGCTGATTTTATGGAGCAGTTCATTTCCTTCGCCCTGCAACCCGAGGTCTTTCTCGTCTGGACCTCGCTGGCCAAGACGCTTGCCCTGCTGGCCATCATCCTCGGTTTCGTTTCCTACACGGTTTATGCGGAACGCAAGGTTTGCGCTTTCATTCAGGACCGCGTCGGGCCGAACCGCGTGGGCATTCCCCTGACCTTGCTGGGAATGAAAAAAGATTTGCCGTTCCTTGGTCTGGGGCAGCCCATCGCCGACGCCCTCAAGCTGCTGCTTAAGGAGAACTTTATTCCGGCCAGCGTTAACAAATTCTACTACTACATCGCGCCCAAGCTGACCATGATCCCGCCGATTCTCGTGCTGGCGGTGCTGCCCTTCGGGTCTTCGCTATTTGGTGTCCCCATGGTCATCGCCAATATTAACATCGGCGTGCTCTACGTCTTTGCCGTCTCCTCGCTGGGGGTATACGGCATTGTGCTGGCCGGGTGGTCGTCAAACTCGAAGTATCCCTTTCTCGGCGGCATTCGCTCGACCTCGCAGATGATCTCCTACGAACTGGCGCTCGGGCTGTCCATCATTCCGGTTTTCTTGCTCTGCGGCACATTGAACATGTCTCAAATCGTTGACTGGCAGCGCGAGAACGGCTGGATGATCGCGCCGGGCTGGTTCAAAGGGCTGACTATTGATCAGGTGCTTCACCCCGAAGCCTGGGTTGCAGCCTTCCAGGCCGGCTTTTCCTGGCAGCGGTTCTGGATTTGGATTCCGATGCTGATTTCCTTCGTGGTTTTCCTCATTGCCATGTTCGCGGAAACCAACCGCCTTCCCTTCGATCTTCCGGAGGCGGAACAGGAACTGGTGGGCGGCTACCACACGGAGTATTCGGGCATGGGGTTCGCCCTTTTCTTTCTCGGTGAATACGCGGCCATGATTGCGGGTTCCGGCGTGATTGTGACTCTTTTCCTTGGCGGCTGGAGTCTGCCTTTTGTGCCAGATGGTTCCTCGACAAATTTTTTCAACCTCGCTTTCGTCCCTGGCTGGCTGGCCAGCTTGATTTGGGGCCTGGTGAACATCGGCGTGTTCTTCGGCAAGGTTTCCGCCCTGCTCTTTGTTTTCATCTGGGTGCGCTGGACCCTCCCGCGCTTCCGCTATGACCAACTCATGAAACTCGGCTGGTATTTCTTTTTCGAGCTGGCCTTGGTCAATATCTTCATCACGGCGGTTATTCTCGCCTACGTGAAGTAAAGCGGCATCTGGTTATTTCGCCCGGAATGCGGGCTCAGATCTCCGCTTCGCTACGGTTTCAGCTGATGCGATTCACGCATGAGCAGGATGCTCATACCACGGAATCAGCCGGTGAATTCCGACGCGATCAAAGTCGCGTTGTGGCCACCGAAACCGAAGGAGTTGCTCATGGCGACTTTGATTTTGGCCTCGCGCGCGGTGTTAGGCACGTTGTCGAGGTCACATTCGGGATCGGGATTTTCCAGGTTCGTCGTGGGAGGGATGACCCCGTGCTGGATGGCCAGGGCGCAGGCGGCCAGTTCGATGCCGCCCGCCGCGCCGAGGAGATGGCCGGTCATGGATTTGGTCGAACTCACCGGCGTTTTGTAGGCACGGTCGCCCAAGGCCCGCTTGATGGCCTTGGTTTCGCAGGCATCTCCGATGGGCGTGGAAGTGGCGTGGGCGTTGATGTAATCAATATCCTCCGGATTTACCTTCGCGTGCTTCATGGCGATCTGCATCGCGCGGGCCGCGCCCTCGCCGTCCGGCAGGGGAGCCGTCATGTGATAGGCATCGGCGGTGCAGCCGTAGCCGGCCAGTTCGCAATAAATGCGGGCGCCGCGGGCTTTGGCGTGTTCAAGTTCCTCGATCACCATGATGCCGGCACCTTCGCCCATGATGAAGCCGTCGCGGTCGCGGTCAAACGGACGACAGGCTTCGGTGGGTTCGTCGTTGCGCAGACTCAGAGCCTTCATGGCGGCAAATCCCGAAATACCGATGGGGGTGATGGTCGCCTCGCAACCGCCGGCGAGGAAGGCATCGGCGTCACCGAATTTGATGATGCGCCAGGCTTCTCCAAGAGAGTTGTTGGCGGTGGCGCAGGCCGTGACGATACACATATTGGGTCCGCGCAAGTCGAATTCCATCGAGACGATGCCGCTGGCCATGTTGCTGATCATCATGGCGATGGTAAATGGGGAAACCCGGGTCGGACCGCGTTCGAAGAGCCGCTTGCATTCGTCCTCCATGCTTTTCAGGCCGCCGATGCCGCTGCCCAGCATCACGCCGAAACGGTTGCGGTCAATTTTGTCGAGATCCACCCCGGCGTCGTCGAGGGCGAACTTGGAGGCGGCCACGGCAAACTGGGTAAAGCGATCGGTGCGTTTGGCCGATTTGGGATTCTTAAAATACGGCGCGGGCTCGAAATTGCGCACCTCGCCCGCGATCTTGCATTCGTAGATCTCCGAATCGAACGCCTCATAACGGCGGATCCCGCTGCGACCCGTGGTGAGACTCTCCCAGAAAGTGGGGAGATCGTTGCCGACCGGACTGATGACACCGATTCCGGTGACGACTACTCTTCGTTCGCTCATGTCAATAATTCGTGATTCCCAAGGGGAAAGAACAAGTCAGCGGGTTGGCCTAGGGGTTGGCAATAAAAAAGTTTCCGCCCGCGCTTCTGTGCCTCAATAGGCCTTGAGTTTGAATCGTTCATTGAGGCTGCCGCAGCGAGGGCAGCGGGGCAGCACTGTGGGGGTGCGGTCCTCGTATTCCATGCCGCAGATCGTACAGCGCAGACGGTGCCGCAGGGAACGTCCCTCGCGGAATTTCCGCACCATCTCGTAGGCGATCCAGGCGAAGAAAATGGCGGCCAAAAACACCATCAGGTAAACGCAAACCAGCCACGGCAGCGAGACGCGGATCATGGTTTCGGTTCGCGTTCGACGTCCACGCCCCAGAGGAAAGTGGCCGTGCCCCAGGTCATTTGGTTGTTGGTTGTCTCGGGGGAGAAGCGGGCTCCGGCCAGGTAGCGGAGGGCGGCCCGGTCGAGCTTTTCGTTACCGGAGGAGCGTTGGGGGAAAAGGTGAAGCGGCCGGCCATCCGAGGACACGGCCAGGAGAAACTCCGCGGGCATCAATCCCTGCCGGGGAGGCGCGGAAAAGTGGAATTCCGCCGGGGGCGTCACCGTTCGCTCCGCCAGCGCGCCGCCCAGTTTCAGCACGGTGGACGGTCCCTGGGCGCGGGCCACCGCCGTCGCGCTGGTGTGTTGCTGTTTCCCGATGACGGGCCCGGTCGAGGTTACCGCAGGAAAAATCGCGGCGGGGGCCAGGGATGGCAGGGGCGACAGGGCCGGTTTTTCTGAATCAAAACTCGCGACATAAAGCGTCTCCGGCAGCTTCCAGCTGTCGCGTCCGAATAGATGCCCCGGCGAAAACAGGGCGGGATCGGAGGCCGCCAGCAAAGGTGCCATTTGCACGGCCTCCAGGGAACCCGGCCGCAGGAAAAAAACCTGGGCGGATCGTTCCGGGCTCGCCTGCGAGCGGGGGTAGGCCACTTGGAAGACCACCGCACACGCGGCATGCAGCAGAAAGGAAAGCACCAGCATGAGCGGCAGGGCCAGGTGCACATTGTGCCGCGAGGGCCAGTCAAACAGATGCAGGTCGAGTTTCACGGCTCCGCGCCTTCCTCCGAGGTCGCCAGCACCACGGGAAAGCCCAGTTCCAGCGCCAGGCTCATCACCGAACTGATATTTTCATACAAGGCGCGTTTGTCCGCCTTGATGATGATCGTTTGGGAGCGGCCCCGGATGCCTTGCAGTTTTCCGCGCAGAGCGGAGAGATCCGTTTGCTCATTTTCAAAAAACACAGCGGAAAGCGGCGGTGCGGTGATGCTGATGATGCGGGGATTGCGTTGGGGCGAGAGAAGAAAAGGCGATTGCGGCATGCTCACGGCGATACCCGGCTGGAGCATGAAGGTGGTGCTGAGCAGCAGGAAGAAAATCAAGATCAGCATCAGCCCCAAAGCCGGTGCGAGCACGAGCAGCACCGGGTGCGGGAAGGTGGCGCGCCGGAGTTTCACCGCGAAGGCCCGTGGCGTCCCCGCACTTCGTCCAGGATGGCGAGAATCTCGATGCCGGCGCGCTCCATGTCGTGAATGAGATTATTGACCCGGGCCGAGAGATAGCTCAGGGCCACGAAGGCCGGGATGGCCACCGCCAGGGAGGAGGAGGCGGTGAGCAGGCTTTCGTAAACTCCGTTGGCGATATCCGTGGCGGTGGCGTAACCGCTCTGGGCGGCGATTTCCTGAAAAGCCGTGAGCAAGCCCAGCAGCGTTCCCAGGAGGCCCAGCAGCGGCGTGGCGTAGGCGATGGTGGCGAGGAGGGCGAGATTGCGTTCGAGCTTGGGCACCTCGAGTTGTCCTGCCTCCTGGGCCACTTCGCGCAATTCGGAACGCGGTGCGCCATGACGCAGGATAAGGGCGTGGGCGACCCGCGCGACCGGCCCCGGCGTGCTGGCGCATTCCTGCAGCGCCTCGGCGTAGTTTTCCTTGCGCAGGATGTTGGATAGTCCACGCAGCAGATCACTGACCGGAATCGAGGCCTTGTGCAAATAAAGCAGCCGTTCGAAAAAAATGCCCGCCGCCGTGACGCTGCAAAGCACGATCAGCCACATCACCGGCCCGCCTTTTTGCACAAAATCCAGCATCCCCAGTGATTACGCGAAGGCTCCCTCGGGAGCAAAGTTCATTTCCATTTTTCCAAGGCCGGCCGGGCGGATGAGACAGGCAGCGGGAGATTCGCGCGCGAAAGCTCCTCGACGACATGCTGGAGCTTTTCCCGCACGCCGGGGATGAACCCGCGGTCCTTGTGCATGATCAGCAGGCAAAGATCGTCCTGGTGAAAAAACGTGATCGGCCCCTTGTCGGAATGGACCGTCACGGCCGGAACCGCACCGATGCCCATCTTGGCCGAGGAGGCCCTCATGCCGGAAAGCATCTCCACCGCATGGGCGCTCAATGAGACCAGGTCAATGCTGTCGGGCACATTGTGCGAGGCCAGCACGGTGCTGCCATGGGAAAGGACGCAGGATTTGATGCCGGGCAACCCGCCGCAGAGTTCCACCACGCGGTCCACCGCGAGGAATTCCTCCGTCATGAAAATCGCCTGCAGGGCGTCCTGGTCGGAAATTTCGGACGGCGATTTATTGCCCGCCATGGGCAGATGCTCGGTCTCGACCAGCACCGCCTCGGACTGCGGTAGCTCGGCCACGAGATCCTCCTCGATTGGTTCGGCCTCGAAGGGAGTCGTCTCCAGGGATTCCCCGGCGGGTGGAGGGATGAGAGGTTCCGGCGCAGGCTCAGAAGATCTTTCCTCTGGTGCGGGAGGAGGCACGGGCGGCTCCGGCGAAGTCAGGGGGGCCTTTGGTTTGGGAATTTCCACCCGGGTCCTTGGTGCCGGGGGCGCGGGAATGTCCGGTTTTTCGGGCTCAATTTCCTTGCGGCGGAAAATTGGGAGAATGGAAAACGGCCGCCGGGTTTGCGGAATGGTCGTCGCGCGGGTCACAGGCGCTGCAGCTGGTGCCGGCGGTGGAATTTCCACGGCGGCAGGCGGAGGTTCCACGGGCGCGACCGGCTCAATGGGCGCGGTGCGAGCTTTGATCGGCGGGAAAAACGTTTTGCGCCTGCTCACAGGCGCGGCCATCGGCTGGGCTGGGGATTCGATTGGCTCGGGCGCAACCGGCAAGGGATTGACCGGCAATTCGACCGCTGGTTCGGGCACAACGGGAGCGGGGACTTCGTCGATGGTCTTGGTCTGGGGCGGTGCCGGCGGCTCCCCGGGAAAGACCACGCTCTCGACAAATGGTGTCGCGGCCGGCTGGGGCCTTTTGGGAAAGGACGAAATTTCCTCCGGCGGGGCGTAGGAGGTGGGTTCCGGATCGACCATCACCGGCTCCTCTATGACTTCGCTGGTGATGACCAGTTGATACGCCGGGGCCAGCCGGGCGGCGGGTATTGCGATCTGCGTGTCGGAAACATTCCGGATTTGGAAACATTCCGGGGCGATCCCGGCCAGCCGCAAAAGCGAAATCTTCGGCACCGGCCCATTAAAAATCTCCGCGCAAGGCACCTCGATCTGCCGGTCCAAATCAAAGCCCGGGGCACGAACCCCCGGGGGGATTCCATCCGTCAAATCCCCGAGTCGCACGGTCACGGTGGACGGCGGAGTCGAAAAATAACGATACCGGGGCCCGCGAGGGACGGGAGGTGGGGTGGGGGTTGGCGCGGCCGCTAAGGGCACGATTGGGACTTTAGGTTGTTTCACGCGAGGTTTCCGATTATCCCACTGTCAGCACTTCTGCAACTGTGGAACTTGACTTCAAATTCACCTCCGACGATCTCATCCCGGCCATCGTCCAGCAAGCTCCGGATGCCGGCACCCCCGGCGGGCGCGTGCTCATGTTTGCCTGGATGAATCGTGAAGCCCTGCAAAAAACTCTCGAAACCGGCCTCATGCACTACTGGAGCCGTTCCCGCCAAAAACTCTGGCTCAAGGGCGAAACCAGCGGCCACACCCAGCGGGTCGTGCGCTGGTTTGTGGATTGCGACCGCGATGTGCTCCTCTTCGAGATCCAGCAAACCGGCGGGGCCTGCCACACCGGCTACGAGAGCTGTTTTTTTCAAGAACTCGATCGCGAGGCGCGTCCGCTTCCCATCAGCGAAGGCAAAAGCTTCGACGACAAGGCCGTTTACCAATAGCGCGGCTCCGAGCCGCCCACACTCCGTAGGGCCAGAAAACCTCTCTGCGCCAAATAAAGCTGCTTGGGAAAATTGAACGGAAACTGCAATGCCGCCTGGCGCTTGGCCGGATTGTTGGGGATTGTTTGCAGATCAAAATAGGCCTCCACCCCCTCCGTGATGGCATCGACCTGTTCCCGCGGGCTACCCGGATTATTATAAACCGCCAGATCCTTTATCCCCTGTACAACGTCCGGCGCGATCTGGCGAAAGATCGTCTGGGTAACGACAGTGGTCTGCGAAACCACCCTGTCTCCGGCGCAAACAGTTCCGACCATGGCCACAAGCAGGACAACAACAGCTTTCATAATTGTTCAAGCTATCAGCAAAACCGCCCGCCGTCCAGCAATGGCGCGCCCGGCTGGGATCGAACCAGCGACCATCGGTTTAGAAGACCGGTGCTCTATCCACTGAGCTACGGGCACATGCTCAAGACGGACTGATACAGTGAATCGGCAGCGCCTTCAAGAGGGGAGCCGGGCGTTTTGCGTGTAATCCTGAGCCGCGGGGGGGGCGTCACGGAACCTGCTGGTGATGGGGGCACGCAACTGCCGCTCTCGGGTGAATCCGCGCAGCCCTCCGATGAGCAGAAGAGAAACCCCGCCCCCACCATTGAGACGGACATCGCCGATTTGCCGTTTGCGCTGAAAGTTGGGCGTTGGGCGTTTCTTACCTTGACGCCGCTCGACGGCCACACCAATTTTCCACCCCTGAGATGGCGGGTTGCGTGCTGGTGACGAGACGGCCCGGATCTCTGCAGTTTGCACACTTTTACACATCTCTATGTTTGACAATATTGTAGGATTTTTCTCGAACGATATCGGCATTGATCTGGGAACGGCGAACACGCTGGTTTACGTCAAGGATCATGGCATCGTTTTGCGCGAACCGTCGGTCGTGGCCGTGCAACAAGGCACGCGCAAGGTTTTGGCGGTCGGGGACGAGGCCAAGCGCATGCTCGGCCGCACGCCCGGCAATATCGTGGCGATCCGGCCGTTGAAAGACGGCGTGATTGCGGATTTCGAAGTAACCGAGGCGATGCTGCGACACTTCATCAGCAAGGTGCATAACCGCCGCCGCATGGTGCGTCCGCGCGTGGTCATCGCGGTGCCGAGCGGTATCACCGAAGTGGAAAAGCGCGCGGTGAAGGATTCGGCCACCCATGCCGGTGCGCGCGAGGTTTATTTGATTGAAGAACCCATGGCTGCGGCCATCGGCGTGGGCCTGCCCGTGCAGGACGCCGCCGGCAACATGATCATTGATATCGGCGGCGGCACCACGGAGGTCGCGCTGATTTCGCTCTCGGGCATTGTTTTCAGCCGCAGCGTGCGCGTGGCCGGTGACGAACTGGACGAGTCGATCATCAACTACATGAAGCGCGCCTACAATCTGATGATCGGAGAGCGCACAGCGGAGGAAATCAAAATCAAGATCGGTTCCGCTTACAAAATGGAGAAGGAAACGACGATGGAGGTGAAGGGCCGTGATCTGGTGGCGGGCCTGCCCAAAACGATCACCATTTCATCGCAGGAAGTGCGCGAGGCGTTGATGGAACCGATTTCGACCATTGTGGATTCCGTGCGCATCACGCTGGAGCGCTGCCCACCCGAGTTGTCCGCCGACCTGGTGGATCGCGGTCTGGTGCTGGCGGGCGGCGGGGCGTTGCTTCGCGGGCTGGACAAACTGCTGGCCGAGGAAACCGGCCTGCCCGTCCACGTGGCCGAGGACCCGCTCAGCGCGGTGGCCGAGGGAACCGGCAAGGCACTCAGCGAACTGAAATTTCTCAAAGCGGTCGCTTCCAACGACCGTCATTCGAGCAGCCACTGACGGAAGGCCGGTGGGTGAAAGAGGCAATCCGGTGCGCGATGCTTAGCCAACGGCTCGAATGAAAAAGCTGAACATCATTCTTGTTCTGCTTATTCTGGCGGTTGCCGTGGCGATCTCCGCGCTGGGCTCGAACACGATGCAAAAATTGCAGGCCGGATTTCTCGGCCTGCTCTCGCCGTTTCTCAAAACCGGCTCGGCCGTGCAGCAGCAAATCGGAGCAGTGGGGCAGGGGTTGAAAACCCTGGATCAACTCGAGGACGAAAACGGCAAGCTAACCACGGAAAACAAGGAGCTGCGCACGACCAACCAGATCCTGCGCGACATCGAGGGCGAGAACAACAAACTCCGCGCCGCGCTGGAGTACAAGCAGCGCTCGGTTTTCCAACTCATCCCCGCCCGGGTGATTTCCCGCGACGCTTCGACTTGGTGGAATACAGTCAAGATCAACCGTGGGTTCGAGGACGGCATTGACTCTGACCAACCGGTGCTCACCGATATCGGCTTGGTCGGGAAAACCACCACCGTCGGCAAAAACGAATCCATCGTTCTGCTTATCACGGACGAAATTTGCAAAGTGGCGGCCAAAGCCGAGGGTTCGCGCGAGCAGGGCATCCTGAGCGGCCTGCGCATTCAGGCCACCGGAGCGGCGGGCGAGATGCAGCTCAACTTTCTTTCCAAGACGGCCGACCTCCAGCCCGGCCAGAAAATTTACACCGCCGGGGTGAGCGGGGGGGTCTTCCCCTCCGGCATCCTGTTGGGAACCGTGAAAAGCTTCAAGGCCCGCGCGCTCGACGGGCAGGCCATTGTCGAACCCGCGCTGGATTTGTCCTCGGTCGAGGATGTCTTCGTCGTGGTGGGGGCAAAATGAAACTGGCAACCGGTTGGCTTGCTGCCGCGCTGGCGGTATTTATCGCCTTGATCATCCAGGAGTTCATCCCGCCGATCGATGCCCTCCATGGGGCGCGGGTGCTGCTGGTGCCGATGCTGTTCTGCTATGCCGCGCTGGCCATGCCGGCGTGGGCCATGCTGCTGTTCGCGGTTTATACCGGCATGCTCACCGACCTGGCCACTTTGCAGATTGTGGACGGACGGGTTGAAATCGCGCTGGGCTGGTCTATTGTCTATTTCGTGCTTTTCGGCCTGCTGGCTCATGGGTTTCAACCCGCTTTCCTGCGCGGACATTGGTGGCTGCACCTTCTCCTCGGCGCGCTCGGCACGTGCGCGTTTCTCGCCCTGCAATACGCCATGATTTGTTTCCGCCGCGAGGAGCTCATTTTTAACGAACTGGTGGCCTGGCGGATTCTGGCACCGGGCTTGATCGCAGCCATCATCGCTCCGCTCGTGCATTTACTGGTTTATCAATGCAGACAATTTTTCCCTGATCTTCCCGGGGAGGCCGGGGAATATCGACTCATACGATGAGACGAGGACAATCGCCCTACCCGATTTTTTTCCTGGCGGCCATCATGATGCTGGCTCTCACCGGCATCGTTTTCCGGCTGTGGTACGTGCAGATCTCGCGCGGCGCGGAATACACGGCCAAAATAGGCTCCGTCTCGCGGGTCAACGTGCGCATCCCGGCGGTGCGCGGCGAGATCCTGGACCGCAATGGCATCCCGCTGGTGCAAAACCGGGTGAGCGTTGATGTGGATTTTTATCTGCCCGACATGGTGCGCGCCTACCGCCAGCAAAATGGCGGCGTGCCCCAACTGGAGGACAGCATTCGCGTGCATGGCATGCTGCGGGAGACGAAAATCAACGACATCGAAAAAATCGTGCGGGAAACGATCATCCCCGAGCTGGAGAAGTTCAGCCTCGCGGCGGACTACAACTCGGACAAGCTGAAGGTTCACTACAAAAACAACTTCGAGGTTCCCTACAATTACCGCCAGGATCTCGATTACGAATCGATGGCCGTCTTCTCCGAGCGCAACCTTGGCCTGCCCGGCGTGAAGGTGACAGCCAAACCCGTCCGGCAGTACGTCTATGGCGCACTCGGCGCGCATTTTCTCGGCTATGTCGGCATGCCCAACGATCTGGACAAGCTGCCGGACATCAAAAAATTCGATTTCTACGATCCCGACATGGAGGGAAAGGCGCAGATCGAACTTTACCTCAACGATTACCTTAAGGGCACGCCGGGCGTGCGCATGCTCCAGCGCAATGTCAAGGGTGTGATCGAGGGCGAAAGCGGCATCACCGAACCCAAGCAGGGCGCGAATGTTTACCTCACCATCGACGCGCGTATTCAATACATTGCCGAGCAGGCTTTGCGCGCCGTCGGCCGCGGTGCCGCCGTCGTGGTCGATCCCAACAATGGCGACATTCTCGCCATGGCTTCCGTGCCATCTTACGATCCCAACAAATTCATTCCCTCCATTGCGGCGAAGGACTGGAACGAGTTGAACAAAGACGAAACCAATCCCTTGCTCAACCGCGCCATCAGTGCCTATGCGCCCGGTTCAACCTACAAAATTCCCATCGCCCTCGCCGGATTGCGCAAGGGAATCGGGGACCGCTCCTTCCACTGTTCCGGCGGAGTCACCTACGGCAACAAATTCATGCGATGCTGGATCGCGGACAAGGGCGGCACCCATGGCGGCATGAATCTTGCCAATGCGATCAAGGTCTCCTGCAACGCCTTTTTCTATCAATACGGCAACGCCGCGGGCATCGACCAGATCGTTGCCATGGGCAACTTCCTCGGCCTCGGCCAGAAATCCGGCATTCCCCTCTCCGGCGAGGCTCCCGGCGTGCTGCCCGGCCCGGAATGGCTGGCCGCGATCAATCCCCAAGCCCGTTGGACCTCCGGCTTCACGGCCAACACTTCCATCGGCCAGGGCGACGTCCTGGCCTCGCCGCTGCAAATGGCCATGGTCACCGCCGCCGTGGCCAATGGAGGAACCTGCTATGCCCCCCGCATGGTGGACAAGGTGGTTTCGCAGGACGGCACAGTGTTGTTGCAAGAGCCCTCGAAAGTGCGCGCCAACTTGGTTTCCGAGGGCGGCCTCACGGTGGAGCAAATCGAGAAAGTCCGTCTCGGCATGAACAAAGTGGTCAATGAAGGCGGCGGAACCGCCGGCAAGGCGCGCATCAAGGATATCACTGTCGCCGGAAAAACCGGCACGGCCCAATTTTGGCGCAGCGGCGTGAAGGACAACCACACCTGGTTTATTTCCTTCGCCCCTTACGACGCGCCGAAATACGCGGTTTGCATCATCGTGCAAGGGGCTAAATCCGGCGGCGGGGTCTCCGCTCCGATCGCGGCGGAAATCCTGGAAAAAACCTTCGCCTTGAACAAACCACCGGCCGAAGGCGAGGAAAAGAAACCCTTTGAGATGGCTTGGCTGGATCCGGCGCCGGGGAATTTCAAGTTTGTCGAGAGCGTGGATTTCGAGCGGGAGATTCCCGCCGCCACCAAGATCGCCGACGACGAGGAGACCGGCGGCGATGGTGATTCCTCCCGCAACAGCCAGGAAAACAAACCCGCCGCCCCCAATGTTCGCGATGATGCCGATGCCGGCGGACGCGTGAAAAACAAGGAACGAAAACCCTCCGCCATCGACAAATTCTTCAACATTTTCCGGGGTGGCAACAAAGAGAAAAAAGAAAAACCCAAGGCTCCCGCCTCCGGACGGCGATGAACCCGGCCAATCACCATCAATCCCCCTCCCCAACCGGAGGACAACCCCTGCATTTCCATGATAGAAACTGTAAAAAAAATTTTAGGACTCGGCAAAAAAAGCACCGGGATCAAACTGATCGTCAGCAGCGAGCGCCTCGAGACGCGCGTCGCCTTGCTTGAGAACAACCGCCTCGAGGAATACACCACCGAACGCGACTCCGACCGCAATATTGTCGGCGCCATTTACAAGGGCAAGGTCCGCAACATCGAGCAGGGCATCAAGGCGATGTTCATCGACATCGGCTTTGAGAAAAATGCCTTCCTGCAATTTTGGGACGCCATCCCCGCCGCGCTCGACAGCGGCATCGAGGCCGTCACCCGCGGCAACGGCGCCCCCAAGAAAAAAGGCGGGCCGAAGATCACCCATAAGGATGTACCGAACATCTATCCGGTCGGTTCCGATATTCTCGTTCAGGTCAAAAAGGGGCCGATGGGCAACAAGGGCCCCCGCATCACCACCGACATCAGCCTAGCCGGCCGTTATCTCGTGCTCATGCCCTTCAACGATCAGTGCGGTGTCTCGCGCAAGATCGATGATCCCAAGGAGCGCGAGCGCCTGCGCACCATCCTGCGCGAACTCGAGATTCCCGATAACATGGGCGTCATTATTCGCACCGTGGGACAGGGCCAACGGGCCCGCTATTTTGTCCGCGACCTGAGCCTGCTCCTCGAGCAATGGGCCGACATCCAGAAGGGTCTGGAAGAAAAACCCGCCCCGGCCTGCCTCTTCATGGAGCCCGGCCTGATCGAACGGACCGTCCGCGATTTTCTCACCGACGAGGTGGACTCGGTCATGGTGGACGACGCGAAGGCCTGCGAGCAGATGCAGGAGCTGGTCGGCCAGATTTCGAAACGCGCCAAAAAACGCATCCAGCATTACACCGGAGCCCAGCCCATCTTCGATTGCTTTGGCGTGCAGTCGCAGATCGATGCCGCCTTCCACCGGCAGGTCTGGCTGCCCTGCGGCGGCTACATCGTCATTGACGAAACCGAGGCCCTCATCGCCATCGACGTCAACACCGGGCGCAACAAGGGTTCGCGGGACATGGAAAAAACCATTCTCCAGACCAACCTCGAGGCCGCGGACGAAATCTGCCGCCAAGTCCGCCTGCGCAACATCGGCGGCATCATCATCGGCGACTTCATCGACATGAAGGGCCGCCGCGATCAACAAGCTGTTTATCAGCGGGTGAAGGACCGCCTCAAGCGCGACAAGGCCCGCACCCACGTGTTGCCCATTTCGTCCCTCGGGCTTTTGGAAATGACCCGCCAGCGCGCGGCCGAAAGTCTGGCCAGCACCCAATTTGTCTCCTGCCCCCACTGCCAGGGCAAGGGCGTGATCAAGAGCCCGATGACCATGAGCGTCGAACTCCAACGCACCCTGCATTCCATCATGCGCAGACACCAGGACACCGTCCACGAGATCAAAGTCGTGGTGAGTCCCGACCTCCTGGCCCGCCTGCGCACGGAAGACGAGGAACATCTGGTCGATATCGAACGCCGCTATGCCGGCCGCCTCAGCTTCCGCTCGGACCTCACCTTCCACCACGAAAAATTCGTCATCACCAACGCCATCACGGGTGAGGAATTGAAGCCCTGATCCGGAAGGGGCGATGGAAAACAGGGTGGGGATGGCTGGCCATCCCTGCCCAAATTACGATTTCGGCTTACTCCGTTTCGCGTCCTCCCCCCGGCGCCGATATAATCAGCCGCCTTATTATTTGTTGACTTAATAGTTAGCCGCCTTATTTTGCCGGGCTATGCCATTTTTGTTGTTAAAGGAAGTTCCGCGTTACGAATGCCTGCAAGCGGCCTCGTCCCGCGTGCCCGGGGCGGACCCGACCATCTGCGAGTTGTTTCTCAACATCCTGCACACCGGCGATGTCGTCTCACGGAGCGAGGGGGAATTTCTGGCCCGGCACGGCCTCAATCAGGCGCGCTTGATCGTTCTGGTCCTGCTGGACAGCGCGGAGAACGGCAGCTTCCGTTCCTCCGAACTGGCCGAACGCGCCAAAGTGAGCCGCGCCACCATTACCGGTTTGCTCGACACCATGGAAAAGGCCGGCCTCATTGCCCGGGCACCCGATCCCCACGACCGCCGGGCCTCCAATGTCAAGATTACCGCCAAGGGGGGAGTTCTTCTCCGCAAGGTTCAACCTCTGCTCATGGAATGGAGCCAGGGCATCCTCTCCGCGCTTTCCTCCCCTGAACGCAAACAGCTGGTCAAACTCCTGCATAAAACCCAACAAGCCTTCGCCGCCGCCCAGCCCTTCGGCCGCAACGGCTCTCACGCGATCCCGTCATGAAAAAAATCACTCTCATCGCCATCGCCATCGGGGCCGCCATTGCGCTCTGGGTCATCCTTGGCAGCGTCAAATATTTCCAAATTCAAGCCGCCAATGCCGGATTTGCCAACATGCCCATGCGTTTCGAGTCGGTCACGTCCCAGGTGGCGGCGGAGGAGGATTGGATCCCGGCGCTCCGGGCCATTGGCTCCACTGCCCCCGTGCAGGGCGTGACCGTGAGCACCGATCAGCCAGGCATTGTGACAAAAATCAATTTCGAATCCGGGCAGATGGTTAAACAGGGCGATTTGCTCGTGCAGCTCGATGTCAGCCAAGAGGAAGCCCAGCTCCGTTCCGCCGCCGCCCAGCAGAAACTCGCCGCGCTCAATCTTCAGCGTCAGCAAAACCTTATTAAAAGCAGGGTCAGCGCCCAATCCGAACTCGACACCGCGCAGGCGGAATTCGATCAAGCCACCGCCCGCGTGCTGGAAATGAAAGCCATGACCGACAAGAAAACCATCCGCGCCCCCTTCTCCGGCATGTTGGGCATTCGCGCGGTCAACCTGGGCCAATATTTGCAGAGCGGTTCCGCCATCGCACCGCTGCAGGCGCTGGATCCAATCTACGTGAATTTTTATCTGCCCCAGCAAAACCTGGGCGAAATCGCCGCCGGCCAGACCGTGAAGGTGAAGGCGGACGGTCTTCCTGATGTGAAATTCGAGGGCAAGGTCAACGCGGTCGATTCCGTGGTCGATGAGGCCACCCGCAACGTCCGGGTGCAGGCCACCCTGGCCAATCCCAAAGGCCAGCTTCGCCCCGGCATGTTTGTCAATGCCGAGGTGCCGCGGGACAAGCCGTCGCGCCACGTTGTGCTCCCTTCCACGGCCATCCAATACGCCCCCTACGGCGATACGGTTTACATCATCGAAGAGATGACCGACCCCAAGGGTGTTTCTTACAAAGGGGTCCGCCAGCAAATCGTAAAACTCGGGGAAACCCGCGGCGACCGGGTGGCCGTTGTCTCCGGCATAAAACCTGGCGAGGAAGTGGTCACCTCGGGCGTTTTCAAACTCCGCCAGGGCGCCGCCATCCAGGTGAACAACAGCATCCTGCCCGAAAATAGCGAGGCCCCGACCCCGGAGGACACCTGACGCTGCGCGAAGGCCGAATGACCGATTGACCAAGGACCAAGGACCAACCCGTCATGAAAATCACCGATCTTTTCATTAAGCGCCCGATCCTCGCGCTGGTCGTCAACATTTTGATTTTGCTGGCCGGGCTGGTGTCCATCAGCACCCTCAGCGTGCGGCAGTACCCGCGCAGCGACATCGCCCAGGTCACGATCAGGACCGCCTACATCGGCGCGAATGCCGACCTTGTGCGCGGTTACATCACCACGCCACTGGAGCGCGTCATCGCCAGCGCGGACGGCATTGATTACATGCAGTCGTCGAGCGCGCAGGGACTCAGCACCATCACGGTGCGCTTGAAGCTGAACTTCGACACCAACGCCGCCCTCACCCAGATCCAGGCCAAGGTCGCGCAAGTGCGCAACGACCTGCCGCCCGAGGCCGAGGCCCCGGTGATCGAAGTGGAATCGAAGGACTCCGAGTTCGCCGCGATTTATTTGAGTTTTTATTCCAAGGACCTCGATCAAAACCAGATCACCGACTACCTCACCCGCGTCGTGCAACCCAAGCTCTCCGCCATCAACGGCGTGCAGCGCGCGGATATTCTGGGTGCCCGCACGTTTGCCATGCGCATCTGGCTCAAGCCCGACAAGCTGGCTTCGCTTAATCTCACCCCCACCGAGGTGTTGGCCGCCCTGCAATCGAACAACTACCTCGCCGCCATCGGCCGCACCAAGGGCACGATGATCGCGGTGAACCTCATCGCCAACACCGACCTGAAAACGGTGGACGAATTTCAGCAACTGGTCATCCGCCAAAGCAACGGTGCCATCGTCCGCCTTGGAGATGTGGCCGACATCAACCTCGGCGCCGAATCCTACGAGGAAGACGTGCGTTTCAGCGGACAAAAAGCGACCTTTATGGGCGTGTGGCCGCTGCCCACTGCCAACACGCTTGATGTGGTGCGGGATATTCGCAACGCCCTGCCCGAGATCCAGAGCCGCCTGCCCTCCGGCATGAATGCCAGCGTGGCCTACGATTCGACCGTCTATATCGACAGCGCCATTCACGACGTGCTCAAGACCCTGATGGAAACTCTCCTCATCGTCATCGTGGTGATCTTTCTTTTCATGGGTTCGCTGCGCTCGGTTATCATTCCCGTGCTGGCCATTCCCATTTCGCTCATCGGCGCGGTGTTTCTCATGATGGCCGCGGGCTTCACCATCAACCTCCTCACCCTCCTCGCCATCGTGCTGGCGGTCGGTCTGGTGGTGGACGACGCCATCGTGGTGGTGGAAAACGTCGAGCGTCATTTGCAGGAGGGCCAGACGCCTTTCGATGCTGCCATCATGGGCGCACGCGAACTGGTGGGGCCCATCATATCCATGACGATCACGCTGGCGGCCGTCTATACGCCCATCGGCATCCAGGGGGGTCTCACCGGCGCGCTCTTCCGGGAATTTGCCTTCACTCTGGCCGGCGCGGTCATCGTCTCCGGCATCGTGGCCCTCACGCTGTCTCCCATGATGGCGTCGAAAATGCTCCGCCCCGGTGACGCCGAAAAAGGTTACGCCGGCTGGATCAACCGCCGCTTCGAGTGGCTCCGCTGCGTCTATTCGCGCGCGTTGGAGACCACGGTGTCCAACCGCGTGCCGGTCATCATCTTCGCCGCCCTTCTGGCCTTGCTCATCTATCCGCTCTCGATGTTTTCGGTCAACGAACTCGCGCCCAACGAGGATCAGGGTTTTCTCTTCGGCATCGTGCAAGCCCCCGCCAATGCCACTCTGGATCAGGTTTCCCTCTTCACCGACGAAATCAACAAAGCCTTCATGTCCGCGCCCGAGGTGGCCAACACTTTTCAGATCAACTCCGCCGCCGGCGGCTTCGGCGGTCTCGTGACCAAACCCTGGAACGAACGCTCCCGCACCACGGCGCAAATTCAAGAAGACCTCTTCCCCAAGACCGGTGCCATCGCCGGCCTGCAGGTCATTCCCATCACCCCCGCGCCCTTGCCCGGCGGCAGCAATTTCCCCATCGAGATCGTCATCGCCTCCACCGCCGAACCGCAGGAACTCCTCGATGTGGCCAACAAACTCGTGGCCAAGGCCTTTGAAAGCGGACTCTTCATGTTTGCCGACACGGATCTGAAATACGACCAGCCGCAGACCGAAATCATCTTCGACCGCGACAAGGTTGCCGCCCAAGGCCTCAACCTTCAGCGCGTCGGCGCCGACCTTGGTGCCCTGCTCGGCGGCAACTACGTGAACCGCTTCAACACCTCCGGCCGCAGCTACAAGGTGATCCCCCAAATCAAGCGCGCTGAACGCCTCAACGCCGATCAGCTCAAAAACATTTACGTCAGCGGACCCGATGGCCGCATGGTGCAGCTCTCCACCTTTGCCACGCTGAAAAACTCCGTCGTGGCCCGCGAACTCAAGCGTTTCCAGCAGCTCAACTCCGCCACCATTCAGGGCGCGATCCCGCCCGGGGTTTCCAAGGACATGGCCCTGCGGGTGCTCGAGGACGAGGCACGCAAAATCATGCCTCCCGGGTTCAGCATCGACTACGCCGGCGAATCCCGTCAGTTGCGCACTGAAGGCAACACCCTCGTCACCACCATGATGCTTTCCGCCGTGCTCATCTTCCTCGTTTTGGCCGCGCAGTTCGAAAGCTTTCGCGATCCCTTCATCATCCTGCTCGGCTCCGTGCCCCTCGCCCTCACCGGAGCCCTCATGTTCACCTTCGTCGGTTTCACCTCGCTCAATATCTACAGCCAGGTCGGCCTCATCACTCTGGTCGGTCTCGTTTCCAAAAACGGCATCCTCATCGTGGAATTCGCCAATCAGCTCCAGGAAAGCGGCATCGACAAAATGCGCGCCATCATCCAAGCCTCCGCCACCCGCCTGCGGCCCATCCTCATGACCACCGCCGCGACCGTCTTCGGCCACACCCCGCTCATCTTCGCCAGCGGACCCGGCGCCGCCGCCCGTAACAGCATCGGCATCGTATTGGTATCGGGCATGATCATCGGCACCGCCTTCACCCTCTTCGTCGTGCCCGCCATCTACATGGTCATCGCCCGCAACCACGCCAAAAAAGAAACCGAACTCCCCCGCGACCGCGAGGACACCCTGCCCCATTTGAAACCGGCCGCGATCTGATGGCTTGCCCGTTGTTCCGAGCAGAATTTTGGTCCACAGATCGACACCGATTTTCACAGATTGAAATAGGATGGAGGGCCTTGCGTCGTCAGAGCCCACTTTTCCGTGAAAACGGATCAACGAGGATGGAAAAGGGACGGCTCTGGAGGGATTTGCTTCGTCAAATCCGTCGCTGATTATTTGGCCGCCCTGCAACGGACGCACAGCGACGGCCAGGCTTTGCACGAACGGAAAGAGCACAAGGGGGCCAATCCGTTTTTGAGATCTTTGTGTTCTTTGTGGCTACAGCCAACTCCGAACAAACGAATTACGGACTTTTTTACTATTGACGGACTATTCTCTATAAATCAGATTTTCTCCAGTGAGAACGACATTAAAGACTGATTCCGTTCGATTCACCACCCGGGGACAAGTGGTGATTCCGAACTGGCTGCGGAAGGAATTTCATATCGAGGATGGCACGAAGTGTGTCGTTCAATCCACCGAGCAGGGCATTCTTCTCAAACCCGTCACGAAGCATGCCATCGCCCGGTTGCGAGGCATCCTGAAGCGGAAGCCCGGGGACAAACCGTTCAGCGAGGAATGGACGGAGCACAAGGCTGAGGAAATAGCTCTCGAAGAGGCGAAATATGCCCGCATCACCGGTTCTCGATAGCTTTGCCTTGATGGCCTTCCTGCGGGGCGAGCCCGGGGAGGAAAAAGTGGCCGCCCTGTTGGAGCGGGCCGGGGAGCGCGACCAGCCGCTCCACATGTCCTTGGTCAATTATGCCGAAGTCAAATACATGACGATTCGCAAGGACGGCGCGGAGCGTTGGGAGGAAATTGAGCGGGAACTGCCCGTGCTGCCGATTGAATTACATCCCGTGGATCGCATTCTCGCCGATCTCGCCGCTGATTTCAAAGCCCGCTTCAAGATAAGCCTAGCTGATGCCTTTGCTGCTGCGCTGACGAAGCTAAAAAAAGTCGAACTCGTCACTGGTGACCCGGAGTTCAAAGCCCTGGAAAAGGAAATCGAAATTGATTGGTTGAAACGCGCCTAGGCCGGGCGGGGTCATGGAGGGCTCTGCGCCGAAAAATAGCCTCACGCAACGAACGCAAAAAGCGCTAAAAACCGGAATGTCCGCTATGCTAGTAATCTCCCCACCTCGGTGGCAATCACCGGCTGCGATTCCATGGAAACCCTCGATCAGGCCATCGTGGCCGCCAAGAGCTTCCGGCCCATGGACACCGCGCAAGTTTCTGCCCTGCTGGCCAAGACGCAGCCTCTGGCCCCGGAGGGGAATACGAACGCTACAAATCCCGCGAATACTTCGATGGCACGGAAAAGAAGCCCCAGTGGCTGACAGACGTTCCGGTGTAGACCAGCCAAGGTCTCCCCGCCCTGCCTGAGCGGGTGGTTAATCCAGGATTTTCCCGTTGGTATTAACGGCGTAGCCCTCGCCTTTCCGTGCTTTACCGGCCTGTTTTACGATATCCGGAAAGCATTTTGTGAATTTCCATGCCTGTTCCCAAAAACCCAGATCGAGCCATCCGGGTTTCAGGAAAAAGATGGTATGCCCTGCTTGTTGCCAGGCGGCAATCTCGTGGGGATTTTTGCTGATGCGCCAGTCGGCCGTGATGATTACCCACTCAAACTCTCCCGCGAGTTGGCTCATCCACAGGGTATCCGGCGTATTGGCGGCGAACTGATCCTTGAGGTGAATTATATCGTGCTCAGGAGACGCGAAGATGTGCAGTCCATGGGCCAGCCTCGGCGCGAGATTGTTATCGAAGAAGAATCTCACGCTGCGAGCAGATGCTCTTCAAACTCCACGGCATCCCGCACCGCTTCGATGGGAATTTCATACCATTCCGCCACACTGGCGATCGAACCCTCGTTTGCTTTGACGCTTCGGGCGATCACCTGGGTGGACACTCCTTCAGCAAACAAAGAAGGCTGCCCAAAGTTTCGGCATGGGTCGAGGGCCACCCGTCGTTCCCGACCCATCGGCCACCAACGTTCGAGGATATCGCCGGGTCCAAATTCCAGTTCTCGTGCGAAGGGCCGGACCAGCGCGTCGAAGACTTTCTGATCCTTCGTAATATCAAGCAGTGCCTGCTCGCCGGTTTCCTCCTGCACTTCCACCAGCAACCCGCGGCCATCCGTAAGAAACCGCTCCGTGCAGAAGGGATGGCTGGCTCCCGGGAAATGCTCCATGGCCTTCTCCCGGGCCTTGTGAATCGTCGGCCACGAAATTCCGCGTTGCAAAAATGCGTCCACGAAACGCACTTCCATCAAATCCAAAAAGCCAAGGGCAAGCTTGCCTTCGATCGGATCGATTTGGCCCTGCCACAATGCGCCGGTGGCATACCGCCGTCCGTGCGATTTGAACCGATAGCCACACAACCATCGCCGGATGCGCGACGTGGAAACGCCCGTCAGGCGCGCGGCCTCCGGAACGGAATAAATCCCCAAATCGAGCAAGGTCGATGTCGCAACAGGCATGGTCATGAATACGCGAAGATGGGAAGTCTGGCAATCCTCGTGAAATCTCCCCGATAAAGGCTACCAGAAATTGCACGATTCCTCCCGTGATGATCGCCAAACAGGCCGTGGCGGATAAAATCGCCGCCTGTCTCCACCATGAGATCATCCTGGGGCAGTTGGTGGACTGGGACGAGAGCGCCATGATGGACGCGGAGTTTCCGGAACACGACGCAAAAACGCTTTCCTCCGTGGTGGCCTTTGGCCTCGCTTGGGAGGATTGCGAGGAGGTTCTCCATCTCGTTGGGTTCTCCCCGCGCGTCGAAGTCGTTGCCGCTTAGCTCCTCGCCTCTGCTCGCTCGGTTTGTGCAGGAGGCCTGCGGCCTGTTCATCACATAGCTCGATCGCGAGGCCGTAAGCTTCTAGATTTCCCCCAAACTCCGCCGCTCGATCAAAAAATCCGCGGGTTTCAACACCCGCAGGCCATAGAACTCCTTTTTCAGCAGATGTCCGAAATCTTTGCTGTCCAGCGTCAGCAGAATATCCGCGGAAGCATACGCGCTGAATAAAATCGGCTTGTCCTTCGCGGCGGAGAAAACCACCGGGTTCGAGATCGTCAGCACATCCTGAACGAGGGTCAGGCCCGGTCGGAGTTCCTGCCAATATACCCGCCAGCCTGCCGGGCGGCCGTCCAGGTTTCGCAGCACCTCGACCGCCACGTAGGGAGAAACCAGTAATGCCCACCCTTGGCCTCCGCCCTGGTCGCAGACGTGGCGAGAGGCTCCGGTGGAGGACCGGCAGGCGGCCAGCAGCACCGAGCTATCAAGGAAAATCCTCACTCCATGGCGCGGAAGGCCGCCATGCCCTGCTCATCGTCGGCCCCCCACCCGGCAATTTGCTCATCGGAGAAACGGCGCGGTTCCAACGGCGTCCCCGTCTCCCGGGCGCGTCGCAAAACGGCCAGGAGGACTTGCTCCAGATCGGTTTCCGGCAGCACTTGCACCGCCTGTTCGATTTCCTGCACTGTGGACATGCGCAAAGCCTACCGCGTCCAGTCCCGGGACAAAATAGAAAAAAAGTCCCTGCTCCCTGTTGAAGGCCTGGCCGTTGCTGCGGATGCCTCTCTCACCGCCCCCGGCGTTCGTTCCTTACAGGCTGCCTCCGGCAGGGTCGACGCAAGAGAGGCGACGCTGAGGTTCTGGCAGGAATTTACGATGAAGAGGGCGAGTTGGTTGAAATTCATGAAAAATTCCCGGTGGATAAAGGCCACCAGAAATTGTCGCCCGCCACCCATGACGATCACCAAACAGGCCGGCCCGGACAAAATCGCCGCCTAATTCCTCTCTCCGCGCGCCATGGAGGGCTCTGCGTCGTCAGAGCCCACTTTTCCCGCGAAAACAGAAGAGCGAAAAACTGACCGCAGCCGAGCGGAGCGAGACAGACTGTCGAAGACAGCCCTGTAGGGGTGAGCAAAGCGAATCAAATGACACGGATAAACCCGGATGGGAAATGGACGGCTCTGGAGGGTTTTGCTTCGTCAAAACCGTCGATGATTGTTTGGCCACCTGCAACGGACGCACAGCGACGGCCAGGCTTTCCAAAGAACGCAAAGAGCACAAAGAGGCGTGACGATCTACCAAGAAGGCCAATCCGTTTTTGAGATCTTTGTGTTCCTTGTGGCTACAGAAACCTCCTTGGTATTAATCACATCCGAGACGGATGCTTCCGCCCTCCCGACTTGAGCGCAGCCCCTTTTGCTGCTATCGGGAAAAGCATGAGTATGGTCACGGAGGAAATTATTCCGGTCTGTGAAGCCCTGCCAGTGGAGAAGCGCTCGGAAGTCATGGACTTCGCCCGCTTTCTTCTTGCCCGGCAGGATGACGACCGCTGGGAAAACTTGCTGGCCGCTTCGGGCCCGCGTCCCGGCCTGGATGCCTTCCTCCGCGAAGCCGACGAGCCCCTCGACCCGCGGCGGTTGTGATCTCCGCCCATGACGATCACCAAACAGGCCGTGGCGGACAAAATCGCCGCCTATCTCCATCATGAGATCAGCCTGGCGCAGTTGGTGGACTGGGCCGAGAGCGCCGTGATGGACGCGGAGCTTCCGGAACACGACGCAAAAACGCTTTCCTCCGTGGTGGCCCGCCTTGGCGTCGCCGACGTGCGGGCCTTTGGCCTCGCTTGGGAGGATTGCGAGGACCTTCTCCACCGCATCGGGTTTTCTCCGCGCGTCGAAGTCGTTGCCGCCTAGTTCCTCTCCCCCGCGCCTTTGCTCAAGCCATTTGGCGCACGTCAGCTTTTTGCGAACAGAAGGGCAATGGATTGACTGCGAAGCGTGGCAATCGTTTTGTCCACAATGTAGCCGATAGTCCGCAGACCGCACGGCATCCTTGGGCACATGATGCCTGTGATGCCCGCCAAAGACCGGACCCTCTCAACTTTCGGACTCAACGTTGCCCGCATTCGGGCCGCCAAAGGGTTTTCCCAAGATAAACTTGCTGAAAAAGCGGACCTCGACCGCACGTACGTCAGCGGGATTGAACGCGGGGTGCGCAACCCTGGGATCAAGACCGTGCTGTGCATTGCAAATGCGCTTGGCGTCACTGTTTCAGAGCTATGTGAGGGGATCGGCTCATGAACCGAGAACCAACATTTATCGATCTGTTCTGTGGATGCGGTGGATTCAGTCTTGGACTCATAAGGGCTGGCTTTAGATGCCTAGCTGCAGTCGATTTTAACGAAGAAGCTATACAGACATTCAAAGCGAACTTTTCGAAAGATATTGTTGCCCTACATAAAGACCTGACGACTTTTACTCCAGCGAAGCTCAGCGCAAAGCTCGGCGTGAAGGAAATCGATGTGATTATTGGAGGACCGCCGTGTCAGGGGTTCTCTAACGTGCGCCAAGTTGATGCCGCAAATCACGGCTCGCGTGTCCGCCGTGATAAACGCCGCTATTTGTTCCGTGCCTTTCTCGAGTACGTTGATGCCTTCAGACCGCGCGTTTTCGTGATGGAAAATGTGCTCGGCATCCAGAGTGCGGCGAAAGGAAAGTTCTTCACGCTTGTTCAATCCGAAGCCCGTGCTCTTGGCTATCGTGTCCACGCGCAGGTCGAAGAAGCTTGGAAGCTCGGCGTCCCGCAAAAACGCCGCCGCCAGCTCATAATTGGAACCCGTGACGACGTTCCGGGTTACTTTCCTGGTGAACTCCGGCCCGCCGCTCGTATAGGAGCGTGCTTTGAGCCGAAGCTATGGGACGCCATTGGCGACCTCCCGCCACTATCCGCTGGTAGCGGGGCCGATGAACTGGACTACGACCTTACCCGCCGGACCTCACATCTTTCTCATCGCGGTGAAGCGGCGCGGCATTATTTGGAAAAGGTTCTCGAAATTTCCCGTGCTTCGAAACTTACTGCACACCGCGCTCGACCACACAATGATCAAGACTTACGCGATTTCGCCCGCATACGAGAGGGCGAGCACAGCGGCGAGGCCGAGGCCCGCGGAGAAAGGTTGGAGTTCACCTACAAACGCACTTGCTTCGAGGATCGCTACAAGCGCCAGCATCGCGAGGGCCTTTGTTCCACTATCGTCGCGCATCTCAGCAAGGACGGCCTAGGATTCATTCATCCTACTCAAAATCGTTCTCTCACCCCGCGCGAAGCTGCACGCATCCAGAGTTTCCCGGACTGGTTCAGCTTTCCTGTCGCGCGTACGCATCAGTTCCGCATCATAGGAAATGCTGTTCCGCCCCTTGTGGCGGAAGCCGTTGGGGATGAAGTGCGAGATTTCCTTGCGGCTACGGATCGCTCGGTGCGTTCCGTGCATCCGTTAATGCAAAGTCGAGCGACAAGCGGAAAAACACCCAGTCTGCCACCCGCAGATTTCCCTGCCGACATAAGCGATGCCGTTCAGAGGCTCCTGCCCCTCTCTCGTGTTACACAACGGGAACTGCGCCTACTGCCTGCGTCGCAGTTCCTTCGCGGTTGGCACGCGCTCATTTGGCTCTATCCCGAGCTTCACCCCGATAACGCGCTTGACCACGGCGACGATGTACTCGAAATGGTTGCTCCCACACCTGACGCGCGGGGTTGGCGTGACCGCTATGCACGCAGTGGCTGGCCCGTTGCGCTGGAACTTATTGGCCGTGAGGCGTGGCGCCGCTACGAAAAAGGAGAGTTAAGCGAGAGTGACTTCTACTGCGTGGACGCGCAGCGAGCTGGCCTTCTTGAATGGAGGGAGGAGTAACATGGCCGCAAAAGCGCACGAACTTATCCCCTCCGCGCGCCGACTTATTCGGTCGCTCCGCGATATGGGTTACGACTTTGCTGCGGCAGTTGCCGACTTGATTGACAACTCGGTCGAAGCAAAGGCGACCTTGGTTGCTGTGGATATTGAATTCGATGGCGACGACTCATGGGTGCGCATCGCAGATAACGGAAGAGGAATGGCGACGGCTAAGTTGAGGGAGGCGATGCGATATGGGGCGGAGCGTGACTACGAGAACGACGACCTCGGTAAGTTCGGTCTTGGGTTGAAAACCGCGTCAATGAGCCAATGCCAACGGCTTTCCGTTGCAAGCCGCGTGAACAAGGATCGAGCCGACATTGCTGCATTTTGCTGGGATCTTGACCACATTGAAAAGACGAACCGCTGGGAAATTCTTCCGATCGACCGAAACGGCCTTGGCCCCGCGATTCGCGAACCGCTTAAAGAGACCGTTGGGACGGTTGTTCTTTGGCAACGACTAGATCGTATCCTTGGCTTTAAGCATCCCTACGGCGAGTTTGCTAGAAAGCGACTGTTGTCTATGTGTCGCGAATTGGAAGAGCACCTTGGCATGGTGTTTCATCGGTTTCTCACGGGAGAGGCGAGATCGCGGCGATTGAAGATTTTGGTGAATGGTAATGTAGTCGAACCATGGGATCCGTATGCTCGCGGCGAGCAGCACACGCAGCAGCTTCAAACAGTTACCCTTCCAGTCGAACAGGATGGCGTTGTTCTCGGGGAGGTGTTGATCGAACCCTTCGTTCTTCCCCACCAAGACAGGTTCAGTTCCCCGATTGCACACGGAAAAGCGAGTGGCCCTCAAAAATGGAACCGTCAGCAGGGCTTCTATATCTACCGCTCCGGGAGAATGATTCAGAGTGGCGGTTGGTCGAATCTGCGAACAATCGATGAGCACTTAAAGCTCGCACGCGTTGCAATGAGTTTTCCGCCGAAACTCGACGAGGCCTTCAAGATCAATGTGGCGAAGATGCGAGTGCAACTTCCGCAAACGCTTCGCGACGCTGTGGAGAAAGCAATCGGGCCGGTGCTCCGCATTGCAGATAAGACATATCGAAACGCATCCAATAAAAAAGGTGGCGGTGGTGGCGACAACTCCGGGGCTGCTACTCGTGGAGCACAGCCAACTCCAGAGCCAGTTGGGGCGACCTCTAGAAATGGAGTTTCTTACGCGAAGCAGGCAGCTGCACGCCTTTGGTCATTCGAAGAATTGGCTAGGGAACTCGAAACGGCGGCGACGAACAAAGAAAAGCCAGTGATACAAACCGTCGTGTTGCGCGTTCGAGATCAACTCAACAACTCCTGAGTTTGCCATGCTTCCTGAACTACAAGCTCTTCGAACTGCGCGCACGCTTCTTGATCTCGGTTTCCCGATTGAAGCCGTCCTTTCCAACCCGTTAATTCCCGCTGACCATCGCGAGTTTATTCGTTCGGAGTTGGCGCGTGAGGAAAACCAAACGCTGATTCCTGTGCGATCAATCGTTGCCGACCCGGATCGCGCCGACTGGCTAGCCCCGTTAGACCGTGCAGACTGGCATTACTGGCCGGCTCTACGAACTTACCTCCTCGGGAAAGGTTGGGACGGCTTGCAACTTCGATCTCTCGATGACAGTTCCGATCGCATTCTCCGGCAACTCGCACCTCCGACGCAGGACCGATTCGACATCCGCGGACTGGTGCTCGGCTACGTCCAAAGCGGCAAGACCGCGAACTTCACGGCGCTCATCGCGAAGGCAGCCGACGCGGGTTACTGCCTCATCATTGTTCTTTCAGGCATTGACAACAGCTTGCGCCGCCAGACGCAGATTCGATTGAATCGCGAACTCGTCGGCTACGCAGACAACCGTCCGGGCGCAGTACGCCGGCCACCGATTGGTCGCCAATGGCATCAGTTCACCAGCGAAGAGACGCAGGGTGATTTTCGGACGGGGAATGCGAACTACGCAGCGCTCCAGCGTTCGCAGCCCGTTTTACTGGTGGTGAAGAAAAATGCTGCCGTCTTGCGCAGGCTGCACGCTTGGCTCGAAGCGGCTCCGGAAGAACTCCGGCTGTCTCTCCCTGTGCTCATCATCGACGACGAAGCCGATCAAGCGAGTGTCGATACGCGTGGGAGCTACCAAGACGACGATGAGCTTCCCGATCCGGAGGAATACGAGCCGCCTTCACGAATCAACGGTCTGATTCGTGAACTCGTTCACAAGTTTCGCCGATGCGCTTACGTCGCCTACACTGCGACTCCTTACGCGAACATTTTGATCCCGCACGACACGAGCGACCCGCGGGTAGGAAACGACCTTTATCCAAAGGACTTCATAATCGATTTGCCCAAACCCAACGGTTACTTCGGTGCGGAAGAACTCTTTGGACGCTTTGACCCGGAAACGGGAGATGAAGTTGGCGGCATCGACATCGTTCGGGAAGTTGAAGACGAAAGCCTGGCTGCGTTACACGAGGGTACAATTCCCGAGATTCTCGAACAAGCGATTCTCGATTTCGTGCTGGCTGGCGCGGCGCGGGCGCAACGTGGACAGGGTGAGCAACCGGCAACGATGCTTGTGCATACAAGTCCGTTGATCGCAACCCAAGCCGCTATTCGCAGTCTGATTGAAACTCGATTTGGAGAGCTGCGAGATGAATGGCGATACGACAGGAAACGCAGGATTCGCGAACTGTTACGGCAGCGATGGGAGAATGAGTTTCGACCGGTCACGCGTGCCGGGCATGTGGATCGTGATGTCGTCTTCGATGAAGTTGAACCGCATCTAAACGGTTTCTTTCACGCCGTGCAGGTGCGTGAGATCAACAGCGCGACGGGTGAGGCGCTTGATTACGAACGCGAACCGGACTTGAAAGCCATTGCCATTGGCGGAAACCGGCTCTCACGCGGACTGACGCTCGAAGGGCTGCTGGTCAGCTTCTTCGTCCGGCGCAGCGTTAACTACGACACACTCATGCAGATGGGGCGCTGGTTTGGATTTCGCGGTGGCTATGATGATCTGCCGCGCATCTACACCACGGCGGAGCTGACTGGGTGGTTCAGCGATCTGGCGCTGGTCGAGTATCGCTTGCGTGAAGATTTGCGCGTGTATGAGGAGCATGGGCTGACGCCGTATCAGGTGGGGATGCGCATCTGGCAGCATCCGGTGATGCAAGTGACGAGTCCGCTCAAACGCCGTTTTGTGTCGGCGACGACGATCGCGCAGAGCTATAGCGGGCAGCTCGAGCAGACATTTAAGTTTCCGCTACGCCGGCTGGACGACCTTGCGATGTTGGCCGAGGAGAATCTCCAGGCCACGCGAGCGTTTCTTACCGCGCTCGATGGTGCAGCTTGGACGGAGAAAGGGCCGCTATGGACCGGGCGCACGCCGGATGAGATCATCGCTTTTCTCCGCGCTTACCAAATGGATGAGCAGGTGCGTAGTGTCTCACTGCCGCTGGTCTGTGCCTACATCGAGAGGCAGGCTGCACTCGGCGAACTGGTGCGTTGGACCGTGGCGGTGCGTGGGCGTGAATCGCTGGATCGGCGGCTCGGTGAAGCGCAATGGGGCGTGCCCGGCGGACGCATTCGGCAGATCAGCCGCACACGCCAACGGCATACTGATTCACTAGGCGTGGTTACGAGTCCGGGGGATGAAGCGGCGGGCTTGAGCGAAGAGGCGCGTGTAGCAATGCAGGCGCGGCAGGCTGCGGGTGAGACTGAAAACCGGGCGGCGCGGCATTCGCGCCCGCCGGAAGAAGGATTGCTCGTGCTTTACCCGATCTCGAAACAATCAGGTTACGAGTTGCGCGATCCAGCGCGCGCGGGCGGAAATCGTGAACCGCTTTATGAAGATGCAGCCGATCCGCGGGCACGGGATTTGGTCGCGCTGGCGTTGTCCTTTCCCGAGTCGCGACATCCGCAGCGGGTAGAGGCATATCTGGAAGGAACCGCGGGCTGGAGGCCGGTGGAGTGAGCCGCATCGCGCCAGAAGTGTGGGCGCAAATCGAACCCGCGCGCCCCGCGGGCGAAAATCTGACCGCGCGTCTAGCTGCGCCAAGCGTGACGAACCGACTGCAATGCGCGCTCGATGCCGATGGCAGTCGGCATCTGCTGATCGCGCTTGCAGCGGACGATGAGGCACTGCGCGATGAGCAAAGCCGCGGCCTGCGCGTACTGACGCGCGAGCTGTCCGTGCAGGGCGAGCCGCCGACTCGCCGGCTGGACATCCAATGCGAAGACGCAGCGGGACACGCTGCGTTCGATTTGATCGGTGGCGAATTGGCCGCGCAACTGGCGGCAGCGGCGCAGCCTCCTGCCGAGATCGTGCGACGGGTGCTCTCGAAATGGCGGCGGTTTTGGGGCCAGCTCCCGCGCACGCTGCTCTCACGTGAGGAACAGCTTGGGCTTTTTGCGGAGCTGTGGTTTCTGTCGGTGTGGCTGCTGCCCCGGCGGGCGGCGGGCGATGTCGTCGCGAGCTGGCGAGGGCCATCTGGGGCGAGGCACGATTTCGAGTGGCCGTGCCGCTCAGTGGAAGTGAAGGCGACGACCTCGACGCGTGGGCGCATCCACCGCATCAACGGACTCGATCAACTACTGCCGCCGGAAGACGGCAAATTGTTTTTTTTCAGCCTTCGCCTGCGTGAAGAGGCTGGTGCAACGAACACGCTTCCATCGCTTGTCGACCGCTGCCGTGGGCAGATGACCGGAGATGCAGACGCGCTCACGCGCTTCGAAGCATCGCTCACACAAGCCGGCTATTCGCTTGCTCACGAAGAAGAATATGCATGCGTGCATCTGCGCATTGTCGAGGAAAGCTTGTTCGTCGTGCAGGCGGATTTCCCCCGCCTCACGACCGCGCAATTTCCGAACGGCCTCCCCGCCGGGATCGAGCGCGTGGAATACGAAATCAATCTATCCACCTTCGATCACCTCTGTACCGCGCACACCGCAGCGGAAGTGACGATGTTTTAACACAGCGTGTGGCTGACGTTTTCACAAAAGCCAAGCGAAGCGCCGTCATGTCGTTGATCCTAGGAAGCGGAAACAAGGACACGGAATTGAAATTGATGGCGCGGTTTCGCGCCGAGGGAATCACGGGCTGGCGGAGGAAGAGCAAACTTTTCGGCAAACCGGATTTTGTTTTTCCCAAGCTCAAGCTGGCAGTCTTTGTGGATGGAAGGTTGCTTCCCAAGCTCTGCAAAAGTGTTTCCCATTTTAGGACAGCGCTTCAGCGCGGGCAGTTTGGCACGCGTGTCCGAAGCATTCGACTCTGCCGGCTGGCAAGGCGGCCGCGATGACTTGCTCTCGCAAGGATGACGGCTAGCGTATTGCCATGATCCTGACGATTTCCATTCCCGATGACGTAGCCGGCGTGCTCGGCGCGACGGACGAGGACCGTGAGCGGCGGGCGTGTGAGGCGCTGGCGCTGGAGCTTTATCGGGAAGGGAAAGTTTCCGCAGTCTCAGGGGCGCGTCTCACGGGCAGGGATGTGGTGAGTTTTCAGGGGCTGCTGGACGAGCATGGCATCCCGCGTAATTACAGTGTGAATGATTTGCACGATGATCTCGCTGCACTCGACCGTCTGATCGGAAAGTGATCGTCGTCGCGGATACGTCGGTTCTCATCAATCTCGCCCTCGTCGGGCAGGACAAACTGCTGGAGGTGCTCTTTGGTGAAGTGGTTGTGCCGCCTGCCGTGGCGAAGGAGTTCGCGAGGCTGTCCGCATCGGATGGACGCTTTGCCCTGCTGCAATTGCCGGCTTGGATCGTGATTCGCGACCCGCAATCCGTCCCGGCGTCCATCGCCCGGCATCCGACGCTCGATGCCGGTGAGGCGGAGGCGCTTGCCCTCGCGCTGGAAATTCAGGCCGACGCCGTGCTTATGGATGAAAGGTCCGGCCGGACGTTGGCGGTTGAACTCGGGCTTATTCCCATCGGAGTGTTTGGCATTCTTGTGCGCGCAAAGCAAAACGGTCATCTCGCGGCTGTTGCGCCGGTGATGGAGGAATTGCTTGTGCAGGCTCGCTTTCGTGCCTCGCCCGAATTATTGCGCGAGGTGTTGCGACTCGCCGGCGAAGAGTAGAGACGGATGTCCGACGTCTTCACCAAGGCCAAACGCAGTACTGTCATGTCCCTGATCCGCAGCAGTGGAAACAAGGACACAGAGTTAAAGCTGATGGCGCGGTTTCGTGCCGAGGGAATCACGGGCTGGCGGCGGAAGAGTAAACTTTTCGGCAAGCCGGATTTTGTTTTTCCCAAGCTGAAGCTGGCCGTTTTTGTGGACGGGAGGTTGCTTCCCAAGCTCTGCAAAAGTGTTTCCCATTTTAGGACAGCGCTTCAGCGCGGGCAGTTTGGCACGCCTGTCCGAAGCATTCGACTCTGCCGGTGGGAAACCGGCCCTTTTGGGAGCGCAAGCTGGAGGCGAACACGGCGCGGGACCGGTTGGTCAACCGCACCCTGCGGGCAAGGGGCTGGCGGGTTTTGCGGGTGTGGGAGCATAACCTGGCGCGGAAGAACGAAAGGGCGCTCTTGCGCCGCCTGCGGCGGGCGACGGGAGATTTTTACAAGCGGTAACAAAGAGAACGAAGGGGGGGCGAGGGTTGGATTGACCGGGATTTCTTATTGGGTTAGTCTCCGCACATGGATGCAGCGATTCTTGAAAAGGAGGCTCTTCTTCTTCCGGAAGCCGAACGCGCTTTGCTGGTCGAACGTCTGTTGCAAAGCATATCGCAAATTTCTCCGGGATTGCAGGCGGCATGGATAAGGGAAGCTGATGAAAGGGTGCAGGCGTTCCGCGACGGCGTAATCGATGCCGTGGACGGACCCCAAGCTTTGGCCGCTCTCCGTGCCCGGCTGGCGGAATGACCTATCGGTTCCTCACCCCGGCGCTTTCGGAACTCGCCGCGGCGGCGGAATATTACGAGGAAAAAGTTCGCGGGCTGGGTGTGGATTTTGTGGATGAGGTGGATGCCGCGACGGATCGTATTCTCCGTTTCCCCGATGCCTGGGGCAGGCTCGCTGGTGACTACAGGCATTGCTGCCTGCGCCGTTTCCCCTATTCGATCATCTACACGCGGGAATCCAGCGATGGGATTCTCATTGTTTCGATCTTTCATCAAAGCCGCGAACCGCTCTCTTGGAAGCGAAATCTGTAGCCGGCCCGAAGGCGGGCTGTGGGAGCTGCGTGGGTGCCGAGCTAGCAAAGGCTCGAAAGAAATTGGTGAGGGATATTGCCTCTGCTAGTCAGATGGGATGAACGCGGCGGAGACGAAAGTGTGGTTTCAGCAATGGCAGGCTGCGGGGGCTGCCTTGCGGTCGCTGCGACGGCTGAGGACCGATGGACGGTAAACCGCGTTGGCGCGAAAGGCTTCGGGCGGGGTTGGAGGATTATTTCAGCCAGCGGAGTTTTCCGCGGTTTATTTTGGGATCGATTCTGATTTTGACGGGGCTGACGGGGTTTGGAATTTCGTTTGGGTTGTTGCGGGCGGGGATGGAGTCGATGGCGTTTCGATATCCGCTGGCGGTGGTGGGTGCTTATGCGGTGTTTCTGATGTTGGTGCGCCTCTGGGCGGAGTGGGAGAGGGCGCAGTTCGATGCCGACAAGGTGGTGGTGCCGGGGAACGAGAAAAAGACGGTACCGGTTTTTCGCGAGGAAGGACGTTGGTGGGACGCGCTTGATCCGACCTCGGCGATTGATGTCGGGGACGGTTGTCTGCCCGCCTTGGTGGCGGTGTTGGTCGTCACGGCCATCGTCGCGTTGGTGGCGGCGGTGGTCACGGCGATTTCCGCGGCACCGATTCTCATTGCAGAGGTGTTCATCGATGCGGTGCTGGCCGGGGCGCTTTACCGACGGTTGAAAATTGCGTCGCAGGAACACTGGCTCGGCACGGCCGTGCGGAGGACATGGCTGTATGCCTTGGGCACCGCGATCATCCTCGGTGCGGCGGGCGTCGTTTTAGATCTCTACGCGCCGGGTTCGGATTCCATCGGCGATGCCGTTCGGGAGTTTCTGCCTGAGGCATTTGAAAGTGGGTTTTGACGAAGCAAAAGCCTCCATGCTTTTCGCGGCGTGGGAATTACAAACCAGTAGAAACCGTGATCCACCAGCACACGGATGACTTCGACGGAGCCTAGTCGTTTAGGCATTCACCATTTCCTCACCGACGGCGATTTCGCTGATGGGAGTGTAAGCATTGGGCGATTCGCCCTCGAAGTAGAGTTCCACAGCTTCCTTCAAATTGGCGACAGCTTCCGCCCGGGAGTTTCCAAAACTCGAAACGTCCACGTTGAGACATTGGGCAACCACGAACTCATCCTCGCGGTAAACGCAGTATGCCATTGACTTCATGGAACAGATTCTACCACGCCAAGATGGCGGGGGCAATGATGCAAGCTGGCGGGCAAAGGGCAAGTGGAGTTGAGGGTTGATGGTTGAGTGTTGAGAGGGGGAAAATGAGCGGCCGAAAGTCCGAGTCGCCTAACGAGTGAATCCTCCAATTAGGGGATATTCTTCTCAACCATCAACTCTCAACCCTCAACTATCATCCCTGTAATATGCCGCGGCCTTTTCCCGGGCCAGGTGGTCGGCGTGCAAAAGGTCTTCCAAGTCGGGATTCTCGACGAAGGGGGTTTCGTCCATGACTCGCGCGACGGTTTCCCAGATTTTCGGAAAAGCGATGCGATGGTCGAGAAAGGCCTGCACGGCGACTTCGTTGGCGGCGTTGAGGGTGGCGGGCAGGGTGCCGCCGGTTTCGCCGGCGCGGCGGGCCAGGTCGAGGGCGGGGAAGTCGGCGCGGCGGGGGGCTTCGAATTCCAGTTTGCCCAACGCGGCGAAATCAAGCGGACGGAGGGAATTTGCCACCCGTTCCGGCCAGGTGACGGCGTATTGGATGGGGAAGCACATGTCGGAATGGCTCAGCTGCGCCAGCACGGAGCCGTCGATGAATTCCACCATGGAGTGAACGATGCTTTGCGGGTGGATGGTGACATCGACTTTTTCCATGGGGACATCGAAAAGCCAGCGGGCTTCGATCATTTCCAAGCCTTTGTTGAAGAGGGTGGCGGAATCGATGGTGATCTTGCGGCCCATGGACCAGGTCGGGTGCTTGAGGGCCTTTTCGGGCGTCACGCCGGGAAGTTCCTCGCGCGGGGTTTGCCGGAAAGGACCACC
Source organism: Terrimicrobiaceae bacterium (assembly GCA_041746635.1). Taxonomy (GTDB): domain Bacteria; phylum Verrucomicrobiota; class Verrucomicrobiia; order Chthoniobacterales; family Terrimicrobiaceae; genus CAMASH01. The sequence continues at coordinate 90,649 of JBGTGQ010000034.1, read as the reverse complement.
GGAGCAGGTGAGGATAAGGCGCTGCACGGCCTGCGAACCGCGGCCGTCGAGGCATTGAAAGATGGCGTTGTGCTCGCTGTCCACCGGCAGTACTTTCACGCCTTTGCGGGCGGCGGCGGCCATGACGATCTGGCCCGCCATGACGAGGATTTCCTTGCTGGCCACGGCGATGTCCTTGCCCTCCTCGATGGCCGCGAGGGCGGGCTTGAGTCCGGCAGTGCCGACGATGGCGATGAGGACCATGTCGGCCTCGGGCAGGGTGGCGAGTTCGATCAGGCGCTTTTCGCCTTCCGGGCCGGAGGAGAGGGCTGTCTTTGCTTCGGGAAATTCGCGGGCGGCGAGGGCTAGTTCCTCTTCGTTCGCGTGAGCGGACATCCCGACGATGTGCATGCGGTCCGGAATGTCGCGGGCAACCTTGCGGGCACTCTGGCCGATCGAGCCGGTGGCGCCAAGGACGACGACGTTTTTCATCAGATGCCCACCACCATGCGGAGATAAAAATACATTAACGGCGCGGTGAAGAGCAGGCTGTCGATCAAATCCAGCGTGCCGCCGATGCCGGGAAGGATATGGCTGGAATCCTTGGCGTGAGTGCTTCGTTTGATGATGGATTCGGCCAGATCACCGACGACCGCGCCGCCGCCGAGGAGCAAACCGAGGAGGGTGACATCCTCAAAACGCAGGGCGGGGAGGTGTCCGGGAATCATGGCGAAGAGCCAATAACTTCCCAACGTGGAGGCCAGCAACGCGCCGAAAAATCCCTCCCAGGTTTTTTTCGGGCTGATGTGGGTGGCGAATGGGTGGCGTCCGAAAAGACTGCCGAAAACATAGGCCCCCATGTCGCTGAATTTTGTGACCAAAATCAGGTAGATGACATAATACTGCCCGGTGGGGTCGCCGTTTTCCGCGCGGGGTGCCAGGTAGATGATCTTGGTGACGAAATTAAACAGCCAGGGAATGTAGAAGAGCCCGAAAACGGTGTAGGCAATGGCCTCGAGGGGTTGCCGGATGGCGGCGGCGCGGAACATTTGCCGGGTGAAGATGACAAAGAGAAAACCGACGAGGATGCCCATTTCCAGATCGAGGGAATGCTCGGGGCCATGGGCCCGCAGGTAGATAAAGCTGCCGATGAGATAAACCGCCCCGCAGAGCATGCCGGTGAGGGTGAAGACGGACGCGCCCTGTTCCTTGACCATGTGGAAATACTCGTAGAGCGCCACCATGGCCATGAAGAGGATGAGCAGGAAAAACCCGATGTCCGAACCCGCGACGACCGAGGCCAAGATGAGGGCCCAAAGGCCGAGCGTGCTGCCCAGGCGGCGGAAAAATGTGACGCGGGTCGGGTTCATGGCGGTGCGGTATTCCTACATGGACGGGGCGGTCGATCAATGCCATTGACACAAAGCATCTTTCACGGCGCATTGGCGACATGGCCCACGAGCATCATGACCACGGACACGCCCCGGCGGATTTCGGGCGGGCTTTCCTGATTGGCATTGTCCTCAACGGCGGGTTCATCGTTCTCGAAGTCGTCTTCGGGCTTTTCTCCAACTCGCTGGCCTTACTTTCCGACGCGGGTCACAACCTGTCGGATGTGTTGGGGCTCATCCTGGCCTGGGTGGCCAGTGAGCTGGCCAAGCGCGCCGCCAGCGCCCGGCGCACCTACGGCTGGAAGCGCGCGACGGTGCTGGCGGCGTTGTTCAACGCGCTGCTGCTTTTGGTCGGGGTGGGGGTGATTCTCTGGGAGGCCGTGCAGCGTTTCCGCGAACCACCGCAGGTCGCGGGTGCAACCGTAATCTGGGTCGCCGGCCTCGGCATCGTGGTCAATGGCGTGACCGCCCTGCTTTTCATGTCGGGCCGCAAAAGCGATCTCAACGTGCGCGGCGCGTTTCTGCACATGGCGGCGGACGCCGGGGTTTCGCTCGGCGTGATGATTTCCGGCGCGGTGATCTTGTTCAGCGGCTGGGCCTGGCTCGATCCGATCGTGAGCATCGGGGTGGGGCTGCTGATTTTGATCAGCACGTGGGAGCTCTTCAAAGATTCACTCAATTTCTCCCTCGACGCCGTGCCGGAGAGTGTGGACCCCGCTGCGGTGCGCGAGTATTTTGCCGGGCTGCCGGAAGTGGTCGAGGTCCATCACATCCACATCTGGCCGCTCAGCACGACGGAGATCGCCCTGACCGCTCATCTGGTGAAACGCGAACCAGCCCTCGACGACGCCTTGCTGGCGCGCATGGGTGAGGATCTGCATCACAAATTCGGCATTGGTCACCCCACGATTCAATTCGAGGGTGCGGCGGGTTCGTGTGCGGAGAAGGGCTAGGGCTAAATGCGGAGTTGAGGGTTAATGGTTGAGTGTTGAGGGGATAAAAATGAGCAGCTTACGCCGAAAGTCCGACTCACTTAACGAGTGAATTCTCCAATTAGCGGATATCGTTGATTCTGAACCTCTCAACCATCATCCCCCAACCATCATCCCTGTTTTTTGGCTAGGGTAGCCCTCGCGCCAGACGCCGGGTAGGCGCGGCGTTATGTGGCGTTATGCGGCGATGAGGGCCTGCACGTAGGCGGAGGGTTCGTAGTTTTCGATGATGACCTTGATCTCGCCATTGCGCTGGAGGCGGGCCTGGGTGACGCAAATCTCGGGGGTCTTGTGCGGCGCGAAGAGAATATCGTCGTGGGTGGCATTCTTGTGGTTGGCGAACTTGTCGGGGGTCAAGGCGCCGCCAAGGTGGTCGCTGCGGCCGGTGGCGACATGGATGGTGCCGCGGATTTTTTCGTCCTGAATATCGCGGCCCGAGACGGGCAGGATCTGGGTGCCGAAGCCGAGTTCGCCGAGTTCGCCGGTGACGGGGTCGCTGGCGAGTTTCTCGTTGTGGGCCTTGATGGTCTCGGGGTTGCCGGAGAGGAGTTCGGCGCGTTGCACCCGGCCATCGGCGACGTGCATGAGGCCGATGGTGCCGTCCTCGTATTTCATGGGGAACTCGCCGCTGGCGCCGGTGGGCACGTAGTAAATCTCGCCGGCGGGGAGGTTGGCGACGTCGGGCTCGGTGCCGCGACAGATGCCGTGGCTTTTCTGGGCTTCCTGTTGACCCAGATCGAGGTGGAGGGTGTGGGTCTGGCCGGCAATCTCGAAATCGATTTCGGCCCAGTCGGCGCGGGTCATGCCGAGGCGCATTTTTTCGGCGTCGCGGCTGACGTCGTCGTAGTTCACGGCCAGACCCGTGGAGAGGATGATCTGGTTGAGGCCGTGGAGGGTGGCACCGCGGAAACCGTGCTTCTTGGCGTGGGCGGTGAGAGGGGCGGTGGCGGAATAGGTGGAGACGCAGAGGATGATGTCGTAATGCGGATAGACGTCCTGCGCGAGGCTGAGCTCCCGCCCATCGGAGGCGACGGCGAGATCGGGCAGGTCGAGGTTGCTGCCGCCGGTGACTTGGTAGGCGAAGATCTCGCCGCCTTGGAGGCCGAGTTCGGCCAGGGTGCAGTTTTTTAAGCCCTCATAGATGTGGGTGACGGCGTTGCGCTGGATGGAGAGGTCGGGGTTTTCCAGAAATTTGAAATCCGCCATATCGCGGGGATCATCCAGGTCGATGAGGACGCAGATTTTCTGACCGGGTTCAGGCTCGAAAGTGGCCTGGATGAGCCGGGTGAGGTTGAAAGGAGGAAACTTGCGTGCGGAGACTTGCTCGGAGATGGTCATGACGTTCATAGGCTAGACGAGTTACGCCCGAGAGGGCAAATGCGATGCAGTTGGAAAAAATTTTGCATTTTTGGAAAAGCCGCCGGCCGGATGTGGTGGCGGAAGGGATCCTCAAAACTTGGGGGGCGCTGGGCGTGGCGATGTTTGCGGTGATCTATTATGCGCGCTATTACCGCAGCGGGTTGAACCTCGGCGGCGAGGGCGGCACGGTGGCGGTGGTGGCGATGCGGCTGATGGAGGGGCAGAGGCCCATCGTGGACACGTTCCTGGGGTACAACGTGATGTGGTTTTATCCGGTGGCGTGGTTGTTCGAGCTGACCGGGCCGAACTACATCGCGCTGCGGATTTTCTTCTTTGCGATCTGCACGGTCACGGGGGTGCTGGCGTTTTACGTGGTGCGGCGAGTGACCGGCAGCGGGTGGGTGGCCACGCTGGCGGCACTGGGGCCGGTGCTGATCCCGGGGATGATGTTTCGGAACTACATGGGTTTTCTGGCCATGCTGAACATGCTGATGCTGCTGCAGGCGTATGTGTTTGAGCAGCGCACGGCCGGGCGGCAGGGGCTCTGGATGGCAGCGGCAGGGGCGGCGCTGGGGCTGACGTATTTGGTGCGGATCGATCTGGGGACTTTTTTCACCGTGATCACGCTGGGGCTGGTGGTGCTGTATCCGCTGGGGAAACGCGGGGAGTTGGCGTTTCGTGCGCGGCAGGCGGTGGGGGGGCTGATGCTGACGGTGGTGATGTTGGGCGCGACGCATGCGCCGTTTTATCACGATGCGGTGCGACGGGGATATGATGAGGCTTTCGTCGGTCAATACACCGGTTGGATCCATCTGGTGCGTTATCTGGCCTCGCTGGAACTGGCGAAGAAACCCGAGCCGCTGCCGGCGCCGGTGGTGGACGAAACGATCAATTTAAAAACCGCCGTTTCGGAAAACTCACGTTTTGAAAGCCTGGCCGGTGCTTCGCGTCCGTTGCAGCCGCTACAAGAAAACGCCGATTCGGGGATAAAGCCGGAGACGAGCCCGCAACCTGCGGCTCCAGCGGCCACGCCCGTTCCCGTGGAGATGGGCGCGCCGGTTCCGTCCCCCACACCGGAGGAAAAAAAGGCGCGGGATCTGGAGAGCGAGGACTACTTGCAGAAGCGCTCGTGGGGGGATTTTTCCCAGGAAAAATCGTTTTACGACCGGGCCTTTGTGCTCATTACCTATTTGCCGATTCCGGTGGCGTTGCTGATTGTTCTGCCGGCGGCGCTGGTGTTGCTGCTGGCGCTGGTGCGCGGAAATTTCGCCCTGCGCACGGAGGCGTTGGCGGTGTTGGTCACGGCGGGTTCGGCGCTGACGCTTTTCCCGCAGTATTTCTTTTTCCGACCCGACACGCCGCATCTGTCGGAGTTCATGGTACCCTTTCTGATCGCGATGGTTTGCGCGCTGTGGATGGCCGTGGTCTGGGTGGGGCGGGAGCGGCGGCGTGCGGCTGCTCTCTGGTGCGCCGTGCTGGTGCTCTTCTGTGCGGCGGACATCGGGCTGTATTTTTACCATTCGTATCCCAAGGAATCGGCCGGCACGATCGCGGCGCGGCGGAAGCGAAAATCGGAATTGGTCGCGCAGAATGGCGTGCAGGTTTTCCTGAAAACGAAAGAGCGCGACGAGTTGCAGCAACTCTGCGACCTGGTGGCCCGCTACACGAAGCCCGGTGATTATCTCACGTGTTATCCGTATGCACCGACGGTGAACTTCATGACGGATCGCCCGTCCTTCGAGTACAACCTCTACGTGGACAATGCCTACAACGTCTCGACGTTTCATGCGGACACCTTGCGGGAGATCGGGAAATACCGGCCCGCCGCCATCGTGATCGACAATCGCGACATCAACAAAACGGAGGATTCTCGCTTCAAAAACTGGGCGGCTCCGACCTACGCGTGGATCAAGGAAAACTACGCCTACGCTGGCACTTTCCGCCGCCAGGAGCTTTACTTCCGCCCCGATCTTTACACTCCATCCCCGCCATGAATCACAAAGGCATCATCCTCGCCGGGGGCTCCGGCACCCGTCTCGACCCGCTGACCCGCATCGTCTGCAAACAACTGCTGCCGATTTACGACAAGCCGATGATTTATTATCCGCTGTCGGTCCTTATGCTGGGCGGTATCCGGGAAATTTTGATCATTTCGACGCCAAAAGATCTGCCGATGTTTCGTACGCTTTTCGGCGACGGCTCGCGGCTGGGACTCGACATCCGTTACGAGGAACAGGCGCGTCCGGAGGGGATCGCGCAGGCGTTTCTCATCGGGGAAAACTTTCTCGCGGGCGGCGGGGCGGCGTTGATGCTGGGGGACAATATTTTCCACGGCAGACTGGATTTTTTCCGCACGGCGCTGAAGCGGGAACAGGGCGCCACGATTTTTGCCTGCCCGGTGCGCGATCCGGAGCGCTACGGCGTGATCGAATTCGATGAGTCGGGGCGCGCGATTTCCATCGAGGAAAAACCCAAAAATCCCCGCAGCCACTTTGCCGTGCCGGGCCTCTATGTTTATGACGGCCAGATCACGGAGGTCGCCCGCAACTTGCAGGCTTCCCCACGCGGCGAGTTGGAGATCACCGACGTGAATCGCGAGTACCTTCGCCGGCAGGAACTGTTTGTCGAGCCGCTGGGCCGGGGGGTGGCCTGGCTGGACACTGGCACACCGGAAAGCCTGATGGAAGCAGGCAACTATATCGCGACGCTGGAACACCGGCAGGGCGTGAAAGTGGCCTGCCTGGAGGAAATCGCGCTGCACATGGGATTCATCAATGGGGCGGAGTTTGACCGGCTCATCGCGGATCTGCCGAAAAATTCCTACCGGTCCTACCTCGAGGCGCTGCCGAGATAATCCACCCATTCCGGCGGCATGACGAGAGTCTCCACCTCGCTGGCGATGCGGCCTTCCACCTCCGGCCGGAAGGTTGTGCTGGTGCCATAGACCATGAGCAAATCCTCGCTGCCCTCCGCGCGCAGGGCATGGGCCACACCGGGGGGAATCACCACGGCCACGTTGTTCGGGCCGCGCCGATCATCGCCCTCAATGAAGAGGCGCATCGTCCGACGGGACATGCCGGCACGCTCGTCGCAAAGAATGAGATCCAGCCGGCCTTGCAGAAAATACATCACGTCCCATTGCTCGCGGTCGTAGGGACGCAGGGCGAAATTGTCCGTGCCGTCGAAAAGCCGGGCGAACCAGGCTGCGGGCGATTCGTTCTCCGGAACGGAGGGCGGATGAATGTGAAAGCCCTTGGCGGAACCGGCGAACATTTTGGCGGCGGCCCATTGGCGGGGCCAGAGACCGATCTCGCCGAGGCGGCCTTCGCCCTCGCGACCGAGTTCGGAAAACAAGCCGCGGTGCCGCTGCGGATGCACATGGCGCGCGATGAGATCAACCCCGGGAATCCAGGCCCCGGCTTCCTGCAACACGCGCTGGCCGGCCAACGCCGTGCCGGCTTCCAAACCTTCGGCCGGCAGGCGGTCTTCAATGGACGGAGACGAATAATTTCGCACTTGCAGACGCTGGTGGGCTTCGGGGCGCACTCCGCGCCAGAGTTGATCGTCCTTCATGGTTTTTGGTTTAGGCCGCCTTGCCCGCGGCAGCAAGCAGCACCTTTTCGTAGGCGTCCACGGATTCCGCCAGATCAAACCGTTCGGCCAGCGACAGCGAGGCTTGCTGCTGGGAGGCCAGACGGGCCGGATCGGCCAGGAGTCCGCGCAGGGCCCCGGCAAATGCGGCGGGATTTAACGCGCAGAGGTCGCCGTTTTTTCCCTCTTCCACAATATCCCGCAGGCCGCCAATGTCGCTGCCGACCACGGCGAGTCCGTGTTGGAGGGCCTCCACCCCGACCATGGGCAAACCTTCATGCAGCGAGGGCATGAGCAGAATGTCGGCTTGCGCCATGAGCCCGGAAACGCCCCCGCCATCCAGCCAGCCGTGGAAGGTCACGCGATTTTCCAATCCGAGTTTTTTCGCATCGTCGCGCAGGGCTGGTCCAAGAGGGCCCTCGCCGATGATGTCGAGCGACCAGTTTAAATCCTTGAGCAACGCGAGCGCTTGCAAAGCGAGCAGGGGATTTTTTTGCACGCTCAAGCGGCCGACGAGGACAATGCGCGGGACGACATTTGCCTGCGGGGAGTCTGACCGCGTTCGCGGTGCCACTCCGTTGCGAATGACGACCGGGTCGAGGCCATAAGCGGCGCGGGCCAGTCCCGCCACAAACGAACTTACCGCGGTCACAGCGGCGGCGGACTTCCATAAGATCCGGGCGACCGGATTGACCAGTCGAAACAAGCCGGCGGTTTGCTCTGGCACGCCACCAGGCACATCGCCGAGATGGGCGGTGAGAACGTAAGGGATGCCGTTCAGGCGCGAGACGGGAAAGGCGAGAGCTCCCGTCGGCACGGCAAAATGCGCGTGAATCACATCGGGTTTCCATTCCCAAGCCAGGCCCCACGCCGGAAAAAAGCTGGCGGCGAGGTAAAGTGCCATCTCCGGCACAGAGCAGGTGTCCTCGCGGCGGCGGAAGCAGGGAGTGCGGAGGATTTCCACGCCGTCATTTTGTTCCATCGCGGGCAGGTGCGCCATGCCGGAGGTTTGCACCTTGACCTCGTGCCCACGCCGGGCCAGGCCGGCAGCCACTTGCGCGGCCACCCGTCCGCCTCCGCCGCCGATGGGCGGGTATTCGTAGCAGAGGACGAGGATCTTCATGCGCCGTTGACGGCCTGGCGGCGTTCGAGCCATTCGTCGAAACACAACTGGCACCAGAGGTAGAGCCGTTCGTCGGCCCGCCCCTCGCGATGTCGGGCGAAGCGCTCCGTGGCGAGGACGGAAGAGGATTTCGGGGCGATGCGACCGGTGTGGAACCACGCGCCCACGGGCGTGCCGAAGCCCTTTTTTTTACGATGAATGATGTCGGCGGGCAGGAGGGGTTCGAGGGCTTTTTTGAGGAGATATTTGGTCGTGCCGCCGCGGAGTTTGTAGTGAGCGGGCAGGCGGCGGGCGAAATCCGCGACTTCGATATCGAGAAACGGACTGCGCGCCTCCAGGCCATGCATCATGCTGGCGCGATCCACTTTGGCCAGGATGCCGTCCTGCAGATAAATTTCGGTGTAAAATTGCAGGGTGCGGTTCAACAAATCGGGTTGGCGGCAGGCGTCCCAAGTCTCGATGGCCTCGGAATAAATTTCTTCCAGCGCAACCGGCTCTTGAAACACCTGGCGCAATTCCTCCGGACGCAGCGCGCCCAGCCAGGCGGCATTCCACAGTGCCGGGGGGTGCGACACGCCGCCGAGTCCGCGCTTCATTTTGAAATCAAAACTGAGATTACCCCGCGAAACCGGCAGCAGCCCGGCCAGTGCCTTGATCGCATGGTGCAGGGGCCGCGGCACCAGGCGGGCGTAGGTTCCCGCTTTTTGCAAACCACGAAAAGTGTCGTAGCCGGCAAAAAGTTCGTCGCTGCCGTCCCCGCCGAGTGCCACGGTCACATGACGGCGCGTGAAGCGACTCAGCAGCCAGGTGGGCAGGAGCGAGTTGTCGCCTTGGGGTTCATCCAGTTTATCAAAAATCAGCGGCAACACTTCGCAGGCCTTATCGAGGTCGAGTTGTTCGCTCTTGTGGTTGGTATGCAAAAACTCCGCAGCCCTGAGGGCAAAGGCCGACTCGTCAAAGCTTGGCTCGGAGAATCCAATGCTGAACGTCCGCAGCGTTCCCGCGCCCACATGACGGGCCGCAAGGGCCGCAACGGCGGTGGAATCCACCCCGCCACTCAGGAAAACGCCCAGCGGCACATCGGCCATCAGCCGACGTTTCACCGCGCGGTCCAGCCGCTCCAATAGCTCTTCCGCCAGGCTGCTTTCGCTGCGTCGGACCAAGGCGTCATCCACTTCCAGCTCATAGCGCCAGTAGCGTTTCACGACCGGGGCGGCGCCCATTTCCAGCACGAGATTATGGCCGCCCGGCAGCTTCCAGATTCCCTCGATGGCCGTGTGCGGCGCGGGAATCAGGGCGTAGGCAAAAAATTTCAGCAGGCCCTTGCGCGAAACGCTCCGCGGCGATTGCGGATGTTCCAACAAGGCGGTGAGTTCGGAGGCAAAGGCGAACGTTCCTTTTTGAAAAAACCAATACAGCGGCTTTTTCCCGAAACGATCCCGGCTGAGAAACAGACGGCGTCGTTCCGCATCCCAAATGGCAAAGGCCCACATGCCATTGAGTTTTTCCACGAACGATTCGCCATACTCACGATAGCCATGCAAGAGGACCTCGGTGTCGGAATGATCGGACTGAAAAACGCAGCCCCGCGCCTGGAGGTCGGTTCGGAGTTCGCGGTGATTGTAAATCTCGCCGTTAAAAACAATGACCTGCCGCCCGTCCGCCGTGGGCATCGGCTGCGCACCGCCCGCGAGATCAATGATGGCCAGGCGGCGGTGGCCCAGATGGATGCCATTTTTTGCGTCGGTGTAAAAACCATCCGCATCCGGCCCGCGGTGAGCCAGGCGACCGGTCATCCGCTCCAGATCGGCCCGACCGCCTTCGCCGACAAATCCGGCGATGCCGCACATCTCAGGCGGCTTTCGGGAACGGGGCGAAGTTCCGGGTTTCGCGAACCATGTAGATCGATTTGCCCTGCGATTCGTGGAACGTGCGCGTGGTCATTTCCGCCAGCAGACCCATCAGGATGCAGATGACGCCCGTCATGAAGGAAAAAACCGCCATCATCGGAAGCGGCGTCTGCGTGAACCAATAACCCTCCACATAGCGCATATAAAACGCCCAGAGGGTGAATCCGCAGGAGGCCCCAAAGAACATCACCCCCCAAAACCCGAAAAGATACATCGGCTTGAGCATGTATTTGTCGAGGAACTTCACTGTCATCAGATCCATCAGGACTTTCAAAACGCGCTCCAGTCCATACTTCGAAGAACCGGAAGTGCGGGCGTAATGGTTGACCGGGATTTCCGTGATGCGCGCGCCGTGCCATTTGGCATAGACCGGCAGAAAACGGTGCATCTCTCCGTAAAGCCGCACGCCTGTGATGAACTCCGCGCGGTAGGCTTTGAGCGAACAGCCAAAATCGTGCAGCTTCACCCCGGAAACCCAGGAAATCAGCTTGTTGGCCATGATGCTCGGGATGTTGCGCTGCAGGGCGTTGTCCTGTCGGTCCTTCCGCCAGCCCGAACAAACATCGTAACCTTCCTCCAGCCGGGCCAACATTTTTGGGATGTCCTCGGGATCGTTCTGCCCGTCGCCATCCATCGGGATCACCACCTCGCCCGAGGCGAAATCGAACCCCGCCATCATCGCGGCGGTCTGTCCGAAGTTGCGCCGGAAATGCACCACCTTCACCTCGCGGTGCGCCGCCGCGAGCCCATCGAGGACTTCCTCGCTGCCGTCCTGGCTCCCGTCGTTGACGAAAATAATCTCCCAGGGTTTCCCGTGCCGATCCATGACATGCTTGATCTTCTGAAAAAGCGGCCCCAAGGCTTCTTTCTCGTTAAACACAGGAATTGATAGGGAAATCATGGCGGTTTTCTCCGGCAGGCGCTTGGGCCGCTGACCAGAACGCTCGATGTCAGCAGAATCACGGGGGAAAATCAACCGCATCATTCATTTCATTTTTTCTTGAAATCCATGAAGTGGAGGGGATGATGCCACCTGATGCTGACTCAGGCTCACAATCGTGCCGGTGAAAAAAGCGACAGCCCCCGTCTCTCCGAACTTGAGGTTGAGGCCATCGAGCTTTTCATCAACTTCCTCAAATTGATCGGCCTACCGAAGTCTGTGGGGGAAATCTATGGCCTGATGTTTGTCTCACCCCGCCCGCTGGCCATGGATGAGATTATCACCCGGCTGGATATCAGCCTCGGCGCGGCCAGCCAGGGCCTGCGGCTGTTGCGATCCTTCGGGGCGATCAAAGTCACCTATGTTCCCGGCGATCGACGGGACCATTATGTGGCCGATCTCGATCTGAGCAATTTCGCCACGGTTTTCCTGAAGGAAGAGCTGCGTCCGCGCATGAATCGCGCCCTGGATCGCATTAAGCGGATGGAGGAACTCTCCAACGAAATGACCCCTAAGGACCGCAAGTCCGCTCACATAAAAATCGAGCGGCTCAAGCATTGGCTGGAAAAAGGCCAGAAGATGATTCCCTGGATTTTGAAATTTCTCGTGCGCTAAGCCCCCGCCCGACGCGCTGCATCACGATGCGGCACCCCACATCCCCGAATTTGCCGAATTGGTTTCGTGAAATTTCGCGAGCGACCAAGGGCGGCAGCTTGCCTGTTTTCCGGATCTCCCTATGAAACTCCTCCGTTGGATCATCCAAAACCGCGTCCTGGCACTCAAGATCCTGCGCCTCTTCGCAGAAAACGAGTCTTTGACTCTGTTTTTTGCAAAGTCGGAGAATCGAAAAATCCTCAAACATCTTTGGAAATCGCCGGTCAGATTCCAAGCCGCTGAATCGTTTCTTACATGGCTTTGGAGAACAAAGGCAAATCGGGTGGAGCTTGTTCACTTCTTGAAGAAGACGTACGCAGAAGAGCTATTGATTGCCTTGCTGGCGAAAAGAATGAACTGGATGCTTCTTTCCCAGTTGGCACTCAATTTTTTGCGCAAGGATTTTGGAGTGAATACAAAATCAGGTAGGCTGGCTTATTTTTTGGGCACCGCGCAGCCAAAAGATTTAGAGAGTTTTGTATCCTATATCCAAAGCAATCAAAACCTGACGTCTGAATTTCATTCGGTTCCCCGGCACGTCGGTGCTTCTTGGCATCACTTGACTGATATCAGGAACAAGGAGCCTTTTGCGACAAAGGCGAAGGCGGTGGTGGAATCGCCTGACGGTTTGCTGAATTATGACAGACTCTACCACCTTTATCAGGCGTTACAAACAGTATCGGCCCGTTTTCAAAGTGAATCTTTGGTCTGCGTGGAGGCTGGTGTATTTCGCGGGAAGACCAGCGAGTTTCTTTGTCACCTCCTGGCACAGGATACCCGGTCCCGAACCCTCTTTTTTGCCATAGATACTTTCGAGGGACACAGTAATCTCGATTTGCCGAATGAAACCGAGGGCGCTAACCGCAGTGGCCTCTTCGCTGACACCTCTGAAGCTGCAGTACATAAGCTTCTCGATTCCTTCTCTTTCGCTACGGTTAGAAAGGGTCGGATTCAGGATGTCGCGGCGACTTTGCCGGCAGAAACCTTTCACTTCGTTCATCTGGACATGGACCTTTACGCTCCCACTCTTTGGGCGATGGCATATTTCGCCGATAAGATGCCCGTGGGTGCGATTCTGATTGTTGATGATTACGACAAGAAAACTTGCCCGGGCATCAAGCAGGCTATTGATGAGTTTGACTCGTCGAATCCCGGAACATTCCTCCGTTGGGATCTACAAAGTGCGCAATGTCTGCTTATTCGACTGTAGGGGGACTGGATAAGAAAAGCGGTTCAAAGTTGCTAAGAGCCTGTCTGAAAATGGTCTCGGATATAAGTTTGAAGATTTCATAATAGGTGACAAAAAAACAGAGAGGATGTTACCCATAGGCTTGACAAAGGCGAAAGAGGCGGTTGGCCATTCCTACCCGCAGGCCTTTTTAGGCGATGCAAAACGCCTTTTGCAAAAACCGCCCGCAGCGCCCGCGCTTGGATTTTCTTGGCCCTAGCTTGTCTCATGCTCCGCAGAATCTCTTGACTTACTTTCGCTCGTTTTCAGACAGACTCTAAGATGAACAATAGCAAGCCAGGCTTCAAGCCTCTTACCGTTCTTGTTGGAACGTGCAATCGCATTGAGCATCTTCAACGATGCCTGGATGCTTTGCGGGAATATCCGAGGGACTTTTTGGAGATCGTTGTTTCCGACGCCGGCTCGACCGACGGTTCTCGAATTTATCTTGAAGCACAAAAAGATTTGCGGGTCATCTTTGAAACGGAGAAACGCGGCCAAGCCAAAGCCTTGAACGAGGCGGCCGGTCAAGTGCAAACCGAATTTCTATGTTGGATCAGCGATGACAATGTTGTTAGACCTCATATTCTGACCGATGCGGTGCATTGTCTGCAAGGCGACCACCGTCTCGGCATGCTCGGACTAAAAGTCAAGGATAGGACAGGGCCCTATTCCACGCTTCCTTTCATCGGGGGAGTTTCGGAAACGGGCGTTCTCAACTGCAACCAGGGCATCATTCGACGGCAGGTCTTTGAATCAGTGGGAGGGTTCGATGAGGATTTGCGGGATTACATGATCGATAATGATCTCACCACCAAAGTGCTTCTGGGTGGGTGGGAGATAGCCTTAACCAGAAAAATTGCCATTGAGCATTATCGCGACCATGAGGCCACGTCCTGGATCACAAGCGCATCACGCCAGGAGCGCATGTCCAAAAATCAAAAAATCTATTTTGAGCGTTACGCCGCGCTTTCTCGATTAGCCTTGGATATTTTACTGAAGAACATCGGGGAAAAGGAACGGTTGCGCAAATGGGAGATTGTGAAACTGGCGCTTAATCCCTGGAGAAGAGATGCCGAATCAGCCTGTCAGGCCATACGGGCCTATCATCTTTTCCTCCGAGCGGCATTCGTGGACAAAAGTGAAGTTAATTCTCCCGGATCATTCTATTGCCTTCGCCAAGCCCTTCCCAAACAAGGAGCGATGTCGCTGGCCCGCCAAATTCCGGCTTCGGAACAAAATCGGGACATCTCGGCCCTTGTTACGCGAATTAACAAAAGTCTTTTTCGTGCTTATTGCGCCGAGTTCGATGTCCTGAGTGTGTTGTACAATCACGATCGGAGTTGGGCCAAGGCATTTGTGAAATATCGGCTACTTCGCTTTCTTCATAGCCGCAACAAAAGGCCGGATCGGTTGTTGCATGCCATTCGGGGTTTGGGTGGTCTCGACGAAATTGAGGCCCATCAAGTAGTCAAGGATATTCACACTCAAAAAAAATGCAGGCAGCTTCTTGACTCCTATTTATCCGAATATGCCGGATTGGCTTCTGCCTCCTAACGAACGCGGATGCAAAAAAAACCTTTCCTCTGGCTGATCGAGCACGTTGCACGGGAATTAGACGTGGCGTGCGCGGTCCGCCACCTGGCCCGGCAACGCCATGGTGTCGATTTGGAAATCCGGAATCTGTATTATCATGCCAAGGAGCTGATGCAGACGGCCAATCCGCAGACCGTTATTCTGCCTTTTTTTTACACGACCTCGGATCTCGCTTACGACGACTTCATCGCGACGTGGCCGGATGCCCGTTACTTCAACCTCTCGTGGGAGCAGATTCATTACAACGCACACGTGACCATCAAGGCCCCATCCGACGATTTTGCCCGTCAACAGGTCATTCATCACGCCTGGGGAGATTTCGGGAAAGACTACCTTCTTGCGCACGGTGTTCCCGAGGAGCATATCTTTTTGAACGGCAACCCAACTTATCAGCTCTATCGCCCGCCTTATGCGTCCTACTTCACAGGACGCGAGGAACTGGCGGAGAAATACAATCTGGATCCTGCCAAAAAATGGATCTTCTTTCCGGAGAACTACCGCTGGGCCTTTGTCACCCAAAGTAAGATTGACCGCTGGATCTCCCGCGGCGCCGAGGCCAGCCAGTTTCTGGCCATGAGGAAGTTTTGCCACGATTCGTTGGTGTTGATTCTTCAATGGTGCAGCGACTTGGCCGGGGAAGGAAATGCGGAGGTGATTTTCCGTCCCCGTCCCGCGACAAACACCGCACAAATCGCGGCTTTTGCCGCCGAGCATGTCGGCTCTCTCAGTCCCCGCTTGCGAATTTTGAAGGATGAATCTGCCCGCGAGTGGATTCTGGCCAGCGACACAGTGGTATCCTCCTTCAGCACCACCATGATTGAAGCCTCCATCGCCGGCAAAGAAATCGCCATGGTCGAACCAATCGCCCTGCCTGAGGCACTCGATTGCGACTTCTATCAGTATATTCCACGGATTGTTAGCCGGGAGGAGTTCCTGGCTCTAAGCAGTTCCAGCACCAGCGGATCGTCGGATCGCTTACGCTTGTGGGCCATGAAGCAGATGCTGGCTTACGGCGATCCCATTGAAAATCTGACCTCTTACATCTGCCAACTCGCCTCCCATCCGCCGGTTCGCCGCGCCACTTGGCTGGAGAGGTTGTCTTCCGGGCCCCGGCCCCAACGCTGGATCAAAGATGCCGCCACGGGTAAGGAAAAAAAATACTTCAACGAGTCAACCCACGAGAACGACATTTTCGATCAGGAGATGGTGGACCAGAAAACGGCTCGTTGGGCAAAGGTTCTCGGCTGAATGCCGAAGCGCCGGGAGCGCCAGCCATGAGTTTCGCTTTCTCGCTCATTATCTGCACCTACAACCGCGCCAGGTTGCTGGAGATCTGTCTGGAAAGCATCGTCCAGGCCGCGCGGCCATCGTGCGAGTGGGAGGTTTTGGTGGTGGATAATGATTCTGCGGATGAAACTCCGCAGCTTCTGCAAAGATTTAAGCCAAGACTCGACTGCCTTCGCCTTGAACAAGTGACGGAGCGCAACCTGTGCATCGCTCGCAACCGTGGCTGCAGGCAGGCCCGCGGCGAATATTTGGTCTATCTCGATGATGACGCCCAAATCCCGGCCGATTATCTTGCGAACCTTGCCCGACGATTGGACGACCACTCCCCCGACATCATGAGCGGGCCGGTCTATCCCTATTATTCCACCAGAAAGCCCGCCTGGTTTCGCGACACTTATGAGACAAAGCTGTTCGCCTCCGCCTCAGGCTTTTCCCTTCAACCCCGCATTGCCACGGGCGCGAACTTCATCGTGAAGAAAAGTGTCCTCGAGAACGTGGGAGGCTTTGACCCCAAGTGGGGCATGCAAGCGGACAAATATGTCATTGGTGATGAGCGAAAGGTGGTGGACGCCTACCGCCGTCTGACTCCCGCGGATGAGCAGAAAGTATTTTACGCGTTGGATTGTCATGTGCGGCACCATGTGGATACTCGCAAATTACGGTTTACCTATTTTCTGTATCGCTATTATGTCAGCGGGTTCTCAACCAAGGCCATAAGTCAGGAACTTGGAGAGAAACCGCTTCCGTTGCGAATCGTGGTGAGGGAAATGGCAGGAATGCCCCTCCGCTTTGCCCGAAGGCTCCTCGAGGAACGCAAGCGGGACGACAGGGATTATGCCATGGTTTGTGCCCTCGCAGCGCTGAATCTGGGGGAACTGGTGCAAACGTGCACCTTGCATCTCCGGTCGATCGCCGCTCGCTGCGGATTTCCCCTGAGCCCCAGACAGTGAAGGCAATGTTGTTTTCGGTCATCATTTGCACTTTTAATCGAGCCGCCCTGCTGGAGATCTGCCTGGAAAGTCTGAGCACGGCAACACCGCCATCCTGTGACTGGGAAATCCTTGTCGTGGACAATCATTCCGACGACGAAACCCCGGTGGTCGTGCAAAAATACCAGGGCAAAAGCAAAAACCTCCGGTTCGAGTGCATTAAGGACCGCAACCTCTCCCTGGCGCGCAACCATGGATGCCATCACGCGCAGGGTGACTATCTGGTTTATCTGGATGATGACGCCAAAATCCCGCAGGATTATCTTTGCAATGTGGCTTTGTGCCTGCTCACCCACACTCCCGACCTCATGGGCGGTCCCGTCTATCCCTATTACACCACGGCTCGACCGGGTTGGTTTCGAGATACCTATGAAACCAAAAAATTCGTGGAAGTGTCGGGTTTTTATCGTCAGACCCGGTTGACCGGGGCCAATTTCATCATTCGCAAGGCAGTGCTTGGACAGGTGGGCTATTTTGATCCGGCCCGAGGCATGCAGGGCAAGAAGTATGTCATCGGTGATGAGCGCAAAGTGCTCGATACGTACCGCCACATCGTTCCGGAGAACTTGCAGAAGATCTATTACTCACTGGAATGCCCCGTTTTCCATCATGTCGATCCCAGAAAACTTAGCTTCCCCTATTTTCTCTACCGGTATTATGTATCGGCCTTTTCCAATACCATGATTCGTTTTGAACTTGGGCTGCCCTATCCTTCCCCCGGCGAGTTCGTGAAGGAAATTCTGTGGCTGCCCCGGAATCTCCTCACGGCCTTACTCCGCGAACGGGGCAGGAAGCAGCCCGCTGAGCGTGACTACGCCCTCGCCGTCTCTCGCAGCGCCGCCAAACTCGGGAATCTGGTCGGAATATTTCTGCTTTATGTCCGTAAACTTCGCGGGCGAGGCCTTTCTGAAATCCGCTCCCTTGACTCGGCAAAGCATTAACCAAGACTGATAAAGATGTCTGAACCATCCTCTGTGAGTTGGAAATATACGACCAACCGTGGCTCGATCATGGCCGGATTGCGCGAGATCTGGCAGTATCGTGACCTGATCGCGCTTTCCGTGCGCCGGGACTTCATTGCCGTTAATTCGCAGACGGTCATGGGTCCATTATGGTACTTCATCCAGCCCCTGATAACGACCGTGGCTTTCACCCTGGTCTTCCAAGGCATTGCCAATCTGCCCACCGATAAGATTCCGCCTTTTCTCTTTTACATGTCGGGAATTGTCGTTTGGTATTTCTTTTCCAGTTGTCTTTCTAAGACCTCGCTAACTTTCACTTCCAACTCCTCTCTGATCACCAAGATCTACTTTCCTAGGCTGACCATTCCCATCGCCCAGACTATTCTAAATCTTTGGCTGTCTCTGGTGCAGTTTATCATTTTTCTCGGGTTTTATGCCTATTTTTATTGGAATGGAGCTCCCCTTCATCCGAGTTATCGCGTCATTATTATTCCGGCCCTAATTCTTCAAACGGCTTTACTGGGCATGGGGGTAGGATGTCTGATAGCGGCGCTCACGACGCGCTTCCGTGATTTGCAAATGGTGGTGTCTCCTGCCATTCAATTATGGATGTATGGCAGTTGTATTTTCTTTCCCCGCTCCATGGTGGGTGAACAATACCAGTGGTTGATGAATATCAATCCCGTCGTGCCCATTGTGGAAAGTTTCCGCTTCGCGCTAATGGGACAGGGTGATGTTGAAATCTGGCAATGGTTCGTTAGCCTGGCCATTACTCTCATCCTTCTCGTCGTAGGCCTGTGGGCCTTTAAACGGGCGGAGGAGAACTTCGCCGACACGATTTAATTTCCTGACGCAAGTCGGATTACCCTCAACCATGCCAATCGCCATCTCCCTCCGTAATATTTCCAAACGATACCGTTTGGGAACGGTGAATCAGCGCATGATGCTGGATGACCTACGAGGCTGGCGGGACCGTGTTTTCCGTCGCGGTAAACCAGCCGCTGCGGCTCCGCCCGCCGCCACGCCGGAATTCTGGGCACTCAAAGACATCTCCTTCGACATCAAAAAGGGGGAAACCGTCGGACTCATCGGCACAAATGGAGCTGGCAAGTCCACCCTGCTGAAGCTTCTCGCCCGTGTCACGACCCCCACAACAGGGGAAATGACCATCAATGGCCGGGTGGGCACTCTCCTGGAAGTAGGATCAGGATTTCACCCTGAACTAACCGGCCGCGACAACGTTTTTCTCAATGGCGCGGTTCTGGGTATGAGCCGGGGGGAAATTGAGAGCAAGTTTGATGAGATTCTGGACTTTGCGGAGCTGCATCAATTTATTGACACCCCGGTAAAGCGCTATTCCAGCGGTATGAGGGTGCGCCTGGCTTTCTCCGTCGCGGCTATTATCGAGCCCGAAATTATGATTCTCGATGAAGTCCTGGCTGTCGGTGATCTAGGCTTCCGGGAAAAATGCCTGCACCGCATTGAGGTGCTGGCTTCGGGAGGGCAAACCGGGCTCTTTGTCAGCCACAGTATTGGCCATGTTTCACGCTTGTGCAGCCGGGTCATCTGGTTGGAAAAGGGAACCGTACGCATGGACGGTGACACGGATGTGGTCTGCGAGGAATATCGTAAAGCGCAGATTATCAAGCTGGCAGTTCATTCTCCCTCGCACTCCGCAGCCCTTCACTTGGCGGGTGAATCGAAAAACTCCGCTTATAAAATTCTCGCGGTTGAAACCCGCGACGGCCAGGGACGACCCGCCGGCAGGTTTCGCACGGGGGAACCCTGCCGCATCGCCGTGAAGTACTCCAATAACTTCCACCTAGAGCAAGCCATCGACAAAGTCACATTGCGGCTGTCGATTCTTAATGAACAAGGCAATCGCCTTATAGGATTAGATAGCAGTTTGGTAAAACCCAAGCTTATTCCTTTTCCCGACACAGGTGCGGTATGTTTCGTCATTCCGAAGCTTCCCCTCATGGAGGGCACGTATTCTTTCTCGCTTGCCCTCTCGGTGAATGGTGAGTTGATAGACAAAGTTATTCCGGACGCCTTTTTTTTGGTGGAGGACGGAGACTTCTACGGCACCGGTCGCGCGGCCTCCCCTTCCTTTACTCCTCTTTGCGTGGATTTCACTTGCTATTTGGAGGGTGAGCGAAATCCCGCCTACAAGATTCTGAGTCTGGAAACCCGCGATATCCATAACCGTGCGACGAGCAGCTTTCGCACGGCTGAGCCGTGTTGCATCGCCGTGAAATATGCAAAAAACTTCCCGCTGAATGAAGAAATTCGGAAGGTTACCCTGCGCCTGTCAATTGTGAATGACAAAGGCATCCGCGTGATTGGAATGGATAGCAGCCTAGTGAAGCCTCTGTTCGTTCCGTTTCCTGATGCGGACACGATTTATTTTGAGTTACCGAAGCTCCCCTTGGCGGCGGGCACATATTCCTTTGTGATTTCCCTCTTCATGAATGCGGAACTGATTGATGAATATGTTCCCGACGTCCCGCTTACTGTCGAGGATGGTGATTTTTATGGATTTTGTCGTGCCGCCCTGCCCTTTTTTGCTCCTGTCTGTGTGGAATTCATCTGTTACCTTGAGGGGCGGAAAGGCTTGCATCCTCCGATGCGAGGCTACTTGGAGGGTGAGGAGATTCCCGCCTACAAGATCCAGAGTCTGGAAACCCGCGATATCCATAACCGTGCGACCAGCAGCTTTCGCACCGGAGAGACCTGCCGCCTGGTCGTCAAATGCGTGAAAACTTTCCCGTTGGCTGCGGAAATCTCTAAAGCCAAAATCAAGCTCCTGATTCTTAACAAAGAGGGCGTTCGTGTCTTGGGATTGGATAGCAGGATGGTTGGGGGGAGCCTGGAACCGTTCCCGGATCAGGCAGCAGTTTGCTTTATGCTCCCCAAGCTTCCCCTAGTGGCGGGGAGCTATTCATTTTCTCTCTCACTCATGATAAACGGGGAGTTAATGGACACCCTGAAACCGCCGGAATTCTTGCTGGTTGAGGAAGGGGATTATTATGGAACCGGTTTCCTGACCCCGGCCGCCTTCACGCCATGCATCACAGATTTTACCTGCCACATTGAGGAGTGGAAAAGCTCGGTCTTTCCGCCAGACGGTCTGTCCAATGATCGCGCAAGTCTTCCCGCAGAACATGGCTAACGGACCTCGTATCACCGTGGTGATAGGCACCTGCAATCGCAAGGCGCTTTTCGAACGCTGTCTTGCTTTAGTGCGCGGCGAAGGTTATGATTTTGTATCGATTGTGGTAATCGATGCGGGATCAACGGATGGAACGAGGGAGTATCTCCAGACGCAAACCGACGTTCAGGTCGTTTTGGAAAAAGAGCGCAATGGTCAGGCGTGGGCCTTGAACCGCGCGGCGGACCAAGCCAAAACGGACTATCTGTGCTGGTTGAGTGATGATAATGTCATTCGTCCGGGTGCCTTGCGGCATGCTGTCCAGGTTCTCGACCAGGATTCCTCCATAGGTTTAGTCAGCTTGAAGGTGAAGGATGTGACTGGTCCCTCCGCGCATCTTCCCTTCATTGGCACCGTGGGAACCACCGGAGTTCTCAATTGTAATCAAGGCGTATTACGCACCAGCGTCTTTCGGGAATTGGGAGGCTTTGACGAAAACTTACGCGACTACTTCATTGACAATGATCTGACCACCCGGGTCTTGCTGGCTGGCTTGGATGTCGTTTTTTCCAAGAAGATCGCCATTGATCATTTCCGTCATCATGAGGGTGATTCCTGGATTGGAGGCAAGGAAAGGAAGGAGCGCATCGCGCGAAACAAGCGCCTTTACGAAGCCAGATATGAAAAGCTTTTGCTCCATTCTGTTTGGAGCGCGATGCAGGGAAGCTTTCTCCGGCGTCATCTGAGTCCGGAGCGTCATCCCTTGCGATCTTTTCACGCCAAATTCACCGAGGAAGTGCCGTCCGAAGAACGCGAATGGGGTTGCGAAGTCTTTTCGGAGTTCATTGAGACTCACAAGAAGGAACGTGATCGCGAAGCGGGGGTTTGTTTGCGTCAGCATATTTCCGAGAGGTTGCTTGAATTTCAAGCGCCGCAGGCGGATTCCTCTTTTGGTTGCGGAACCGAAGGTGGGCAAATGGAGTTTTTGAACGAAGCGCGCCAGTTGAGGCAGATTTTGCAATATCGTCTCGAAACCCTCGAAAGGGTGTGCGCTGGATTCGGACCGATCCCCACGGAAAAGTCCGCCAGAGATCGACAGATCGAGGAGATCGAAGTCCTCGATCTCAAGTTGCGACAGGCTTCCCTTTGGTCTGCCCGCCTGTTCCTTGGAAAAACGCTGACCAAATGGTGGGTCAGGTACATTCTCACTCGCACCCAGCGGAGATCGCGCGAGATGACGATCTCCGTCACGCCGAAGCGTCTATTCAAACTGGCGCAGTATATATCGGACGAGGGAGCGCTCCGCCGCAAATTGATTCCCAAAATCACGCGGCGTGCTCGTGAGTTGAAAATAAATCTGGCTGACCGGGCTTGAAATTCCGTCTAGCCTGCAATTTTCCGTCAGAAACAAACCATCCCTCGCCATTCTTCGCTCAAACGCTCCGACCCCCAAACACTGCAACCGTTGTTTTAGCAAAAAAACTCAATTTCTAAAATCAAAAACCCATACATCATACATGAAAGACCGACACCTCACCATTCAAGGCACCCGCATCGATGACGACAGCAACTGTTATGTCATTGCCGAACTGGGCAACAACGGACAAGGCGACGTGGAGAAAACTCTCGACCTCATCCGGGCCGCGAAGATGGCCGGTGTGCAGGCCGTGAAGCTCCAGAAACGCGAAAACAAAACGCTCTTCACCAAAGCCGCTTATAACAAACCCTACGAAAACGAAAACAGCTTCGGCAAGACGTATGGAGAACACCGCGAATTTCTGGAGTTTGGCAAAAAGGACTATCTCGAATTCCAACAACTGGCCAAGGAACTGGACATCCACTTTTTCGCCACGGCTTTCGATCATGCCAGCGCAGACTTTCTCGCGGACCTCGACCTGCCGCTGTACAAAATTGCCTCGGCCGATCTGAAGAATCTCCCGCTCCTCAAGCATGTTGCCGGGTTCAAGAAGCCCATGATTATCAGTTCCGGCGGCGGGTCCCTCGACGATGTCAAACGGGTTTACGAGGAGATCGCTCCGATCAATCCCCAGCTTTGCTTCCTGCAATGCACGGCGACTTATCCGACGGAGGCGAGGGATATGCACCTGCGCGTCATTCCCACCCTGCGTGAGGCTTTTCCTGATGTCGTCATCGGTCTTTCCGATCACTTCAACGGCATCTCCCTGACCGTGGCGGCTTATGTTCTCGGAGCTCGCGTGATCGAGAAGCATTTCACCCTTAATCATACTTGGAAGGGAACGGATCATGCCCTTTCCCTTGAGCCGATCGGCATGCACAAGATGGTGCGCGATCTGGAGCGTGCCCGCGAAGCGCTGGGCAGCCCGGAGAAGCAGGTTTTGCCCCAGGAAATCCCCGCCATCACCAAGATGGGCAAGAGCCTCTTCGCCGCGCGGGATCTTCCCGCCGGAACCGTGATCACCAGCGAGCACGTCGCGATTAAGGTGCCTGCGGGAGGTATGCCTCCTTACGAGATCGATTCACTTATCGGGAAAAAATTGAAGGCTGCCCTTGCGGAAGACGATTTTTTCACGGATGATAATCTGGCGTGAGCGAGTTGTATTCGTCCCTGGCGGAGGCCGATCTCGCGCTGCTGGGTCGATTGCGCTGCGCCGCCTTCGACTTCGACGGGGTTTTTACCGACAATGCGGTCTATGTCTCCGAAACTGGAGAGGAATCCGTTCGCTGCAGCCGGGCGGATGGCATAGGCCTCGAACGGTTGCGCTCAATCGGCATTTCTGCCGTTGTTATTTCCACGGAGGTTAATCCGGTGGTGAGCGCGCGCTGTCGCAAGTTGAAGTTACCCTGCGTGCAAGGTTGTGAAGACAAGGCGGGGGCCTTGAGTTCGTTCCTGGCCGAAAAACACCTCAAAATGGAGGAAACGTCTTTTCTGGGCAACGATGTCAACGATGCGGCCTGTCTTCGGGTCGTGGGTTTGCCGGTGGTGGTCGCCGACGCCGTCGAGGAAGTGGTCTCCTTGGCGCGGTTTCGGACCTTGCGGCCCGGTGGCCATGGGGCTGTGCGCGAATTCTGTGATCTCGTTTGGCGCCTACAAAGCCATCAATAATCTGGATTTCCTGATGGAGAATTATACGGCATTTCCAAGCGATTTTTCGCCTCCGCTTGTCTTGATTTCCCAGGTGCAAAGAAGCGGGGGCACGTTCTTAACCCAGCTTTTTGACGGCCATCCTCAAATGCTTGTGCGACACTCTGAGTTGAGATTCGGATCGCGTCTCAAGCATTTTTGGGCGGCCTTGCCTTCCTATGTTGGGCCGGATGAGACCTTCAATCAGCTGGAGGATCCGCTGGTGGAGAAATTAGCTCAAAAAGGATATGTCAAGGCCTCGCCGGCAGCTGTGACGGCGCCCGATCGGTTTGATTTCAAGCTGGATGTGCGGGAGCATCGTCAACTTTTTCTCGACGCGTGTGAGGGGCTCACCGTGCCTTTGCCCCGAAACTTGCTTGATCGGTTCGTCTGGAGTTATTTCCAAGCTTGGTCGGACTATGGTTTTCCTGCGGAGGTAAAATGCTGGTGTGCATTTTCCGCCCGGCTTTCCATGATGCCGGGTGAACCGGAGCGATTTTTTTCCGATTATCCAGATGGTGCCTTGATTACGATGGTAAGAGACCCTGTTTCCTGGCTGGCATCGGCCAAACGGCATGATCCGAAGGTCTATGGAGATCGCGTTGAAGCGGCCTTTCTCTGGCAAGCCTCCACGCTTGCCGCCCTCCAATTACAAAAGTCGGGCCGGAATGTCCTTGTCGTCATCTTTGAGGATTTGGTTGCCCGCCCCCGCGAGATCATGACGGCACTTTGCTGCGATCTGGGTATCGCGTTTTCCGAAAAGCTTCTGACCCCGACCTTTAACGGAATGCCAATTCGGGCGGATACATCTTTCGCGGCCCCCAATCCGGGCATTCTGGCCGATGCGCTCGACCGCTCGAGCCATGTTGCCCCGGAGGACGCGGCCTTCATGGAGGCTCACTGCCGCGGGATTTACGAACATTGTCGCGAAATAGCCATCGGATATGAAAAGAAAGCAAATTACTAATGAATGATCCGCTGTTTTCTCTGGAAAACAAAGTTGTGGTGGTGACCGGGGGAATGGGCCGCCTTGGCCGCGAATACAGCAGATGTTTGGTTGATCGCGGTGCGAGACTGGCGGTGATCGACCGGGCGGATGCGGTGAAAAATGCGGTTTCCAACGATGAGATTCTGCATGTGGCCGCCAATGTGCTGGTGCGATCCGAATTGGAAGCCGCGTTGGCGTTGATCACCCGTCGATGGGAGGTGCCTTTCGGCCTAATCAATAATGCCGCTCTCGACTCACCTCCCAACAGCCCGGCGGAAGAAAACGGGCCGTTTGAAACCTACCCGGAAAAATCATGGGATGCGGTCATGGATGTCAACGTCAAGGGCGTGTTTCTCTGCTGCCAGGTCTTTGGCGGAGCCATGGCGCAGGCCGGCCGCGGATCCATTATCAACATTAGTTCGATCTATGGCGCGGTTTCTCCGGATCAGAGAATCTACACTTATCGGGAAAACGACGGGAATGCTTTTTTTAAACCCGTTGCTTATTCGGCTTCAAAGTCGGCTCTTTACAATCTTACGAGATATCTTTCCACTTATTGGGCATCCCAAGGGGTGCGGGTCAACACCCTCACTCTCGCTGGAGTTTCCGACGGTCAGGATGAAAAGTTTCTGAAAGGCTATCTCAACCGCATGCCCATGGGGCGCATGGCCACGGCGGAGGATTATTTCGGTCCCGTCGTGCTGTTGCTTTCCGAGGCTTCAAAATACATGACGGGTTCCGATGTGGTGGTGGATGGTGGCTGGACCGCATGGTAATGGAACTGTTTTCCTTTCTCAGGAAATTCTTGCCACCGAAAAGACCGGTGGCCGCACCGCGTCAGCCCCCGCCTAAACACCTCGCGGATTTTCTCGAACGCGAGGGGGATAAGTGGCGAAAAGCCGTTCGGGCTGCGCAGAGTGGCCCGGAGATTTTACTGGCGTCTAGTGTGGGTGGTCACGCAGCTGTGCGCGAATTGGACATGGTGCTCGCCATCGCGCTGACCCTGCGGGGGGCAAGGGTAAGTTTTCTTCTCTGTGACGGTGCGCTGACAGCCTGCGAGCAATGCACCTTCAAAATGTTCAAAAGCCCGTGGCAGTTCGTGGAAGCGGGTCCGTCCAATCATTGTCAGGCTTGCTTCGGCGCCGGAGACAGCACTTATGGAGCACTCGGGCTGCCGGTTTTGAAGTATTCCGACTTCCTTACCAAGGGAGACAAAAAGTCTGCGTCTCGTCTGGCCCAGAAGACGCCGATGGCCGACATCCCCGACTTCAAATTCCGGGGATTGTCCGCCGGGGAACACGCCGCCGCGGGGGCCTTGCGTTTTTTCGCGCGGGGCGATTTGAGCCAGGAGGAAACGGCGGAACCGGTTCTGCGGCGTTATTTTGAAGCTTCACTTCTCACCGCCATGGCCATGGGTCGGCTGTTGGCTTCACGTTCCTTTCGTTGCCTCAGTTTTCATCACGGGATCTATATTCCGCAGGGAATCATTGGCGAGGTCGCGCGTCAGTCGGGGGTGCGAATCGCCAACTGGGTGGTGGCCTACAGGAAGCAACGATTTATCTTCAGCCACGGCGACACGTATCATCATACCTTGGTCGATGAACCGGTCGGTACGTGGGATTCGATAAGTTGGACGGAAAAAATTCAGCAACAGGCCATGGAATACCTCAAGAGCCGCTGGCAGGGATCCCAGGATTGGATCTATTTCCACGAGAACCCCACCGAGGATATCGAGCGGATCCGGCAAGAGCTGCATTTTGAAAAAAGCCAGCCAAGCATTCTTCTGCTTACCAACGTGATTTGGGATGCCCAGTTGCATTATCGCGCGAATGCATTTTTGAACATGCTTGACTGGATCGAGCAGACCATCCGTTATTTTTCCAAACGGCCGGACTTGAATTTGATCATCAGGGTTCATCCGGCGGAGATCCGTGGAGGTATTCCGTCCCGGCAGTTGATGGCAGAGGAAATAGCAAGGCTGTTTCCCGCGCTCCCTGAGAACATCCGGATTATCGGTCCCGAGAAAGACGTGAGCACGTATGCGCTGGCGTTGGATTGCGACACCGCCATCATTTACGGCACCAAAACCGGAGTCGAACTCACCAGCATCGGCATTCCGGTGATCGTGGCCGGGGAAGCGTGGATTCGCAACAAGGGTCTGACCGATGATGCCACTTCTCCGGAATCTTACTTTCGTTTGCTCGATGCGCTCCCCAAGCTACAACGCTTGCCGGAAGTAACCAAAATGCGCGCGCTGAAGTACGCCTATCATTTCTTCTTCCGCCGGATGATTCCACTGCGCGTGGTGGAGCAAATACCCAAAACAAAGCGCCCCTTCACCATGGTGGCCGATTCGCTGGAAAGTTTTTCCGACAAAGCCGACCCGGGACTTGGTGTCATTTGCCGCGGGATCATCGAGGGAGCGCCCTTCGTGTATCGCGCAGAAGATGAGGCAGAAAACATGGCGGCCGCCGCCCCGCAACCCGCATGAAAATTCTCGTTACCGGCTGCGGCGGATTCGTGGGCGGAAGTGTGGCCGCGGATGCGTCTGCGCGAGGACACGACGTTCTCGGCCTGGCCCGTTCCGCTCAGCCCTCCTTGAAAATGACGGGCGAGTACGAGTACCTCAGTGTTGACGTGGCCACGTCGCGGCTGTCCCCAATCATCGAAGACTTTGCGCCGGATGTGGTGGTTCATGCCGCCGGTTCGGCCTCGGTGGGACGCTCCTTGTTATCCCCCCTGGATGACCTCAAGGCCTCAGTTCTTACTTTTGCCAATCTCCTGGAAGGAGTTCGCGAGGCGAAATCACAAGCCCTGGTTGTTTTCCCCTCCAGCGCCGCTGTCTATGGCAACCCCCCGACTCTTCCGATTGCGGAAGATGCCCCCCTCCAGCCCATCTCGCCGTATGGTTTTCACAAACTGGCTTGCGAGCTTCTGGCGCGGGAGTTTAATGTCTGTTATGGCATCTCCGTCCTGGCGGTGAGGCTGTTTTCTGTTTTCGGCCGCGAGCAACGTCGGCTTCTTTTGTGGGAGCTGGTGCAGCGGGTGCTTGCGGACGACCCGCAATTGGTCATCCATGGGACGGGAGAAGAGACGCGGGATTACCTGCCTGTCCGGGACTGCATGGAGCGGCTGTTCCGACTTATGGAAAATCCCTCCTTGCCGGGCCGGTTCACCGCCGTGAATCTTGCCAGCGGTGTGGAAACTTCCGTCGCTGAACTGGCCCGGCAGGTCATGGATGCTGTCGGGTGTTCCAAGCCGCTGAAAGTTGCGGACAGCTCTCCTCCGGGGGATCCGGTTCGGTGGAGGGCTGACACGACGCTGTTGGAACAATTGGCCGGCCCGCTCAAAGCCCCAGCGCTGGCCCACGCTGTGGCGGAATGTGCTTTGGATTGGAAATCCGAGTTCTCAAGGGCAGGGAATCACTGATAGCTATCTACCAATGAACGATCTTACGAGTTTCAAGGAAGTTTTAAACTTCATCGCAGGAAAAGAGCAGGCTGCCCTAAAGGGAAGGATTCTGGAAAAACTCAATCCTCACGATGGCACCGTGTTGTTCGAGGTGTCGCGATCCGATGCCCAGGATGTTTCAGCCGCCATCGAGACAGCGCGGAGTGTCCAACCGGCTTGGGCCGAAGTGCCCGCTGTCAAACGGGGCGATATCCTTCGCGGGATTGCCGCCGCCTTGCTCGACCACCGGGAAGAAGTGGCCCGTATCGTGGCGCTTGAAACCGGCAAGTCCTTAGCCAATGCCTTGGGAGAAGTCGAAGGCGCGGCCGCCTTGGGATTTTTCTACGCAGGCGAAGGTCAGCGCCTTTACGGCAAAACAACCACCAGCGGAACGCCCAATAAGTGGGCCATGACCGTTCGTCAGCCCGTTGGCCTGGCCGGACTGATCATTGCCGCCAATACGCCGATTGCAAACGTGGCTTGGAAGGTTTTTCCGGCACTGATTTGCGGAAATACGGCCGTGCTCAAGGCGGCTGAAGATACACCGGCCACCGCGATTGTTTTCGCGCGCCTTGCCAAGGCCGCCGGATTGCCGGATGGCGTCTTGAATATTATGCAAGGTTTGGGAGTGGAAGCAGGCGCGGCCTTGGTTGCCGATGAACGGGTCGGCGTGATTAGTTTCACCGGATCCTCCGCGGTCGGAAGGCTTATTGCTGAGGTGGCCGGTCGCCGGCTGGCCAAGGTTTCCTTGGAATTGGGTGGCAAAAACCCCCTCGTCGTCTGTGACGATGCCGACCTGGATAATGCCGCCAAGTGGATTTTGTTATCTGCGTTCAGCAACGCCGGCCAGCGCTGTGCCGCCGCCAGCCGTATCATCATTTTCGATTCAATTTACGAGGCCCTGCGCGAGAAACTCGTGAAGGGCGCGGAAACGCAAAAAGTGGGTCCCGACGATGCGGACGACTTTGGTCCTGTGATCAACGCCCGCCAGCTTCAACGCATGCTCGATGCGGTGGGCAAGGCTCGGCTGGAAGGTGCCACGGTTTTGACCGGAGGAAACCGCCTGACTGGTCCCGGACATGCCTCCGGTTTCTATATGGCACCGACCTTCCTTGAGAATGCGCACCCGGACGCCGAAATTTCCCAGCATGAATTATTTGGGCCGGTGGCCTGCCTTTACAAGGTGTCCGGTTTCGCGGAAGCCCTTAGTCTGGCTAATAAGTCTCCTTACGGACTGACCGCTTGCATCCATACGAAGAACTTCGATCGCGCCATGGAGTTCACGCGGCTGGTGGAATCGGGCGTGGCAGTGGTCAACGCGGGAACCTATGGAAGCGAGCCGCACATGCCCTTTGGCGGCGTCAAAGCATCGGGCAACGGCAGCCGGGAGCCAGGCTGCGAGGCCCTTGATATCTACTCCAACCTTAAGGACCTCTATTTTTCCACGCTAAGTGCCAGCACTATCTAAAATGGATAGGATGTCCGCATACGGCAAAAAGCGCCTCCGCTCATGAAGCCCCCGCCGAAACCTCCGGCTTCGCCCTGTCGGGATACCCAGCTTCTCAAGGCGTTTTCCCACGCCTTTGGCAGCGGGGCGTTGATTGAGGCAAAGGACGCGGAGGCCGGAGGCTGGCTGGATTCCTTACTGCGGCACTTGCTGCATAAGGTATCCTCTGTGTTTGGAAGAATGATTTGGAAACGGGCGGCTAGCCAGTGCCAGCTTGATCCCACTGTGCGCCTTGGTTACGGCTTCCAGATTAACAACGACGGTCCCCCGGAAAACGTCACGATCGGGGCCAACAGCATTGTCCGTGGCATTCTGCATGCCAGCCGCGGGGGAAAAATTCACATAGGCGAGGGCGTTTACATCGGCGACAATACGATCATTTATAGCGTCAACCACATTGAAATCGGCACCGGTGTCATGATTGCCCATGATGTAAATCTCTACGATAATGATACGCATCACAAGGACTGGACTCTTCGCCAAACCGAGCTTGATTGCATGATCAGGAAAGTCAAAGCCCCCGTTCCCCGCATCAGCTCCGCGCCCATTTCGATCGGGGACTATTGCTGGATTGCCGCCGGAGCATTCATCTTCAAGGGGTGCACGATCGGGGATCACAGCATTGTCGGGGCCGGTTCTGTCGTAACCAAGGACGTTCCTGCTGACTCAGTGGCCTATTCACATGCCCCTCTCTCCGTGAGAACTCTTTAATCAGTTCACATTATCCCATCTTACAGAAATTCATGAGTCCCATCTACAATCCCTTTACGACCTTCCTTCCTGAAAAAGCCGGGTCTGATTATTATGACCCGACGATCATCGGGATCAACACCATCTCCTCGGTGCTCTTAAATGCCGAGCAGGTGGTCAAAGCGCGAAAGCTTTATGGGTTATTATCGGATGACGACTACACTCTCTATTTGAAGGGCTATTACGATGCCGGCCTCAAACGCTTCGGGAAGAAGTGGAAATATGCGGATATCATCACAGTTTTGGTTACCCTGGCCGAGCTCTTGAAGCCGCGGACCTATCTGGAGATCGGGGTCCGGCGGGGCCGGAGCGCCTGCGCAGTGGGAAGGTTTGCACCGCGTTGTGAGCTGACCTTGCTGGATCGGTGGAAGAAAAAAAATTATGCGGATATGGAGAATCCCGGTCCGGACCTCGTCCGCAGGGAACTGGAACGGGTTGGTCACAAAGGCGAGCGTCATTTCGTTATTGGCGACTCCCATCAGGTTCTGCAAAAGCATCTGGATGCGAATCCCGACCTCTATTTTGACATTGTAACGGTTGATGGGGATCACACGGCGGAAGGCGCGGCCCAGGATCTCAGGGAGGTTTTGCCGCGGGTGTCCGTGGGCGGTGCATTGGTGTTCGATGATATTGCCCACCGCAAGCATCCCCACCTTGTCGAAGTTTGGAAGTCAGTGGTGGAGAGCGACCAGCGCTTCACCTGCTATCGCTTTTCTGAACTGGGCTACGGGATCGGTTTTGCCATCCGTCAGCGTCTCTGAGTCGGTTTCCCGCGCACACTTGTTGATGAAAGAGTTTTTCAGGAAGATTTTTCGCCGGCCGGAAAAGCCCATGGGTATTCTTCTCTATCTCACTGGTGATTCCCACTGGCTGGGCGGGGCCCAATATGCCCGAAACCTGATCCTGGCGTTAAACATGATTTCGCCCAAAAAGTGTCCGCCTGTCTTTTTGCGGGTCTCACGCAAGCGGGATGTGACCGGTCTGGAAGCCCTGGTCAGGGAATCCGAAATAGTCCGGGTCGATCGGATGACCGCTCGATGGACCAAGCAGGATGGAATGGCCACGGGGTGGCTCTCTGATGACTGCACCGTGGCCTTCCCTCAGAAAGGCGGCGATGCCGCCGCGCACCCGCTGGCGATCCATTGGATACCGGACTTTCAATACAAACATTATCCCGAATATTTTACCTTGGAGGAACGCAATCAGCGCGATGCCGGCTACGATCAGCTACTCCAATCGTGCCGCCTTCTCGTTCTAAGCAGCGAGTCCGCCCGGAAGGATTTTCATACTTTTTTTCCCAACTTCCGGCATCTGCCGGTCGAGGTGCTTTCCTTCCACGCAATCATGGAAGAGTCCGACCTTGCCCCCGATCCGTGCCAGGCCCTGGAGCATCGGCGGCTGCCGCAACGGTTTTTATATTGCGCGAATCAAATGTGGCAGCACAAGGGCCACGATGTGCTTTTCGATGCGCTGGCCCAACTGAAAGAACAGGGTCTTGTGATCCCCTTGGTCAGCACCGGATCTCTGGAAGATTATCGAACCGACGAATTCCGACAGGCCATGATCGCAAAAATCAAAGCCCTGAATCTCGAAAGCCAAATCACTTTTCTGGGCATCGTTCCACGCCGGGAACAGATCCAAGTCTATCGTCAAGCCGCTCTACTGGTACAACCCTCCCGTTTTGAAGGCTGGAGCACTACGGTCGAGGAGGCGCGCACCCTGCATAAGCCCATTGTCCTATCCGATATCGCCACGCACCGGGAGCAGGCTCCCCCCGAGGGGCTCTTTTTTCGCGACGGGAACTCCAGCTCTCTGGCCGATGCGCTGCGTGCGAAATGGCAGGAAATCGTGGCGGCCAAACCTGCGGAAATCGATACCGCCACCCTGCTCGCCGAAAACACCAAACGCGGAAGATTCTATGCCCAACGGTTCATTGCCATTTGTCAAAAAGCGCACGAGATCTCCTGTCGTTAACTAAGTTTCCTCCATGCCGAATCCCTTGTCCCCCGCCGCCATCGCCCTCATCCCGGCGCGTTCGGGCTCGAAACGCGTAACGGACAAAAATATCCGCCCCCTCCGCGGTCATCCGATGATCGCCTACACCATCCGCGCCGCCATCGATTCCGGCATCTTCCAGCGGGTGGTGGTCTCAACCGATTCGGCCCAGTACGCGGAAATCGCCCGCCACTACGGCGCCGAAGTTCCCTTCTTGCGCCCAGCGGAGTTTTCCGGCGACAGATCGCCCGATGTTGAGTGGATCGGGCACGCCTTGCAGAGTTTTGCCCAAGAGGAACGGCATTTCGATTGCTTCAGCATCCTTCGGCCGACAAGTCCCTTTCGTCTTCCGGAAACCATTCGACGGGCTTGGGCTGAGTTTCTGGCCCAAGAGGGCATCGATTCCCTGCGGGCGGTGGAAAAATGCGCCCAGCATCCAGGAAAAATGTGGGTGATTCGCGGGAGTATCATGACGCCCATTTTGCCGTACTTCAACGGCGAAACGCCCTGGCATAGTTCTCAATACGCGGCTCTGCCCGAAGTCTATGTACAAAATGCCAGCCTGGAGATCGCGTGGAGCAGAGTGCTTGAATCGGGGACTATATCGGGAAATACCGTCTGTCCGTTTTTGACTAGGGATTCCGAAGGGGTTGACGTCAACAATGAAGGCGATTGGCAGTATGTAAACTACCTTTTGGAGAATCAAACGATCGCTCTCCCGCTCATTGACGCCATAGCTTTTTCGGGCGAGCTCCCAGTGTAAATTTATCTTGGCATGAAGCCATCATCGAACACTCGATTGTAGGCAAACTTTTTTGCATCTTTTGTTGCAACGATCGGTTTTTGCCTTAGAGTTTCCTGCGACTACCTATGAAAAAATCTCGTCTCATTATCCCTGCCCTCCTCATTCTCTTTGTCACCTTGTTGAACGTGCAAGCATCGTCCCCAGGCAGCCCGGTTGGTTCTTGGAAATGGATCAATAACGATACAATCGAGCTGAAAGAGGATTTGACTGTCTGGGGAAATAACAAACAAATTGGAGCTTGGAAGTGGATTGATGAAGCGAAGCACGAATTTTCCATCATCTGGCCGAGCGGTCGGAAAGATACTCTGAAATTGTCGGCCACCGGAAAAGAGGTGTCCGGCGTCAACATTGATGGCGAACCTGTTTCTGGTGTGAAAATCCCCGCCAAGTGAATCTTGGTAGTTGCAGCGCAAGTCGTTGCATTGAGTGTAGACTATTGTTTTCGCTTCAGGAGGCAATCCCTTCTGAGGTATGTTGTGATTCGGCGGTGAGGCTTGCGGTCTCTCCGTTCATTGCTTTTGGCCAACGCCTTTATGAAACCTAATCCTTTGGGCTTCAGGAATTGAGCTGAGTCCCATATCCCGCGATGTAACGACCGGGTAGTTTCGAGTCGAAAATTGATGATGACTATTTTTGCAGTGGGCTTGCTGTTGGCCGCTTCATGGATGGTAGTTGCCGCGTATCCTTTCCCATCTGCCACCGAGAATATGCTGGCCTTTTGCAACTATGGCCTCGGGCAAATTATCCTTCTCGCCCTCTGCCTTTCCGAGTCCTTCGGCATTAGCCCCAAAACCCTCGTCCTCGGACAGTTTGTTATGGTGGGAATTGCCGCCTTTGTTTGGAACCGTAAGGGAAGACCGGGGTTGCCCGGCTTGGCTGGCTTTTGGCAAAAGTTCGGCCAACCGGGCCAAAAAACCATCTGGATCACGCTTGCACTGGTCGCCGCCGTAATAATCCTGCTGGCTATCAATGTTAATTTTTACCGGTCGGCCCCTTCGATGAACAAGGATGCTCTATCCTACCATTTGCCGCGAGCTTACTATTGGTTGCAGCAAGGTAATCTCCACTATCTTCCAATCGATGATTTCCGTTGGACTGAATTCCCTCCGAATTCCTCAATTATTCTGATGTGGATGATGGCACTGGGTATTGGTTACGAGTGGATGCACCTTCCCCAGGTGTTAGGGGCCATCATGATCGCGCTGGGAGTCTATCGTTTGACCATACTTTGTTCGGGTAATAGGCTGGCCGCGACCTGTGTAGCCGTGATTTGCATCGGGTTTCCCGCGACAATTTACCAAATGGGAACGTCAGGGAATGACTTAATAGTCGGAGGTCTCATTGTAAGCTGCGTTGTCTTCCTCGCGCAGTCGCTTCATCCAAAAGTCGGGATAGCTTGCGTGCGCCGTTCATCAATTTGTGCCGGAATCTCACTTGGTATAGGCGTTGGAACAAAGTTGACTTTTCTTTTGACCTTACCCGCGTTGGCTATTTTCTCAATCGGAACACTTGTCTTTCTGGGTTGGAAAAACTGGCTCGCGAGGATTATAAGCCTTCTCCTTGCGGGAACTATTGGCACCGCCCTCTTGGGCTCATACGGGTATGTGCAAAATTTTCAGGATCACGGTTCGTTTGCGCTTAGTGAAGCGTCAAATAATATTTTGGCAAAGTTGCCTCCAGAAGTTTATTCACCCCTGCCGAATATCGTCCTGTCAGCCTACCAAACACTCAGCTGGCATGGTCTACAATCCAAGCCGTCGGAAATCGGACCTGTCATTCAGCGGAAAATAATATGGGCGATTGATCGAAAAATCAATCTCGGACTAGATAAACTAGCAAAATTTAACAATGACAGTAATCTTACAGAATTATTTACAGATGAGAATAGGGCTGGCTACGGCATTCTGGGTTTCTTAATATTGTTGTCGGCACCCATAGTCGGAATAATCAGTCTTCGCCGATTTTTTCGTACCCGCAATTTCGAAAATCTTTTGTTAGTTTCTTTAGTCATTCTCGGGTTGTCTTCGTTGATTCTATTCTGTTTCAATGCACCCTGGGGGCCGACACGCGCGAGGTATTTAATTCAATTTATTCCACTTCTGGTTCCGCCCGTTATTTGTGCTTTTTGCACGCCGGCTTGGGCTCGCGCGATATTTTGTACATTTTGCTCGTTGCTTGCTCTTTGGGTTATGCTCTTTTGTATTGCCTTGGAGCCCTCTCGCAAGGCACATTTTCTTGCAGCGAAAAACACCAGAAGTCCGTTGCAGTTATATCTTGGTGGCAGGTGGATGTCGCAAGTGGACATATTGAAGTCGGCGGTAACGCCCGGGAAATCGATAGGCTATTCCGGTCGGCTCGACTCGTGGGCTTTCGTCCTTCCGCGGGAGCTCCCCGGCTATTCTTATATTCTCTTGCGCCCGGATGAAATCAAATCATCGCTGGCATCGGGACGGGTAGATGCTGCGATTGTGGAAAGCGCTGCAGTGGATGCTTCAGCAGCTTTGCCGCTGCCGGGGACAATACTACAACCCAAGCAATCGATATATGTGCGAAATCCAAACGCTATTCTTTTAAAAAATCTAGAGGATTACGGAATTTCCGTACAACCTGGGCGTGACTTGATGACGCTGAACGCCAAGGCGATTGAGACTTTCTCCACAGTTCATCAGCTCTGGCCGACCAGCGTGGATTCCCGCGATTGTATTCTGTTTTTTTTGCCACGGGGCCTGCTTTCTGATGTCTATACAGATATTCAAGTCATTATCCCGTTGGACAAGTCCTTCTTGCCCGGGATGATTTCGAAAATTACGTGCAACTCGCAGAAAATCCTATTTCTGCAAAAGAATGACAAACTTGAATTTGTAATTCCAAAAGAAGTAATTTGCGATAGTTTTGCGCTGCAAGTCTGCAAAATTTACTTTAATAAAAATGTCTCCCTCATGCTTAAAGGAGATAACGATTTCCCTAATGTGATGTGTTTCGAAGTCCCTTGGACGATTTCCTTAATTCCGAAGTAAAACCGAAGGTCACGTCAGTCATGTCTTATGTAATTATCCAAATTCCCTGCTACAATGAAGCGGAAACGCTGGGGATTGTACTATCAGAATTGCCAAAAACTCTGCCTGGCATTTCTAAATTAGAGTGGCTGGTTATTGATGATGGCTCGTGCGATGGGACGTCAGGGGTCGCCCGTGCCAATGGCGTTGAGCATATCGTTGTTCACCCGTGCAATCGCGGCCTGGCGGCGGCATATGTCACCGGACTGAAGAAAGCACTCGAACTTGGAGCGGATATTATCGTCAACACCGATGCCGATAATCAATATGTCTCGGCTGATATCGCAAAGCTGGTTGATCCCATTATGAATAACCAGGCGGACATCGTAATTGGCGCACGGCCAATACAAGACATCGAGCATTTTTCCCAAATCAAAAAAGCACTTCAATATTTTGGCAGTTGGATGGTTCGGCGTTTAAGTAACACGACAACTCTCGATGCCCCAAGCGGTTTTCGGGCCGTGAGCAGGGAGGCTGGCAAAAGATTGTTTGTCTACAATCGCTACACCTACACGATTGAAACCATTATTCAGGCAGGCCTGCAAAATCTGCGGGTTGTATCGGTTCCGATACGGACGAACACGCCTCTTCGCCCCTCTCGTCTGGTCAAGAGCATGGGTGATTACGTTCGGAGATCTGTGATTACCATGATCCGAATTTATACCATTTATCGCCCTCTAAGATTTTTCCTGGTTGTTGCCGCGGTGACCGGAATTCCTGGCCTGATCCTAATTTTCAGGTTTTTGCTAAAATATGCAACTGGATATGGCGCGGGATTTGTTCAGTCGCTTACTATTGGAACGGCCCTGCTCACGATAGCGGTTTTCCTGTGTCTGGCTGGAATTTTAGCAGACCTTATAGCGGTAAATCGGCGGCTGCTTGAAGAAATTCGCTTGCAGCTCTTTGAACTCAAAGAAAATGATCAAAACAAATAATGCCTGACCAAGTTGCAGGAGGACTCCTCTCACCGTTACTCCGACGGGCCCGCATTCATGCGGCTCTTCCCCATATCAAGGGTCAGGTTTTGGATGTCGGTTGCGGCACAGGAGAACTCGCCAAATGGTGTGGGTGTCGCGGGTATTGTGGTGTAGATATCGATGTGGAATCACTTGCCGTTGCGCGGACACGACATCCCGAATGTCGCTTCTCCAACGAACTGCCGGCTAACGAAAAATTCGACACTATTGTCGGACTGGCAATCATCGAGCATGTCAAGGATCCAATAGAGTGGCTGGAATCATTGAAACTCCGGCTAGCCCCCAAGGGCAAAATCGTTTTGACCACACCTCATCTTCGTATGGAGTCCGTGCACCGAGCAGGCAGTCACATCGGTTTGTTTAGCCGGGATGCCGCCGATGAACACGAAATATTGTTTGACGAGGTGAAAATGCGAGATGTTGCCTTACAAGCAGGCCTCCATATCGAAAGGATGAAAAGGTTCCTGTTTCGGGTAAACCAGCTCTTTGTTCTTGAGCTGGAACCGCCTCGCGATAAGGAGTGAAAAAAACGGACAAGTGAACAAATCTCAAATCCAGCCCGCGGGCAATTTCTACGACAAGTATCAAAGCCGGAATATTATCGAAAAGCATCTGATGCGGCGATTTCTGAAAACCTTTGACAGACTGGTGAGAATAACAGGAGCTCGCGATGCCCATGAAGTAGGATGCGGGGAGGGTAATCTGACGTTCCGGCTTGCTGACATGGGTTTGACGGTTCGTAGTTTTGACATTGCGCCGGAGGTGATTGAAATCGCCAGCGAAAATGCTGCCGCACGCGGGTTCACCATCCCATTTCGGACTGCGAGCATCTATGATTTGGTGCCTTCTGAAGACTCGGCCTCCTTGATTGTCTGCTGTGAGGTGATGGAACACTTGGTGGATCCCCCCCGGGCCCTCGCTATTCTCGCATCCTTGGCGCGTCCTTACCTCTTAATAAGCGTTCCACGCGAACCGATATGGAGAATATTAAACCTCATGCGTGGTGCTTATATCTCTAATGCAGGGAATACACCTGGCCATATTCAACATTGGTCAACGAAAGCTTTTGTAGGGTTTTTGAAAGAGCAATTTCACGTTCAAGCAATCGAGCGTCCGCTTCCCTGGACCATGGTGCTCTGTCGTGCGCGGAATCAATAGCTATGCACGGCTTGCTCCGCTGGTTTGGTCGCATCCTTGTAGTTGTAAGCCTTGGCTTTATCGGATGGCGCTTGCGGGATCATGCCGGCCCCATCTTTAGCAAACCCCTGAGCCCGGTGGTTTTGGTTGGGGTGGCGGCATTTTCCATTTTTTATGCCATGGCGAACATGTTACTGGCTCGGGGATGGTGGATGACTCTCAACGGCCTTGAAAAGCACAGACTTTCCTGGTCGCATGCGTGGCGGCTCTACGCGAAGACTCAGATCGCCAAATATCTTCCAGGAAATATCTTTCACCTGGCCAGCCGACATGTTCACGCCCGCAAAAGAGGAATTTCGGATGCTGCGCTAGCCTGCGCGACCGGAATCGAGATGGCAATGATTCTCGCCTTTGCAGGTATGTTGAGTGTCTTTACTCCGCTTAATGCTCTTCCACTTCTGGGCCAGCTAGGTTCGCGATCTTTCTTTTACCTCGCTGCCGGGTTTTGTCTCGTTGTTGCGATGGCTTTGATTATTTGGTACAGAGGAATTCGGAAAATAATATCGCCTGAACGATGGAGGTGTTTGCTTGAAGCGCAGGTCGCCTACAGTCTTTATGTGTTTATCAGCGCACTCCTGTTCCTTGGAATTTGCGCTTTTTTTGAAGGCAGCGACAGCATTGTGGCAAAAAATTGGCTGCTTATCATTGGAGCTTATGCGTTTTCATGGAGCGCGGGCTTCATCACACCTGGCGCGCCAGGCGGTTTAGGCATTCGAGAAGTCACCCTCGTGGCTCTACTTGGAGGAAAAATGGGCGAATCTGCTGTGCTTTCGGCAGCGCTTGTGTTTCGTTTGGTGACGACTTTTGGAGATCTGGTTTTCTTTTCACTTTCCGCAATTTCCGGCAAAGGCAGGTCATTCCCGCTCCAAACCGGCCGCATCATTTTTTAATACCTGCTTCCGATGAATAATACCCTCTCCGATGTGCCCTTTTCTGAATTGCAGCGTATCCTCGCTCAGAGTCCGGCGATTCCGGTAGCCCAACTTTTCGCCACGGCTTGCCGCATCAACACCCTCTCCCTGGTCGCACGGGCGGGCTCTGGTCATTTGGGCAGCAGTTTTAGCGCGATGGATATTGTGTCCTGGCTGTTTCTCAACGAGCTGCAACGCGATAACGCCGCTGACCCGCGTACAGTTTCCGACATCTATTTTTCCTCCAAAGGACATGATGCACCCGGATTATATTCGGTGATGATTGGATTGGGGATTCTCCCGTTTGAGTCAATCGACAGGCTGCGCCGATTGGGTGGTCTGCCCGGGCATCCGGACGTAAAAACCATACCTCAGGTTCAAACCAATACGGGATCACTGGGGATGGGGGTTTCCAAGGCCCATGGCATGGTCATCGCCAACCGGCTGCACGGTCGCAAGCAAGCCATCTATGTTCTGACTGGTGACGGCGAGTTGCAGGAGGGCCAGTTTTGGGAATCCTTGCAGCCAGCCGCCAATGACGAGCTCGGCGAAATCACCGTTATTGTGGATCACAATAAACTTCAATCCGACACGTTCGTTACGGACGTGAGTGATTTGGGCAACCTCGAAGCAAGATTTCAGGCGTTCGGTTGGGAGGTGGCCCGATGCGACGGTCATGATTTTGAAGCCCTGGCGGGTGTATTCGGGCGTTTTAGAACGATAGCCGACCGGCCCAAGGTGCTTATTGCGGATACCAAGAAGGGGTGCGGCGTAAGCTTCATGGAACCAGCTGCCATGAAAAATCCGCGGCTTTATTCGTTTCACAGTGGCGCGCCGGACCAGGCGACCTATCTGGCCGCGCTTGGAGAGTTAATTGATTCTGCCAATGCCCAGCTTGCTCTTTTGGGTGCCGCCCCGTTGGCGCTCGAAACCAAGGAACGTCCGACACGCGTGCTGCCTGAGAAGCCGGACAAACTTATCGAGGCGTACTCTCGTGCCTTGGTCGCCGCAGCGGAAAAGAATGAGCACCTTGTCGCATTGGACGGTGACCTGGCACTGGACTGCGGTGTGCTGGAATTTGAAAAGCGCTTCCCCGAACGCTTCTTTGAATGCGGAATTGCGGAGCAGGACATGGTTTCCCAAGCGGGGGGAATGGCCTTGAAGGGCTTGCTGCCGATTGTCCATTCGTTCTCCTGTTTTCTCTCGACCCGGCCCAATGAGCAGATCTTCAACAATGCCACCGAGGGAACCCAGGTCGGCTATGCTGGTTCGCTGGCTGGACTGCTTCCTTCGGGACCAGGGCATTCCCACCAATGCGTTCGGGATATCAGTTCCGTCGGCGGGATAGCCCGTCTGGCCATGGCTGAGCCATCCTGTGAACGGGAAGTCGAGTTGCTTTTCGATTATTGTGTGAACGGACAGGAGGAAAACTTCTATCTCCGCCTCGTTTCCATTCCCCGGGCAATTCCCTTCGAGTTGCCTTCGGATTATCAGATAATCAAAGGCCGGGGCGTTACGCTTCTCGAAGGAGAAGATGCGGTTGTATTCGGCTATGGCCCGGTGTTACTTCCCGAAGCCTGGCAGGCGGCCAAGGCTCTGGAGAGTTCGCATGGCAAGAAGGTCCGGCTGATCAATCTACCCTGGCTCAATCGCATTGATCTCGATTGGCTCAAGAAGGCTGTGGGTTCCACAAAAAAAGTTATCACCCTCGATAACCATTTAATTGCCGGCGGGCAGGGGGAAAAAATCGCCGCCGCTTGTGCCCGGCTTGGTCTGCCAATCCAATGGACACCCATTGGGTTGGAGGACGTTCCTCGCTGCGGTCAGAACGATGAAATCCTCGCTTTTTATCGCCTGGATGCAGCCGGCCTGGCCGCACGCTTCGCGGAAACAATTGCAAAATAATCCATCCCTGGCCACCGCCGCCGGGTGGTCCCTTTCATGAATATTGGTGTCATTGACCTGGCATCGGGTGGTTGGACGGCCGGGGGCGTCTTCAGCACTCTTGTGGCGCAGACCTTGCAGCAATGCCGGGATCCATCGGGCAGGGTTGCGCTGATATCCTCCTCCGAAAATCTTGGCCCTGCCGGTGATCTTCCCCGGATTCGCACTCGCAAGGCCCGCTACGGTCGCGGGGAATATTTTCTCCGCAAGCTGACCGGTCGTCTAAAACCCGCACGCCTTCCGTTCACCGCAGACGAGC
This sequence comes from Terrimicrobiaceae bacterium, assembly GCA_041746635.1. Taxonomy (GTDB): domain Bacteria; phylum Verrucomicrobiota; class Verrucomicrobiia; order Chthoniobacterales; family Terrimicrobiaceae; genus CAMASH01. The sequence continues at coordinate 48,555 of JBGTGQ010000034.1, read as the reverse complement.
ATGGAATGGATGTGCTGCTGCCGGTCATCTATCCGACCGCGCAATATGATATGGTGCCCCGCGGACGCTGTGCCACCGTGGGCTGGATTCCCGACTTCCAACACGCTTTTCTCCCCGAATTTTTTGATCCATCGGAAATCCAGGAACGCAGAGACGCGTGCCGCCGCTGCGCCCATTGGAACGATGTGGTCTTGCTCTCCAGCGAAGCCGTGCGCCGGGATTTTGTCAGCGAGTTGCCGGAGTATGCAGGCAAAGCCCGGGTTCTTCCCTTTCCCTCCTCTCTGGCCCTTGGGATTCTGCCCAAGCCCGCCCAGGATTTTAGAACTCGTCTCGGGGTGCCCGAGAAATACCTTTTGGTCGCAAACCAATTTTGGGCTCACAAAAATCATGACATTGTGATCCGGGCGCTGTCTGAGATTCGTCGCCGCCATGGGAACCTTTGCGTCGTCATGGTGGGCAATATGGTTGATCACCGCAAAAATGACCGATGCGTGGCGTCGGAAATTTTGCAGAGCCTTTCTCGTAACAACCTTGATGGCATGGTCCGGATGTTAGGCCGTGTCGCGGGAGACGACTTGGTCAGCCTACTGCGGCATGCCGGCGCGATCATCCAGCCGTCTCGCTTTGAAGGATGGAGCACGACGGTTCAGGATGCCAAGGCTCTGGGCCGCCCCTTGATTTGCTCGGACATTCCAACCCACCGCGAACAAGCCCCCCAAGCCCGGTTTTTTCCGACCGATGATTTCCAAAAGTTGGCGGACATCATGGAGGAAGAGTGGAATTCTTTGAACTTTGCCTGGGACGAGAGCAAAGAACAGGCGGCTCTGACGATGGAGCGAGCAGCCGTCTCATCTTATGGACACTCACTTTGGGAAATATGCCGGGAAGCGAGGCAGATCCGAGATCATGACCTTGCCGGTCAACGATGAAGATCTCCGTCGTCACCCCTTGTCGAAACGCCGCGCACCAGCTGCCCCGTACGATACGCTCCGTGCTGGAACAGTCCGCCTTATCGGACGGTTCGGTCGAGTTGGAATACTTCATCATCGACGGGGCCTCTTCGGACGGAACGGCAGATCTGGTCAAAACCCGATCCGATCTGACATTTATTTCCGAACCCGATGCGGGGTTGTACGATGCAGTCGCCAAAGGGCTGCAACGCAGCACGGGTGATGTCCTAACTTATCTCAATGCCGGTGATGTCCTGCACTCCGAAGCCTTTCATCTGGTGAAGCTCTTCATGGAGGATAAGGAGATCAACTGGCTGACCGGCAGCAATTGCAAGATCAACGAAGCCGGTGAAATCATTGATTTTTGGAAGCCACCGCGGTTTCGGCGCGAGTATGTCCTTAATGGTACCTACGTGCGGGGTTATCCTCATCCGAACATTCAACAGGAAGGCACATTTTTTCGGCGTGGATTGTTGCAGGGGATGAAGTGGGAACAATTCAGCGCCTGCCGGTTGGCCGGAGATTATTTTCTTTGGACCCATTTCGCCACCCAGACCGATTTGCATTCCGTCCGTAGCATCCTCGGAGCCTTCCAAGTTCACGCGGGGCAACTGAGTGAAGATGCCGGAGGGTATCAAAGGGAAACTCAGGCCATGATCCGGGCGGAAACGCGGCAAGAAGCGATCACGCGCTATTGGGAGTTCGATTGTCCGGCGATCCTCAAGGGATTGTTATGGCCACATACTCTTGGCCAATCCAAAGCCAGGGTCTTCAAGTTTGACGAGAGCGCGGGTCGCTGGATCACGCGGTAAAAAAGCCAGTGAATACCATCACATTTCTTTGGATAGATCCCTGTCCCAATGCCCGTCTGGAGCGGGCGCAAGGGCAATTGAAGGAAAGTGTGATGGAGATAGGGTTAAAGCCTGTTTGTTTTGGCTGTGGTCCCGCCATGGTCAAATTTGCCGATGTGCTTCGGTTTGCCCGTGAGCACTCCGTAGGCGAGGCTTTTCTTTGGTGCAATTCCGATGTCATCCTCACGCGCGATCCCTATGAGACAAACGATCTCACCAAGGTTCATGGATTTCATCGTCGGGAAATTCCCGGTGGAGAGATCTGCGGGGGAGAAGACATGTATCTTATTCCCAATCGCCTTTGGGATGAACTTCTCTCCAAAGATATCCCGGACCTCTGGTGCGGCACGACGCACATTGATTGGTGGCTGACTCGTGCCGCCGCTTTGGCCGGAGTCTATCAAGCTCATGTGGGATATATCGATCATCCCTCTCACCTAGAGTCCGGGGCGTCAAAAAAGCGCAGCAATCCTTACTATCGCCACAACATACGGGAATATAACCGCTGGGCCCGACGCCAGGGCGCGGGACTGTTCGAGCAAAGGGTTAGCCTGCCGCTGATCGGCGAATCTTTGTCGCCGGTGACAGACTTGTTCCGCTATGTGACCGGACGGCAAAGATCCTGGCGGTTCGGAAGCGGGGATCGTTAACGGGTTTTACCATTTTGAGAATCACCATCAGCAGTCCCGACGGTTTAGGGGATTTCATTTTGCGCGGTCCGCTTTTGCGCGCTCTGCGGGACAACGGACATCATCTGCAGCTATTTATGCGCCCCCCAGCGGCGGATCTGGCCCGAGAAGTTTTCCCGGAAGCCGACATTCAGATCATCGGCTTGGATCCTTATTTCCCCGCGACCAGACAGCAGATCAATCCCTTTCACCCCGAGCATCAGGCGATTCGCAAATTTCAGCCCGACCTCTACGTGGCGGCTTTGTTTCACCTGAATTTTTTCGACCAGGTCTGGATCGAACATGGTCGGCCCAAAATCAAGGTTGTCGGATTTTCCACGACGGATGCATTCCGTCCGAGCGAGACGACCTGTGATCCCGAGGAACTTGCGAAACAATTTGATCGGGTCGTGGAGGTGCCGGTGGATTTGCCAGAAATTGAAAAGAACCAGCGGCTGGCCTCCGCCATACTGGAGAAGGAGGTCGTTCTGTCGCGACCGGAGCTTACTCCCTCTAAACAGGCGCTCGCGCAAGCCCGCGATCTCTTGGCTCGGCAAGGCCTTGAGGAGGGCAAATTCTGGGTTGGTTGTGTCGGGTCCAGGGCTGGACTTTTGATGAAGGACTGGGGCGAGGAAAACTGGACAGCCTTTTTTCCGCAGGCCATGGCAAACCACAAAATTGTTTTTCTCGGTAACACCAAAGAATGGGCATCGATTGAACGCATCCGGCGTGACTTGCCAGCCAGCGTGAATCTGGCCGACAATCCCCCGGAAGTTGGTGTCTCGCTGGCCATTTGCGCTCTCTCGGCCGGTTATGTGGGGCGGGACTCAGGCATCATGCACATGACGGCAGCGACGGGACGGCCGGTGTTTGCCGTCTTTGGGGCTGGTCATTGGGGGCGGTTTCTTCCTGCGACCGAAAATGGCGTGGTGGTGGCGCAGGACTGGCCCTGCCGGGGTTCGAACTTTCATTGTCCCCACGACGAACCGTATTGCATCCGCAATGTCCCGTTTGATCTGGCGCTGCAAGGCTGGCGGGTGTTGCAGTCGGGAGGAACACAGGGACTCAAAATTCTGGAATCCCCTCTGGATCAACGTCTGCTTCCCCAGATCGCCCGCGCTGCATCCCTGCAATATGCCCGGCTGGCCCAAGAATCCCGGCGTAAGGAACTCGCCCGCAGCCGCCCGAAAAATTTGCTCGACGCCATCGGTTTGAAAATTCGCGCATGGGCAGGCAGGGGATGTCCGGATTGATCGCCATGAGCCTGCACATTGCATTCTTGAGCGTTCATGATCCGACGGATGTGTCGAAATGGTCGGGCATTCCTTTCTATATGTCGCGTGGTTTCCAGCAGATCGGTTTGCGGGTGTCCTTGCTCGGTCCGCTTCGCTGGCATTGGTCGAAGCTCTATGATTGGAAGTGGAAAATCTACAAGCGGCTGGGAAAGAATTATTCCCACGAGTGTGAACCGAAAGTTCTCAAAACCTTTGGGCGGCAGGGATCGGAGCTTCTTGCCCGGCTCGATCCAGCCCCAGACGCGATTGTTTGCACGGGTTCCTGGCCATTGGCTTTCTTGAAGACCGAAAAACCGGTCATCCTTTGGTCGGACGGAACATTTGGTGGTTTAGAAATCCGGCCGTTTGCGCCTGCTTTTTGTGGCGAAGGAGTGGCACAGAAAAGGCGGGGCGACCGCCACGTCGGTCGTCGAGAAGCTGAGAGAGGGCGGCTGGGATGCCACCATTGATATTGTGGGTTGCACCCCGCCCACGCCCCTCCCGCCATGGGCGACGGTGCATGGCATGGTGTCCAAAGCCACTCCGGAGGGCCGCCGCACCATGGATCGGTTGTTTCAGGATGCCCACGTATTTCTCCTTCCAGCTTTGGCGGACTGTGCCCCCGTGGTGATCGCGGAGTCTTATTCGTATGGGTTGATTGCCTGCACTTCGGACGTCGGTGGGTTGCCGGATCTTGTTCCCAAGGAACGCATCCATCCTCTCGAAGAATCTCCTGCCGGTTACGCGCGTTCGATTCAAAATCTTACTTCCGATCCCGGGCAATACGCCGAAGCCAGGATGCGGTGTTATGAAAGATACGCGACTGAGCTCAACTGGGCCTCGGCCTGCCGCGCGGTGGTCGCGGAATTTACCGGTCAAGGGGAAGCTCCATCAAACGATCATCCCCGGTGAACGCCATGTTTAAACAAAGCCTGATAGCGTGGTCCCGTCTGAGGGTGGCCTGGCGAAATCTGCTGCGGTCGCTAATCAACGATGGCGGTTATGCCATCAAACGCAGGTGCCGAATACCGGCTCCAAAGCGAATCACGCCCCATGTCGAGGCGGTGTTGAAACCGGTGATTTTTGCCTCTTACGCCGCAGATGAGAATCAGACCGGAAGCCATCGCTATTGTGGGGGCGAAAAGCTCCTGAACAATCTCGTGCTTTTGCTCAAACGCCATGGGTACGAAGCCTACATGGTAAGCCTGGATGGAAAAAACTCCGATTGGCTGGCCGAACACGCACCCTTTCTTTCGGTTGAGGAATTTCGGGAGAGGCGGCGCGACGCGCCGGGGTCACGCTGTGTTACTTCCTGGATCAAGGCTCGCGCTTTCCTTGACCACTGCGGGGCATTCTATTTTTGGGATCAGGAACTCGGGGCTTCGGCGCGAAGTCATTTTCCCGTGCTGGCCCGGATGATGGGCCAAGGCCGCATCATCCGCACCGCGGGGGTCAATCGCACAGTGCAGGCCTGGCATCGCGCGGTCTTTGAGACAGAAGCCGCCGTTCTTCGGCAACTAGTGGACGAAAAATACTGGAAGCCGGACGAAAGCCGCCGTCAAAGGCTGCGAGTGGGATATTTCGACGAAGGGGAACACGGCGAGGATTATATCGGCCGCATTAGCGAACGAACCGCCGCTGCCGGACTAACCCTCGATTTCTTCCGTTTGCAAGGTGGCGAACCGGAGATCATTTCCCAAATGCAGACCTGCGCGGTTTTTCTCGCGCTCAACATCGGCAAAAGCCCGCTCTGGGGCGAGGGCGGGCCGATGACGCCACAGGAAGCCATGGCCTGCGGGACGGTGCCAATCTGTTTTGATATGAACGGGCCTTGGGAATTTATCCAGCAGGGTTACAACGGAGTTATCACGAGTGAAATCAAGCCGGAGTTGATGGCTGATGCCCTCCTCGAGATTTATCAATCACCCGGACGACTGGAGGAAATGAGCAAGCGGTGCCTGGAAATCACCCGCGCGAGCCATACGATGGAAGCGCGGTGGCCGGATGTTCGCAAATTTCTCAATCTCCCGGAATGAGCAAATGCACTTTATGGCTGGCAGATCACGAGTTGGTTGACCGAATCGGGCATCATCTTTTTTACAATTGCTCCCTGGCATCCGGTGCGAAAGCGGAGGGAATAAATCCTGTCGTCCTCTGCCAGAAAAATTATCTCTTCGAGCCTCTTGATGGCACGGAAATGGAAGAGTTTTTCCGGCGCGATTGGCGAGCCCGCCCGCCGGGTTGGGCCGTGCGTTCGCGCCGGGCCCTTGATCTTTTGGAAAGGATGGCGCGGCGGCGGTTTTTGACCGATCTGCGGCGCGGTCTGCCTCCCTCCAGACTGAGCGCGCGGGATGTCATCTTTGCTCAGATGCTGGCTCCGCGCCATCTGGCCGGGTGGTTGCATTGGCTGGGCGGACTTCCCCCGGAGTGTGCGCCGGCTCTGGCAGTGCATCTCGGCTATAATCCGTATCGGTTTGCCGACGATGCAGGCATAAAGCTCGGCTTTGAGCGGGCGAAAACAGCCGGGCTCGCTTCAAAAGTTCATTTGATTTCCGACAGCGAACCGCTGGCCCGACAATACGAGAATTTTCTTCAACGCCCGGTCCAGGTGTTACCGCACGTCGTTCCGCCGGGAATCGGCGTGCGAAGAAATCGCCCGTCGGGCCGCCCGGTTACATTCTGCTATCTGGGAAATCCGCGACGCGAAAAAGGCTTCGTCGAAATCGCCGCGGCGGTGGAGCAACTGTCCGGCACGGGAGTGCGTTTTGTATTGCAGGTCGTCAGTCCGGACGCGGCCTGCGCGGACAGCGTGGCGCGACTAAAAAATGCCGCGCTGCCAAATGTGGAGTTGATTGAAGGATTGCTCACGCGTGATGATTATCTGGCCCGGCTGGAAGCGGCGGATGTGATGTTTGTCCCCTATCATCTCGATAAGCACGGTGACCGCACCAGCGGCATCTTCTGCGAAGCCTTGGTGGCGGGAAAACCGGTCATTACCACGGAAAATTCCTGGATGAGTTTGGAAACGGCGGCGTCCGGGGTGGGGTGGCTCGTCCCTGAGCGCAACGCGGCGGCCTTGGCGGCGGTTGTCACCCGGGCTGTGAGCGAATATCCCGTCGTGGTGGAGAAATCCCTGAGCCTGGCGGCCCACTTTGAGCAGGAATTCAGCGGGCAAAATTTTGTCAGGAACCTCGTCCGTATCGCCGATGATGAATCGCGGTGAGGGACGCGTGGCCGTATTGTTCCCTTGGCCGGGGCTGCCTGCCGTGGATCGCGGGGCTGCCCGGCGGGTGAGGCCGATGGTTGAGGTGCTGGCCGGTCATTTCCGCGAAGTGGAAGTTCTCTCGCCGGGCAGCGGGGAGGACATCCGACATGGAAACATCCGGTATATCGCGCACGAATTCCCGGCGGAGGAGAGGAATTTGACAAGTTTCGCTTACAAAGTTTTCGACGGTCTCACGCATCATGCCTCGCGCCGCCGGATCGATATTCGCCAGCGGCGGCAATGGTGGCATTATCTTCAGCCGCTCTTTCAGCCTTCACTGCAACGGGCGATTCATGGCGTGGTGGAACGCGCGGATGCGGTGGTCTTGGAGTATCCTTTTTGGTCGTCCTTCCTGCCCCGGGGGGGCAAAAAGCCCGTCATTATGACCATCCACGATCTGCTTTCGGAAATCGTGGTTTCTCCGTGGCTGAAATCCCGTATATGGCGAAACGAACTTCGGGCCTGCCGCCGTGCGCAGGCGGTCGTTTGTCATTCGCCGGCCGATCATGCGCGGTTGAGAGGAGAGGGGATTGATGCCCGCTTTGTGCCACCGGGGTTCGACCTGGCGGTGCCGGTCAGCGAAGGCACCTACCCGAAACTGGCGCGAGTGGAGAGCAGCCATAGTGCGGGCGACATGGTTTGTCTTTTTGTCGGTAGCAGCCTGCAACCGAACCGCGACGCGGTGGAGGCGATCCAACAGATGGCGCACCACCTGGCGAATGAGCGGGGGATTTTTTTTGTGGTGGCCGGAGCATGCTGCGGACCCCAAACATTCGGAGAAAATTTGGTCTCACTCGGCCCGGTTTCCGAGGAGGAACTGGGTCGTCTTTATCATTTGAGCGAAGTAGCCCTGGCACCTGTGACATCGGGCAGTGGCTCCTCGCTCAAGGTGCTCGAAGCCTTGGTGCGCAAAAAAGTTCTTCTCTCCACGAATTTTGGTGTGCGCGGCTACGACATCGTCTCGGGGAAACACGGAATCCTTTGCGATGATTTGGCCGGGTATCCCCAAATCCTGCTGCGACTGCGCGATAGCCTCGCAGAGCGAGCGCACTTGGCGGCGGGCGGCTGGCAGTTCGTGCAGTCCTTTGATCACAAGGCGGTTTATCAAGAGTACGTGAACATCATTCATCGCCTGCTTGCCGCCGACGCATGACCATCAGCGTTATCATTCCGGCTTACAACGCGGCTCGTTGGCTACCGCGCTCCATCGAGAGCGTGCTGACCCAAACTCGTCCGGCGGATGAGGTGATTGTGGTGGACGATGGCAGCACGGACAATACGGCCGAGGTTTGCCGGGCTTACGCCGACAGCGTGCGCTATGTGCGTCGGGAAAATGGTGGTCTCTCCGCCGCGAGGAACACCGCATTGGCATTGAGCCGGGGTGATTGGTTTTTGTCCCTGGACGCGGACGATATGCTCTATCCCCAAGCTCTGGCGGCGTTGGAGGAAACGGCAAAAAACACCGATGCCGGGGTGGTTTATGGCTTTGTCCTGCAGCGCCGCGAACCCGCCATCGAGACACGCCTGGCCAGCCTGCCCTATGCCGTGGGCGCTCCGCCTGCACCGGCTCTGGCGCAGTTTTGGTGGACGGCGATCAACACCGCAGGGTCCGCCCTGGTTCGGCGTTCGTTGAACGACGCCGTGGGCGGCTTCGATGAAAGTTTTCGTCAGGTTGAAGATTGCGAATACTGGCTGCGTTGCGGAGTGACGGCACCCTTCGCGCATTGCGACCAGATCGTCCTCGATAAAGGCTATTCTCCCTCCTCGCTTGGTCAGCAGCAGGCCAGAAGTGTTTGGTTCCGGCTCCAATTGCAGTTGAAGTTTCTGCTCTGGTGCCGCCATCGCAAGATCGACACGTCTTTTCTAAAAACTGGCCCGGCCCAAATCATCAACCATGCACTGACGCGCGCCTATCGTCAGGGAGATCTCGCCCTGCTGGCTCCGATTCTGGCTCAGGCCCGCCGTGAGGGGGTCTCCACGCCATGGTGTTGGCGCGCACGCCTGACTGTCGCCTCGCTGCGCCTCACGGGGCGCGCTCCCGCCCCGCCGGAATACTGCCGGGAGATTTACAAAAACTGGCTGCCATCGCAAAACTCCCCCGCAACCTCATGAAAGTTCTTCTTATCGGCGGCGGCGGTTTTATTGGCTCAGGCACGGCCCTCCGGCTCCTGATGGAAGGTCACGAACCGGTGGTGCTGGATTCGTTCGAACCCCAAATTCACGGCCCTGATCCCTCCGCCTCGCCCACCTGCCGCGGGCTTTTTGGAGCCATGGAAGTGCGCCGGGGCGACACGCGCGATGCCGCCGCCCTGGGGTCTGCCCTCAGTGGCGTCGAAGCGGTGTATTATTTTCCGGCTGGAACCGGTACGGGGCAGTCGATGTATCAGATCGAGAAATACTGCGACACCAATGCCCGTGGGGCCGGCGTTTTTGCCGAGGCGCTTGCCGCGCATGCGGGAACGCTCAGGCGCGTGATCGTGAGTTCCACCCGGGCGGTTTATGGCGAGGGTGCGGCCTTTTGCGGGGAACATGGACGCGTTTTTCCCAAAGCTCGCTCTTTGGCCGATCTTGAAGCCGGGCGTTTTGAAACATCCTGCCCTCACTGCGCGAAACGGGTTCAACCCGAGGCCTCGCGGGAAGATGATCCGTTTCTGCCGCTTTCGATTTACGGAATCACCAAGCTTGCGCAGGAACAAATCATCGCCACGACCACTGCCGGACTCGGACTGCCCTGCACGGTTTTCCGCTACCAGAATGTTTACGGACCCGGTCAGTCGTTGCAAAATCCTTATACCGGCATTCTGGGAATATTTACCCAGCTCGTGCTTGCCGGCCGGGAGATCAATCTTTTTGAAGACGCTCTGCCGACGCGCGATTTCGTGCACGTGGATGATGTGGTGGAATACAATCTGCGGGCCCTGAACTCTGAAACTCCCGGTGCCGCCGTTTGCAACGTCGGCTCGGGCGTTCGTACCACGCTTAACGATCTGGCGGAGGCGATCGCGGCCGGATTGGAACGCCCCGGCCGGACGAAAATCAGTGGACAATTTCGTGTGGGTGACATTCGCCATGCGGCGGCCGATCTTCGGGTGCTAAACGCAACGTTCGGAGCCCACGATTTTATCCCGCTTGCTCCCGGCGTAAAAACTTTCACCGACTGGGTCGCAGCCGAGGGCGGAAGCGCAGCCGCCAATGAGCGCTTTGATTTCTCCCTCAAAGAGATGCGCAAAGCCGGCTTGTTGCGGTCTGCCTCATGAAGCCGATTGATCCCTCCCGCCTGTGCCTGCTGGTCACGGTGTATCACCCCTACCGTTGGGTGGCGCCGCTGACCCGGCGTCTGCTGGACCGTTTTTGGCCGAATCACCCGCCGTTGTTTTTTTGCGGACTTACTGCGGAGGAAGCGGGTGATTTGCCGCATATTGCCTGGCCGGATTCCGCTTTGCCGCGCGTCTGGGCGGATTTTGCCCTGACCGCCGCGCGTGAGTTGCAGGCGGGGGGTTTTGAAGCCTGTTATTTTTTGCTCGAGGATCATCCCCCGCTGGCGCCGTGTCACCAAGAGAACCTAAACCACACGCTGCCCCGCGCCTTGAATGAACTGCCCGCTTCCTACATTGCCCTCATGGGCTGGGACAACCGCCGCTTCGCCACGCGGGGCGGCCCGATCGGGGGCCCGCATCGCATGATGCATCTCACCGCCCAGCAGGCTCCCCGTTTCCACCTGCATCCATCGCTTTTTCGCATGGAGGCCTTGGTCGCCTGCCTGGAAAATCTCGCCGCCAGCGCCCGGCCAAATCCTTGGGGATTTGAAAAGCTGAACGACAAAATGGATGCGGCTTTGCCGGAGGAATTCAAGGCGCATTGCCAACAGATTTTTGGAGAAGACCTCGCGCTGGAAAAACCTTCCGCCGGTCAACACGCCGGCCGCACGGCGGAACGTTGGTTCTATCACCGGGCGATGAATCTTTTTCCGCTCCTCAACAAAGTCGGCCTCGGCATGACATTTTGGGACACGCTGGGCTTCGATAACTTTTTTTACAACGGACCCTTCCCGATGTTTTATTCCGGGGTGATGGCGCGGGGCCGGGTGAGCCCGGCCTTCTTGCGCTACCTGGATCGGCAGCCGAATCCGCCGCCCGAATTTCTCGAAATCGCCGCCGCCGCCCGTCAGCACGCCGGATGAAAATCCTCCCTGCTTTTGTCCGTCGGGGCTGGATCAACCTTGGCCGGCGGGCCGCCCGCCACGCCGTCCGCCGGCGAGAGTCCCTTAGCTCGCCACCAGCTGCTGTCTCGCTGCACATGGTCATTTCGCACGACATGCTTCTGATGGGGTTGCTCGCGATGCGCAGTCTGGAGTTTCATACCCGTCAGCATTGGGCCCCCATTTTTCACGACGACGGTTCCCTGACTGACGACGACGCGCGCGAGTTGCTGTCGCATTTTCCGGACGCAAGGGTGATCCGTCGTGCGGAGGCGGATCAGGCTGTCTCGGAAGGCTTGCGGGAGCATCCGGTCTGTCGCGAAAACCGCCTCAAGCACCATTGGTTTCTCAAAGTCTTCGACACGCGCCACTATGCTCCGCATGAGCGGTATATTGTCCTTGATAGCGACATCGTCTTCTTTCGGCGGCCGGATTTTCTTTTGCAATGGATGGCCCGTAATGATGAGACCCTCTGGCTGATGGAAGACACGCGCGAAAAGTATTCCGCCGCCCGGGCCGACTTGGAAAAAGACATGGGTTTTCCCCTCTGGGAACGGGCCAATAGCGGCCTTGACCTCATGCCCAAAGCGGCGGCTGATCTGACCCTGGCCGAAAAGTTTCTCCAACGCTGTGCGCCGACGGCCCGCGAGTATTGCTTTCTCGAACAAACTCTCTTTTGCGTTTTCGGTTCCGCCTGGAAACAAGGCGGAGGTTTGCTGCCGAGGGAATACGAAATCAGTTGGACAAACTTTCGCCGCCGCTCCGCCGTGTGCCGGCACTATGTGGGAGCCTTCAAAAATGATGCGCTTTTTACCGAGGGCGCGCTGACGTTTTGGCGGCAGCGCCTCGCCTGAACCATGGATTTGTTTCCGCCCGCTTTGCGCGCCGACGTTGATCGCCGCCTGAAAAAATCCCACGATCGTTCGTGGTGGTGGAAACTGAGGTTTTACCTCGGGCATCCGCAATATCGCACCCTCGTCTGGTATCGTCTGGTCGAGGCGAACCCGGGCCTTCTGCGGCGGTTTTGTGAGGACATCCACCGGCGCAGCGCCCTGCGTTCGGGGTTGGAAATTCTCACTCCACGCTTGGGCGGCGGCGTGATCATGCCGCACTGGGGACGGATTGTGCTCAATGCCGAGGAAATCGGGGAAAATCTTTACGTTTTCCACAATGTCACCATTGGCCACGAATACCGGACCGGACGTCCGCGAATTGGAAAGAACGTTTTCCTTGGCACCGGCGCGATCGTTCTCGGCGCGATTTCCATCGGGGACAATGTCATCATCGGCGCAGGCAGCCTGGTGAATACGGACATCCCGTCCAACTCGCTCGCCGCGGGCAACCCCGCAAAGATCATCCGGGCGATCGAGCCGGATGAGATTCAGCGCATGATCGGCTACTGAATTTGGAACCTCCCCGCATTGTCGGCATTGTCCTGGTTCGCAACGAGGATGTATTTGTGGCGCGCGCCGTGCGCAACGTCGCCGCCTTTTGCGACACCCTTATGCTCTGCGACGACCGTTCCGACGACCGCACGGCCGATGTCCTGCGGGGATTGGCGGAGGAAATTCCCCACGCTTCGTTTCATCCGCTCACCCATCCGTCGCAGTCCCACGAATTGTTGAAGCCGTTTGTTGGCACACGAACTTGGATTTTCGGCGTGGATGGCGACGAAATTTATGACCCGTCCGGGCTTGGCATTTTTCGCGAACGCTTGCTCGCCGGGGAGTTCGATACGATCTGGCGCATGAAGGGTAATGTCCTGCATTGTCTGGAATTGGAGGCCGGACGCGCCCGGGGACACGCCGCCCCGCCCAGCCGCAGCATCACCAAGCTTTATAACTTTGCCGCCATTGCCTCCTGGGACGGCGACACGGTCGAACGTCTCCATGGGGGAACGATTCGCTTTCAACCCGGATTCCATGACGCGATGAAACGTAACCTTCAGGACGAATTGGAGTGGGACGCATCGCCGCTGCGTTGCCTGCATTTGTGTTTTCTGCCCCGCAGCAGCCGGGAATACGCCGGCGCGGCCGTGCGAGAAAACATCATGGAAATCCACCGGGGCGGCCTGCGCGGAAAACTCCGCCACCTGGTCAATCGCCTGCGAGGTCGGGGTACCCCGTCCCGTTGGAAAAGAGATCATTACTGCCAGGGTCCGCTACTCAACGTGGAGACCGGATCGTTTTTTCCATGAGCACGCCGCGTGCCACCGTGGCGATTCTGAGTTGGAACCGTCTGCATTATTTGCGCGCGACGGTGGAGTCCGCCCGGCGCTGTCTGCGTCACCCCGACCTCGAATGGATCATCAGCGATAACGAATCCATCGAGCCCGGCCTGCGCGAGTACATCACGTCCCTCGAGGGGATCGCGCACAAATGGTTTCGCACCCAGACCCATGCCGAGGCGATGAACGAAATCGTCGCCCGTGCCACCGGCAAGTACCTCCTGCTCTGGCCCGAGGACGTCCAGTTTGTGGTCGAGGGAGATTGGCTCGTTCGCCTGATCGAAACGCTGGAAGGCGCCCCTTGGATTGGCTCGGTCGGCCTGAACTTTCTTCGCCGGAAAACCAACCTTCGTCTCCATGGGCCCCTGCAAAGATCCGACATGTTTCCCATCGTGGGAGAACTCCGTCGCCGCCCGCTCGGGTTTCGTTTTCCGCAAACCCGCGGCACCTTAAGAACCTTCGGCTGGCGGCTGCCCGGTGTGATCGGTTCGGGCATTCCCTCCCTCACCCGCCTCGATCATTGGAGAACCCTCGGTCCCTGGAAAACCAAGGCGGAATCGAGCCTGATTGATTCCTCCCTCGGCGCGGAGGATGACATGATCCATCGTTTCCAATGTAGCGGACAAAACTGGCAGCAAGCCGCTCTGATGAAGCCGGTCGCGGCTGACATTATCAACGACGAACTTGGCTGCAAGGCCAAGGTGCGCGGTGGGAAACGTTACGGAAAATACACCCCTCCGACCGGAGATTTTTATTATGAAATTCTGCGCGAGGAAAACCTTCCCCCCGGAGAAAACGGCTTCCCGCTTTGCTTTGAAAACTGGGTGCGTCCGGTTGGTTTCCAACTTCCGCTTGATGCGGACGGGAATATGCTCAAGGCCAGCATGAACACCACCGTGGTGAGCGAGATTCTTCCAGCGACGACATGATTTTTTCCCAACCCAAATCTTTAGCCACCGTGGCTTTTAACATGAAGCCCAAAAAGGGACCCTATGGCGGGGGCAACCAATGGCTGATGCAGGTTTCCCCGTATTTGGCGCGCTCCGGATATGCCGTGGCCCACGAGTTGACCCCACGGGTTGATTGCGTGTTGGGCACCCATGTCGGACTCAGCAACGGACTCACCTTTTCCTACGACGATGTTCTTCGTGCCAAAGAGCGCAATCCCCGTCTCGTTTGCATTCAGCGCATCAACGACAACGATGCCCGCAAGGGCACCGGGGAAATGGACCGTCTGCTCGCGGAGTCCAACCGCGCCGCCGACCATACGGTTTTTGTTTCCGCCTGGCTGCGCGATTATCACGCGTCCCGCTGGTTCGATCCCGCCAAACCCCACACCGTCATCAGCAATGGAGCCGATCCCGCCGTCTTTCATCCGGTCGGAGCGGCCCACTGGTCCGGCGCGGAACCATTGCGGCTGGTCACCCATCATTGGTCGGACAACCCCGGCAAGGGTTTCGATGTTTATGCCCAACTCGATGGCTTGATCGCGGACGGTGTCATTCGCGATGTCGAACTCTGGATCGTGGGCCGTTGGCCCAAGGAGATTTCCTGGCGCACCGCCCGCACCTTTCCTGCGGTCTCCGGACACGCCCTGGCCGCGCTCCTGCGGCAATGTCACGTCGGCATCACCGCCTCGCGCTTTGAGCCGGGAGCGATGCATCCCGTCGAGTCCATGCAATGCGGCATGCCCTTGCTTTATCACGCAGACACCGGGGGAACGGTAGAGCTCGGGGAAAAATTTGGCGTGTCCTTTCGCGACGATCTACCCGCTGCGGTCGAGGAGATGAAGCGCCGTTACCGAGAGTTAAGAAACCGGGTTTTGCGCGAGGCTCCCTCCGGCGACCTGATGGCCGTGCAATACCGCCGCATCGTGCAATCGCTCCTTTGCACCCCGTGAACGGCCCGCGCTGGCATGTCCACTTTGCCGGGGGGCAGAAAGTTGCCTGGGCACTCGATGAAGATTTACGCTGGGCGCGGGAGGCGCTGGCGGGAAAAATCCGTGAGACCGGTCTGGCTTCCGCGCGCATCGTGCATGCCGCCTGGTGGCCGGCGCTCGCGGCCATCGGGGACGCGGCCCTGGCGGGCAAAACCGTGGTGTGTTTTGCCGACAATCCTCCGGCACTTTATCTGACCCAGCCGGGTTTCGCCTGGGCCGCCCGCCGGGTTGATCTCTGGATTGCGCGTTCGCGGGAGGCCGCAGGTCAGTTCGCCTCTCTCGGGTTGAGGGTGGCTCAAGTTCCCTACTGCATTGACCCGCAGGTTTTTCGGCCGCTGCCTGACCAGGCTTCCATCCGCCGCGAATGCGGACTTCCTGATGACGCCTTCGTGATCGGGAATTTTCATCGCGATTCCGAAGGTGGCAACCTGGGAAAACCCAAGGCGCAGAAAGGTCCCGACATTTTTTTTGAGATCGCCCGCGAGCTGCATCGCCGCCGGCCGCGCACCATGGTTTTGCTGGCGGGTCCGCGTCGTCACTGGCTGCGTCGTGAACTTGAGCGCGCCGATATTCCCTATCGTTTCATCGGTCAGGTTCGGGAAGGCGACGATTACGAGACCAACATTCTCGATCGCAAACAACTCAATCGCCTCTATCAAGCCTTGGACGTTTGCGTGATTTCCTCGCGCTGGGAAGGCGGACCCTATTCGGTCATCGAAGCGCTTTTCGCCGGTCGCCCCGTGCTCAGCACTCCGGTGGGCATGTCCCGCGACGCCCTCCCGGAGGATGCTCTTTATCGTTCGGTGGAGGAGGCGGTGGGGCGGGCGGAAGCGGTGAAACCCCTGGCGGAATCCATCCGCGAAAGGGCCTTGCGGGATTATTCCTTGGAACACGTGAAAGACGGTCTGCTCGCTGCTTACGCGACTCTTCCCAAGGGCGGAGTGAAGGTGTCTTCCATTCTGCGCAGCGGCACCCACGCGGTGTTTCATCAACTCAAAACCCGCTGGGCGGAAACACCCGCCGCCGAGGCCCAAGTGCGGAAATGTGAGCCCCCTGCCGGCATTCTGCCGGTCGGAACCCCGCTCGCCCCCGGCCTCGACCGGGATGCGCTCACACGCAGTGCGGCCGACATTGCTTGGTTTCGCGGATGATGCGAAAAATTGCCATCACCGGAGGACGCGGCAGACTAGCGCCCTTAATCGCCGCCGACTTGCGCGCGCAGGGATGCGCGGTGACCAGCTTTTCGCGCAGCGAAGGAGACGGTCATTCCGCCATCGCCAGCCTGACGGAGCCGGACCTCGTCACCAGCTTCGATGCCATCCTTCACCTGGCGTGGAGCAGTGTACCGTTGACCTCCGAGCAAAATCCCGGCGGTGAGGAAGAAAGGGATATTCCGTTTCTCCGCCGGCTGGTGGAAACACTAAGAAAGGTTCCGCATTCTCCCCATTTCGTCTTTTTTTCCACAACGGCGGTTTATGGAAATTGCGACCAGCCTGCCTCGGAAGAGACGCCCTGTTCTCCGCGGGGCCAATACGCAGCGGCGAAACTCCGGGCCGAAGATTTGCTTCGTGAAGCGGCCGCCGCGCTCTCCCCATTGCCGAATTGCGTACTGAGAATCTCGAATGTTTTCGGATTTCCCGATCACTCCCCCAAACCGCAGGGCATCATCCCACGTCTTTGCGAGGCCGCGCATTCCGGCCGGCCTCTTCCCATCTGGGGCGACGGCACGGCTACCAAGGATTACCTTTTTAGTGCCGATTTTTTTGCGGCCATTCGGGTGGTTCTGGACCACCGACTGACCGGAACATTCAATGTGTCCTCGGAAGAATCGCTTTCCCTGCGCGAGATCATCGGCCTGGTCGAGCGGATCGCCGGAAAAACGCTGGCGGTGAATGAAACGCCGCATTTTTCCTGGGATGTCGAGCGCACCCTGCTTTCGGCCAAAAAGCTGTTCGCCGCCACCGGTTGGCGGGCGCGACAGGATGTGCGGGCTGCTATTGAAAACCTCATCCGGGCCGAGCTTTCCTGATGCGCAGCTTCCTCCGCGCGATCCTGGATGCTCCCCGCCGGGCTCGTCATGCCCAGGTCATCGCCGCAATCGAACGCTCGGACGACCCGCAGCCTGTTCTATCCTTTGGCGGCGTCTTGGATCACGGGGGATTGGTTCACGGCGGCGCGGTGAAATTGCTCCACTTGCGGGAAGCATTCGCCGGGAACGAAACCCGCTTTAACCTTCTTTACCTGGTCAGCAGTTCCCAACCAGATTTTGCCGCTGATCTAGTGCGCATCTGCCGAGCCCGGGGGATTCGTTTTGTTTGGAACCAAAACGGCGTCGGTTATCCGGCCTGGGCCGGGCGGGAGACGGAGCGCCACAACGTGCCCATGCGGCGGCTGCGCGCGCAGGCGGATTTTGTCATCCACCAAAGCGAATTTTGCCGCACCTCCGCGGAAAAATTCCTTGGACCCGGTTCGCAACCCCAGACCGTGCTTTTCAATCCGGTCGATTTACAAAAATTCCGCCCGGGGACAACCCCTCTTCCCCCCGCGCCGGTGCGCCTGCTGGCTTTGGGCACGCAGAATTATTCGCACCGGGTACTTTCCGCCATCGAGTGCGTGAAGATCCTGCGCGATGCCGGCACCGCGGTCACTCTCACCGTGGCCGGCCGCCTGCTTTGGCCGAAGGCTGATCAGGCCATTGCCCGATATGTGGAGAGTCTGGGACTGCGTGATTTCGTGAAACTTCATCCCGCCTTCACCCAGGATGAGGCGGCGGAATTTTATCGCACGCATCACATTTTGCTTCATCCCAAATACCTCGATCCCTGTCCCACGGTTGTGATCGAGGCTCTGGCCAGCGGCCTGCCCGTGGTTGGCTCCGGCACGGGCGGTCTGCCGGAAATGGTTCCGTCGGATTGCGGAGTACTGATCCCTTCTTCAGTGAACTGGGATAAATTGCTCACTCCGCGCCCGGACGAACTTGCCACCGCCGTGACCGAAATTCTTCCGCGCCTCTCCGAGTTTTCCCAAGCGGCGCGACGGCATGCGGAGAAAACCTTCGATGGCGAGAAGTGGTTGGCCCGTCATCGGGAGATATTTCAAAATCTGCTTTCATGAGCGATCCGGCCATCACGGTGTTGATGACGGTTTTTAATGCCGGTCGTTTTCTCGATCCCTCGATTCGCAGCATCACCGGGCAGGCCTTTCGGAATTTTGAATTTCTCATCGTGGATGACGCCTCGACCGACGGTTCGGTTGCGGTGGTGGAAAAGTGGGCGCGCCAGGACCCTCGCATCCGTCTGATTCGCAATGAAACGAACAAAGGCCAGACCCCGTGTCTGAATCAGGGATTGCGTCTGGCCCGGGGCAAATGGATCGCCCGGCAGGACGCGGACGATCTTTCGCATCCGCTGCGGCTTTCGGAGCAGCATCAATTCACCACCATTCATCCCGATGTGGTCTTGCTTGGAACCAACGGCCGCATCATTGACGACCAGGACCGCCTGGTCGGGCTGCTGGATGCGCCACTCACCCACGGAGCCATCGAATGGACCGCGCCATTTCTCAATCCCTTCATGCACACTTCGGTGATGTTCCGCCCGCAGGTCGTCCGCGATGAATTTGGCGGTTACGACGAACACTTCCGCATCGCGCAGGATTACGACCTCTGGACCCGGGTGGTGGCGAGACATCAAACCGCCAACCTTCCACAAAGACTGGTGGGCTATCGCCATTTGGCAAGTTCGTTGTCCAAGACCGGCCGCGAACGCGCTTTTGCCGAGGCGGAACAAATTTCCCGGCGGGAAAGCGAACGCGTTTTCGGCAGGAAACTCGATCCGTCCGAACACCGGCTGCTGGCTTGTTTTCGCGAGGGACTTGATCCTGAAAACCGCGATGCGTTTTGGAACCTCTATGATACGGAACGAAGGAAGTTCCCGGGTTCGTCAACCAGCGATCTTTCCCGAACGGTAGCCCTGCATCATCTCAAAGCGGCCGGTTCGCTCCTGGCCCAGAACAAAAGTTCCGCCCTGCGAGAAATTGGCGTAGCGTTGCAAAGCGACTTTTTTTCAACCGTGGGCTGGCTGGCGGCACGCTATCTCAACGCCTGAGTTTGCGATCAAGCCACACGGTGGTCGCTTGTGAAAAGAAAAACTCCCGCCGGGAAAATGCGGAGCGTTCCCTCCATCGCTGTGCGAGAATCGGAAGATCCTGATCGAGCAGTTTTTTCCAGCGCTCAAGAATGGAGGATGAGTTAAAGTTCCGGCTGGCCTCGTGTCCGGCGGACACTAATTTCTGGCGCAAAAAGACGTCGTCCTTCAGGCGACGGATTTGGGCCAGCAGGTCCGCGGGCGAAGCGGCTTGCAGAAAATCCACTCCGATCCGGCCATCGCCTGCGTAGGCGGAATCCCTCCCGCCAATAAATGGAACCCCGGCCAGCCAGGCGTTGTAAAGTTTGGTCGCCGGTTTGTGCAGGTAACGTGAGCTGCTAAAGCCCCGAAGGGCAATCACACAATCAGCGTCGCTGTAGTCGTGCCAGCGGTCGGAACTGCAAACTTCCAACTTAAGCCCCATGTCATTGAGTTGTCGAATCCAAGCGGGGTCTTTTAATTCCGGAGCGAGGTTTTGCTCATCACCAAAAAAGCAAACGGTCTCAAAAATATCGCCCCGGCCCGGCTCGCGCGGAATCAGATTCGGGTGCGGCCAGTGGGGCATATAGACCGAGTGAGCCAGACGCTTGGCGTAGGCGGGATTTTGCAGAATGTGAAGGTGCGCGCCGGGATGGGGCAGGTAGTCGGCCACGATGCCCGCAAAAAAGACCCCTTCGGGCGCGCGGAAGGTGTCGTTGAAAAATCCGCTCAGCCCGAGCAAAATCCCTTCACCGGGAATTTCGGCGGTCAGTTTGGCATCCACTCCCGCGCGCTGCAAGGCCGCCCATGTTTGATAAATCCAGGATTGCGCGCTGGCGATCTTCCCGCCGTGTTCGAGGAGGGTGATTTTCCCTTCTTTCCAAGCTTCCTGCCGGGCGGGATCCGGCAAATACTTTTCCGGAAAATAGAAAGAGACCTGCATGAAACTCCCGCACGCTAAATGAAAGATGCCATCCTGCAAGACTGGGAAGCCAACCGCGGCAACTGGAAAAGCCAGGGCGCATTGTTGCTTTACCGTGCGGCGCAAGCGTTGTCGCAGGAACCGGTGCCGCTGCGCTGGCTGGGGCTTCCGGTGACAGCCCTTTATGTGGTGTTGGTCGAGTGGGGGATGGGGATCGAGTTAAACCTGAAATCCCGCCTCGGCCCCGGTTTGCGACTTTATCACGGCATGGGCCTGGTTGTGCATGAGAAAAGCGTCGTGGGAAAAAACTGCACGCTGCGGCACTGCACCACGCTCGGGGAGAAAAGCGGCGCGGCCCCGGTGCTGGGAGACAACGTGGACGTGGGGTGCAATGTGGTGATCCTCGGCGGGGTGAAGGTTGGTGAGGGCGCGGTGATCGGGGCGGGCTCCGTGGTTTTGCGCGATGTTGCACCCGGCGATGTGGTCGCGGGGAATCCGGCCCGTTCGGTAAAAAAGACGGCGTGAAATTTCTTTTTCTTTCCGGTCACGCCCATCTGGCCCTTGATCCCTCCTCGCAGCGCGCCTCCGGCGGCGCGGAGTTGCAGGTGGCGCTTCTGGCGCGTGAGTTGGTCGGGCAGGGCCATCAGGCGACAATTTTGGCGGCCGATACCGGTCTGCAGGATGGAGTCGTTTGGGAAGGCATCACGATCCGCACGGGAAAACGTTTCGACACCGGCGGGGCGGCGGATAGCGTGGCGGCTCTGCCAAGAATTCTCGGGATTCTCCGCGAAGAGCGTCCGGATTTCGTGGTGGTTTATGGCTGGACCGCGTGGCTGTACGTGCTGTGTCATTTGCGTGCGCTCATTCCGTTTCGGCTTGTCTTTGTCTGCGCCCTCGACGCGGAAATCGATGGCGGTTTTCGCGAAGACAATCCGGTTCGCGGGTTTTTGTTCGAGCGAGGGATGCGTCTTTCCGACGCCCGGCTGGGAATCACCGAACACCAGGCCCGGCTCTTCCGGAAAAAAGGCATGTCCTGTGCGGTGACGCGTCTGCTTTTGCAAAAGCCGACGTTTTATCAAGGAACCGACAAACCGGTTGATTTGCTCTGGGTCGCCCGCTGCAACTCCGTGAAACGGCCTCATCTTTTCCTCGATCTGGCCGAACGCTTCCCCAAGGCCCGCTGCCGCATGATTTGCTCCGTACAGGACGAAGCGTTGTGGAAGGAAGTGAGCCGCCGGGCCGAAGCGATGGCCCATGTCGAGTTTCTCGAAACCGCGCCCTATCGGGAGATTCAACGGCACTTCGACGCTGCGGCGATTTTCGTCAACACATCGGACCGCGAAGGTGTGCCGAATACCTTTATCCACTCCGGTCTGGGACATGCGGCCATTCTTTCTCTTGCGGTGGATCCCGATGGAATGTTTCAACAGTTTGGCGCGGGGATTTGTGCCGACGGCAATTTTGACCGGTTGGTTCAGCAGGCGAAACAGTTGTTGGAAAATCCCCCTGCACTCCGCGCCGCCCAAGACGAATGCGCGCGCTTTGTCCGCGAATGGCACAATAACACGGCCAACTTGCAGGCGTTCCTGGCCGCCCTACCGTCATGATCCGCGTTCTGCACGTCATTGATCACCTGGGTCTGGGCGGGGCGCAAACCGCGCTTCTCGACATGTTGAAGATGCGCAATCAGGCGGATTTTGACGTTGAGGTTGCGGTCATGCACGGACGCGGGCCTTTCGCCGATGAACTGGAAAAAATTGGGCTGCGGGTGCATGTTCTTTCACCCACAAAATGGCCTCCGGCTTACATCCCGGGCCTTCTCGCGCTGCTTCGCCGGGGAAATTTCCAAGTGCTGCACTTTCATTTGCAGGCGGCGAACTGGCTGGCAAAGCCACTCGCCGCCCTGGCCGGACAGGAGATCCGGATCGCGCACGACCACACCAGCGGCGATTTGAAATTCCGCGGCGTGGCCTCGCTGGCACCGGATGCGTTTTCGCACCTTTTTTCCTCGCGGGTCATTGCCGTCTCGGAAGGCGTTCGGGATTTTCTCATTCGTTGGGAAGCGGTGCCTCGCGATCGCATTCAGGTGATCGCCAACGGCGTCAATGTCGCGGATTTTCGTCCCGGCACGGCGGCGGAAAAAATCGCCGCGCGGCAGCGCTGGGGCATCCAGCATGATGCTTTTGTGGCCGGTGGCATAGGCCGACTGGCCCCGGAAAAAAATTTCGCCCTGGTGCCCGAGCTGGCCAAGCGGCATCCGGACCTTCATTTTGTCGTGGCCGGTTCCGGCCCGGAAAAAGAGGCCCTTCTGGCCCAGACGGTGCGTCTGGGTGTGGCGGAACGGGTTCGCTTTTTGGGAGCAATTTCTGAACGCCCCGATTTTTACCGGGCGCTGGATGTTTTCCTTCTCCCCTCCCTTTACGAAGGATTACCCATGGCCGTGTTGGAAGCGATGGCTTCGGGAGTGCCGGTTTTGTCTTCGCGCCTAGAAGGTATTGCGTCGGCCCTGACCGACGAAAAGGAAGGGTTGCTCGCTCGGGCGGGCGACCTCACGGCCTTCTCGCAACACTTGACGCGGCTGACCGGTTCCAGCGAATTGCGCCAGCGGCTTGGCCACGCTGCCCGGCGCAAGGTCGAGGTTGCCTATGCGGCCTCGCACACCATCGGCCAAGTCGAAGCGGTGTATCGAGAAGAGCTCGCTATTGCGCATGGTGCGCCCGCTGATAAAACGTCTCCTCGATGATCGGACTCCGAACAATTCTTGCCTTGGGCATCGCCAGTGCATTTACGTCCTGCGCGACCCCCAAGACGTTTGCCCCGGATCAGGCTCCGGAGTATATGATCATTCGCAATTACACGCCCTTCTATCGCTTCGGTCCCATGCAGCGGAACGGACCCAATGCCTCGCTTCCCGCGCAAACGCGGGTTAAGCTGCTCAGTCAGGACATGGGCTACAGCCGGGTTCAATTGGAAGATGATCGCACTGGTTATGTGGCCAACGATTACATGGCCGTGGCCCCGCCTCGTCCGCCGGAACCCCGCGAATCCCTGGCCTCCGCTGACACGGGCGCGAGATCGGGAAACAAGAAGCGCGGTGCATCCGCCCCGCGCTATCGGGGCGAGCAAGTGAACGACACGCCCCTGCCCGATCGCAATGTTCCGCCGCCTGATCTGAATATCGCTCCCGAAGAGGTTCCTGCCGCCACCACGGCTCCGACTCCTCCGCCGGAAAAGCCGAAGTTCCGCTTTTAGGTTTTAGCCGCCTATTCCGTCACCCGTCGGTGGTGCAAGAGCCATTCGATGAGGGTCAGCGTAAGGCCGGCGAGCGCCAGCCATTGCCAAGGATGCAGGATGATCCAGCCGCTTCGCAAAAATGGCAAATTCCGGTTTGCCTGCGCGTTGCGCAGATCGGATTCTTCCCGGCTGGCTGTATTGACTCCGATCCAGCGTGAACCCTGCGGGTCCCGCACTTCGTAGAATCCATTTTTTTTCAGCCGGAGCGGCGCCTCTGTCAGCGACGGAGCTTCGTCCGCCGGTCTCTCTGTTTCCTCACCTGATAGCGGGTGACGGGAAATTTTTTCTCCCTCCGCCGGGACAAACGTCTGTCCCGCTAAAACCCCATCTTCCCCGGCCCGATCGTGCCCCGCCAGCCAATGCACCACATTGCTGACGAACAAGGGAAACCCGGCGCGTAGCGGAAAATTCGTGGAACCCGTGTCGAATGCCGTGGTCACGACCCGCGAGCCGTCCGGTTTTTCCAGCGCCAGCACGAGGGGTTCACCCGCACTTTCGAGGGGCCGCGAGATGCGCCAGCCTTCGGGGATGAAAAATTTTCCCGCCGGTCCGAAGCGGATGGCGGCCACATCCACATTCCAGAAAAGCGGACTCTGCGGTTCCGTCACTTCCAGCTCGAGCACCGGCAGTTTTTCTCCGCCGGCATCAAAGGGCGAGCGTCCGAAGAAGAAAAATGCGCCGCGCTCGGCCGGGAAGTTTTCCGGCACCCACTGATCAAAAATTACGGCGTCAAAATTTTCTCCCATCCCCGCGCGCCAGGCCGTGGGTTGCAGGATTTCCACCGCCAGGGCGGAATCGGCCTTCAAGGCCCCTTCTAAAAAAGGGTTTCCGTCGCTGATGAGCAGGACGCGCAAAGTTTGCCCGGTGGCAAGCGCGACGCGGGCGGTGTCATCCGCTGAGAGGAGGTCGGAGGAAACCAGCCGGGCGGTGAGAAATCCCCTGCCGTTGCGCAACATTTCCCCGGGAATCACGGTGGAAAAATCCGCCTCGCCCCCACCGGCGACCCGGAATTTCCGCAGGTCAAAGGGACGTCCATCCAGTGCCAGCTCCAGCTCCAAATCCCGCGATGCAGTGGAAAAATTTCCCAGCTTGGCAAAGACCACCGCCGATTGCGGGCTGGCCGGCAGCGCCCGTTGCGCCAGGGCGAGAATCGCGGCATTGTCGCCGGGTTTACCCACCAGAATCTGCTCCAGATCGGACAACTCCGGCAGCGGCCGGTCGGTGATCACGATTAATCGCTTGTCCCCCGCTTTTCCCGCCAGCAACCGGCGGCCCAAAGCCAGCGTGGCCTCCATGCCCCCGCCGGCATCGGACGGGGCCAGCGCGTCCAGCCTGCCGCGCAAATCTTTTCCATCGGTCGAAAACGGCGAGACGATTCGCGACGATCCCTCCGCGGTGAGGAGGGCGATTTCGTTCTCGGGACCCGCTTGGCCGACAACCCCCTGCGCCGCGTTGACCGCCGCGCGAAAAATGCCGCCTTCCTCCGCCTGCATCCGCGCCCGTGCATCCAGCACCACAACCGTGCTCCGTCCGCCCGGCGGACGACTCGCCTCGGGGCGTGCCAAGGCGAGGAGCAGGAGAAGAAAAATCAGCAATTGCAGCAGCAGGGAAAACGGATTGCGCAGGCGACCGAGAAATTGGCGGTTGGGCTGACGGTCCAGAACCTTTTGCCAAAATTGCAGCGAGGAAACTTCTTGTTCCCTCCGGCGGGGCCGGTGCAGATACAAGGCCACAACCACCGGCGCGACCAGGCCGAGAAAAAGCGTGGCGGGAAAAAGAAAACTCATCGGGGAGGTTGAGGGTTGAAGGTTGAGGGTTGAGAGGAAGACAAAGGAATGGACGAGGTGATCCGCTCAACCGCTTTCATCGCACAAGCCCATCCCGGCGGAACATCCGCAGCACCACTTCGTCAAAAGCCGTATCCGCCAGAATGAAGGAATATCCCGCGCCGCGTTTCGCACACCAGGATTTGACGCTTTCCCGAAACGTCCTCACCTCCTCGCGATACAGATTTAACATCCCCGGCCCCGCCGTCACCGCCAATTCGCCCGCGCCTTCGCAATCCCTCAGCAGCAGGTCGCCGCTGGCTGTCGGATCGCATTCCGCCGGGTCCATCACGTGCAGCAAATGCAGGGCGAAATGCCGCCCCGTCACCGCCGCCAGTCCGTCGGCAAAACCCGCGGGATCCAGACAATCGCTTAACACCAGCGCCAGCCCTCGCCGCCGTTGTCTGCGTCCGAACCGCCCCAGACTCGCGGCCAGGTTTGTAGTCCCGCCTTGCTCCGGCACCGCCCGCAGAAAACGCAGCGCGTCGTGAAAAGCCGCCCGCCCGCGCTGGTAGCCGCTCTCGCCTTTCAAGGTCGCATCGAAATACCACAACCCCACGCGGTCCATATTGTGCAGGGACAAATAAGCCAGCGCCGCGGCCAACTGCCGGGCCAAAGCCAACTTCGAGGCCCCCTGTGCCGGTGCCGGCCGCCAGCGCATGGACGCACTGCAATCCACCAGGATAGCCACATCGAGGTCTTCCTCCTCCTCGGTCAGTTTCATCATCAGGCGTTCGATGCGCCCGTAGATGTTCCAATCAATCCGCCGCGGGTCGTCCCCCGACACATAGTTGCGATAATCGGCAAATTCCAAACTTGCCCCCGTGCGCCGCGACCGCCGCTCCGCCCGCCGCGATCCGGCAAAAATCCGTCGCACCTGCAAACGCACCCGCTCCAGCCGGGCTAGGAAGTCCGCGTCGAAAAGGTCGGTGTCTTCAGCCGGGGGCATGGACGTTTATAGATCAGCTTGGAAGATTTTCCATGTTTGGATTGCAGCGATTTCCCTTGCGGTAGGGAGAGCAACCCATTTCATCAAGTGCCATGCGAATTCTCCTGACCGCTTTCCTTGCCCTGGTCGTCCTGGTCCGGGTTGAGGCAGGTTGGACCGCGGGAAAACTCACGAAACTTGGCGCGCTCGCGGGCAATGCGGTGGCTTGGGAAAGCACGGCGACGCTGGGCGACCGGACGGTTCGTGTCTGGGGAGTTTCGTTCCACGAGAAGGAGGGTGTTTTTCGCGTGATGGAGAACGATCCCTCGGCTCGCAAACCCCTCCTCACCGTCTTGCGGGAGAGTGGGGCGGTTGCGGGGGTCAACGGGGGATATTTTCATCCGGATTTCACCCCGCTGGGACTGGTCATCACGGGAGGAAAAAGCCTCCATGGTTTCGAGCGGGCCAAGCTTCTCAGTGGCATTTTGGTCGTGCGCGGCCAGCGTATCGAACTCGTTCGCGCGGGAGCTTTCAAGCCGGGATCGGACGTGCGGGAAGCGTTGCAGGCCGGTCCGTGGCTGGTGGAAAACAGGGAAGCCATTCCCGGCCTCAATGCGGTGCGGTTGGCCCGCCGCACGCTGGTGGCGGGCGACGGAAAAGGGAATTGGGCGCTCGTGACGACGTCTCCGGCCACTTTGGCGGAGACGGCGGATTTGCTTCTCGCCCCCGGTCTCCTCAGCGGTTGGACGGCGCGAAACGCTCTCAATCTGGACGGCGGTTCCTCGACCATGCTTGTGGCCTTGGTCGGGGATAAACCCGTGATCGACATTCCCGCTTACGGGCCGGTGCGAAATTACCTAGCCATCATTCCCCGGCGCAGGTAATTTTTCCCCTAGGGAGTTCTTCCCCTCGCGAAGGGTCTCCCATTCGACTATCTTATTTTATGCAAATCCACCTCAGCCCCCGCCATCTCACCCTCACCGCCGCGATCCACTCCTTTGTTGCGGAAAAAATTGCTCACCTGGAGCAAATTACCGACGAGATCCTGGCTGCCCATGTTGTTCTGCTGCACGACGAGACCAAGACCAAGAAGCATACGGTCAAGGTGCACCTGGCTGTTCCGGGCCCCGACATCCACGCCGAGGACGCGGAGGACGATCTCTACGCGGCGATTGACAAGGTGGTGGCCAAACTTTCCCAGCAACTCCGCAAACGCAAAACCAAGCTCGCCAGCCACAAAAAACATGTGACGCGTCTGGCCAGCGAGGGGCGCAAGCGGGGCTACACGCACCGCTAGGGAAATCAGGGCTGGTGGATTACAAGGTCAAACTCGAGGTCTTTGAAGGACCGCTCGATCTCCTGCTCTACCTCATCAAGCGTGATGAGGTGGACATCTACGAGATTTCGATTGAGCGCATCACGAAGCAATACCTCGAATACATGGCGGCCTTTCAGGTTCTCAACATTGACCTCGCGGGCGAGTTCATCGTCATGGCCGCGAACTTGCTTTATATCAAGAGCCGCACCCTCCTGCCCCGCGACCAGCAGATGGCCGAGGAGGACGCCGAGGACGATGATCCGCGCTGGGAGCTGATCCGCCAGCTCATCGAGTACAAAAAATTCAAGGAGGCCGCCAACCAACTCCGCAGCCGCCAGGCCTTGCAGGAACAGCTTTTCCCGCGTTTTCCGGTCGTGCCCGACCTGCCCGCCGCCGACACCCTGCTCGTCGGCGAGGTAGGCATTTTCGACCTCATCAATGCCTTCCAGAAAATCCTCAAGCGGCTGGAGAAAAACAAACCCGAAGATTTGCGGGAAATATTTGAGGAAAACTTCACCGTTTCCGATAAGATCGACTACTTGTTGCGGGTCACTGCGGGCAACGTCTCGATGCGCTTCGAGGAATGCTTCGCCCAGGCCGCCAGCCGAACTGAAATCGTCGTCACTTTTCTTGCCATGCTTGAACTCATCCGTCTGAAACAACTTCGCGTCCGCCAGGAGACCCATTTCGACGAAATCTGGATCGAACGCACCGCTGCCGCTGCGACTCCACGGGAGGAGGAAGTGGTGGCATGAGCAAAAAGAAATCACCAAAAAATTCCGCCGAACCCGTCAGTGAAGAGGCGGTGACCGATGTTGTGGAGCAGAATGACGACGCCGTCGCGCGGGTCGTGGAGGAGTCCGCCTCTCCCGGGCCGGAGGAGCAGATTTCCATTGCCGTGGAGGATTTCATCCCGCCAGCGGAAAGTGAGAGCAATGATTCCGGCCAACCGCTGAAGATGATAATCGAGGCCATCCTGTTTGCCTCGCAAAAAGCCGTTTCGGCCAAGGAACTCATCGCCGTCCTCAAGGGTGCCGCGGACGCCGACAAGGAAAACCTCGTCCTTGCCGCCTTTGCCAAGGTGAAGGAGCCCGCCATCCAGGCCGCCATTGAGGAAATCGAGACGGACTGCGCCGACCCGTCGCATGTCTATGACCTGCGTGAGAATGCCGCTGGCTGGCAACTTGTGACCAAACCCGAGTATTCCCCCTGGCTCCGTCAGCTCTACCCCGAAAATCGTCCCTCCCGCATCAGCGCCCCTGCGCTGGAAACCCTGGCCATCATCGCCTACCGCCAGCCCATCACCCGCGCGGACATCGAGGCCGTGCGCGGCGTGGCCGTGGACGGCGTGATGCAAACACTCCTTGACCGCGGTCTGGTCAAAATCGCCGGCCGTGCCGAGATCCCCGGCCGGCCGCTGCTTTACGAGACGACGCAAAATTTCATGGAACACTTTGGCTTGAAGGATCTCGACGATCTGCCCAACGCCACCGAACTTCGCAAAATCAACCTGCCCAAAGCCGAGGTGTCGGTGGAGGAACCGCCGCCGCAACCCGAAATCCCCGAGCCCGCTGTGGAGGAGGGGCCCGCAGAAGCGGAAGCCCCTGTTCCTGTCGCAGAAGAAGCACCCGTGGAACCGGGGGTCCCCGTCCATGAAGGGGAAAGTCCGGAGTCCGCGGAGTCGAATGCTTCCGACCAGCCATTGACTACTGACCAGTGACGATTGACCATCTGCCATGAGTGACCTCGATCCCCTGCGCGCCAAAATTGACGCCATCGATACCGAACTCCTGCGCCTGCTCAACGAACGGGCCACGGTGGCCAAGGAAATTGGCACGATTAAAAATCGCGACGGCCTGCCCATCTATTCGCCGGAACGGGAAAACCGCGTGCTGCGCAGCCTGGTCGAACGCAGCGATGGACCGCTCACACCCGAGGCCATCCGTGCCATTTACCGCGAGATCATGTCGGCCTCGCTGGCTCTGGAAAAAGACATCGCCATCGCCTGCCTGGGACCGGCCGGCTCGCCCTCGCATCAGGCGGCCAAAAGCAAATTCGGTTCCAGCGTGCGTTATCTTTTCTTTGCCGACGTCGCCGAGGTGCTGGCCGAAGTGAAGAGCGACAAGGCGGATTGCGGCGTAATTCCCATTAACGATCCGGATTACGGCCTGGCCAACCAGACCCTCGATCAACTGGCCGAAACCGAGCACCTCTCCGTTTGCGCCGAGATTTTCCTGTCCAGCGAAGGCAGCGACGACGCGCAAAGCTCCGCCCGATTTTTCGTCATCGGTCGCAATTCCAACCCGCCTTCGGGTCACGACATGACCCTGCTGATTCTGCGCATCGAGGACAAACCGGGCGCGCTGGTTTCCGCGTTGGAACCTTTCAAAACCCTCAGCATCAACTTGAGCCACTTCGCCAGCCGCCCCGCCTCGCGCGGCAGCCAGGACATCTTCTTTTTTGTCGAGGCCGACGGACACACCCGCGATTTACAGATGGTGGACCTCTACCAGAAACTCTCCAAACGCTGCCGGGCAGTCAAGGTGCTTGGCAGCTATCCCACAGCCACCGCTTAGGACTTCGGAAAAATTCGTCGCCACCCTTCGGCACGATCAGGCCAATCCGACCTACGATCTCCGGTTCCGGCAGTTCATCCACTTCTCGTTCAAGGTCGCTGCGCAAATGGGCCCCTGCTACACCGGAGATGGAAGGGTTTTCGCGTTGCAGGGTAAATGGCGTCGTAGGCGCGCGCAAAAAAAAGACCGGACCTTTCGGTCCGGCCTTTTCTCTGGGTCGCCGCGTTGCGGCGGCGAAGATGTTGAGAATGAGGAGCCGCGGGCCCCCTCTGTCCTTCCTTAGTAGCGGTAGTGGTCGGGCTTGTAAGGGCCATCCACTGGCACGCCGATGTAGTCGGCTTGTGCCTTGGAAAGGACGGTGAGTTTGACTCCGATTTTTTCCAGGTGGAGGCGGGCGACTTCCTCGTCAAGTTTTTTGGGCAACACGGTGACGCCGATGGGACGGGTCGCGCGGGTTTCCCAGAGTTCGATTTGGGCGAGGGTCTGGTTGGTGAAGCTGTTGCTCATGACGAAGCTCGGATGACCGGTGGCGCAGCCGAGGTTCACCAGGCGTCCTTCGGCCAGCATGTAGATGCTGTTGCCGGCCGGGAAGGTGTATTTGTCCACCTGGGGCTTGATGTTCAGCTTTTTGATGCCGGCAATTTTTTCGAGCTTGTCCACTTGGATCTCGTTGTCGAAGTGGCCGATGTTGCAGACGATGGCCTGGTCTTTCATTTTGACCATGTGATCGGTGGTGATGATGTCACGGTTGCCGGTGGTGGTGACGTAGATGTCGCCGATGCCGAGAGTGTCCTCGATGGGCATTACGCGATGGCCGGCCATGGCGGCTTGCAGGGCGCAAACCGGGTCAATTTCGGTCACGATGACTTGGGCACCCATGCCCTTGAGGGCTTCGGCGCAGCCTTTACCCACGTCGCCGCAGCCGCAGACGACTCCGACTTTGCCGGCGATCATGACATCGGTGGCGCGTTTGATGCCGTCGAGGAGGGATTCGCGGCAGCCGTAGAGGTTGTCGAATTTAGCCTTGGTGACGGAGTCGTTGACGTTAATGGCAGGGAAGAGGAGCTTCCCCGCTTTCTGCATTTCGTAGAGGCGGTGCACCCCGGTGGTGGTTTCCTCGGAGACGCCTTTCAGTTCCTGCAAGATCTCATGGAAAATGCCGGGCTGTTCGGCCTTGATTTTCTTGAGGAGGGCCTTGACCACGGAGATTTCGTGGTTGTCGGACGGCGTGTCGATCCAAGTGTCACCGTTTTCCATTTCGTAGCCTTTGTGAATGAGGAGGGTGACATCGCCGCCGTCGTCCACAATGAGTTGTGGGCCCTTGCCGCCGGGGAAGATGATGGCCTTCCAGGTGCAGTCCCAATATTCCTCGAGGGTCTCGCCTTTCCAAGCGAAGACAGGCGTGCCGGAAGCCGCGATGGCGGCGGCCGCATGGTCCTGGGTGGAGAAGATGTTGCAGGAAGCCCAACGGACGTCGGCACCGAGTTCCTTGAGGGTCTCGATGAGCACGCCGGTCTGGATGGTCATGTGCAGGGAGCCCGTGATGCGCACACCTTGGAGGGGCTTTTTCGGGCCGTACTTCTGGCGGGTGGCGATGAGGCCGGGCATTTCGTGCTCGGCGATGTCGAGTTCCTTGCGGCCGAATTCGGCCAGGGAAATGTCGCGGACTTCGTAATCCTCCTTGGAAAGCTGGGATTTCGCGCGGGCGGGTTTCGAGGCGGCTTTGGATTCCAGTGTTGCAGTGCTCATAATTTGATTTGGTCCACAGATTTCACAGATTCACACAGATTATCCGGTGAACCGAAAACGAGGCGCTTGTGTTCAAGACTCGGGGCTCCGAAATTGATCAGAAGGCCTCGGTGGTGTTGGGTTGCTTTCAGGTAGTTGAGAAGTTGGGAATGGTCCGACGGTGTAAGCGCCGTGACAGCTTTGCGTAATCTGTGGACGAAGCTCAGACCGCTGCTTTTTTCAGCGCGGCGGCTTTGTCGGTGCTTTCCCAAGTCAGGTCCGCGTCGTCCTTGCCGAAGTGGCCGTAGTTGGTGGTTTTCGAATAAATCGGCCGCAGCAGATTGAGCTGGCTGACGATGTCGGCCGGTTTGAAGCTGAAGGTTTTCAACACGGCTTTCTCGATTTTCTCCTCGGCCACGGTGTGGGTGCCGAAGGTGTCAATGTGGACACTGACCGGCTGGGGATGGCCGATGGCGTAGGCGAATTGCACTTCGCATTTCGCGGCGAGGCCGGCGGCCACCACGTTTTTGGCCACGTAGCGGCCCATGTAAGCGGCACTGCGATCCACCTTGGAGGGGTCCTTGCCGGAAAAGGCTCCGCCGCCGTGACGGCCCATGCCGCCATAGGTATCGACAATGATCTTGCGTCCGGTCAGGCCGCTGTCGCCCTGGGGTCCGCCGATGACGAAACGTCCGGTCGGGTTGATGAGGAATTCGGTCTTGGGCGTAAGAAGCTTTTTGGGCAGGACTTTCTTGATCACCTTCTCGATGCAGAATTTTTCGATTTCGGCATGTTCGACCGAGGCGGCGTGCTGGGTTGAAATGACGACGTTGGAGATGGCGACGGGTTTTCCGTCTTCATAGACGACGGAAACCTGGCTCTTGGCGTCGGGACGCAGCCAATTCACCGCCCCGCGCTTGCGCAGTCGGGTCAATTCGCGGCCGAGGCGATGAGCAAACATAATCGGCGCAGGCATGAGTTCCGGCGTTTCGTTGCAGGCGTAGCCAAACATCAGCCCTTGGTCGCCCGCGCCCTGCTCGGCGGTCTTTTTGCCCTTGGCCTTTTTGGCGTCCACGCCTTGGGAAATATCCGCACTTTGGGCGGTGAGGTAGTTGTTGATGAAGATGTGGTCGGCGTGAAAAATATCATCGCTGTTGGTGTAGCCGATCTCGCGCACGGCCTGACGAATAATGGCGTTGTAGTCGAAACGCGCCTCCGTCGTGATCTCGCCGCCCACCACGACAACGTTGCTCTTCACAAACGTCTCGCAGGCCACGCGGCTGAATTTGTCTTGGGCCAGACACGCGTCCAGAATGGCATCGGAGATCGTGTCGCAAACTTTGTCGGGATGGCCTTCACCAACGGACTCGGAGGAAAAAATGTAACGGCGGGACATGGAATTTTATATTAATATATTACGATATATTTATAGGTTGGATGCAAAAGTTTGTCAAATCCGGTAAATTGGGTCTTCGGAATAGATGTCCAGAAAGCCGTAACGGGGAGAATAAATACCCCCGTGCCAACAACGAGCCGCGATTTGTCGGCAATGAATCGCAAAGTTCCCGACTTCCGGTTCCTTGCGCTAGGCGCCACTGGTCCTTTCTTAAAATAGGAGAGGCCTGCCGCGAATTTCGTCGCCTATCATTCGATCAATGAACAAGGTCATACTTTCTGCCTTTGTCCTTCTCCTCTTCGGATGCGCCGCTTACAGCCCGCCTCGCGTGGGCGGAGAAAAAATCCATCGCGACATCGTCTTCGCCTCACCCGCTGGACGTGAGCTGCGCCTCGACCTCTATCTGCCGCCGGAGTCCGCCCGTCCCGCGCCAGTCGTCCTCTGGGTTTTTGGCGGAAGCTGGAAGCTGGGCAGCCGCGGCTATCACCTCAATGTACGCGACCTCACCCGCCATGGCATCGCCATTGCCGCCATTGATTACCGCCTGAGCAACGAGGCCAAATTTCCCGCGCAATTGCAGGATTGCCGGGCCGCGCTCCACTGGCTGCAGGCCAACGCCGCCCAATACGGACTCGACCCCAACCGCATCGCTGCTGCCGGGGAATCTTCCGGTGGCCATCTCGCCGCCCTCCTTGGAACGATCGAAGGTCGCGAGAAAATTCGCGCCGTCTTCGCCCTCTATCCCGTCACCGACCTCGTCGCGATTGGCCGTCAATACGCCCATGGCAACCCGAGCGACATCGAGCGGCTCCTCGGCGGACCCATTGAGGAAAAGATCCCCGAAGCCCGCGCCGGCAGCCCGGTCAATCACGTCAGCGCCGACTCCCCGCCTTTCCTCATCATCCACGGCGCGAACGACACCCTCGTTCTTCCCGATCAAAGCCAGCGAATCCACGATCGTCTGCGAGCCGCCGGGGTGGAATCCCGCCTCATCTTCCTACCCGAGAAAGGTCACTGGTTCAATCTCACCCCCGCCCAGCGCGTCACTGTGGCAGAATTTTTTGGACGTCATCTCAAGAAATAGGCGTGCCGCGCGAAACGTCATACCCGCAGCGCTCCGGCTGCGAACGAAGTGAGTGTGGCGGACATGGAGTTTTTCTTGTCCACAGAATTCACAGATTGGTTTTAATCGGTGTCAATCTGCGTCGTTCTGTGGACGATTTTTAAGCGGAGAGTTCGAGGATCTTTCCGGATCTCTGGTGGACCTCGCGGAAGAAGGCGCCGTTTTCGGGGAGTTTGATGTCCACGTCGAAGGTCGGGATCATCTCTTTGAGGCGAGCTTTGCTGTCGGCGTTTTGCACGAGTTGGGGGAAACATTTTTTCACGACCTCGAGCACGATGTGCACGGAGACCGACGCGCCGGGCGAGGCGCCGAGCAGGGCGGAAATGGTGTGGCCCGCATCGGTGATGACTTCGGTGCCGTAGTGGACGATGCCGGCCTCGCCGTCGGTTTTTTTGATGGCCTGCACCCGGATGCCGGCGTCGATAAGTTTCCAATCCCCGGCTTTCGCGCCGGGGTAGAAGACGTGAAGCACATCCATGCGGTCGGCCATGCTTTGGGTGCCTTGCTGGACGAGGTATTTGACGAGATCGACGTTGGTCAGGCCGATCTTGATGAGGGTGGAAAGGTTGTCGGGTTTCACCGAAAGCGGGAGATCAAGGAAGCTGCCTTTTTTGTGCAGGAACTTGGTGGTCCAAGCGGCGAAGGGGCCGAAAAGAAGTGTCTTCTTGCCGTCGAGAATGCGGGTGTCGAGGTGCGGCACGGCCATGGTGGGCGCGGCTTCGAGGGCCTGGCCGTAAACTTTGGCGCGGTGTCTTTCGATGAGCTCGGGATTTTCGCAGATGAGCCACTGGCCGCCGATGGGGAAACCGCCGAGGCCCTTGGCTTCGGGGATGCCGGATTTTTGCAGGAGGGGCAGACTGCCGCCACCCGCGCCGACGAAGACGAACTTGGCGTGGTTCTGGCGGATCTCGCCGGTGGCCGCGTCGCGGATGCTGACGTTCCAGCCGGAGAGGGCGCGTTGGAGGTCAACCACGCGATGGCCGGTGGCGATGCCGCAGCCGTCCTGCTGCGAAAGCCAGTCGAGGAGTTTGCGCGAGATGGAGCCAAAGTTGACATCGGTGCCACCTTCCATCTTGGTCGCGGCGATGGGAACTTCCCCGCGGCCTTCGACGAGGAGCGGGGCCCATTGCCCGATCTGCGCGCGGTCGGTGGTGTATTCCATTTCGGCAAAAAAATGGTGGGCAGACATGCCGGCGTGGCGGGCGCGGAGGAAATCCACCTGTTCATTGCCGTGGACAAAACTGAGATGCGGGACGGGATTGATGAAGTCCTTCGGGTTTCTCACCATGCCGGTGGCCACGGCGTAACCCCAGAACTGACGCGACTGCTCGAACTGTTCGAAGATCTTTACCGCATTGTCCACCTTCACCGAACCGTCGGGCTCGCGGCAGGGCGTATAGCTGAGCTCACAAATGCCGGCGTGGCCGGTGCCCGCGTTGTTCCATCCGTTGGAGGCTTCCTGCGCGAGATCGCGGGTCACCTCGTAAACCTGGATCTTGAGTTTGGGATCAAGACACTTGAGCAGTGCCCCGAGGTGGGAGGACATGATGCCGCTGCCGATCAGGACGACGTCGGGGTTTTTGATGTGGGTGGAATAGCTCATCTTTTCTTTACCGCAGAGACACGGAGGCACAGAGGGGGAACGGGGAATGAATTCTTCATGCCTTGCTCCGTGCCTCAGTGTCTCCGTGGTTCAATTTATCTACGCGCGCCGTAGAGCGGGCCAAAGTTGGCGCAGGCGCGGAAGTCGGCGCTGGTGGTGTCCTCGGTGCCGAAGGCGGCCCAGGCACTCGGCCGGAAGATTTTTTCCTCGCCGACGTTGTGCATGTAAACGGGGATGCGCAGCAGCGCGGCCAGCGAGATGAGGTCCGCGCCGATGTGGCCGCAACTCATCACGCAGTGATTGGCTCCCCAGTTGTTCATCACGGAATAGGTGTCACGGAAGGCGCCCTTGCCGGTGGTGTAAGGCGAGAACCAGGTGGTCGGCCAGGTTGGGTTGGTGCGTTCCTCGAGGAGTTGGTGGGCTTTGGCGGGGAGTTCGACGGTTTCGCCCTCGGCGATTTGCAGGGCGGGCCCGAGGCCCTCGACCATGTTGAGGCGGAAGATGGTGGCGGGCATTCCGCCCTTGGTAACGTAGCGGGTGCTCCAGCCGCCGCCGGGGAAATATTCGGTGATAGACGGATGCCAAGTTGTGGCCTCGAGGCAGGCTTTCGCTTCGGCGGCGGTGATTTCCCAGAAGGGTTTCATCGCGGGCTGGCCATTGGCGGTTTGGTGTCCAGCGCCATCGAGGGCGGCGGGGCCGGAGTTGATCAAATGCAGCAGGCCACCAGCGCCGGCGCCTTCGAGTTGGTGTCCGGTGACGCGTTGGACGGCATCGGGGCTCCAATACGTGCGCAAGTCGGCGAAGATTTGCGCGGTGTTGGTCAGAAGGTAACCGAAAAGCATGGAGATGCCGTTGAGGGCGTCATTTTCCGTGGCGACGATGTAAGGCGTGCGGCGTCCGTTCCAATCGAAGGATGTGCTGAGGATGGCTTCGAGGAAGTCGCCGTTCGGCATGTGATCGGTCCACTGACGCTGACCCTGAAAACCGGACGCGATGGCGAAGTGACCTTGCGCCTCTTCGCCGAAGCCCGCGCGTTTCAGCTTGGGATTACCGATCATAAGATCGCGGGCGATGAGGGCCATCTTGACGGAGATTTCCCATTCCTCGTTGAGCTTCTTGCGGCTTCGTTTCTTGCCGGGGCCGTTCCAATCCTTGCCCTCCGGGCAGTTCTTTTTCACCCACGCGAGGGCCTTGGTGTATTCCTCCTTGTCGTAGATGCCGTTTTCGATGCGGCGGATAAATTCGGTCATGTCCACCGACTCGACGCGCATGCCAAGGAAGCGTTCGAAGAGCGCGGGGTCCACGATGGAACCGGCGATACCCATCGAGGTGCCGCCCATGGCGAGGTAGGCTTTGCCGCGCATGGTGGCGACGGCGAGACCGGCACGGACGAAGCGGAGGATTTTTTCCTCCACGTCGGCGGGGATGTTCGTATCGGTGGATTCCTGCACGTCGCGGCCGTAAATGCCAAAGGCGGGCAGGCCCTTCTGGGTGTGACCGGCGAGGACGGCGGCGAGATAAACCGCGCCCGGACGCTCGGTGCCGTTAAAACCCCAGACGGCTTTCGGGATGAGCGGGTCGGCGTCCATCGTCTCGGAGCCGTAACACCAGCAGGGCGTGACTGTGAGCGAAACGCCGACGTTCTCGCGCCGGAATTTTTCCGCGCAGGCCGCGGCCTCGGCCACGCCGCCGATGCAGGAGTCGGCGATGACGCATTCGACCGGTTCGCCGGTCGGGTGGCGCAGGGTGGAGGAAATGAGCTTCGCGGTGTTCTTCGCCATGTTCATGACTTGAACTTCGAGCGACTCGCGGACGCCGCCGAGGCGGCCGTCAATGGTGGGGCGGATGCCGACTTTGGGGAGGTGGGTGAATACGGGGTTTTTCATAAAGGAGAAGGCAGAAGAGGGCCTCACGCATAGGTTGGGAACGATGGGAAGGAAGACATTAGGGCATTCCTCGGAACCTTTTCAACCTTCTCATCCTTTGCGTGAGGCTCATGTTTTTATTTTGGTGAGAGCGCACCGATTTGGGCGCGACGGTAATGTTCGTCGGGCCGTGTATCAATACGGGTGGAGGTGGAATCGGGCATGAACTCGGGGCCGCCGAGGGCGAAGTTGCCCACAAGGATGCGGGCCCATTTGTCGAGCATGAGCAGGATGTTGAGCACTTCGCGTTCGGTCTGGCCGAGAGCGACGGGGCCGTGGTTGACCAGGAGGATGACCTTCGGGGCACCATCGTGTTGTTCGCGAAAGCGGCGGAGTTCGGCCCGGACGGAACGGGCCAGTTCGATGCCGGGATCGATGTAGGGCACGACGGCGAGGTGGCGTCCGCAGACCACAATCTCGTCGGGGAAGATGTGTTGCAAAAACGGGGCGGCGCCGAGTTTCGAGCAAAGGATTTGGAGCACGGAAACGGGATGGCAATGGCCGATCCATTTGGCCCCGGCTTCCTGCAGACAGACCGCGTGCATGAAGGTCTCGACCGAGGGAAGCTTGGCGTCCGCATCGGCCCGGGAGGCGAGCAGGACTTCGCGCACGCCGGAGTCGTCGAGCGAGGCGTCGTCGATCGCAGCCATGATGGTGTCGAACTTGACTCGGGTGAGTCCCGTTTCGTCGAGGGTGGCGAGGTTGCCGCCGGAAGCCTTGATCCAGAACGAACCGTCGCCCGCATCGGCGCTGGTGTTGCCCTCGCCCAGGATGGCGAGGTGGCGGTCGTCGCGCCCGATTTCGTGGGAGAGCCAGGTGAGTTTTTCGAGGAGAGGGGTCATGAAGTTTTTTCCACAGGTTTCACAGATTTTACACAGAGGGAGACAGGGATTCGAAGCGTCCGGCTTTTTCGTCCCAGACGCTGGAATCTTTGGGTTCGAAGACTTCCGGCTCGAAGGACGCGCGGATGATTTCGCGACCTTGTTCGAGCGACGAAATTTCCCCGGTGGCCATGAGCTGGGCCAGGACATTGCCCGCGGCGGTGGCCTCGACGGGACCGGCGATGACGCGCAGGCCGGTGGCGTCGGCGGTCATTTGATTAAGCAGGGTGTTTTGCGAACCGCCGCCGACGATGTGCAGCGTGTCGGGCAGGTCGGGCATCCAGGCGCGGAGTTGGGTGACGAGGCCGCGGTAGCGAAGGGCCAGGCTTTCCAGAATGGCGCGGGCGAACTCGCCCGGAGCAGTGGGAGCGGGCTGGCCGGTTTTGGCGGCAAAGGCGGTGATGGCCGCAGGCATGTCGCACGGCCGGGAAAATTCGTCGGCGTCAGGGTTGAGCAGAAATGACGTCTTGGCCGCCCGTGCTTCCGTGACCAGCGAGGCGTATTCGAGCACCTGGCCTTGCGCGTCCCAGTTGCGTTTGCATTCCTGCAGCAGCCACATGCCGGCGACGTTTTTCAGGAAACGCGTGGTGCCATTGAGGCCCTGTTCGTTGGAAAAACCGACCCGATAACTTTCGTCCGTGACGATGGGCGCAGTCAGTTCGCGCCCGATCAATGACCAGGTGCCGGAACTGAGAAAGAGCGGTTGGGCCGTGTCGGCCGGCACTCCCGCCACGGCCGAGGCGGTGTCGTGGCTGCCGCAGGTGGTGACGCGCAGTTTGCCACAGCCGGTTTCCTCCATAACTTCGGGCAACAACGACCCGATGGCTTGGCCCGGATCGGTGACGGGACGGAGCAAGCGCGCGGGGATGGCCATCTTTTCGGCGAGGTCGAAATCCCAGTCCACGCGGCCGGCCTGGAGAAGTTGCGAGGTGCTGGCGATGGTGCGTTCGACCACGCGTTCGCCGCTCAACCAATAGGTGAGCAGATCGGGGGTGAAAAGAAGCTGGTCCGCCGCGGCCACGGCTTCAGGATTTCTCCGCACTTCTGCCAGGAGCTGGAAAAGCGTGTTGAAAAACATGAACTGAATGCCCGTGCTCTGATAGATGTCCGCGCGAGGCAGGATCTTTGCCGCCTCTTCCATCATGTTGTCAGTGCGGCTGTCGCGGTACATCCACGGCGCGCCGAGTAGGCGTCCGTGTTTGTCAATGAGCCCGTAGTCCACGCCCCACGTGTCCACCGCCAGCGAAACCAGCGAGGCGCCGTGGCGTTTGCGGGCCTCGGCCAGGCCGCGTTTGATGTCGGTGAAAAGTCCGAGCAAATTCCAGTGCCAGCCGGTGGGCAAACGCACGCCATCGTTGGCGAAGCGGTTGATCTCCTCGATGCGGAGTTTTTTTCCGTCAAAATGCCCGGCCATCACGCGACCGCTTCCGGCCCCGAGATCAATGGCGAGATGAGTGGTGGGCATAAAAATGGTCTAAGGTCTGGGGTCCAAGGCCCAAGGTCTTGGGCGGAAGAACGGTGGGTTAGTTGGAATGACTAGGGACATTGAACCTTGGACTTTGGACTATTCCGGTGCGATTTCGATGCGTGCGCCGTGGGAGGCGAACGCGGTTTGGAACGGCTGGGTGGGAGCGCGGTCCGTAATCCATACATCAATGTCGGAATTTCTGGCGAAGAAAAAACTCGAGCTCATGCCGGCTTTGGAGGCGTCGGCCAGCAAGCAAATTTCCTCGGCGCATACGACCACGCGGCGTTTCAAACGAGCCTGTTCTTCGGTGGCCTCGCTCGGTCCGCGATCGGCATCGAGACCCCGGCAGGAAATGTAGGCGGCATCAATACGGAAAAGCTCCAGCATCTGCTCGGCCGACCAGCCGGTGCACGATTGCGAACTCGAGACCAGGTTGCCGCCCAGCACGGCGACATGAATGGCGGCTTTTTCGGACAGGACCAGCGCGGTTTGCAGCGCGTTGGTCAGCACGGTCAGGGGTTGGTCGGGCAGCAGTTTGGCCACTTGCAAGGCGGTCGTACTGGCATCGAAAAAAATCGTCTGACCCGGCCGGATACGCGCCACGGCCGCCCGGGCGATGCGCAGTTTTTCCCCGGCATTTTGCTCCGCGCGTTCCGTGGCCGGAAACTCCCGGCGCATGGCTTCCAGCCGCACCGCGCCACCGTGAGAACGCAGCAGGGCACCTTCGGATTCCAGTTTTTCGAAATCCCGGCGCACCGTCTCCTCGGTCACTCCCAGCGTTCGCGCCACCTCGGCCGTACGCACGCCACCTTGCTTGTTCAGCAAATCCAACAGGCGGCGATGACGTTCAAGGGCGAGCATTATTTCGGGAAAATCGGGATGTGGGAATTAATTTGAATGAATTTGCTTGCAGAAATCAATAAAAAGAATTCAAAGAGAAACAAAGAAAAACACAGAATCATCTATGAGTTACCAATTCGTCACCTTTTCCTGGGACGACGCCAAAGCTGCGTCGCTCGATCCCGTCAGCCTCCTCGTCTATCGTTCGAACATTCTCGGAGCCGACCAGCGCATCACCAACACCGGCGGCGGCAACACGTCTTCGAAGATCGTCGAAAAAGACCCGCTCACCGGCCAGGACGTCGAGGTCCTTTGGGTGAAAGGTTCCGGCGGCGATTTGCGCACGTCGAAAACAGAAAACTTTTCCTCCCTCTATCAGGACAAGCTCGTCGATTTGCAGCGCGTCTATGCCGCCCGCGCCGACAAGGGGCTCAAGTCCCAAGCGGAGGACGACAT
Organism: Terrimicrobiaceae bacterium; assembly: GCA_041746635.1. GTDB lineage: Bacteria > Verrucomicrobiota > Verrucomicrobiia > Chthoniobacterales > Terrimicrobiaceae > CAMASH01. The sequence goes on along the minus strand of JBGTGQ010000034.1, from coordinate 6,775 downwards.
GGTCGGGATGTATCCGCATACGACCTTCAATCTCAACCCGCGTCCGTCTTCCATCGATACCCCGCTGCATAGTTTTCTGCCGGGAAAGCACGTGGATCACATGCACCCGAACGCGATCATTTCCATCGCGGCCAGCGCACGGTGCGAGGAACTGACCAAGGAAATCTTCGGCGGCGAAATGGCTTACGTTCCCTGGATGCGCCCCGGCTTCGAACTGGGCCTTGCCATGCAGGAAGTCGCGAAGGCCAAGCCCAAACTGAAAGCCATCATGATGAGCCAGCATGGATTCATTTCGTGGGATGACGACGCGAAAGCCTGCTACACCCTCACGCTCGACCTCATTGAACGCGCGGCCGCCTTTATTGAGAAGAAATACCAAGCCAAGGGGGGTGACAAAACCGTTTTCGGCGGCGCAAAGTACCAAACCCGCGACGACCGTCACGCCGTGCTCACGCAGATCCTGCCTTGGCTGCGCGGTCAGGTGTCCCAGCAAAAGCGCTTCGTGGGCACTGTACAGGACGACGAGAAAATCCTGCGCTTCGTCAACAGTGCCGACGCCCCGCGCCTTTCCGAACTCGGCACCTCGTGCCCGGATCATTTCCTCCGCACCAAAATCAAACCGCTCTACGTGGATTGGAATCCGCAGACCGAAAATGTCGCCGCGCTCAAAACCAAGCTCGCCGCCGGCATCGAAAAATACCGCGCCGACTACGCCGAATATTACCAGCGCTGCAAGCACGCCAACTCGCCCGCCATGCGCGACCCGAATCCCACCGTTGTCCTCATTCCCGGCCTGGGCCTGATCGCGTGGGGCAAGGATAAAAGCGAATCCCGCGTCACCGCCGAGTTCTATAACTGCGCCGTCGAAGTCATGCGCGGCGCCGAAGCCATCGACCAATATGTCGCCCTGCCGCAGCAGGAAGCCTTCGACATCGAATACTGGTTGCTGGAAGAGGCCAAACTCCAGCGCATGCCCGCCGAGAAGGAACTGGCCCGGCAGATCCACATCGTCGTCGGCGCGGGCAGCGGCATCGGCAAGGAAGTCGCCCACCGCCTCGTCAAGGAAGGTGCCCACATTGTCTGCGTGGATCTCAACAAGGACGCTGCTGAAGCGACCGCCAAGGAAATCACCGACAAATACGGCGTCGGCATCGGCGTGGCCGGCAGCGGCATCAGCGGATGCGGCCCCGCCATCGGCCTGAGCGCGAATGTGACCGATCGCGTCAGCATCCGCGCGGCCCTCGATCAAGTTGTGCTGGCCTACGGCGGCTTCGACTCCATCGAAGTCACGGCGGGAATTTTTGTCCCCAGCGACACCACGGGCCACATCCCGGACGACAAATGGGCGCTGACTTTTCATATCAACGTCACCGGCAGTTACCTCGTGGCGGACGAAGCCTTCAAAACGTGGAAAGAACAGGGCCTCAAAGGCAACCTCGTCCTCACCACCAGCGCCAATGCCGTCGTCGCGAAACGCGGCAGCGTGGCCTACGACACCAGCAAGGCTGCGGCGAACCACCTCGTGCGCGAACTCGCCATCGAACTCGCCCCGCTCGTCCGGGTCAACGGCGTGGCCCCCGCCACCGTCGTGCAAGGCAGCGCCATGTTCCCGCGCGACCGCGTGATTGGCTCGCTCGCCAAATACAACATCCCCTACACGGACGACGAAGCCACCGATTCGCTGGTGACGAAGCTCGCCCAGTTTTACGCCGACCGCACGCTGACCAAAGCGCCCATCACCCCGGCCGACCAGGCGGAAGCCTACTTCCTGCTCGTGACGCAGCGTCTCAGCAAAACCACCGGCCAGGTCATCACGGTGGACGGCGGTCTGCACGAGGCGTTTTTGCGTTGAGTTCGGCTTAAATCGCAAACGCGTGTCCCAAGCGGGGACGAAATGACTGGATGCCGGGCGTTGCATGAATTCGTGGACGCCGGATAAATCGGACTAACTTGACTAAGTTTGTCGGCACCGTTACGCTCAACCCTGTGCAAACGCAAACGGTCACCACCCACGAAGCGAAGACGCATCTCTCGCGCTATCTGGCCGCCGTTGAGGCGGGCGAGGAGATCATTATTGCAGGCGGGCGCAAGCCGGTGGCCCGGCTGGTGCCGTTCGCGACTGGGCAGGAAAAATGACGTCCAAAAGTTGGGCGAACTCTCGGGCCGGAGTTTGAAATTCCCGATGAGGCTTTTAATCCGCCACTACGGCCTGCTGGCCAATCGGGGCCGCAGAGACAATGAGGCCGTTTGAAACACCGCGTCGATGGCTACTCCTCGGAGTCGCTGGAACATTTCTTATTATCCTCCAGCCTATCTTTAGCATTCTCCATTATTTCTGGAACCAACGGATGGGTGCGTATCCGGTAAATGCCGATTCAATAGGCATCCCCATTCATTATGAATTGATTTCTTGGATGATATTAGCTCCAGTCGCCCTATGTGGACTCTGGTGGGCTGTATGGAGATGCCCTGAAGCGAGACCGATTTTTGGTTGGAATCGCCTGCGTCCATTTTGGAGTATGTCTTGGACGATATTATTTGTCCTCCTGATTGTTGCAGGTCTGATGGAGCTTCCATTTGCCGTGCGATGGCTAAATTTACCCACGATATTAAATATAGGATTATGGATTATTCTCTTTCTTTGCTTGCGGACAGTTGTTGTCTTCAAGCGATCACTGATAACGTAAAATAGCGAATCGGGTCTCCGTGACTAAGTATTAATTATCCACGGGGACCCGATTCGCATTATTTTTTAGTTTTATCACCAGATGCCAATTCTTCTATCTTGCTCCAATCGAGAATTCGCTCAGTAAACGCCCACTGCTGTTTGATTCTTCTTAGCCACCCGATGTCTCGAATAATTGTGCCAAACGACATGCCGATTCCCCAGAGGCAGAATCCCCAAATGAAATTGTCCTCTGCAAAAACTGCTCCCACACAAAAGGCGCAAAGTAGGATGACAATAAACAGATAGCGTAACTTCGATTGCTGGAGCACATATCGAAGTGAATAACCGCCACGATGCGCTAGGATATGCGTTGCAAGTTGTTGATCGCTTTGGTTAGTCATATTTTTTGCGAACGTTGCGCATCACTCGCCCGAGGGAGCTTTAGCGACTGATGGTTGAGTGCATGCGCCTTGTGTGCGCCCAGCATGGGCGCGTTGCAAATGGGGTGAGAGTCCCCTGTGAAAGAACCAAAACATGAAAACATGAGATAAAATCACCAGTTGAAACCAACTCCGGAAGGGTAACCGACCGGGGGAAGGAAGGCTAGACGAATCGGAGCGAAGCGGAGATAGCCTGCCGCAGGCAGCCCCGAAGGGGTGAGCGGAGCGAAGCAAACCTGCAAGCGGATGAACAAGAATCACATAAAAGGCCGATACGATGGGACGAGCTGGCACAGCACAGCGAAGTCCAAAGGTTCAGTCGTGGAGGTAAATGTGGCGGTTGTGCAGGAAAGCAACGCGTTCTTACCTGGGGAATCGGAACGCAGTGGAGATAGCCTGCCGCAGGCAAGCGAAGCGAGGCAAATCCCGCGCAGGAAATGGCGCAGGAAGTCAGCAGAAGCCGTAGTAGCGAGCAACAAGCCGGGGGTCACATGGCCCGCTTAAACGATGAAACCGGAGTCGAAAGGGCGGGAGGCTTGGAGACGGACTGCCGCCGGCAGCCCGAAGAGTGCGAAGGCCGGGCGGCCGCAGCATCAACACTTGAGACCGTGAAGGACCGAACCGATGAAGAACCCTTAACCGCGTGGAGGACACGGACCCCGATGAAGCCAGTTGGCCAGGAGGTCAGTGAGAGCCGCCGCGATGGGAAGCATGTAGGGTTCTGGGGCGAAGTGGCATGGGCCGGAAGGTCGAAGTCACCGCCTCCGGGAAGGAGGAAACTCCAACCCTAGCCGGAACCGGTACGGACCCGTACGCCGGGTGGTGTGGGACCCGTGGCTGATTGAGCGTTGGCTCAGTTAGTCACGAGGACCCGATTCGGCATTTTCTATACGTCGTCCTCCGCAAGGTCAGCGATCTTCATCAGCGAGCGCAAAAGTCCTATCTTCAACGGCTGATTTCCGTGGATCGGAATCACGATCCGTTCGCGATGGCCCGTCTTGGTGAAAACATGGTGGCTGCCCTTCACGCGGGCCAATAGCCATCCCCTTTTCTGAACGGCTTTGGCGAGATCTTTGCCGGAAATCTGCTTCAAAGGGCAAGCTCCAGAATCTTATCTTCTTGATTCTGAGTTGTTTCTGGATCGCCGGCTTCTAGCCACAGTTCAACGGCCTCATGGAGGTTGGCTTTAATCTCCTCTTCCGTTTCTCCTTGTGTGACACAACCCGGAAGGGCCGGAACCTCAGCCCAGAATCCGCCTTCTTCTGCTTTATGGACTACGGCTTTAATGGTCATATCGCGAAAATAGCTCGGCTCAGCGAAAGGGCAATATTCCTTTCTGCCTAACGACCGCAAGCTCAGCGACCGCGGAGTGCGGCGCGGCACCTGCATGGCGGGTGGAAAGGCGGCGGCGGAAGCAGGTGCCGTGACGCACGGAGCGGTGCGCTGCAGCGCATGGTTCGGCGTCATTCGTGAAGCCTTTCGATGGAGACGATTGGGTTTGAATTGTGGAGGCGAAGGACGACACGAACGACTGCCGAGTCTCGAACTCCCTTTGCCTCGTCGGTGTAATGCAAGCCGGTCAGGCGTAGAACTGCGATGTCCCGTTCGGTCCACGAATCAAAATAGAAGCGGCATCTCTCCCATTTCAGTTTTGTTTGGTCGAGTATCTGTTCTTGGAGCGCGGCAGTCAGCACGTTCTCGAAAGCAGCTGCTGAACCTCGTTGCAGGAGTAAAACATCACCAATGAATCGATGATTTGATTCCGTGATGGCGACCGATGAGCGGTCACTGTTCCATTTGATTTCCGCGCCTTTGGTGTGTTCGAGGCAGAAGTCGCGCGAACCGGTGCCTTCTGGTTGATATGAAGATGGTGCCCAAAAAAGGAGTTCTTTGTTGGCTCCCGCGCGGACCTCGTAAGCGAACACGGCTCCGCTGGTATCGATGACTACCGATAAGCTGTCCGCTCGGGAAGCAGACAGACTCGCGGACAAGAACAAAAGGCATCCAATTAGAGAGCGCATGCAAATGTCGCCGAACGAGTGATTATACGAGTCTGTTTATCCACCCATTTTGGGGTGATAACCGATAAACCATGATTGTTCTCTCGAAAGAAACCGTGGAGGCCTACGAAAGCCGTATGGTGGCGGCGGCCGTGCCGGAGGTGGAGCGTCCATTTTATCTGAAATGGGTCAGATTTTATCTGGATTTCTGCCAGAAATACGAGCATCCGCCGCGTGAAGCGCAGAGTATCATTCCTTTTTTAGCCAAATTGACATCGAAGGGGCAGTCCGAACGGGGACTGCAGCAGGCGGGTGAGGCCGTTCATTTGCTGCTGCGGCGGGGAAAGGAACGGCCTCGTGGCGATTCTCTGGCAGCGAAGGATTCTGGCCTAGCCAGAGAATCCCCTGCGGCAAACGTGGGAAGAAAGTTAGACGTCGGGCTTCCGGAGGTATTGACGCCCGCCGGTGAGAAAGGGGCGTCTTGGGAGAAGGAGTATCGCGAACTCGAAGGAGCAATCAAACTGCGCAATTACTCGCCCAAGACGCATGAGGTGTATCGAATGTGGCTGGAAAGATTTCAAACATTTACCCGAAGCAAGCCGCCAGGTGCATTGGACGGGGAGGATGCGAAAGGGTTTTTGACAGATCTGGCAGTGCGGCACAACGTGGCGGGATCGACCCAACCGAGCGGAGCGAGATAGACTGATGGCGAAGCCTCAGCCCGAAGGGTGCAGCGGGAAGCTGCATCAAAATCAGGCTTTTAATGCGCTTCTGTTTTTCTACCGGCATGTCTTGCGGAGGGAATTTGGGAAGCTGGATGGGGTGGTGCCTTTTTTCAGTTTGGCTTCTGGGTATGCCGCGCCGATCAGTTCAAGAACGGCATTACGAATGCATGGCTTTGTATCATCGCGAACATCGAAGACGGTCCCTTCTGGGTCCATATCCTGAGAAAGTATTTCAGCAATACGGTCACACCAATTTTCTTCGACAGGCGTCGCATTGGGTTCACTCATGCGGCATTTTCTCGCACAAGGGGTAGGACATTGGCTGGGTGATCCTCCAAAAGTTTCGCCATGCGCAAACTGTGATCCAAGCGCACCGCGTCCCCGTAGGTTTTCAAAACAAGTGCCCCGCCGTCACGATGGCCCTGCCATGCGGCCACCGTTGGCGCATCAATGCCTTTTCGCAGTGCGGAGGTGATGAAATATCTGCGGAGCGAACGCGGCTCGAAGTGCGGAAAGCCGAGTCGCTTGCAGGCTGCGGACAGTCCTTTTTTGCAGTTTTCCACGGGAAGCAGGCGGGTTGTCTGCTCTGGTTCCATGGCGGCAAGCCTGCGTTCAATCGTGGCCCGCGCTGCGGGGTAGATCGGAATGAGGAAGGCCTCGCTGGTTTTTCGGCGGAACACCTGGATTGTTCCGGGGTCTAGTTTGATGTGCTGGCGCTCAATGCCTGAAAGCTCCGCCTGCCCAAGTCCTAATGTACCGGAGAGTTCGATGAAATCGGCGGAATCTTCCGAGCCATGCCCGTTAGAGCCTGTCTGAAAAAGGGGTGAGAGATAAGGTTAAAAAGTTTAGGCTAAGTGACAGAAAGACAGAGAAGATGTTACACATAGGCTTGACAAAGGGAAAAGCGGCGGTTGGCCATTCCTACCCGCAGGGCTTTTTGGG
>JBGTGQ010000033.1:0-10406 GCA_041746635.1 Terrimicrobiaceae bacterium | reverse complement strand
TTCGCTCACGACCTCGCCGAAGAGCTTGCGGGGAATCTGGTGCCGTTGGCGTTCCGCCACCAGGAAGCGGGCCGCTTCCTCAATGGTGCCAAATCCGCCAAGAATTTCGTTGGCTGTAGCAATCTGGCGGGCCGCTTCCGTTAGGGGGATGTCAAGCGGTGTCAGGATGTCCACCGCCGTGTTGATTGCCGCCGCGTCCTTGGCCGTAAACGTAGCCACATGCGCGACACCTTTGGAAAGACTCTCGATCAACTCCTTGGCCCTTTTCCGGGCGGCAGGGAGCGAGGGAGCGCGTTCCCGCTTCCGCTTGCCCTCGCTGTAGTAGGCGAGGAGATAGCTTTCCGTTTCCCGGTAGGGGCTGTAGTATATCGGAACCTTGACACCTTTACTCTCAACCGTCTCGACCGGGCCTCTCTCCGTTTTTTCGGTGGTGCGTGACATGGTTTCACTATATTTGTCACGCATTTGTCACGCAAGCCGTTTTTTAGTAGTTTTCCTCTGTAAATCCACTGGTTTCGAATCCCGTTAGGGTCGCCATCCATTCGGATGGCGAAATCGCCCGCTCACCCTGATGAATAGAGGCTATGAAGGCTTTTGAAGTGAAGAAAACCAATGGGCGGCTGAAAGCAGTTTCGGCGGGAAATTTGTTACCTTTTGTTACCCTCTTGTTACCTGCCAGAGACCTTGAAGCGAGCCTGTTCAGCGCGAAATGCCTCCAACAACGATGCCATGCCGACCTGCACTCAAGCACAGCAGTTCCCGGCACGTTGGACGAGCTCGATTTTGAACCAGCAAAACGACTCATCGAAGGAGGGGCAAGCAACCAACAGGAAGTTTTCTCTCAGGGTCGACTCTCCTATTCCCATTGACGGCGTTCTGGTTCGGGATGTTGCTGACCCGGCCATATCCGGAGGCTATTCCCTGATTTCCGCAGTGGATGATTGGCTTACCCGCCATCCTTGAACTACGCGCAATTACAGGGTTGCTCCAGAGTATAATGTCAAGTAAGTGCATGCAGAAACTTGACATTATTGGCCCGCATGAAAGATTTGGGCATGGCTCGACGTCGAAAATCTGATTCTGTAGCCGATAGAATTCGGAAACGCGTTCTACACGGCGGGGAGGATCGCCTTTGGGGATTTCAGGACTTTCTTGATATTGACACTTCGACCGCAACCGGAGTTGCAGCGGCCCTCTCGCGCCTATCCAAAAAGGGGGATTTGCGCCGGATCAGACGCGGCGTCTATTACCGTCCCAAAAAGACGGCGTTCGGTGAAGGCAACCCCAAACCGGAGGAAGTCGTGAAATTTCTGCTCCGCGACCGAAAGGCTGTGCGTACCGATGAGTTTAATCGCCTCGGACTGACCACTCAACTGAGCAACACGTTGACCAACGCTTCCGAACGGCCGGTCAGAATGAAGAGCCTGCGCGGAATTCCGTTGCGCTTCGTGAGCCGACCTCTCTCCAAACAGAAGGGGATCCTCGATGAGGAACGCACGGTCCTCGATTCGCTTCGCGCTATCGACCGAATTCCCGACACGACTCCGGAAAAAACGATTTCACGGATGGTCCATCTGCTGAAGCGGGGCGAGTTTGATTTCGGCCGGTTGGCGAAATTCGCGTTGACCGAACCTCCCAGGGTAAGAGCCCTGCTAGGGGCTATTGGCGAGGAAGCGGGCGTTGATTCGGCGCGGCTCATTCCATTGCGCCGTTCGCTGAATCCGATTTCAGCCTACCGCATTTCTGGCGTTTCCACCGCCTTGAAGAATTCGCCATCATGGCAGATCAAATTTCCGACCCTCCAGGGACCAAAGCGCGGGAGAATACCTTGAAGGCGATCCGAGCTCGCATCGAGCAAGAAACTCCGCTGCGATTGCCAGACATGGCGACTGTCCCGGCCGAGGACCGAAACTTTTTTTATTCACGCGGCCCCTACCATTGCAATATCCGGTATCCGCTGCCGGGCCGGGAAATAGACCGGACAAGCCCTTTTACAGACTTTGTGCTGATTGAGATGGGATTCCGCGGCGGACCGCATCCTCATGTGTCAGTGCCGCTCAACTCTTTTGTGGGTGAAACTGTCCTCAATCTCGACGAGGCCGGCCGTGCAGAATTGGCCGACTATGAATCGGACTATGCGGCCTTCGAACTGCAATTGCTCGATCCATGCCGCACTTTTGTCGAGAAGCTGTTGGCCACCCACTGCGCACTCGCCAACGGAGTTGACCAGGTCCGCACCAGACACTTTTATGATCTCGCTTCCCTTTTCCAGAAGCGTGAGGACGTGCGCGCTTTTCTGCAAAGCGATCAATTTCCCGCTTTGGTGAAAGATGCCGTCAGAATAACGACCGAGTATTTCGATTCCGACCTCGATCCGAATCTGAATCTTGCCGAGAGCCCTGCCCTCAATCTGAATCCCGAACAGGTTAACCAGCTAGCCCGCCAGTACGAGAACGAACGAAATTACTACTTCAAAGGTCAACCTTCGTTTTCCAACCTGATGCAGACGATATCGCAGATTCGGGAAATTTTACAAAAATCACAGGGGTAACCGATTCGGTTACGCCACCAAAGGTTCAGCCGCACTCTTCAAAGCCGCCAGACGATCCTGATCAGGCTGGGAGGCAAACCAGTCCTTGGCTTCTTCTTCAGTGGCCAGTTCACGATAGTGCTCGAAAATCATGCGCGGACTGTTTCCCGCCTCCAACGCCACTTCTGCGGCGCTTTTCAGAATGGCCATCCGCAACCTTCGCATCGAGAACAACCACATCCATCACATCTGCGAGGGCGTGCTGAGCGACAACGGTGCCATTTACCTCCTCGGCGTGCAGCCGGGTACCGTCGTGCGCGGCAACCACATCCACGATGTCACCGCCGCGGACTACGGCAGTGCCTTTGCCATTCACTTTGCCCGCGAGCTGATCGTCCGCCACAACGTCTCTGCCCGCGTCGGTGACTCCTTCGTCGGGGTGGGCCGCAGCGAAGGAAAAATCGCCGCGAACCTCATGCACAATCTCTTTCTCGGTCCCGCGAAGGCGCTCTACTCAGCCGCCTATCGCGGAGACATCCGGGACGCCGTCCACACCGACGCCAATGTGATCGGTTTCCCGCCGGACGCCGTTCCGCCTTGCACCCACCCCGACTGGCGCAAAGACGTGCCCCACCGCATCACCCTGGCCCAATGGCGCAAGGCCGGCCACGACCGCCATTCGCTTGTTACTCCGATCAGTGCCCGAGAGACCGCCACCACCTTCATCCTGCCAAAAAACTCTCCCGCCCTGGCCGCCGGTTTCCGACCCTACGATTGGTCGGTCTGCGGACCCCGTCCCGGCCACCGCTCCTAGCGTGGCAACCCGTGACCACGATCTTCGGTTGCCGGCGGACGGCCTGCGCGTTGGTCTTGCTGAACGAAGCTGCGGACTGGATCATTCAGCATCAAGTCGTTTCAGGATCTTCTTCGCCAGCGGTTCTTTGACCTCATTGTGTCGAGGCACCGCTTCGGTCACGCCGTTCTTTGGATTCATCCAGATCGAGTGGTTGCCCCCTTCTCGTTTGAGGAAACAGCCGGCAATGCGGAGGCGACGTTCCAAGTCCCTGCGCTTCACCCCACCAGGATTTTTTCTTGAATTGCGTCATCAGGAAGCCCGCGCACGATGTCCGAGCGGCGGTCTTCAAAGATCAATTCAATGGCCTCGATGAGATTTTGTTTTGTTTCTTCCACTGTCTCACCCTGGCCATTGGCCCCAGGAACCTCGGGGCAGATTGCCCAGTAGCCGCCTTCCGGAGCGGTCTCGATGATCGCAGTAAACTCCGATTTCATCTTTCGAACGTAGTCGCACACGTCACCGGCTGCGAGTCCCTTTTTGCAGCCACTCTTTCATGCCGTTCTAGGGTGATGTGGAAAGGGAACCTCGCGGCTTTACGCGGTGGGTTTGCGAAGATAATGTCTGCGACATGAGCACGATCACGGCGATTTTGGAGGCTGATGCCGACGGAACGTTGCATCTTCCGTTGCCGGCGGATGCGCCACGCGGAAAATTGAAAGTGACCGCGATGTTGGAGTCGGCCGAGGGGGAATGGCCTGAGCGGCGAGAACGCGCATTGGCGGCCCTGCAACGGCTCGCCTCGCGCGGTGGCATCCGCAGCATTCCCGATCCTGTCTCCTGGCAGCGCGAGCAGCGCAAAGATCGGTCGTTGCCGGGCAGGCCGGAATGAAGCTGCTCGACAGCAACATTCTGATCTACGCGGCGGAATCCGGGCAGGAGGTCTTGCGGGAGCGAATCCTTAATCAAATCGACGTGCATCTTGTTCTCTCTACACCCGTAACTGGACGCAAGGATTTCATGCAGTTCTTGCCCTGAAATGGTGCCATCTTTGAGTTCAAGCGCACCGTCCGAAGGTCGCCCGTGACCTGCGTAGATTAGGTTGAACACGTTTTTCCTGCCGAGGGTGCTCTTGCGGTCTGGCAATCGTTTGATCGACTGTTCCGTAACCTCTCGAAAATTGGCTACAGTAGGATCGACCCTCTTCTCATAAATTAGGCCATTTTCAACATACCCGCCATAAGAAGGGGGCTTTTCACCAAACTTCTCGATATCATTTGTGACATATCGAACTTCCGGTTTGATAAAACGGTCGTCATATTATCCGCGAACTTAAATTAGGCTTGATCAAGCCATATTGGAATTAGGCCGGATCAAGTCTAATTCTGAAAACTGGACTTACCTCAGTTCGCATGAGGGATTAGGGAAGGAGGGCGGTTTACCCTATGCCGCCGCGACCGCGAGTTTGTGGACTTTTTCGCGGAGGGTGTCCAGGTCGGTGAAGGCGGTGATTTTTTCGATGGTGACGCTGCGAGGACCGGTTTCGGTGGGGAGTTCGACGGTGTCGCCGGGTTTTTTGCCGAGGAGGGCCTGGCCGATGGCGGCTTTGTAGGAGACGACGCCCATTTCGGGGGCGCTGTCCCAGGCACCGAGGATGCTGTAGGTGTCTTCCTTTCCGCTGGGGTCGCGCAGGGTGACAACGGTGCCAATGGAGACGTGGGTGGTGTCCACGTTTTCGAAATTCGTGCCCCGGGCGAGGTGGAGGTCGCGTTCGCCCTCGGCGCGGCGGCGCTGGAGGACGCGTTGTTGTTCCTTGGCGGCTTTGAAACCGAAGTTCTCGCGGAGATCGCCCTCTTCCTTGGCGATATTGATATCGCGAAGGTTCTCGGGAATCTGGCGGGTGATGAGGTCTTCGTATTCTTCCTTGCGTTTTTCCAGGCTGGCCCAGGAAACCGTGATAGATTCGTCGCGTTCGGTGCTATCGCCGCTGAGCAGGGTTTGCATCTCGGGGTGGAGCTTGATGATGCGGGCGAGGAGAGAGCGTTTGCTGAGTTCCTCGAAGACGGGGGTCATGAGCAGGCGGCGCATCAGGTCGCGCACTTCGTCGGGACTGGCACCGGCGATGAGGTCGGAGATGAGTTCGCGATCTTCGAAGAGGAGGTCCTGCAGGCGGGTGGTGCGTTTTTCGTTGAGCTGGTCGAGTTCAAGAGCGCTGAAGACGGCACTGAGAAGGTCGGGTCCGAAGAGGCCGTCGTAGCCGGCACCGCGTTCCTTGCAGAGCCAGATGAGGGTCTCGGTGGAGGCGGCGCGTTCGCTGATCCAGCGGGCGAGGGTGGAGTGAAAATCCTGGCGGCGGCCTTCTTTCTCGAAGAGGCGGGAAATTTCCACGAAGAGGCGGGCCGGGGCATTCTGGCCGAGGCGGAGAGCGATATCTGGCCAGCGGTCGTCGAAGGCGGCGGGGAATTGCTCGAGGGCGCGGCGTTGTTTGGAGGCGGGGAGTGCGGCGAAAAGGTCGGACAGGCGGTTTTGTTCGCTCCGGAGGATGTCAGCGACGGTGGGGGCGCTTTCTCCGGGCTTGAGGGCGCTGTGACGGGCGAGGATCTCGTCGCGGGCGAGGAGGAGTTCGACGGCTTGGGCGGACTGGAGCTTGCGGCCTTTGCTGGCGGCGTCCTCGATCTGGGCGGCGAGGGACTGGAGTTCCTCGACTTCGTTGGCGAAGTCGCCAAGGGCTTTGGTGATCTGGTCAAGGGCGGCGACCTGGTCCTTAAGGTGGCGGGCGCCGCGGAATTTCTCGATGAGACCGCTGCCGGGGGCGACGGCATCTGCGAGGAGGACGATGGGGTCGGTTTTTTTAATGGGGAGCTGGAAGTGGCCGTCGGCCTTGAGTTTTTTCTTGGTGGCGTCCCACCATTTTTTGAAAGCGGCGGTGTCGTAGATCTCGGGGGAGAGGGCGGCGGCGATCTGGTCGGGGGTGGCCTTGCCGCCGAAGTCGGTGAGGATGGCGGCCACAAGGGCGACAGGTTCCTGCGCGGCCTGGGTCTTCACGGCGGCGGGGTCGGTGACCTTGCGGGCGAGAATGTGGCCGTCGGGAATGTGCTGAAGGGTCTCGGCGGCGTAGGGGGCCTGCATGGGGTGATTCTTACGCGCGGGGAAATCGATGAAGATCTGACTGGTGAGGAGACTCCACTCGTTGATGCGTCCGAAGCCCCAGCTTTTGTGCAGGCAGTAGGCACCCGGCGTGAGGACAGTGAGGGCTTCGGCGGCTTTGGCGGTGATCTTGCCGGCATCGACGGCTTGTTGGAGTTCTTCGGTCATTGTGTTCTTTTTCCGATCAAATCGGGTTGGGTGCAAGGGTCAAGCGCGATTGCGGTTCGGGGCGAGGCGTGCTTCATTGCGGCTTCCATGTCCGACGACCCGCCTGATCCCGCCGAAAAAGAGCGTCTGTCCGCGGGGATGAGGCGGTTGCTAGAGGTGGCGGAGGGCGGACCGCTAACGATTCGCGAGATGATAACGGTGATGCACGGGCGCGGTTTGTTGATGATGGTGGTGTTGATCTGTCTGCCCTTTCTGGCACCGGTGACACTGCCGGGGATTTCGATTCCGTTCGGGCTGGCGATCAGCTTGTGCGGATTCCGCATCGCCTTCGGACACAAGCCGTGGCTGCCGGGGTTTGTTTTGGACCGCCGGATTTCGTTCGCCGTGCTGGAGAAGATCATCGGTTTCGGCTGCGCAGTGGCAGGAAAGCTGGAAAAAATCGTGCGGCCGCGACTGGCGGTGATGTTCGATGCGCCGGGGACGACGATGTTGACCGGACTGGCGATTGCGGCGGCGGGTATTTGTTTGAGTCTGCCGATTCCGCCGCCGTTTTTGCTGACGAACACGATTCCGGGGTTCGCCATCGTGTTGCTCTGCATCGGGCTGATGGAGCGCGATGGCGTGTTGATTATCGTGGGATACGCGCTGACGACCCTCGCGCTTGTCTATGTGGGGGCAATTGCATTTCTCGGGCAGGCGGGGGTGAAGGAGCTGTGGAAATTCTTCAGCGGAGGCTAAGTTTTTCCCGGGTCCATCGCACGAGATGGGTGCTGAGGGCGGCTTTGTCCGCGAGGTGATCGACGGAGCCATTTTCGAGCAGGCCGAAACCTTCGCCGTAGGCGGAGCCGTTGACCACGCAGGCATCGCTGCGGGCGTGGGTGATCTGGGAACGGGCGCGGGCGAGGGCTTCGTCGCGGGTTCCCCCCAGTTCGTATTTCCATCCCACGATGAGGGCTCCGCCGAAAAGCGGGCGCAGGTGAGGAAGGATCTTTTCCGCCGGGTGCAGGGTGAGGGTGAGTTCGGCGTTGCTGCGGATTTTTTTTCCGGCGGCGGAGGCCTCCACGGTGAAATCGCAGAGGGCGGCGGCGTGGAAGATGACGGCGGGGGACTCGGGGATTTTTTCGAGTTCCTCTTCGAGGGAAGAATTGGTGGTGAAAGGGATGACCTCAACATTTTGCGGCGCAGGGTGGGTGGCCATCTCGCCGCGCAGACACAGAACCTGAAAGCCCTCGGAATGCAGGGCGGCGCAGAGGACGGTGCCGAGTTCGCCAGTGGAATGGTTGGTGATACGGCGAACGCTGTCGATTGGTTCGTAGGCCGGTCCGCAAGTCACAAGAGCGAGAGGCATGGTTCCAACTCTCAACGTTGAACGCTGAACGCTCAACTCTGAAGTGACACGTAGCGGCCCCGCTGGTAACAAAGGGCCATGAAAATTCTTCTGGCGGCGAGCGAGATGGCACCCTTCATTCGCAGCGGTGACCTGGCTGATGCCATGTCGGATCTCAGCGGCGGCCTCCACCGTCTCGGGCATGAAGTGAACGTCGTCATTCCCTACTATCGTTCCGTGCGGGAGGACAAGACGACCAAGTTCAAGAAATCGAAGATCCGGTTCACGGTGCAGGTCGGCTCCAGCCGCCTGCCATGCGAGATTTTTGAAGCGAAGGCCCCGCAGGGCGTGCGGGTGCTTCTGGTGGCGAGGGATGAATATTTTGACCGCTCGGGTGTTTACGGCGTGGACGGACGCGACTATCAAGACAACGCGGCGCGCTTTATTTTCTTCACGAAGTGCGTGCTGGAAGTGGCGCGGCGGATGGATATTCCGCCCGACATCGTTCATGTCAATAGCTGGGAGACCGCACTTGCGCCGGTGTTCGCGCGCGACCAACGGCTGCCCTTTCGCACCGTGCTTTCGCCCCACTCGCTGGAATTCCAAGGCAATTTCTGGAGCTATGATTTTGCCCTGACCAACCTGCCGGGCGAATACTTTGGAGCCCGCGGGGTGGAATATTTTGGCAGCATGAATTGCCTCAAAGGCGGCATCCTCTTCGCGGATGCGGTGGTGTTGCCGGGCGAACGCATGGTCAGTGAAGCGCAAACGCCCGAGCACGGCTGCGGCTTGGAAAATGTCCTGCGCGAACATCAGCACAAGCTCTGCGGCATTCCTTCCGCGGCGGGATTGGAAGATTGGATGCCGGGGGAGGACAAAACTCTGGCCGCCACGTTTTCGGCCGGAAAACCGGCGGCCCGGGAAAAAAACCGCGCAGCTTTGCTCGAGTCGCTGGGTCTGCGAGAGGAGTCGGTCGGCACGGTTTTTCTGGTCATGTCCGAGGCCTGCGAGGGAAAAAACATCGGCCTCCTGCTGGATTCGCTGGACCGGATTCTAGCCGATGAAGCGCGGGTGATTCTGCTCGGGCCCGTGGGGGCGGAGCACACCACGGCGTTGGAAATTGCCCGCCGCAAACATCAGGGCCACTTTGTCCAGGCGGACAATTTTGCGGAAAACCTGGCGCGGCTGGCGCTGGCGGGATCGGATGTTTTCCTCCTGCCGGGAGCGGTGGAACCGCGGACCTTGTGGCTGCGCCGCGCCCTCCGGTATGGCGCGATTCCCCTCGCGCTCCAGTGCGGGGGTTTGTTTCAATTGGTGCGTGATTGGGAGCCCGCGCGGGATATGGGCAACGGATTTGTCTTTTATGGGCCGACCTGCGACGGCCTGGTGGATGCGTGCCGGCGGGCGGCGGGAGTGCTGGCCGACAAGGGACAGGCCGCGAATTTACGCGGACGCTGCCTCGCTGCGAATTTTTCCATGGCAGGCATGGCCAGCGCACACGCCGCACTTTATGAACGCTTGCTGGGTATTTCCAGCAATGCGAAGGCCGCGGCTTAAGGCCGGCTAGAGAGTGGCGGCCCGCAGCATTTGCGCGGCGAGCGGGCGACGGCAGTCACGGCGAGAGCTCGCCCCAAAAATTTTGCTACCCATGGCGCGGGGAAATCCGGTCTAGTTCCGACATGAATACGGCCGGACGCGCTCTCGCTCTCGCCCAGGCGGCGGAAAAGTTTCCGCTGCTGGGGCGGATGACGGCGGAGGATTTGCTCGAGACAGTGCGGCTGGAACTGGGGCATTCCGAAATTCTCGACGGATTTCGTCCCTATGGCGGGCACTTCAGCCGGGCGGCGGCGCGGGGTCCGATCCTGCACATCGTGAGCGGCAACACGCCACATGCCGCCTTGCAAAGTCTCACCCGCGGGTTGTTGCTGGGGGCCCGCAATTTGGTGAAGATTCCCTCGGCCGGTTTGCCGGAAGTGGAGACGTTTTTGGCATTGCTGCCGGAGTCGTTGCGCGAGCAGGCGGAAATTCGCCGCGAGCTGCCACCGGAATGGCTGCGCAAGTCGCCGGCCTGGGTGGTCTTCGGGACGGACGATACGATTGCGCGGTTCCGCAAGCAGACGCGCGCGGATGTAGTCTTCGAGGCCCATTCCCATCGGGTGAGTGTGGGGATCGTTTTTGACGATGCGGCGTTTGTTTCCGCTCCGCTGGCAGCGCACGATGCCTCACTCTTTGATCAAAAAGGTTGCCTGTCACCGCACGATTTCTATGTGGCGGGCGATGCGCGCGGCTACGCGGCGCGGCTGGCGCGGGAAATGGCGCGATATGAGGGGGACGAGCCGCGCCGCGCCGTGACGATGGCCGAGGCGGCGGAAATTCACGACACGCGGGCAAATTATCGTTTCCGCGCGTCCAGCGATCCGCGGGTGCAATTGTGGGAGAGC
>JBGTGQ010000032.1:0-16259 GCA_041746635.1 Terrimicrobiaceae bacterium | reverse complement strand
CGTTTACTGCCAGGACTACCGGGGTATCTAATCCCGTTTGCTCCCCTGGCCTTCGTGCCTCAGTGTCAGGAATTGCCCAGAGAGTCGCCTTCGCAACTGGTCTTCCTCACGATATCTACGCATTTCACTGCTACACCGTGAATTCCACTCTCCTCTACAATCCTCGAGCAACGCAGTATCCGGTGCAATTTTGAGGTTAAGCCCCAAGATTTCACACCAGACTTGCATCGCCACCTACGCACCCTTTACGCCCAATGAATCCGAACAACGCTTGAGACCTCTGTATTACCGCGGCTGCTGGCACAGAGTTAGCCGTCCCTTCCTCTTGCGGTACTATCACTTTCTTGTTCCCGCATGACAGGAGTTTACGACCCGAAGGCCTTCGTCCTCCACGCGGCGTCGCTCCATCAGGGTTGCCCCCATTGTGAAAAATTCTCGACTGCTGCCACCCGTAGGTGTCTGGACCGTGTCTCAGTTCCAGTGTGGCTGGTCGTCCTCTCAGACCAGCTACCCGTCATAGCCATGGTGGGCCGTTACCCCGCCATCTAGCTGATAGGCCGCGAGTTCATCAGGAAGCGCCTTGCGGCTTTGGCTTTTTCTCCAATCGAAGAATGGCCACATGCGGTATTAATTCGCCTTTCGGCGAGCTATCCCCCACTTCCCGGCAGATTACTCACGTGTTACGCACCCGTTCGCCACTAGACTTGATCTGTATTACTACAAATCAAGTCCCGTTCGACTTGCATGTCTTATCCACGCCGCCAGCGTTCGTTCTGAGCCAGAATCAAACTCTCCGTGGAAAGTTTCTCCCACTGCTAAGGTGGGAAAGTTCAGGCATTCATATCTATGACCCCCTGTGAGACAGGGAGCCAGGATAGGCCGTCAAATTTAAAATCAAAACTGACGAAAGAACGCACTATCCAGCATTTGCTGAATGTGTGTTATTTGCTGTTAAAAACATTCTGAATTTTGCCATACCGGCAAACCAGAACCAGGCTGTCAAAGAGCAATGCTCGGCAGGCTAGTCGCTGTTTCTGCCGACGACGAAGCCGATGTTTCGGCTTTGGTCGCCAGCGCAACCAGCGAGGTTGAGCCTGCGAGAACTTCTGCCCACTCGAGGTTTATGTCGTGTGGGATTGTCAGAATATCGAACCCGCGTGATTCGTCAACGGATTTTTAGAAAAAAAGCGAAGTTTTTTCTGTCCGGCATTCGCTTGACACACGCCGCGCGAAGCATCCACCCGCCAACCCTGATGAAATGGGGGTTGGCGGGCCGCGGTGGGGAATTTTTCCATTTTGAGGGGGGGATTTTTTTAGGAAAACCACTCGGTGTGGAAGAATTCACCCGCTGGTTTGTCAATGC
Source organism: Terrimicrobiaceae bacterium (assembly GCA_041746635.1). Lineage (GTDB taxonomy): Bacteria > Verrucomicrobiota > Verrucomicrobiia > Chthoniobacterales > Terrimicrobiaceae > CAMASH01. The sequence continues at coordinate 14,896 of JBGTGQ010000032.1, read as the reverse complement.
GTTCGTAGGTGTGCGCTCCGAAATAGTCGCGTTGGGCCTGAAGGAGGTTGGCTGGCAAGCGTTCGCTGCGGTAGCTGTCGTAGTAGGCCAGCGCGGCGCTGAAGGCCGGAACCGCCACTCCATATTCGATGGCCGTTTGCACAGCCGTGCGCCAACCCGCCTGATTGCGCTGCAGGATATCGGAGAAAAAGGGATCGAGGACCAGATTTTTGAGCGCGGGATTTTTGTGATAGGCTTCCGTGATGCGGTTGAGAAAACGGGCGCGGATGATGCAGCCGCCGCGCCAGATGCTGGCGATGTCTTCAAAATTGAGGCCCCAGTCGTAAAGCTCTCCGGCTTTCCCCAGCTGAACCATGCCCTGGGCGTAGCTGATGATTTTGCTGGCGTAGAGAGCGTCCCGAACCGCGCTGACAAACTCCGCGCGATCCCCTGCAAAGGGCGCGGGCGACGGCCCTGAGAGAACCTTGGCCGCGGCCACGCGCTCGTCCTTCAGGGAAGAAAGAATACGGGCTTCCACGGCACTGCCGATGACCGAAAGGGGCACACCCATTTCCGTGGCATGGCCCACCGTCCATCTGCCCGTGCCCTTTTGGCCGGCCTTGTCGAGAATGAGATCAACGATGGGCGTGCCTGTCTCGGGATCAATCTTAGTGAAGATGTTTTTGGTGATTTCGATCAGAAAACTGTCGAGCTCACCTTTGTTCCACTCGGAGAAAATTTCGTGAAACTCCGCCGCGGAGGGGTTGATCGTGGCTTGGAGGATCGCATACGCCTCGCAGATGAGCTGCATGTCACCGTATTCAATGCCATTGTGCACCATCTTCACGTAATGACCCGCGCCATCCGGCCCCATGTGACGGCAACACGGCTCGCCCTCCGCCACCGCGGCGATTTTGGTGTAAATCGGGGCCAGCGCTTTCCAGCCCTCCTTGGATCCCCCCGGCATGATGCTGGGGCCTTTGAGGGCACCCTCCTCGCCGCCACTCACTCCAACTCCGAAAAAATGAATTCCGCGTTCCTTGAGCGATTTCTCGCGGCGCTGGGTGTCCGTCCACAAGGAATTTCCTCCGTCGATGATAATGTCCCCGCGTTCAAGCAAGGGGACCAATTGATCAATGACCGCATCCACCGGAGCGCCGGCCTTGACCATGATCTGGGCCTTGCGCGGACGGGCCAGCGACTGAACAAATTCCTCCAATGTTCTGGTCGGAACGATCTTTTTTCCTTTGCCCCGATTGGCGGCAAACTTTTCCGTCACCGAGGTGGTGCGATTGAAGACGCTGACCTGGAAGCCCCTGCTTTCCATGTTGAGAACGAGGTTTTCGCCCATGACGGCGAGGCCGATTAATCCGATGTCGCTTTGGCTCATGAAGTATTGTGTGTATGAATGAAATTGGCAAAATAGCCGCTGACTCCAAGTTTAGGCAATCGGCATCTTTCGCAAATGAACCTCCCCAACACGCTCACCCTGCTCCGCCTTGGAGTGACCGTTTTTTTTGTGGCCAGCCTTTCCATTTCCTATCCGCTTCACCAGACCGTCGCGCTGATCTTGTTTTTGTTCGCCACCCTGACCGACTATCTCGACGGAGTCATTGCCCGGCAATGGAATCTGATCACCGATTTTGGAAAGCTGATGGATCCGCTCGCCGATAAGGTTCTGACCGCATCAGCATTTATCTGTCTGGTTCCCTACGGAGCGTTGCCAGCGTGGGCCGTCATCATCATCATCAGCCGGGAATTTCTGATTACCGGGCTCCGCTTGTTGGCCAGTTCGAAAAACATCATTCTGCCGGCAGAGAAGCTGGGAAAACACAAGACCGCCTGGCAGATGGCGACGATAATCTATTTTCTCCTGCTCCTGGCGCTGTCCGAATGGACGAAGCAAGCGTCGGTTCTCGCCACCGCCTGGACATATGGTCAATGGCTTGTTGGGATCACCGTATTCCTCACAGTCTATTCCGGAATGGCCTATCTTTACAAAAACCGGGCCCTGATTTCCGCACACTGATCCCGGGACCGGATCACCAGAAACTCTGGGGAACCTCAATCGAATCGCCGGGTTTCAAACGGAGGTCTTTGGTGGGATCCCGGCGGACTTCCCGGATGTCATGAAGGCTCGCCTTGCCGTCGCGCAGCAGGCGGACCTTTTTCTGATCGGCGTAATCGGTGAACCCACCGCAGGCATTGATGGCGGCGAGAATGGTAAGGTCGGGGGTAAAGGGGACGCGTTGCGGCGCTTTAACGTCTCCCCCCACATTGACAAACCGTGCCGTGGTCGGAACGTTGACGGTGACGGACGGGTTTGTGTAAATTTGCTGGCTGCGATAGGCGCCCTCAATCGCGTTTTGCAAACTGGACTGCGTGACTTCGGCCGCCTTGATTTTCCCGATGTGCGGCATGTTGACAAACCCCTGGCCATCCACCTGATATTGGCCGGAAACCTGTTCGATCTCCTCGACGGGAACTCCTCCCAGACGAATCTCCACCATGTCTCCGTTGCGCAGGACGGCATCCTGCGCCAAGGCCGGGACCACGGTCAGCACCATAAGAACGAGCAACCGGATTTTCATTAGTAGGAATCCTCCGCATCACCGCGTTTTTCCTGTAAGACAGCCACCTTGGTCGGGGTGCTCTTTCGCGAGCGTTCCGCCGAAGGTTTTTGATAATAATAATTATAGTAGCTCGTGTAATATTCGTAATGTTGGTCATGCCGGACATCGACGTTATTGAGCACGACTCCAAGAATGTTTCCACCGACGTTGAGCACGGCCTGCTTGACGCGCTGGAGCATGGCCCGCGGGAAGCGGCGATGTTGTACCACAATGATGGTGAGGTCCACTGCACTCGAAAGAACCGAAGCGTCACTCACTCCGAGAATTGGCGGGGAGTCGAAGAAAATGATGTCGAAACGGCCTTTTACCTCCTCAATAAATTCCACCATCCGCTGCGAGTTAAGAATGCCCACCGCATCGGCCGGAAGCTTGCCGCTGGTCAACAGATAAAGATTCTCCACCTTGGTTTGGATGACGACCTCTTCCAACTCAATGTCGGTGGTGAGGTAATCGGTGAGACCGGTCTCGTTGCCGAGTCCGAAAATGCGATGCTGGGAAGGTCGGCGCAAGTCCGCGTCAACAATCAACGTGCTGTAGCCGCCCCGGGCAAAGGTGAAGGCAATGTTCGATAAAGTCGTGGATTTGCCTTCACCGGTCCCTCCACTGACCAGCGTAACAGTATTGGCGTCCGGATTTTTCCGGTTGAACTCAATATTCGTCCGCATAATGCGATAGGCCTCGGCATCCGGGTTATCTGGCGGCTCATTAAGCAACATGGATATGTTTTTGGGGATCACGGCCAAAACCGGCACCTGCAATAAGTTTTCCACGTCCTCCATCGTCTTCACGCTGGTGTCGAGATACTCGATAAAGAACGCCAGACCCACGCCAAAGATCAGTCCCACCACGACCCCCAGGGCAATATTGAGCAAGACGCGCGGGCGGGAAGGAAGCTCCGCCGGCACCGCCCGCTCCCAGATCATGGCCGGATTTTGCGGCATGGCCGTCTGCATGCTTTCGGTGGACAATCTCAACTCGGCCGCCTCCAAGACCTTTCTGGCCTGAAAATAGGCGTTTTTGGCCTCGTAGTAGGGTGCGAAGCGTGTTCTGGAGTCCTGCTGCTTATCGCGCGAACCCGTAAGGCTTTCCTCCAAGCTTTTCAGGGAGTCCTCCGCAATCTTCAGGTTCGCTTCCAAGGTTTTGCGCAAGACTTGGATCTGGTCCTTGAGTTGACCATCCATCACATCCTTTTTCGCCCGAAGGGACTTGACCGTGGGATGATTCGGACCCAGCCCGGAATTCAGAAATCTGGCCTCTTCCGATACGGCCTCCTGATAGAGGGGAAGAATTTGCTGGATGGTGGGATCTGCGATTTCCAAGGTCACCAGAGAACGCATGATCTGATCATCGGTCATACCGGACACCAATTGGTGCTTTGCCCGGAGGGTGGCCACCCGCAACCGTTCGGTGCTCACCTGCTGTTCAACCGTCCTGAGCACGTCGCTCTCGAGCCCCAAACCCTGTTCGACGCCCTCCGGGGTCATGTCCGTGATGCCGTTTTCAATACGAAGTTTGGTCGCCAGATCCTTCAGTTCCGTCACTTTGATTTGCTGCTTGGCCACCTCTTGGCGGAGCTGGGACAGAGACCGGTCCTGCCACTGCGTTTGCTCCAGAGTCCTCCGGCGCTGGTACTCATCTGCTATGGTATTGGCGATCTCCGCCGCTTCGACTTTATCGGTGCTGAACACGGCAATCTGGATGAGCTCCGTGTTGCGAATTTCGCTCACATCAATCATCTTGCGCAATTTATTGTAGAGCATCTCCCGCGAGGTGACGCCAACTTCCCGCCATTTATCCACCAGCCGGAGGGAATCGATGACGGGATCAAGGATTTCTTTGCGTTGAATAATCTCGAACTGGGTGGTGATGAAGCGGGGATCAAATCCCCGCCCACTCTGCCCTTGATTGAAAACCTCCATCGCCACGTCGCTTTGTTTGACCTGCATCGTCACCGAGGACTCGTATTGCTTCGGCATGAAATAGGTCACCACCGAGGCCGTGATCACCACGAGAAGGAAAACCAGAATAATGAGCGGCATCCGAACACGAATGACGCGCCAGTAATCGAGAAAATGCAGTTGAAGCTCGCCGCCGTCGGTGTTCATAAAACAAGCTCAGGATACGAGGAGTTTGCGCATAGTCAACTTGCGGAGTATTGCCGAGGGAAACGAGTCCGATTGAACTATCCCCTAAAATGCAAAATTAGCCCCTACAAACACAATGTTGCGGGTGTAATTGCGACCGGTATCCTCCGGAGCAATATCAATGGTGAACTGGTAGCCGGTCTCAAAGGAAACAAATCGGTTGAACCGGTAGCTCAGGCCCACCGCGGCATCGACGATATTCTCATTGAAGGCCGAGATGACATCACCCTGACTGTAATAATTGTTCAAATAATTGACGGAAACCACCCCGGAGATGCGCGCGGTAAAGGCATGATTGAGGGTGATGCCAGTGCGAAAAGTTTGCCTCTGGGAAACGTCAAAAAGTCCGGACTGCTCGGTTCCGTAGCGCATGATCCACGAGACAGCGGAAGCGGGACGAAACTGGTAACGCAGTGTGCTTTCCATGAAGGGACCGATGTAGGTGGAATTCCCATCCACGGGGTTGTTGTTCAGGTTGAGTTGCGCGCCCAGCCGCGCATTCCAAAAAAAGCGGGGGTTGAAAATTTGGTCAAAGCCTACCAGGAAATAATTACCGAACTGGTTTAGGTCGGCGCTATAGTAATTGATGGCATTGGCCCGGTACTCCGCCACCAGGGTCGTTTTCGGCTTCCACAACCAAAGGACGGATTGGGCCAGCGTCTGGCTGATGTTTCCCAAATTGTCGTTTAGATCACTCTCCAGATAATAATTCGCGGAGAAATTGTAGCTGGTCACCGTGGAGATGATTTCCGACCACTGATAGGAGGCCGACAGGGTCGTATTGGAAAGGATGTAGTCGCCGTCTTGGCGGTTTGTGCCGCCGATCTGCGCGATGTCGGGTTGCGAGAGATAGGCCGTGGAGGTGCTGAGACTCAGATTCAGCCTGGGAGTCGCCCGGTATTTCGCGCTCAAGGAGATGTTTCCGTTATAATCGATCGGGTCGTCGCCCCGATTGTAATAGAATGTCGCCCCGCCACTCAGACTCGCCCCCAACTGCAGCCGCGGGCTGCCAAAGCTGTAGTTCACGCCGGCTCCCACGTTGGAATACAGGCTCCCTTCAGCCCCTGAGGAGAGCGTGTTGGGGTTGCTGTCATATCCCTGGCGCAAGGACACGCTCATTTTAAATGGCTTCCGGGCGAAAATACCGAGCCCCCCCCCGGATCCGTCGGAACCTTCCGCATCGCCGTCGCTCGGATTTCCCCCGAAGTCGGAAGTGACTGGTGCTACGTTGAAAGAGACTTGGGCAAATGCAGGCGGTTGAAGCCATATCAAGATCCCAACGCTCAGGAAGTGAGGGACAATCGATAGACGAGAGGCTCTTGTCATCATCGTGACGTTGTTTATTGAAAACGCATTGGAAGGCAATAGTTTCATTGAAAAATATACGCCTTACGGGACCCCGTTTTTTTCGGCCCGCTCCTTTCGTTTCCGCTCCACATTCTGAAAACTCTTCAGCCCCGAGTGATGATTCCCGTAATGCTGGGACAGTTGATACAACCGCGCCGCCTCCGAAAGGCGACCGCTGCGCTCCATCAACTCTGCATAAAATTCATAATTGGCCCCGGGATTAAGCCGGATGGCCTCCAAGATTTCTTCCTCCGCGACCTGAAGCCGCCCAGCCTTGGCCAAGACGCGGGCAAGGAGAGCGTGACTGCCGTGGGCCTGTGGAGCGAAATCGACTGCCAGGGAGAGTTCCTTGGTCGCAGCCAGGTAAATCGACCACCGAACCCGGGGATTCTCCAGAGCCAGACTTTCCAAAAGCAAGGATTCGCCGAGAGCCAAGCGAAGTCCGGGGGAAGGCCGCCCGCCAGCCAGCCCCTTCCGGGCCATCCGGGAACCCGTTTCCCAATCTCCCACCAGTAACGCATTCTCCGCTTTCAGCAGGTGATAATCCGCCCAAGCCACCTGCCCAACAGCCAGCAAAAGCCACCCTCCACAAATCCCCGCCATCCCATACCCCGTCATCCGCTTGAACGACCCCGTGTGGCTGCCCCTTGATCCAATTGCCTCCACACCTGGATTCGCCAGCATCCCGAAAAATGCTGATGCCAGCAAGGCGTTGGCCGGAATCTGCATATTGAAATCAAAAAATGAATGAACCGCAAAAATCGTCACACAAGCCAGCGCGGCAATAAGCAGCGCGGCGGCATGACTTTGGGGACGACTGGAGGCCGCCATCCTCTTGTGCAAAACACTGGCCAGGAATTCCAAGCCGGCGGCAAAATGCACTGCTACCGCAGCCGCCAGCAGTGCCAGCGCGGGAAATCCGAAATCCGCCGCCAGCTGCGCCCAGTCGTTGTGGGCAAAGACATCATCGCCAGACGTGAAAAACTCGCGCAACTGCCGTACATGATAGAGGAATGTTCCCGCCCCCGTTCCCATGAGCGGCGCAAGCTGGAATTGCCTTGCGACCGGTGCGAAAACATCCGTCCGGTAGGAATCTGCCAGCAACTTGCTGTAGCGATCTTGAATAAAGTAACTGCTGTCAAAGAGCCAGCCCAGTATCCCCGCCGTCACAACCAGGGCCGTCACCACCCCCAGCAAAGCCGCCCACCGCCTGTCCCTTGCGCCGAGGGTCAAAACCATGGTGCTGAGCAGAAAAAAAACAGCCAGGCCGGCCGCCAGACTGACAAAACCTCCCCGGCTGCCCGTTAGCATCGACCCGGCAAAACTCATTAGCGCAACGTAAAAACAAAGCACCTTGGCACTGATTCCCCATCTCCCCCAGCTGGCCAGAGACAGCGCGGTGATTCCCGCGGCATTGAGAAACCAGGAAAGATGATTGCCGTTCAAAAAAAATCCGTGCGCTTTTTGGGCGAAGCGAGGCGCATACCATTGCCGCAATTGCTCCGATTGCCAGGGTATCGGGAATGCATCGTGCGCGTGGGTAAATTGCCAGGCGGCTGTGGCAACTTGAATCATGGCCAGAAGGAGCAAAACCGAAACAAAAGCCAGGCGGTGGTAGGGATTTGTGATGACGCAGGCGAAAAGCAGATAGACCACCAGACAGCCCAGGGTCAGACGGAAATATCCCGAGGCCAGCCAGGCATCGGGGGAATTCATTTCCCGCCACAGCAACCAGGCAGCCAGCATCGCCACCAGAGACAGGCCGAAAAAATTGGGCTCGGGCGTTTTTCCGCGGAAAAAACAGGCCGCGCCCACTAAGCCAGCAAGACCGACCAAGGCAAAAGCCGGCAGCGCAAACACCGGCCGCAGCACCCCTCCATACAATCCCTGCGCGACGGCAACAGCCAAGGCACAGAGGATGGCGGGGACGTATCGCATGAGGTGATTATCTGCGGGCGCGCAATGATCACTCCGTCATTCGCCGCAAAAGGGAGTCATAGCGGCCGAATCCTTTTCCGGCAAGTCGGGAGCACTTCCTTCCCGACTCGAAAATATAGTTCATTTTGAATTGAACTTTCTTCGGTCCGCCCTAAGTTTGTTTCATGTCAGGATCGAAAAACGCCGACATCGTGGCGACCGCCGAAGCCACCCTGCAAAGGGAGCTGGTGGTCGTGTTTTCCAACCTGGCGGAACTTTTCGGCAACCCCCGCTCACTCGGCGAAATTTACGGAGTCCTCTTCGCCTCGGAACATCCGCTCTCGATGGAGGAAATCATCCGCCGGCTGAACATCAGCAAAGGTTCGGCCAGCCAGGGGTTGCGCCAACTGGAGGAACTCGGAGCGATTTTTCGCGAGAAAGAAGATGGCACACGCAGCCACCTTTACGCCGCCCGGCTGGAACTCAAGCCCCTGCTCTCCGGCTTCCTCAGCAAGCGCCTCGTGCCCGGCCTCTCCGGCGGGGCCGAACGGTTGAAGCGCCTGAACGACCTGATCCCTGACCTCCCTCGCGGAGCCCAGCCGGGAGCACGGCTGCGTCTGCAAAGAATCACCAAGTGGCACAAACGGGCCGGAACGTTTCTGCCTCTCGCCCAAAAACTCCTGCAAGGGGAATAAAACCTCCGCCTCGTGCGGACCACTACACATCGCAAAATGGCCAGATGGTCTCCTTCTCCGGGAATGACCAAGGGCGGCAGCTTGGCCGGATGAAAGCCGGGAGCATGGAGCATCGAGCACTGAGTATCTGCCCGCTCAGATCTTCGTCTCCGACTTCCGCTCGCCACTGCGGGGGAAAATACTGAAACCTCCCCTTTCAGCCTTTCAGCCTTTCAGCATCTCAACTTTTCAGCTTTTCCAAAACATGCGCCTCACAGAAGAACTTCGATTGCGCTGCAAAAGGTATGCGTCAAAAGTAATTCAGCTTTATGCCAGCCTACCGAGGAGCGAAAAAGAGGTCGCGGTTTTGGGGCATCAACTCCTGCGTTCCGGAACATCCGTCGCCGCCCACTCATGTGAGGCTTCGCGCGCCCGCTCCCATGCGGAATTCTGCTCGAAACTCGATGGCCTCTTGCAAGAAGCCGACGAATCCGCGCTATGGCTCGAACTCCTCAATGAAGACTGCAACATTTCCGGGGATCGAAAGACTGCCCTCCTTCAGGAAACCTCCGAAATCCTGGCGATATTCACAACCATCGTCTCAAGGACCCGGAAACTGATGTAAAAACGCCCGGTTTTACCGCCTTTCCGCCTTTTAGCCTCTCAGCTTTTCCCCTATTCATGTCTCCCTGCCTGAGTGTTGTCATGCCCGTTTACAACGAGGCCAGCACCGTTGCTGAGGTCATTAAAATCGTGCTCGCCCAGCCTAGCGTCGCGGAACTGATCTGCGTGAACGATTCTTCCAGCGACAGTTCGGGCGCGGTCCTCGACACTCTGGCCACAACCGATCCGCGCATCCGTGTCTTTCATCATCCGGTCAACCGGGGCAAAGGTGCCGCCCTCCGCACCGGGATCTTCCATGCTTGCGCTCCCCTCGTCATTATTCAGGACGCTGACCTCGAATATGATCCGGGCGAGTATTCCCGTCTGATTGGACCCATCCTGCGGGATCGCGCGGACGTAGTCTTCGGCTCGCGCTTTATCGGCTCGGAGGAACACCGCGTGTTGTATTTCTGGCACTCGGTGGGCAACACCATCCTGACCCTGCTCTCGAATATGTTGACCAACCTCAATCTCACCGACATGGAAACCTGCTACAAGGCCTTCCGTCGCGAGATCATCCAATCCCTTACCATCGAGGAACCCCGTTTCGGCTTCGAACCCGAAATCACCGCCAAAGTGGCCCGCCTCGGCGTCCGCATCTATGAGGTTTCCATCTCCTACCACGGCCGCACCTATGCCGAAGGTAAAAAAATTGGCTGGAAGGACGGTTTCAGCGCCATCCGTTGCATCCTCAAATACAACCTGCTGACAAAACCCAAAGCGTAGCCGCTCCCCCTCGACCTCAAAAATTGGAGCCCTCATTAAGCTTACCGCGAAATACGCGAAAGGACGCGAAAACCGGGCGCTAATCGCGGACAAGATGTCCGCGCTCCGTGGGAAGCGCCAAGCCCCTGCGGACCGGATGCGATTGAAAGTGGGTGAGGATCCCCCCCGCCACGTTCTGACGGACGCAGCCACGTAGCCGCCGTCGTGAGACGGTGGATTCCAAGGCTCACCCACTTTCAATCGCACCCCTGCGGACCTTCCATCCCCTCTTCGCCTTTTTTCGGCCACTCCTCCTTCCTTTTTGAGAACTTTGTGATCCTTTGTGGCTGAATTTCCGAAACCCGCTTCATCCTTTCCGATCCTTTTTCGCGTCGTTCGCGTGTTTAGCGGTTAAAAATTTTCCATGAAAACCATCCTCATCACCGGTTCCTCCGGCCTTATCGGCTCCGAGGTGAGTCTGTTTTTTGCTCAACAGGGCTGCCGCATTCACGGCTTGGATAACAACCAGCGCGCCGTGTTTTTTGGTCCGCAAGGCGACACCCGCTGGAACCAAGACCGGCTCGTCCAAGCCATCCCCGGCTACACCCACCACGAGCTTGACATCCGCGACCGCGCCGGCGTCCTGGCTCTCCTCGCCGCCGTGCGGCCGGATGTCATCATCCACACCGCCGCCCAACCCTCCCACGACCGTGCCGCCGCCATCCCCTTCGACGATTTCGACACTAACGCCACCGGCACCCTCAACCTGCTCGAGGCCGCCCGCGGCCATTGCCCGGAATCCCCCTTCATCCACATGTCCACCAACAAAGTCTATGGAGACCGGCCCAATACCATTGCCCTGAGCGAGCTGGAAAACCGCTGGGACTACGCGGATCCGGCTTTTGCCGAAGGCATCGCCGAAGACTTTTCAATCGATCAAAGCAAACACTCCCTCTTCGGAGCCTCCAAGGTCGCCGCCGATATCCTGGTGCAGGAATACGGGCGCTACTTCAACATGCCCACATGTTGTTTAAGAGGCGGCTGCCTCACCGGACCCAACCACTCCGGCGTCGAACTCCATGGCTTCCTCAGCTATCTGGTCAAATGCAACCTCGAAGGCCGCGAATACAAAATCTTTGGCTACAAAGGCAAGCAAGTCCGCGACAACATCCACTCCCAAGACGTGGCCCGCTTCATGTGGGAATTCGCCCAGGCCCCCCGCACCGCCGAGGTCTATAATCTTGGAGGCGGCAAAGCCAACTCCTGCTCCATCCTCGAAGCGTTTCAAATCGCCGAGCGCTTTTCCGGACGCCCCCAAACCTTCACCTACGTCGAAGAAAACCGCCTCGGCGACCACATCTGCTACTACAGCGACCTCCGCAAAATGCGCGCCCACTATCCCAACTGGAGCGTCACCATCTCCTTGGAAGAAACCATCCGCCAAATCGCCCAAGCCTGGCGCTCCCGCATGGCATGAACTCCACCCTCAGCTTTCAGTTTTCAGCCTTCCGCTTTTCAGCTTTCAAAATCCCTGCCCTCACCCGGTAGCCACACGTTCCGCTTGTGCGACTTCGCATTGTTGATAAAATTTAAGGCATGTCCGAGATCGAACTACTCAGCCGCATAACCATGGATCCCCAAATCTGTCATGGTAAGCCCTGCATTCGCGGCCTCCGTTACCCCGTGGATTTCTTGCTTGAACTCATGAGCGGATCGATGTCCACAAATCAGATTCTTCAGGATTATCCGGACTTGGAAGAAGACGATCTCAAAGCCGCTTGCGCGTTTGGCGCTTCCATGAGCCGCGTGAAGCGGATCGACCTTCTGGCCGCGTGAAATTTCTGGCCGACGCGCAACTTCCCGGCGGCCTTGCTAGGTTTTTAGAAAAGGAGGGGCATGATTGCCTTCATACCTCAAGTCTCCCGCGCGGGAATCGCACCAGCGATGCAGAAATCTGTCAATTGGCGGAAACAGATAACAGAATTGTCATCACGAAGGATTCGGATTTTGTGAACAGCCATTTCCTCACCAACCGCCCTTCCCGGCTCCTCCTGATTTCCACAGGCAAATTGCAAACGAAGCCCTTTTTGAAATTTTCCAAAAAAATCTTCCCGCCTTGGAAACAATTTTTTCGACATCTGTATTTGTTGAGGTTGGCCGCACAACCTTGATCGTCCATCGATAATCGAGTTCGATCCCTAGTATTTTAGCGTGTTCAGCCTTTCACCTTCAGCCTTTAAAATCTACCCCCGCTCCCCATGCCCCTGACCGATCACGCGCAACACGCCGTCCAGCTCCAGAACGACCTCATCCGGCGCATGACCCCCGGCCGTCGGCTTGAGATTGCCCTTTCGCTTTACGCCGCCGCGTGGGAAATCAAGGCTGGCTGGCTGCGGAGTCGCCATCCCACGTGGGATGAGGCCGAGGTTTTCAAAGCGACGCGGTCTGTTTTTTTGACCGGTTATGCAGGAAGTTAATTTGATCACCACCCGGCTTGAGCAGGCGGGTATCGTGTATTGCCTCGTTGGGGGCCTCGCCGCCATCGCGTACGGGCGTCCGCGACTAACCCTCGACGCGGATCTTGTCGTCGCCCTGCTTCCCGCCCATCTGCCACTTTTGGAAAGGGCCTTTCCACCCGGGGATTTTTACCTTCCACCTGCCGAAGTCCTCCTCGCCGAGATGCAGCGCGAATCCCGCGGTCATTTTAACATCCTCCACCAGCACAGCGCACTGCGGGCAGACTGTTACCTCCCGGGATCGAGTGAACTTGCGCTGTGGGAACTGAAGAACCGCCGTCTCATCGAAGGACCATTCGGTGCCTGCTGGTTCTCCCCGCCCGAAGCCGTCATTCTCCATAAGCTTCTCTTCTATCGCGAAGGCCGATCCCGGAAGCACCTCGAGGATATCCGCGCTATCCAAGAAAGCGGGGCCGTCGAAGATCAGCCGTTCCTCATGAGCTGGATCGAGCAACTCGGCCTGACCGACGAATGGCAGACCATTTCACATCCACGCCCGGAAGCATGAACCCAGAATAAACATCCCCCCCCTCCGCCTTCCGCGTTGCCGCTCTTGCCTCCCGGCAAGTAGCGCCCTACGGGCTGCGAATCTTCGCAGGCTACCCGGCCAGTTCTCCGCAGCCTTGCTGCCACGGTTGCCGCCCGGCGACACATTCGACCTTGAAAGCCTGGCCTCGGTCGCGGCGACCTGCGTTGCAGCCCCAACTACACGATAGCGCTATCGCGCTGGTGTTCCCACTGGCGCGTGTTCAGCCTTCAGCCTTTCAGCCTTCAGCTTTTAACCCCCCCCCCCCCCCCACGTTTGGATCAGCATTTGACACACATTGACAATCTTTGTAACATCCAGCTATGCATGTTTCTCTGACACCCGAACTGGAAAAGTCGGTAAAAGCCAAAGTGAACTCCGGTCTTTATAATAATGCCAGCGAGGTGATTCGGGAAGCGTTGCGGGAATCCTTAAAGAGGGACCAGGAGAACGAATGGCTAAAGCGCGAGGCGGCCATCGGCTTTGCGCAGCTAGAGACGCAAGCTGTCACCCGGGTGACTTCCGAGGAACAATTCCAGGCTCTTATTCGGGCGGCACCGTGAAGTTGGATCTCACCGACGCCGCGGTGGAGGACTTGCGGGAGATTCGGGAATACACTTTACACAACTGGGGAGAGCGGCAGGAGGATCTCTATTTGAAAGCAATGTGGAGACGCTTTACCGAGATCCTCGATGATCCCACCCTATTTCGTTTGCGGGAAGACCTATTCCCGGGATGCAGAACTGCGGCGCAGGAAAAACACATCATCTTGTTTCGGGTAGAAAATGACGTTCTCCAGGTTGTTCGGATCCTTCACGGCGCAATGGACGTCAGACGCCATTTGGCAGATTGACACAGCCCTCCCCGCTCCCCGCTCAGCTTTTCAGCCTTCAGCCTTCAGCTTTTAAAATCCCTCCCTCCCCGCCGCCCATCTGTCAGAAATTGTTGACTGACCCCTCTGACGACAGTTGCCTTCATCGTTTCCGATCTGGAATTTTCCGTCAAAAGCGATAAAGTCTCCCAGCCAAAGTAAAAGCTGCATGAATACCGCCGCCATCAAACAAAAAAAACTCCCAAAAAACGGCTCATCCAAACTTGGAAATTTGTCGATGTTCTGGCGTCGTCCGGCGAATACCGAACTTGACCGATCTGGAGATTCCATTTTAGCCAACTTGAGGAAAACCCGAATGGAAGCGACATCCCGTGGCAATTCTTATTGATACAGGTGCCCTCGAACTCCTGCGCCGAAATTCGGCAGCAGTAGAAAAACTCGCCCTGCGCCATTATCCGCCCGTGATTTGCTCCCATGTTGCAGCCGAATTTCTCTACGGACAAGCACTCGCAAAGGTACCTGCTCCTACAATGATGGAAGCACGGGAGTTTGTGGAATAATTTGAAATCCTTGCCCCAACCCTGCGCACAGCCTCCATTTACGCCCGCCTCCGTGCAAACCTCAAAGCCCGGGGAATAGTGCTTCCTGATCCTGATTATTGGATCGCTGCACATGCCATCGAAGAACATGTCCCATTGGTGAGCACAGACGGACACTTCAAGAATTTCCCAGAAATAGCCCTCCACCTCGTATCAAGATAGTACCGCGACCCTCGTCCTGACTTGCCCCTCGCCCCCCCAGCCACTTTCCCTTTCCTACTTCGATGTTCAGCGTTGAGCGTTCGGCGTTCGCAGCTCCCTCTGTGTCTCCGTGAGAGCCTTCCGTTCATTCCATGTAGCCCAAATGTTAGAAATTACGGGACTGACCCCCCTGAGGGATGGGAGCGGCACGAAGCTTGAA
>JBGTGQ010000031.1:0-17097 GCA_041746635.1 Terrimicrobiaceae bacterium | reverse complement strand
GCAGACTAAAGCGGCGGAACCCAATGGCCTCTTTGATGATTCCAAAAACCGGTTCGATGGTCTGCTGCCTCTGCTTGTATCTTGCCCGGCCTTCTTTGGTGGCCACCCGATAAGCCATTTTCTCGCTGAAGCTGGCGCCTTCTCCCGGTGCGGGCGGGTCATCTTTTTTCTCCAGATCGCTCACGCTACGATGATGGTGCTCGCGCTTGATGGCTGCGAGCACACGGATACACACGGATGAGCACTGATAATGACCATCATTCTCTGCTTGATCTGTGTTTCATCTGTGTCCATCGGTGGCTGCTTTCGCTTCAGGCTTCCTCAACGCACCTGGACAAGCTCTTCCTCACGTTCGGCGTATTCCGTGTTTTCGATTTCCTCCAGAGGGGCAAAGCGGTCGCTGCGGAAACCCATTTCCTGACTTGCCCCCTCGTGCATGTAGGGATCATCGGGGTTGTGGAGTTCCTCCAAGAGCACGAGATAGGAAACATCGTTGGCGCCTCCGGCGGCGCTGGTCACTTGCGCGCGGCCGATCGAGACCTCCCTGACGGTATAGATTTCGTCCTTGCGGGGGAGTTGTTTGTAAAGGTGGCGGATGGTGGGAGTGAAGTCGTCGTTGATGCACGCGACTTTCTGGCCTTTGTCGAACATGAAGACAGGATAAAATCGAATCGCGGCGCGACGCCAGAATTATAGCGCGCCATTGTTTCCGAACGATAAACGGCCAACCCTCCCTTCTTGCACGATTCCCCGATTCGCTGATATGTCTGTTCCACTCATGGCTGCCGCCCCATCTCCGCTCAATGCCCGTTGGTTCTCCACGCTCCTGTGGGGAAATTCCGTCGCGTTGTCTTGGACGTGGGGGCTGGGATTGTTTTTTTCCGTGCAGTTCACCACGCAATTCGGGCTCTTCGGATTGCTGACTTTCGCCATACCGAATGCCATCGGCTTGCTGGCCTTCGGGTTGGTCACGCATCACATCGCGCGCCGGGAGGCGAGTTCGGAGTCGCTGGCCCGGTTTTTCACCAATTGGTCGCGTCCGTTTCGGCTGGTGTTTTTTCTTTATCAACTACTGGCCATCACGTTGACCATATTCGCCTTTATCCGTTACGGCTGGCAGACGATGGGCTTCGAGCCCTGGGCGCTTTACATGCCGCTCACCCTGCTCATCGTGCTGGCGGCGGCGATATTGTTTGGCGAGGAATTCGATATCAAGCGGATCAAGTTCAGCCATGGCGCGATGGGGCTACTGCTGGCGGCGGCTATTGCCATCATCATCGTGAACTCCAAGAGCACCGGCACCGGCCCGGTGGTGTTCCCCCAACTGCCGACGAATGACTGGCAGTATTGGGGCTATGTGGTGCCGATCATCATTGGCTTCCTAGTCGGGCCTTGGCTCGATCTCCAGCAGTGGCAGCGTGCGATTCAGATGCATCGTGAGCGGGTTTCCATCGCCGCGGCCTATTGGATCGGAGCGCTGGAATTTTTCGGTCTGCTGCTTTTTCACGGCACCCTGGCGCTGTGGGCGCTCAACCAAGGCGCGGGCGAATGGCTGCGCAATGGACTGGGAAATTACCAATACGGGCACGAAATCATCCTGCGATTTTTCTACGAAAATGCCGCGGCGGCCCCTTGGAATTTCGTGGCCTACTGCACGTTTCTTTGCATCTGCATCCTCACCACGCTCGACAGCGGCTACGTCGCGCTGCGGTGGTACTTCCAAGAAAACATTGGACGCTCCAAAAACCCGCTGCTCACTCTGGTCCCTAAACGGCTGCTCACCTCACCCATCCCCGTTTTTGTGCTGGCGGGATTCATCGCGATGCTGGCGGCCATCCTCAAGCTTGAGCTCGAGTACTTCATGATTTTCTACGCCACGTTTTTTGTGGGCTACTCGGCACTCGGCATCGCACGTTGTTTTCTGGTCACTCAGGCCAATGCCATTCCGCAGGTAAAAATGTTCTGCATCGGCAGTCTCGCGGTGGTGATTTGCGCCTATGGATATCTGCTGCGCTATCCGTTGTTCATGATTTTAGGCTCGCTGCTGCCACTCGCCTCCATTGCCTGGCTCCTGCTCAAACCGAGCGCCGGAGAGGATTTTGTTGGTGACACCGACGAATTGCTCGCGACGGCTTCCGACGTGGCCCCATCCGCCGGCGGCGTGATTGCCCCCGCGTCGCTGGGCTCGCAGCCGGACGGCGCGGCCATGCACCATCTGGGCGGGCATTTTGTGGACAAATGGTTCGTCCACTCCTTCGTCGCGACCTATGCCGACACCAACTCGGTGGGCAATGTGTACTTCGGCATGTATGCGATGTGGGTGGGCAAGACGCGGGAGTTGTTCTTCAACCAGGTGATGCCGAAGTTCAACCTCAAGAACACCCCTTATTACATCCTCACGCGGTCTTTCGAGCACAAGTTTGTGCGGGAAACCAAGGAGTTTGAGACCGTGAGTGTGCGCATCCGCATTGCCAACTACAACCGCAAATTCGTCACTCTCGAACACGAGATTTACGACTCCACCCAGAAGGTTCTTGGTCACGGCAAACAAACCCTGCTCTTCGTTTCGTCCGGGGACTACAAACTGATCGACGCTCCCGCCGAGGTCGTCACCGCGTTTGTGGGCTACACCTGAGATGAGACGGTTTTCCCTTTTGCTTGTCACCGGCGCGTTGCTTAACGCCTGCGACGGCCCGGCCGTTCGACTGGCATCGCCAACCCCCACTCCCGTGGTCATCGCCAGCCCGACCCCGCTGCTGACGCCCACCCCGACTCCCGTGCCGACCCTGCCGCGCAAACCGGTCGAAATGGGGCGCCTCTTCAATGGCGTGACTTTCAAGACAAAGTTCGCCACTCCGGCCAGCAACGAACTCGCCTCGCTCCAACGTAACGACGATGACAGCTACGAGGTCCAGATCACCGTCACCGCCAAACTCCCCCGCCCCAGCCTCACCATTGAGGATATCGCCGCCAACGACCCCAAACTTCCCGAGGTTCTCAATCAAATGCCCAAACTGATTGAGACCGCCACCGTCTCCCCCTATTTCGCCAAACTCTACAGCAACAAAATCAACGCTATTCGCGAGAAACTTTTCCAACTCGACCAAGTCCTCTCTCGCCACAATTTCTACGATTGCGAAACCATCCTCGAACTGAAAAGCCCCGACACCGGCCGCAAAGCCCTGCTCGTCGTTGGCGACATGGATGTGAACGTGGACGGTTCCGACGGCGACCGAAACGTACAGGTGGACGACTCCGGTCGCTATTTCCAGCCTCAAACCAGCTACCGCTGGCCCAAAACCACCGACCGCCCGAATTCCTTCATCGCAAAAGCCCAAAACAAAATCACCGCCCTCAAGGCCGAATCCGCCACCCCCGGACTGAGCGCCCAAAGAAAAAGCGAAATCCAGCAAGCCATCCAGCACCAGACCCGGACTGTCAGCGACCTGAAATCCTCCAGCTTCCTCGTTTCCGAGGCCGATCCCACCATCGTCGTGCCGGGTTTCATGCTGCGAGATTCCTCAGATGCCTACTCGCCCGCCATCGGAGACTACGCCGCTGTAATTTACAATGGCACTATCTACCCCGCCATCGTCGGGGACGCCGGCCCTTCGTCCAAAGTCGGCGAAGCCTCCCTTCGCCTCTGCAAGCAGATCAATCCTAAATCTTCCGCCGCATCGCGCTCCGTCAGCAACATCAAGGTCGCCTACCTCATCTTTCCCGGTACCGCCGACAAGGCTGCCCCACCCGACCTCGCGAAGTGGCGCGAAAAATGCAGCCAATACCTCGACGAAATCGGCGGCACCGCGCCCGAGGTTTTTACTTGGGAAAACAATGTGCCCCCCTGGCCAACTCCTACTCCTAGCCCCACTCCGACCCCCGAGGCATCTCCCGTCACGTCCCCGGAGGCTTCACCCACCCTCAGACCGTCCGATGCGATTGTGGCCCCCGCGGTGCAAACCAATCCCCCGTCCTCTCCCGCCATTGTCACCCCGCCGGCCAACCCGTGAGCGCCACCCCCGAAGACCTCCGGTGCCTGCTCTGCGCGCTCGGTGATCACCTCCGCGACCGGATCATGGCCGAGCGCGCGGAAAAAACCGTCACAGGCCTCGCCGCCGTCGCCGCCCATTCCTCCGCCGACACCATTTACGCCATTGATAAAATCAGCGAGGCCGCCATCAGCGAATGGTTCACCCGCGCCTGGCCCCCCACCGAACCCGTCCAGGTCATCATGGAGGGCATCGAGGAAACCGGCGGGCTCTGTTTTCCCAGCGGCACTCCACCCAACCGCACCAAATGGAAATGCCTGCTCGATCCCATCGATGGCACCCGCTGCATCATGTATGACAAACGCAGCGCCTGGACCCTCAGCGGCATCGCGCCCCAGCGCGGCGACGACACCCGCCTTTCCGACATCGTTGTCGCGGCCATGACAGAACTTCCCACCACGAAACAATGGCGCTCCGATCAGATCAGCGCCGTCCGCGGCCAGGGCCTCCGCATGGAGTCCACCAACATCCTCGACGGCTCGCGCCACCCGCTCACCCTCGCGCCCTCCACCGCCACCGATTTCCGCCACGGCTTTTCCTGGATGGCCAAGTATTTCCCCGAAGGCCGCACCCTCACCTCCCAAATCGAGGAGCGCCTCTGGGACGAACTCGTCGGCGTCGGCCGCGAAGCTTCGCCCGTCATTTTCGAGGATCAATACCTCAGCACCGCCGGGGCCTTCTACGAACTCATCGCCGGACACGACCGCATGGTCGGCGACTTGCGCCCGCTGGTTTATGCGCGGCTCGATTTGGAATTTTCCCTCCTCTGCCATCCCTACGATGTTTGCACCGCCCTCCTGCTCGAGGAAGCCGGAGTCATTTACGAACACCCCCTCGGCGGCTTCCCCGACGCCCCGCTCGACACCACCACCGGCATCGGCTGGGTGGCTTACGCAAATCCCTTGCTCGCCGCCCAGGCCCGGCCCGTGCTGCAAAAAGTCCTCCGCCAATTTCTCGCCTGATCCCGACCCATGTCCCGCGAAAAGTTTTTCGCCTTCCTCATTACCAACTCGCTCCGCCTGCTTTTCCTCACTCTTCGTTTACGGGTGGATGATCGCATCGGCCTCGGTTCCGGAAAACCCGACAGCCCCGTTATCCTATGCTTCTGGCACAACCGCATCCTGGGCATCACCCACGTTTTTCTGCGGCGATATCCCCATCGCCTGCGGCCCGGCGTCACTGTGCTCACCAGTCCCAGCCGCGACGGAGAACTCCTCGCCCGCTGCATGGACGGCTTCGGCATGGGCTCCGTGCGCGGGTCCAGTTCGCGCCGCGGTTCCCAGGCCATGCGGGAACTCGTCAAGCTCGTGGAAACCGGCCGCGACATCGCCATCACTCCTGACGGACCGCGCGGACCCTGTTATTGCTTCGGGCCCGGCGCGATTTTCCTCGCCCAAGTCACCGGCGTTCCGCTCGTACCCATGCAGGCGCACTTTTCCCGTTGCGTCCGCTTGAAAACCTGGGATGGCTTTATCATTCCTTTGCCTTTTTCCACCGTCTCAATCACCGTGAACGAAATGATCTCGGTGCCACAGGAGACTACCAGCACCGAATTCGAAACCCTTCGCGCACAAGTGGAATCCCTCCTCACTCCTCCGGACACAACCCCAGCCTCGTCGTGACCCGCGAAGAAGTCCTTGGCCGCGCCGCCAACATTATTTTCCGCGTCCTCTTCGCCACCATCCGCCTGCGCTTCGACGACCGCATCGGCTTCACCACGGGACGCTACGAAAAGCCCGTCATCATGTGTTTCTGGCACAACCGCATTCTCGGCATCACCCTCTGCCATCTTCGCTGCTACCCGCACGGACGCCGCGCTGGTGTCACCGTACTCACCAGCCCTAGTCGCGACGGCGAGATCATCGCCCAAGTCGCCCAAGGCTTTGGCATGTCCGCCGCCCGCGGCTCCAGCTCGCGCAAAGGCTCGCAAGCCCTGCTCGAACTCATCCGCCGTGTCGAATCCGGCGGCGACATCGCCATCACCCCCGACGGACCGCGCGGCCCCCGTTACAAACTGGGCCCGGGTGCCATCTTCCTCGCCCAGACCACTGGCGCGGTTCTCGCCCCCGTTCACGCAAAATTCTCCCGCTGTTTCCGCATGAAAACCTGGGACGGCTTCATCATCCCGTGGCCGTTTTCCACTGTCTCCGTCACGGTGGACGAAATGATTCCCGTCCCGCGCGAACTCACCAACGAGGCGTTTGAAACCCTCCGTGCCCGGCTCGAAACCCAATTAAAAGACGGAACGGAGTTGGAACAGGATTAACAGGATTTTACCCGCGGCGTCTTCCATTCTGAATCTTGTTCATCTTGTTAAGCCTGTCTAAAATACACCTCCTATGCAACGGATTGACGGCACTGCCATCGCCCAGAAAGTTCACGAAGAAACCCGCCTGCGCATCGCCGCCCTGGCCGCCCGCGGCATCCAGCCCGGCCTAGCCGTCGTGCTCATCGGCGACGACCCCGCCTCCCGCGCCTACGTCCGTTCCAAAGATAAACGCGCCGCCGACCTCGGCCTTCACTCCGTTAAACACGAACTCCCCGCCACCACCACCCAAACCGACCTCATCACCCTCGTCCAGCAGCTCAATGCCGATCCCGCCATCCACGGCATCCTCGTCCAGTCTCCCCCGCCTCCGCACATTGACGAATCCGCCGTCGTCCTCGCCATCGATCCCCGCAAGGACGTGGACGGCTTTCACCCCATCAACGTGGCCAAGCTCGCCATGGACGACACCACCGGCTTCGTCCCCTGCACCCCCCTCGGCTGCATCCGCCTCCTCGAAGAAGCCGGCATTAAAACCGCCGGAGCAAACGCCGTCGTCGTGGGCCGCAGCATGATCGTGGGCAAACCCATGGCCCTCCTCCTCCTGCGTCGCGGCACCGATGCCACCGTCACCGTGGCCCACTCCCGCACCCGCGACCTCGCCGCCATCACCCGCCAGGCCGATATCGTCATTGCCGCCATCGGACGCCCCCACTTCCTCGGGACCGATCACATCCGCGAAGGCGCCACCGTCATCGACGTCGGCATCAACCGCATCGACGACCCCACTTCCCCCAAAGGCTACCGCCTTGTCGGCGACGTCGATTACGACGCCGTGGCCGCCAAATGCGCCGCCATTACCCCCGTCCCCGGCGGAGTCGGCCCCATGACCATCGCCCTCCTCATGGCCAACACCGTTACCGCCTGCGAACGGCTGACCGCGTAAACCGGAGGCGTTGCCGCTGTTCCTTCGCAAACTATGCAGTCTCTCTAAAGCAAATCACCCTGACTTAAAAGACCGCGTCCAGCCTCCGTTTCGACCTCCTTAAGCAATCCCTTGAACTCACAGCTCCGCAGGGCCTCGATCAAAAGGTCGTATTGCGGCGCGATCTTCAAATCCGCCACAGGGAGAGGCAAGGGCAGATCGAGATCCAGGGCCACCATCTGACGGTTCGCCGCGATCAGATCCCTCGCGTTCACCAGTTTTTCCCGCAAACGTTCGGGCTGAACTTCGCTCAATTTTGCCAACAGATTGTCCAGCGTTTCAAAGCGGTTGAGCAGCGAGGCCGCGGTTTTTCCACCCACTCCGGCCACTCCGGGAATGTTGTCGGAACTGTCGCCGGTGAGCGCAAGCACATCGGTGATCTGTCGCGGGTCCACGCCCCATTTTTTGCGGATTTCCGCCGCCCCGAGCAAAGCGAATCCGTCCGCGCCCACGTCCGCCTTGGCAGTGGAATAAATCGCCGTGCGGTCGTCCGCCAAAGAGAGGATGTCCTTGTCATTCGTCGCGATCACGACCTCCAGGCCATCCTGCGCCCCTTTCCTTGCGTAGGACGCGATCAGGTCATCCGCCTCGGTGTCCGGGGTGCTCAGGCTGGCAAAACCGAACAACGGCACGTTTTTTTGCAACCAGGTCTCCTGCGGACGCATCTCCTCCGGCATGCTGGGACGGTTTTGTTTGTATTGCGGCTGCAAATTGGTGCGGCGGGCGGGAAGACCGCAATCCCAGATCACCGCGCCGAGATCGGGTTTCACATCGGCAACCATCCGACGCAGGGCCTTGGAAAACCCATAAATGGCGTTGGTCGGTTCACCGCGCGAATTCGTCAGTCCGCGAATGGCAAAAAAGGAACGATAAAGATAGTAGTGGCCGTCCACCAGCAGCAGGCGCATGGCGGGACCCTAGCGCGATCATTTCCGCGATGCCAGCGCGATGAAGGAGTATGCAGCTTGACGGGGGGCGCGATGTTTTCTAGTTTGCGCCGCCTGCATGTTTTCCAGAACTTTCGTGCCCGTCGTCATTTTTGCGCTCCTTTCCGCGCATCCTCTTGCGGCGCAGACTCCTGCCCAGTCGCCGGACGCCCAGAACGCCGCATCCGTCGGCGCTTCCGCGGCCGATGCCGAAGCCGCCTTCGCCGCCGCCCAGGAATACGATTCCACCGGCAACACCCAGGTGGCAATCAACGCTTACAAGCGGTTCATGAAAGCTTTTCCGGCCTCGCCCCTCGCCTCCAAAGCCCAATTCCGTATCGCAGAGTTGCTCGATGCCAGCGGCAATCCCAATAAGGCCTTCGACGCCTACCAGACTCTTCTCAGCCGCTATCCCGATACCACGGAATTTGAAAAAGCCGTGGCCCAGCAGGTCGTCATCGCCAATCAATTCCTGCAGGGTCGCCGGCTGGTTTTTCTCGGCATGCCGGTTTTGCCCGGCACGGAACGAGCCCAGAAAATGTACGAGGCCATCTTGAAAAACGCCCCGTTCAGCAAACACGCCCCAATCGCCCAATTCAATCTTGGCCTGTCCATCGAACGCCAGGGCCTGGTCAACGATGCCCGTCAGGCCTATCAGAAGGTCCTCGATAAATACCCCAACAGCGATGTCTGCGACGACGCCCTCTACCAAATCGGCTATATCTACATGCAGCAGGGGCTGAGCGGGAATTCCCAGGATCTCTCTGCTCTCATCCTAGCCAAAGAAACTTTTGAGGATTTTCTCCTCCAGTATCCCAAGAGCGAAAAAGCCGCCCAGGCCCGCGACAATCTTTCCAATATCGGCGCTAACGAAGCCAGTGATCTGATGCGCATCGCCAAGTTTTACGATTGGTCCAAGGACTACAAATCCGCCATCATTTATTACAACGACATTTTGCGAAAACAGCCCAAGACCGCCGACGCCGAAATCGCGAAATCCCGCATCGAGGAAATCCGCGGCGAAGTGGGCGACGACGCCCTGCGCGTGGGCACCGACTCGGCGGAGTCCGGCGAGAAACTCGCCTTGCGCCGCCGCCTGCAAGCCCAGGTGGAAACCTCGTCCCTCACTGACTATTCCGGCCCGCCCAAACGCGACATCGTGCCGGACGAACTCCCCGTGGTCAAACGGCCGAAATTTCGCACCAACATCCGCGATCTTCAGCCCCTTCCCGCCCCGGTAGAACCCCTGCTGCCTTCCGAATGATGCGTCTTTCCATAGCTCTTCTTGCCTCCGCCCTGCTCGCCGGCTGCGGGTATAAACTGGGGGAAATTCGCCCCACGCCCATGCGTTCCGTCCGCACCCTGGCGGTTCCGACCTTTAAGAACCGGACCTACGAACCTCGCGTTGAAGTCCTGCTGGCCGACACCTTCATCAAGCAAATTCAGCGCGACGGCACCTACACCATCGTCTCGGATGACACCGCCGACGCCATTGTCTTCTGCACCTTGATGAAAATCGAACGCAGTTCGCTCCGCTCCGTGCAAAACAACGTCCTCGCCACCGCCGAGTTTTCCATCGACCTGGACATCAACTACGAAGTGGTCGAGCGCGTCACCGGCATCGTCCTCATGCGCGGCCGCGTGCGGGGACGATCCTCGTTCTTTGATGACAACGATCTGCAAATGACCGAACGCCAGGCCATTCCCCTTGCCGCTCAGGACGCCGCCAATCAATTGACGGTCAAGATCAGCGAGGGCTGGTAACCCGCCTTGCTCACCGTCGTCCCGACGCCCATTGGGAATTTGCAGGATATCACCCTGCGGGCTGTGGAGGCTCTGCGCGGCGCGGACTTGATCGCGGCCGAAGATACCCGCCACTCCGGCATGCTGCTGCATCACCTCGGCATCAAAAAGCCCATGATCAGCCTCCACGAACACAATGAGGCATTTCGTTCTTCCACGCTGGTTGAGGAAATCGCCCAGGGAAAATCCGTCGCCCTCATCACCGATGCCGGCATGCCCGGTATTTCCGATCCCGGTTTTCGTCTCATCCGCGCCTGCCGCGAACGCGACCTGCCCGTCACCGTCCTGCCCGGACCCAGCGCCGTGCTCACCGCGCTGGTCGGCTCCGGCCTGCCCGCCAGCACATTTTACTTCGGAGGATTTCTGCCCGTCAAAAGCGGACAACGCCACGCGGAGATCTCGCGCGCGCTGGCTCGAAAGGAAACTAGCGTGTACTTCGAGTCCCCTCACCGCCTGTTCAAATCCCTTGCCATTCTGCACGAGCTAGCGCCCGGGGCCATGATTTGCGTGGCCCGCGAACTGACGAAAAAATTCGAGGAATACCGTCGCGGCCCCGCCGGGGAGTTGCTGGCCCATTATCAGGAACGTCCGCCCAAGGGCGAAATCACCCTGATCATTGCGCAATGAAGCCACCGCCCCTCTTTCCCCACCAACGAAAGCTGCGCGCCGCCGCCGCCGCCGCCATTCTTTTGCTACTGGGTGCACTGGCCATTTTCCCTCCCCTGCAAAAAAGCTCCTTCGATTTCCCCGGCTGCGTTTTCCACAAAATGACCGGCCTTCCCTGCCCGCTGTGCGGCGGAACCCGGGCGGCCAGCGCCCTCCTGCACGGCGACGTCCAACGCGCGTTCCATTTGAATCCCCTTTCCCTCATCGCCGTCGCCGCCCTGCTGGCCGCAGGCGCCATTTTCGGCTGGGAAGCCGCCCGCGGAAGGCCTGCCACCAACTGGTCGGAATTTTTCCGACGCGCCCGTCCTTGGATTCCTCTTCTCCTCCTGGCACTTTTCTTCTGGTGGTTTCCCCACCTGTGGGGAGCCTTGCGCGGCGGCAAAAGCGAACTGCTTGATCTGAATAACCCCATCGCCCGTTCCCTGCACGACGACCTTCGTGCGCCGGCGCGGTGATTTGCGCTCGACTTCCCCGGCGGAAACGCTAGAGCCCAACAATCATGAAATGGTTCTACGCGAAAGATGGACAGCAGACCGGGCCGGTGGAGTTTTCCGAAATCGAAAGTCTCTACGCCGCAGGTCAGCTTACGGGGGACTCGATGGTCTGGGAACAGGGCTCTCCCAACTGGGTGAAACTCTCGACTGTGCTCGGCGGCACCGGAGTCACGGGACCGGCTTCCCTCGTGACGGACTCGCCGCTTCCCGGCGTTCCGGCTCTTTCCCCCGGCCAACTGAAACCCGACTACGGCGACTTTCTTTGCTGGGGCTTCATCGCCATTTTGATCCCCTGCGCGGGTCTTCTGGTTTATATCGCCCTCATCGTGCTCAACTGCATGGAGTTCTTTGAAGCCCGCAAGGCTGTGGCCGAGGGTAAGCTTTCCGAATCGGACTACAGTAAAATCCACCCGGCCCTTTTCATTCTCGGATTCATCTGCTGCGGCGGTCTGCTTTACCCGCTCTTCATGCACTATCGGAACAAATCCGGTTACTTCAAACCGCAGCCCCATGCCGTGCTCGTGTCGATCATCGTTATTGTGATCTCCATTGGCTTTGGCATCGTCAGCGCGGTGATGCAGGTCGCAGCCAGCGCCGCCACCCAGGGCATCTCCGGCTAACCGGCTTCCTTTTGCTCCCGGCCCCGCTTCTTGAACAGAATCGGCAGTCCGGGAAATTCCCACTTCTCCCGCAGACGCGCGCAGAGGTAGGTAAAATAACTGTCCGGCAACAGACGCGGATCGTTGACGAACAGCAAGAAATGCGGCGGCTGAAAGGGCGACGGTTCTTTCGGCACGAGCTGGGTCACGTAGAGCAACTTGAATCGCTTGTTGCCGCGGCTGGGCGGAGCCTGACGTTCCATCGCCGCGCGCAGCAGCCGGTTCAATTCTCCCGTCCCGGTCCGGCGGGTGGCATGCTGGCGGATTTTTTCCACCTGGGTGAAAAGCCGCTTCACATTTTCGCCCGTCTTGGCCGAGAGCACGACCACCGGCGCGTAGTTCAGAAAAAACAAATCCCCCTGCAAGCGTTCGACATGTTCTTTTAACAAGGAAGAATCGGACCGTCCCTCCTCCGCCACCAAATCCCACTTGTTCAAAACAATCAGCGCCGCCTTGTGCGCTTCCTGAATCAGGCCGGCAATTTTTTTATCCTGCACCGTCACACCGACCGTCGCGTCAATCACCAGAATACAAAGGTCGGCCCGCTCGATCGTTTGCTCCGAACGCATCACACTGAAAACCTCCACCGAAGAATCGTGGCTCGAACGATGGCG
Organism: Terrimicrobiaceae bacterium; assembly: GCA_041746635.1. Taxonomy (GTDB): domain Bacteria; phylum Verrucomicrobiota; class Verrucomicrobiia; order Chthoniobacterales; family Terrimicrobiaceae; genus CAMASH01. Next base: position 4,635 of record JBGTGQ010000031.1, on the reverse strand, counting down.
GATTCCGGCTGTGTCGCAGAGCACAAACCGTTTCCCCTCCAGCTCGTAAGCCACATCCAGCGCATCGCGCGTCGTGCCGGCAATGTCACTCACGATGGCCCGGCGATCATTGAGGATGGCATTGACCAACGATGATTTTCCCACATTCGGACGGCCCACAAACGCCAGCTTCGGCGCGGGCAGCATCGCCTCCGTCTCCTGCGCGGTGGGCAGCAGTTTATCGATCTCAATGACCAATTCCTCCACCCCACGCCCGTGCGCCGCACTCACGCCCAGGGTCCGCTCGAATCCCATCCGCGCAAAATCCGTCACGAAATCCTCGTGTCCATCGGTGTCCACTTTGTTCACCACCAAGATCACCGGCCTCCCCGCCCCGCGCATCTTCCGGGCCAGATCACGATCCAGCGGCATCGCGCCCTCCTGGCCGTCCACAATGAAAAGCAACACATCCGCGCTTTCGATGGCGATCTCCGCCGCCTCTTGCGTGTCCTCCGCAAAATCCGGATCGGGTTCCGCGCCGATGCCACCCGTGTCTACGATCTCAAACGGCGAGCTTCCCAGTTTACAAACCGCCGTGATTCGATCCCGCGTCACGCCGGGCTGATCGTGAACGATGGAAATCTTCTTCCCGGCCAGCCGGTTGAAAAGGGCGGATTTGCCGACATTGGGTCGGCCGACGATGGCTACGCTGCGCATGATGATTAATTCCGAAACTGATTTTCACCACCAAGGCGCCAAGGACACAAAGAGGGAATGGGAATTTTTTTGTTCTTCATTCTGCTTCCTTCGCCTGACTTGGTGTCTTGGTGTCTTGGTGGTTCATTCTTAAGCGCCTTTTGAGTTAAGAGTGGTGATGCGGCGTGTCGTGGTGCCGTACCTGATCGATGCCATCCAGCACATATCCCACACCACTCACCAAGGTAAACACACCCGCGGCATAGACCGAATACAAATGATTCGGCAATTGCAGCATCACCCACGCGATGGCAATCATCTGAAACGCCGTGGCCGCCTTGCCGATCAAGCTCGGTTTCACCTCCAGGTTGCCGTTGAGATGTTTCACCACCAGACAGCCTGTCACGATCACCGCATCGCGGGCAATCACCAGCACGGGAAACCACAGCGGAAAAGCATACGTCCATTTGCTCAGGCTCAAAGTGATGATCGCCGCCAATAGCAACCCCTTGTCCGCAATCGGATCCAGCACCGCCCCCAGCGGGCTCCGCTGTTTAAACCGCCTCGCCACCCAGCCATCCACCCCGTCCGTCCCCGCCGCCACGATAAAGACAATAATCGCCGTCCAGCGCTGCCATGCTACCGGCGCACCCAATTCCACGCTCTTTCCGTAATAAACGGCAAAAAGCACGAACACCGGAATGAGCAGGATGCGTGCGAGGGTGATCTTGTTGGCCAGGGTCATGACAAAGTTGACATTGCGCGCGGGAAGGGCTCGTTCCCAGAGAAAATTTCTGCGTCACTGTCGGTGTGTCTTCGCAAATTTTCTGGTTTGGCCTGCCGCTCGCAGCCGTCTGGATCATCGCGCTCGCCACCCCGCGAGTCCGCCTTGCTTATCTCAACGGCGCCCGCTGCGCCAGCCGCCACCCCGTTCTGTGGAAAATCCCCGCCGCCTTCGCCCTCGCCTACGGACTCTTCCAACTGGCCGACTTTCTCCTCCTCCTCTGGCGCATGGACCGCCAGCCGACATGGCAAATCCCTCCCTTTTCCTCCTTCTCTCCCTCCCTGCCTACTGCCCTGTTCCCGGCTTTGGAAATGCTCTCCGGTGTGCTCAATTGCCTAGTCCCCACCTTTCCTCTCTCCGTGCCCGCCGGATTTCTTTTCCTCATCAATTATCGCAGATTCGCCTCGGAATTTCGCCGCGCCCTCTGCCGTCGCCTCGGTTCGGCGGGATGGTTCCTTTTCGCCGCCATCATTCTCTGCGCTCTCTGTGCCGTGCTGAAACCCCTTCCTCTTCTTTTTCTCCCCGAGCTCGCCACCCATTTCCCCCTCCGCGAACTGCTTTTCATCTCCACCCTCATCAACGCCCTCTCCTTTGTTTTCGAATACCTCCTTGGCACCTGCCTGCAGGTCTTTCTCCTCCTCACCGCCTACGGCTGGATGCGCGGCCTGCAATTCACTCCTGCGCGCCTGCTGCATTTTGCCGTGCGCCGTTTGGGATTCGTGCTCAAATGGGCCCTTGTCATCGTGACCGCCACGCTTGTGCTCATCCACCTGCCACTCCTCTTGGAGGCTTGGTTCGCCGGCGAACCTGGCGACTGGAAAATCCTGCCGCTCTTCGACACCTTCGCCCTGCCCGCGTTTACCGCCGCCATCCTCGCCCTCGCCAGCGTGCAGATCCGCCTTACCCTCCACAACGATTCCCTGCGCGGTGCCATCACCGCCCACGCCGCATTTCTCCGCTGCCATGGTCTTTCCTGCCTCATCCTTTTCGCCGCCGCTGGCACCATTTTTCTCCTGCTTGCCACCGCCCGTATGGCCACCTCTTTCTGGCTCGAAGAAACCGCCTGGCTCCCCGTCGCCACCATTGTCCTGCAAGTCTTCACCGCCATTATCGGCGGCTGGACCCTCGCCATCTGGGTCTGTTTTTATAAAAGCTGCGAACCGGGCACCCGTGACTTCGTCTTCTAAATCCTCTCAACCCTCAACCTCCGCATGTCCCCCGCCCTTACCTGCAAATCCCTCACCTGTGTGCGTCCCCATTGGAACGAACGCACCTCGTCGCAGGTCCACAACATCACCACCACTTTCGCCCCCGGCACCCTCACGGGCTTCCACGGCCCCGACGGCTGCGGCAAGGGGCTCCTCCTCAACATACTCGGTCTGCTCGAGCCACCGGACTCCGGCCAAATCCACCTTCAGGAACACGCCGCCCTTGGCCTACCCGCCGACGAAGCCCGCCAGCTCCGCAACGAAGCCTTCGGGTTTCTTTTCGACCAGCCCTGCCTCCTCCCCTCCTTCTCCGTGGCTGAAAATGTCGCCATGCCCCTCTTCCGCATCTGCGGCGGCGACGCCCCGGCCGCCCGCCTCCGCACCATGGAAGTTCTCGACTTCTGTGGCATAGCCTCCCACGAATGCACCCTCGTCGGACGCCTCGATCCCTTCGATCAACGCCGGGCCTGCCTCGCCCGCGCCCTCGTCCACCGCCCCGGTATCCTCATCGCCATCTCCCCGCGCGGTGCCGCCGGACTTCTTCCGCTACTGCGCCACGCCACCCGCCAGACCGGACTCTGCGTTCTGTGGGCCGGCGAAAAAGAAGAACTTGCCCCCCACGCCGACCGCCTCATCGCAATGCGCGAAGGCCAGATCACCGAAGACATCCACACCTGAACAGCACCAATGGACAATGAAAACTGAACCACTGAGACTCAGAGGCACAGAGCGGAAACGTGACTAGGCCATGATATTGGCCTTACCTTCCAACTCTCTGCGTCTCCGTGTCTCCGCGGTTCAAATAATCTTCTTCTGAAATAGCGATATGTCCCTGCAACTCGCCGACCCCGCCGGCGCAAAAAAATCCAACCTTGCCTTCGCTCTCCGCACCCTCCCCCGCGACCGCCGCAAGGACGCTTTGACCTTTTACGCCTATTGCCGTGTGGTGGACGACATCGCGGACGACCCCGCCCTCCCTTCTACCGAAAAAATCCGCCTCTTGGGCGATTGGAAAAACGCCCTCGCCACCGGCACCGATCTTCCCCCGGCGCTCGCCTCGCTCATCCGCCGCCGCCAGCTCGACCCCCGCCTCCTCCACGAGATCATCCTCGGCGTCGAGATGGACATCGAACCGCAATGCTACGCCACCTACGACGACCTGCGCACTTACTGCTGGCGCGTCGCCTGCGCCGTCGGGCTCGTCAGCATCCGAATATTTGGCTGCACCGACCCCACCAGTGCCACCTACGCCGAACACCTCGGTCACGCCCTCCAGCTCACCAACATCCTCCGCGACGTCGCTGAGGATGCAGCGCTTGGCCGCATCTACCTTCCCCGCCAGGATCTACGCCGCTTCCAAGTAAGCGAAGCCAGCCTCCTCGCCCGCCAACCCGACGGCGACTTCCCCGGCCTCATGGATTACGAGGCCACCCGCGCCCGCGCCCTCTTCCAGCAAGCAAGAGAGTCGTTTCCCCACGCCGATGCCCGTGCCCTCATCCCCGCTGAAGCCATGCGCGCCATCTACGAAAAACTTCTCCACCGCATGACCGCCGACCATTTCCGCGTCTTTGAAAAACGCTACCGCGTTCCCCTCTGGCAAAAAGTCCTCCTCCTCGGCCAATCCGTCATTCGCAGATAATCACATCCCAGACCGGGCCGCCTTCCGCGAAACACTCACCAGCCTGGAAACCAAACTCCGCGCCCTGCGCGAAATAAAAAATCCCTTTTGCAGAGCAAGGCCCGCGGCTGAATGGCTCCCTGGCCGGACCCCCAAAAAAGTGGACGTAACATAACTGGAGTTCTGCTCGAAGAAAAAGGAGCAGAACAAGGCGAGGGGTCAGACCGTGTTATCATGGTATACTCCTTCGTCGCAGGTACAGCAGATGCGAAAGGTACTCCCGCGAACCCATCTCCAAGGTCGTGGCAATCCAACGCAGCGTCATTGGCGACTCCCGATGAAGCATCTCG
>JBGTGQ010000030.1:0-67740 GCA_041746635.1 Terrimicrobiaceae bacterium | reverse complement strand
AAAACTCACGTTTTCCGCTACACAAAGTGGGGGAAATTTTCTCAACCATCGCCTCTCCAACAACCATCGCGGTTGATCCCGCGGCGATTCCTGCTTTCCTAGCGAGTCCTTGAAAATCCTTCGCGCCCGCATCGTTCTTCCCGTCAGTTCGCCGCCCATTGAAAATGGCGCGGTCGGCATTGAGGCGGGGCGGATTGTGGCGGTGGGACCGGCGGAGGATTCTCCGGCAGGGGAAGCCGAGGATCTGGGTGACGTGATTCTCCTGCCGGGTTTGATCAACGCGCACTGTCATCTGGATTACACCGTCATGCGCGGCGCGATTCTCCAGCAAAGTAATTTTCCGCAATGGGTGCGCCGGATCAATGAACTCAAACGCACCCTGACGGATGACGACTACCTCAAGTCCATCGGGGATGGATTCGCCGAGCTGCGTCGGTGGGGCACGACGAGTGTCTTCAACATCGAGTCGTTTCCCGAGGTGATGGTGCGCCTGCCGCCGCCGCCCATTCGCACGTGGTGGTTTTATGAGCTGATGGATATTCGCAATCGTCTGCACACCGAGAATGTGGTGGCCGGTGCGCTGACATTTTTTGAGAAACGCCCGGACTGGCTCGGGGGCTTTGGTCTTTCGCCTCACGCTCCCTACACGGCTTCGGCCGATCTTTACGAACTGGCGAAATTCTGTTGCGAGAAACATGCCATGCCCTGGACGACGCATCTGGCGGAAACCGAGGAAGAGTTCCTGATGTTTGTGGCGGGGGCGGGGCCATTGCACGAGTTCCTTCAGTCGCTGGGTCGCAATATGGACGACACGGGCGGCATCACGCCGGTGGCCCGCCTGCTCCGGGATGGCAATGTGCCGAGCGGCGGCCTGTTGGCCCACATGAACTGGCTGGCGGAATCCGACTACGAGTTGCTGGCCGCCCGCAAGGAGGATTTGGCCGTCGTGCACTGTCCGAAATGCCACGCGTATTTTGGACGTCCGCCTTTTCAACTTGAACGTTTGCGCCAAACCGGACTTTCGATTTGCCTAGGGACGGACAGTCTGGCCAGCAACTCCTCGCTCAATCTTTTCGCGGAAATGCGGGAACTGCGGGCCGGCCATCCGTCGCTCTCTCCGGCGGAAATTCTCGACATGGTCACGCGGAATCCCGCCCGGGCAATCGGGATGCCGGGAACGCTCGGCGAGATCGTTCCAGGTGCGTTGGCCGATCTGATCGCGCTGCCTTATGAGGGAAATGCCGCCAATGTTTTGGATGCGGTCATCGAAAACGTTGGTGCGGTGGAATGGATGATGGTGCAGGGCCGGAAGATCGACTGAAGCGGCGAAGGACTACAAAACGTAATCCCCCATATAATCACGGAGCCGCAGCGCGCGGGCTTGGTCGTTGGCCAGCAGAAGATCGCGTCCGGCCTCTTCGTAGCGCCCGGACAATCCCACTACGCGCACGACATCGAGGCCGGGATAGTGATGGTGCAACATCCAGACCCGCAATTCCGCCATCCATTCTTTCCATGTCGCCAGGATACGGGTCAGCTCGGCGGGGTCGATCACGGGGGGGCTGGCTTCAGCCATTCCGGTCTCGTGAGCGGTGAGATGTTTTTGCATTTCGGATTCAAACTGTGCAATGCGCTGGTGTCCGTTTTCGGTGTGCTCCTTGGGCAAAAGAGGCTCCAAGCGGCCGACCGCGACCACCAGTTGCGCGCCGACGCGGCGCAGGATGGTGAGATATTCCCGGAGCCGGTCCGGTTCGCCGGGCGGACACAGAGGCGGAGCGAGGTGGCCGATGCGCACTTCCGCTTCGCCGGGAATGAGCGCGATGCGGGTTTTTTGCCAGAGGGGGAGCGATTGCGGTCCCTCGGCCAGAACGCGCCGACACATACGCAAGAACTCCACAAAGCGGTCACGCAGTTCCCACTGAGGCAGGGAAGGCCAGACCAAGCGCTGGATGAGGGATGCCACCACCAACGCGAAGGCGAGTCCAAAGAAAAAATCCACAATGGCCTGAAACGAAATCGGCTCCTGCCCGTTGAGGCCGAGGATGCCCACGATCATGAGCATGGCCAACTGCATGGGAATGGTGATGCCACGCACTTGGAAGGACAGATAGCCCCAGACAAACAGCCAGGTGAAAATCAAGGTATTCATCACCGCAAAACTCGAAAGCAGGGGCCGCGCCGCCAGCAGAATAAGGCTCACCACGATGAGCAGGGCGATGTTGAAGACCACGTAATGAAACGCCCGCCAGTCACCCCGTCCGCCGGGGCTGGTGGCATTCATGGCAGTAAAGACCCAGACACCCAGCACGAACATCGAGCCGCCCGGCGGCTGCAGCCAGTTGTCGAGCACGAGGGCGACCACAACTGCTATGGCGGATTTGATACCGCTGCGAATCCAGAAGGGCGGCGGAAAAGGCGAGACGAAAGGCTGGCGTTCGCGGCGGGAAAAATCGCCCATCCGGGGCAGGGAATCCAACAACTCGTGCGAGTGCTCGATCTGTTGGCGGATTTCGTCCAGGGCCAGTAAATGCAATCCGAACGCAATGATCACATCGGTGGGCACGGTGAAAAGCGCGGGGTCGCTGCGCAAGGTGACCAGTTTTTCCTCCAGTACGCGAAATCCTTCCTTGATCGTGTCGCGGTGTTTGGCTCTCGAGGTCGCGCTGGATTCCGCCGCTGCGAGATCACCGATGGCGTTATTCAGGCTGCGGTGAAGCGTTTCGCACTCCGGCCGGAGATGGGTATGATAAAACGAGCCGGTCGGCAGGGATTTGGAGAGGGTGGCGATGGCCGAGGCCATACTGGCGAGACTGCTGGTGATGCCAAAATACGTCGCCAGCCGGTCGCGGAAATACTGGCTCTCCCGCGCTCCAAAATCGAGCAGTCCGCGCAAAGCCGAGATGCGGGCGGGAAAATCCTCCGCCCGGCGCGAGGCCTCCAGGCTGCCGCCGGTAAAGACCGCCTGTGAGCTGTCACGAAAACACTTCTGCAAATCCGCGAAACCCGCTCGCGCGTTTTTGAGGAACTCCACCCGGGCGTAGCGGGGCCAGAGCAGACTCTGTACCAGAATCGCGACCAGAATACCCAACGTGACTTCCTCGACCCGCCAGCAGGCGTATTGCCACGATTGATCAGGGTTTCCCAAGCCGTTGCTTACCACAACCACTGTCGTCATGCCGCAAAGCAAGAACGCATAGGGATAACGGCTTTGCCCGAACATGGCGGTGCAAAATCCCACGATGACGGCCACCAAGGTGAGAAAAAGAACCGGCTGCTGTTCAAAACTCGCGGTAACGAAGTATCCGAGCAAGGCTCCGATCACGGTGCCGATGATGCGAAAGATGGATTTCTCGGCAATCGCGCCGACATATTGGGCGATCATGAGCACGAAGATGGTGAAGAGGGCCCATGTCGGTTCCTCCAGGCGGGCGAGGAGCGCAATGAAAACAGCCAGCACACCGGCGAGTCCGAATTTCAATCCATAGCGGAAAGCCGGATCCAGAAATACCGCGCCTATTGCCGCTCCCATCCTTTCACACTAAGCTGTGTCGCCGTGACCGTGTCAATCCAGTCATTCGCCCGACTGCTCGCCTGCGTGCTGGTCATTCAATCCGCCGCCGCGGGCGAGGTGCAGCGGCATGGCGTCGTCTTCGAGCAATGGGTGCGTGATACGTTTTTCGACGCTTACGAGCCGCTGAGCTACACCCAAAAATGGGACATCCCCGCTGAGGCGAACACGAAGCACGGCGGAGTGCCGGTCAATCCCAAGGCCACGAAATACCGCACGCCGGTCGATTTGGGTGACGCGCTGAGGCAGTTTGATATCGATGAACCGTTTCTCTTCATTATCGGTTTCTGGGTTCAAGAAGAGCACGGGAAGCGCATGGTCAATATCCTGCCCGCGCTCGTGCCAGCTGCGACTTGGCGCGACCTGTGGGGACCGGTCACGCGGGCCGACATCGAGCGACTTGATGCTTTGATTAAGGACCGTGCGCTCGGGCACGAGGAAGCCCGGCGTCTGGCCCAGGAAATGAAAAGCCAGCCGCCTTTCAGCGAGTCCGTCATCGTCTTTAATCCCAAAATTGATTCCAAAACCCAGCGACGGCTGCAATGCAGTCTGCGCTTTGAGGACGTTTTTAAATATATCGCACCCGCGGCCGATTCCACCTCGCAGGCCCGGCCGGCCTTGTGGGGCGTGCCGTATCCGGGCTTGATAAACTCGGGGCCGCGGGAGTTCGCGCCCTGACCAGTTTGTGCGGCGGCTTGCCTCCGGGCAGCGGACCTGAGACAAAGAATGGTCATGGGATTTTTCACCGACCTCCGCCATGCGGAAATCCTCCTCGGAGATTTTTTGCTTCCGTGGGGAATGGTCATTGGCTCACTGGGTTTCCTCACCGCATGGGTCTTCGTCGTTGTGATGGAGCGGCTGGGTTGGACCAGGCTGGTCTGGCATCTTCCGTTGTTTTTTGTAGCACTCGCAGTATTTTTCGGCTGTGTCTTGGGCTTGATTTTTGCTCCGTGAAAAATTCCCGCTATTTTGTCACCTTCGCGGTCGTCGTGCTGGCCATCATCGCCGCGCTGGCCTTGTATTTCCGGTACACCACGCGGCCCTGGACGCGCGATGCGCAGGTGCGGGCCAACGTCATCGGTATCGCTCCGCGAGTGGCCGGCCCCATCGTGCAGATTCCGATCGAGGACAACCAGCCGGTGAAAAAAGGGGACCTTCTTTTCGAGATCGATCCGGCTACCTTTCAGTCCGCCGTGGACAATGCAGCCGCCAAGCTTCAGCAAGCCCAGGCGGCTGAGGTGCAGGCCCAACAGGAGTTCGCCCGACAGACCGAACTCTATAAAACCAAGGTCAGTGATTTGCGTGACTATCAAAACGCGCAGGATAGCTACGCATCCGCCGTGGCCGATACCGCCGCGGCTAATGCCACGCTCGAGGATGCCAGGCTGAATCTCTCCTACACCAAGGTTTTCGCCACGGTGGACGGCTATATGACGAACATGAACACCAGCGTCGGCCAGTACGTGAACGCGGGCCAGCAGTTGCTCGCGCTGGTGGACGCCAGTTCGTTCTGGATCGCCTCCTATTTCAAGGAAACCCAGCTCAAACACATCCAGCCCGGCGACAAGGCGATGATTACTCTCATGGGTCATGAATCCCAATCCTTTGAGGGGGCGGTGGACAGCGTGGCGTGGGGGATTTTTTTGCAGGATGGTTCCACCGTGGATCTGCTTCCGGATGTCAGCCAAACGATTGACTGGGTGCGCCTGCCCAACCGGTTTCCCGTGCGCGTGCAAATCACCGGCAAGCCGCCGATGCCTCTGCGCATTGGCCAGACTGTTTCGGTTTCGATTCTGGGAGAATAGTCATTCGCGGGATTTTCGGGCGCATAACGAGAAAGTTATCGACCCCGGCCCGGAGTTGGAGTTCACGCTTTAGCGTGTGCCTTGCGGAGCAGCCTAAAGACTGGACTCCAACGCCGGAGGATTTTTGAGATTCGCTTTGACCATTCAACGTTCAGGAAATAGAAAACAACTGTGTTTCCTCGCATCCTCTTCTTGATTGTGGTCGCGGCATCCTTCACCGGATGCGATACAACGCTCGAGGAAATCCTGCTCGCTCCCGATCCGGCTGTCGTCTATGTGCGCGAGCCGTCGCGCCCGGTTTATTTCGACCCGTATTACAATCAGCCGAAATATTACCCTCAGCCGATGTCCTACCACGAATCGACGAGCAAGAAGACCAAGGGAAACAAGGTTTTCAAGACCACCACGGTGAAAAATCAATACGGACAGACGGTTTACAAAAACACCACGACGTCCAAAAAGAAGAAAAAGAAATAGCCGCCCGTGATGAAAACTTTGCTTCTTCTTTTAACTTTCTTCGGCGTTGGTCACGCCTTGGCTTCCGAACTGGATTTTGTTCTCGTAAACCAAACCGGCCGCAGCTTCGAGGGGGTCTATATCAGCGCGTCGGACGACAAGGATTGGGATGGCAACATCATGACCAAGGGCAGGGTGCTGGCCTCTGGCGGGAAAATCATCGTGCGTTTTGACAAGAAGGCCGCCGCGGCCACCTGGGACCTTAACTTGGTGGACGACGAGGGACTCTCTGTGAAGTTCGACGACGTAAACCTGACCAATGTCGAAACCATCACGTTGAAGGACGTGAACGGAAAAATCACCGCCGTGGTCGAATAGTCTGGCGTTCGCAAAAATCGTAGCATCGGCATCTTGCCAATGAACCAGAAGCGCATCGGCTGGTTCCGAAGCGTAGCCAAGGTCTGTGCCGCAGGCGCATCAACCCGATGCCACGCCCCATCTCTTCCGTCTTGTTAAGGTGTGGGAAAATTGCTACCAACAACCTAATCACCCGACCCATGGCTTCTCCCACTGCCCCCAAGCGCGTCCAGCCCATTGTCTATTTCATCGGCCTTACCGCCGCCCTTGCGGGCTTGCTTTTCGGACTTGATGTCGGGGTCATTTCCGGAGCCGAAGGATTCATTCAAAAGGATTTCAAAATTTCCGACGACTCGATTCAATTCATCGTGAGTGCCCTGCTCTGGGGTGCGGCGCTCGGAGCGTTGTTCAGCGGGGTTCTCTCTAGTCACCTTGGGCGGCGGAAAACGATTCTCATCAGTGCGGTGAATTTCATCATTGGTGCGATTCTTTGCGCCTTTGCCACCAATGAACACATGTTGCTCATCGCCCGCTTCATTCTCGGGATCGCGGTGGGCGTGGCCTCCTTCACCGCTCCGCTTTATCTTTCGGAGGTCTCACCGGGGTCCGTTCGTGGCTCGATGATCTCGATGTACCAACTGATGATCACCATCGGTATCGTGATGGCGTTCCTGAGCAACACCTGGCTGGCCACATATGCGACGTTTGACGGAGTGACCGGAGGCCACTGGCGCATCATGCTGGGCATCATCGCCATTCCCGCGGCGGTCATGTTCATCGGGGTGTATTTTCTGCCCGAGAGTCCGCGCTGGCTCTTCCTCAAGGGCTTTCAGGAAAAAGCCATCGGGGTTTTCAAGCAAATGAAACTCGACGACGTCGAGATCGCTGCGGAAGTCCGGGAGATTGAGGACAGCATTAAAATAAAACAGGACGGATTTTCCTTGTTGAAAAACAACCCGAATTTCCGCCGCGCCATCGGCCTCGGCATTGGCCTGCAAATCATCCAGCAACTCACCGGCATCAACGTCATTATGTACTATGCTCCCCGCATTTTCGGCATGGCGGGCTTCGAGGATACCAATGAGCAAATGTGGGGCACGGTCATCGTCGGGGTAACCAATGTGCTGGCCACCTTCATCGCCATTGCCTTCGTGGACAGAATCGGACGCAAACCCATCATGTATGCCGGCTTCGTCACCATGGGCCTCGCTCTTATTGTGGTTGGCTCGCTTTTCCTCATCGGGGGAGAAACGCACACGATCACGAATGCCAAGGGTGTCGAGGAAACCTCCATCATGTTGAAGAGTCTCGACTACGCTTATCCGGCGATCTTTGCCTTGCTCATTTTCATCGTCGGGTTCGCCATGAGTGCCGGGCCCATCATCTGGGTGATCTGTTCCGAGATTTATCCACTGGCCGGCCGCGACATGGGTGTGACTTTCAGCACCGGGACAAACTGGATCGCCAATGCCATTGTGGGCATGACGTTTCTCTCGCTCATCAATGGCTTCGGCCCGGGCAACACCTTCCTGCTTTACGGCGCCTTGAACGTGCTGTTCGTCATCTTCTTCTTGATCTTCGTGCCGGAGACGAAAGGCGTTTCGCTGGAGAAAATTGAGCGCAACCTTATGTCCGGCCTGCCGCTCAAAAAGATCGGGCGCTAACGCGTTTACTTCAGTAGTTCGGCGCAGACTTTGGCGGCCTCAAAATACGTTCGGGCATACGTGCGGGCGGCATCACAGTGATGGGGGTAATTTTTGGCCACGGCCTCGATGCCGGCCACCGCCTCCTCCATGGTGCGAAAGGATAACACGCCGTCGCCAGTCGGCATATGGTCGCTCCAACCGGTGTCCTGCACCACGACCGGTTTGCCTGCGGCGAGGTAGCAGGCGCTGCGGCAGCTAAACCAGCCGCTGTGCGATTTGACGTAGCCATTCTTGGCGATGCTCCATTCGGCTTTGCTATGGGAAAGGAAATCGTGATAGCTGGCGTAGTCGGGGAGATGCAGGTCGGGTTCGATGATCTTCCAGCCGAGGGATTCGAGGTGTTCGGTGGGACGGTTCTTTCCCGGACCCTGGCCCATGGCGAGTACGAATTTTTCCGAAGTTTTTTCCGGGAGGGTGGAGAAGCGGAGAAACTCTATGTCTTTCTGTCCGTAGGTTTCGCCTTCAAATTCCTCCGGTTTGTAGCTGGCCCAGTTCATGACGGTGGTCCAGGCACCGTCGGCGGCGTGGCAGGCGGTCGGGGGCATGAGGGTTTTTTCCCACCAATCGAGGGCGATGGGCTGAACCGTGGGGTGCCATTTCAAGCCGGCGGTGGGAACCTTGCAGCCGGGCTGGCCCACGTTGAGACCAAAGGTGAAATGTTTCTCGTGGGAAAGAACTCGTTCAAGGTATTCGGGCTTCGATGCGTCCAGCTTCGTGTGCGTGAACATCGGGTCGCCATCGAGGAAGAGTTTGGTTTTCACCCCGGCGGTGGTGGGTCGCAGCCAGCAGGCCCCGGAGACGTTGGCCAGAATGTCGGCGCTCGCGATGATTTGCTCCGCTTGTCGCTCGTTCGTAACGCCGTAATATTTTCCGTCCGGTTCGTTGCGGTAGATCCAGCGGTCGCCCAGGTCGAACTCGTGCATGATGCGTTCGAGGTAACTGACGTTGTGCGAGCAATCGGCGCTGGGTTCCTGCTTGACCGGATCGTAGGCCCAATTGGCTGAGTCTTCCAAATACCAGACATCGTGGCCGAGGGCGCGGAAACCGAGAACGTACTGGATATAATCCCAGGTGACGCCGCCGAAGGCGTATTGGCCGATGAGGCCGGTGACAAGGATGCGCATGAGTTTTCAGGCAGGGTGAAGAAGTGAGGTCCGCTTATCAAGCGAAGCCCGAAGGAAAATTCGCGAAAAATTGACGCTAAAGTCTGGGATAAACCATTGCCAATCATAAGTTTGTGCGACAGGCGACATCAAAATCAGTTTTCTTAGAAAATTTGAACAGCCCCTTCACCTTACTGTCTAATTTGTTAACCCCATTAAACAACTGAAAGATTTATCGAACCGAATCTCCAATTCAAACGTTAACTATAGATAGAGGAACAAATTTATGGCACTGGAAGACAACGAGACAGGATTTCAACAATATCTCCGGGAAATTGCGAAGTTTCCGCTTTTGACTCCGCAACAGGAAGTGAAGCTGGCCCGTCGCATCAAGCGCGGCGATCAAAAAGCCCGCACCGAGATGGTCAGTGCCAATCTTCGCTTGGTCGTGAAGATCGCTCGCGACTACGGCAACCTCGGCTTGCCTTTGTTGGACCTCATCTCCGAGGGCAACATCGGCCTGATGAAAGCGGTCGAGCGCTTTGACCCCAAAAAGGGCGGGAAGTTGAGCACCTACGCGGCATGGTGGATCAAACAGTCGATCAAGCGGGCCTTGGCCAACCAGAGCAAAACAATTCGTTTGCCCGTTCATTTGGTGGACAAAATCGCCAAGGTGCGCCGGGTCTCCGCGCAGATGACTGAAGAATTGGGCCGTGAGCCGTCCGACGACGAGCTGGCCGAAGAGATTGGTCTTTCTGCATCCAAAATCACCCAGCTGAAAGCGGCGGCGGTTCGCCCCGCCTCGCTTGACCAGCCCATCGGCGATGATGATTCGACCGAGTTCGGCGACATCGTTGGCGATGTTGAGGCGGACGATCCGTTTGAGACCTTGCGGGATAAGGATCTTCGCGAGGAGGTTGGCGATCTCATGGATGTGCTCGACGAACGGGAACGCAGGATTATCAATTCGCGATTTGGCCTCGATGGACAAAAGCCCAAGACTTTGGAAGAAGTGGGAGAGAACTTCGGGGTGACTCGCGAGCGCATTCGGCAGTTGCAAAACATTGCCTTGCACAAACTGCGCAAGGCTCTTGGAAAAAAAGAGCGCCCGCAGGTGGAAATGTTCGCGTAAATCGAACAAATCAGTGAGGAAGGGGCTGCATCGTGCAGCCCTTTTTTCCATCCAGTCCACGGGTGCATCGTAACGTCGTGGTGAAAATAGCGATTCATTGGTTCCGACGCGACTTACGCGTCACGGACAACACGGCTCTGGCCCTGGCCACGATCCGGGCGGAAAAAGTCGTGCCCGTGTATATTCTCAGCCAATGGTCCCAAGCTCACGCTTGGACCGGTCCCCATCGCCAGCAATTCCTCTGCGGTTGTCTGGAGTCCCTTGCGCAAAATTTGCAGTCCCTTGGCGGGCGCCTGATTTTCCGGGAGGGAGATGCCGTGCGGGAGTTGCGAAAACTGATCCTCGAGGCCAAGGCCGAAGCGGTATTTTTCAACCGCGACCCAGACCCATTCGGAAGGAAAGTGGAGGAGGAACTGGTACGGCTGGGTCGGGAATTGGGAGTGGAGATGGTCGGCTGCAAAGATATTTGCCTTCACGAGCGCGATGAGGTTCTGACCGCCACCGGGGGGCCGTTTCGGGTCTTTACACCCTATGCCAAAGCCTGGAGCAAGCTTTCGCATCCGGCCGTGGGCGGGCGACTGCGAGTTCTGGCGGTGCCGGATAAAATTTCTTCCCTGCCGCTGCCCACGTTGGAGAGATGGGGATTGAAAGTGGCGGCGGAGATTATCCCTGCCGGCGAAAAAGCTGCTCGCGAGAGGATGAATGCTTTTCTCGATGGTCCCCTCGCGAATTATGGAGCGAATCGCAATACTCCGTCGGGGAAGACAACATCCCGATTGTCGCAAGATTTGCGCTTTGGTCTGATTTCCATTCGGGAACTTTTTTCCAAATGCGAGGCGCGCTTGGCGGAGCTTCCGGCCCGGGCCCGGAGCGAGGCGCAAAAATTCGCTGGAGAGCTGATCTGGCGGGAATTTTACATCAACATTCTTTGGCATTATCCCACGGTGCTTGACACAGAATTTAATCCGAAATTCCGCGGCATGAACTGGCCGGGAGAGTCGGAAAACTTTCGTCGCTGGTGCGACGGTGAAACCGGTTTCCCCCTGGTCGATGCAGCCATGCGGCAACTCCATCGCACCGGGTTCATGCACAACCGTTCCCGCATGATCACCGCGATGTTTCTGACCAAGGATCTCCAGCTCGACTGGCGGTTGGGGGAAAAATTTTTCATGCAGAATCTGGTGGACGGCGATATCGCCTGCAACAACGGAGGCTGGCAATGGAGCGCGGGAACCGGGGCGGATGCGGCTCCGTATTTCCGCATCCAGAATCCCTGGACCCAGACCGCGCGCTATGATCCGCAGGGACTTTATATCAAGGAATGGCTGCCGGAATTGCGTGATGTCGCGCCGGAAAAATTCACGATGCCTCCACCGCCCGGTATGCGGCTGGGGAAAAGCTATCCCGTTCCCATCGTGGACCATTCGGTGGCCCGGGAAAAAACTCTGCAGTTATTCGCCGAGCACAAGGCCCGGGCATGAATTGATCAGGCGGTCGGCCGGGGCTTGTTGATCAAGGTGAAGACCAACACCCAAAAGCATTGAATCAAGACGGCAACGGGAATTTGGAGATCGGAGGGCATGAAATAGACCAGGCTCACCCCGGGAATCCAAATGCACCATCCTGCCACTTGCACGGTAAAGATCCTTTCCGCGAAATGGCGGGGCTGCAGGATGCGGCGCAGAGTTTCAGGACGGTAGCCGGCGTCCCTCCAGGAAAAATAGGCCACCAGGAGGGGGTTGCTGACAAATGGGCTGAAGAGAAGTTGATCAATCGCAACTTTCACCACAATCGTCCGCCAATCGTTTCCCGGACCAAACCAAAGCGCCTGACTGCGGTAGAGGAGATCCACCAGCATTCCCATCGCACCCCAAACCGGAGCCGCGGTGAAAAAATTCCAGAAATTGGCCGGGGTGGGTTTTCCCTTCTGGAAAAAAAAGACGCGCAAAATTTCCGGCAGAAGCGCCGCGGAAATTACGTAGCAGACGAAGGCAAAGGCGTAGCCGGATTCCTTTTTCAAGGAGGCGACATTTCCCAAAAGTTCCCGCGTTCCTTCGTGGAGCAGATAAAAGGAAAGAAAAACGACCATGATGCCCTGAAGCAGGAGTCCGGGCAGCAGGTTGGCCCGGGCGGCCCGGAGGGCGAGCCTGAGAGCGTCGTGCAGACTCATGGGTTTTCTTTTTCAAGAAAAATTTCCCCCGCCCGCCGCCGCGCCTGGAAATTTCCCGGCAGACTGACCCTGGCCGGGCCGCTGCCATTGTTCAAGAGAGAGAGGGTGCGAATCGTCTCCTGAAATCCCGCCTCGGGCACGTTGTGTTTTTGCAACCAGCGAAGGACGAGGCGACGTCGCAGGGCCTCAGGCATGGCGGCCAGGCTTTTGCAGGCGAGACGTTCAGACACGGGCGGGACCAGAGATTCCATCCACGCATCTTCCTCACGCAGGATCTCCGCCGCCCGCAGAATGGCGGCACGATGGGAGGATCCCAGCGCCTTGGTGATGGCGGGAAGGACTGCGAGGCGCAGTCGATTGCGGGTGTGGGCTCGGCTCTGGTTGCTGGCGTCTTCGCGCCAGGAGAGTTTTTCCTGCTTGGCGTAGGCGGTAATTTCGTCGCGGGAAATCCCGAGCAGTGGTCGGATGATTTCGAGCCCCGCCCGACGGGAAACCGGCTTGATGCCGGCCAGGCCGGCGGCTCCGGCGCCCCGCAGAAAGTTGAACAAGCAGGTCTCGATCTGATCGTCGGCGTGGTGGGCGAGAACGAGGCGGGGGCAACGATGCTTTCGTGCGCATTGGGAAAAAAAGGCGAAGCGAAGTTCCCGGGCCGCGAGTTCCAGAGAGCACTTTTGGAGGATGGCACATTTTTGGGCCTCGACCTTCGCGGACTCAAACGCAAGCCCGAGCCGGAGGGCGGCCCGGCGGGCCAGGTCGCTGTCGGCGCGCGCTGATGCTCCCCGCAAGCCATGATTGAGATGGCAGACGACGAGCTTGCGATAACCCACGGCGTGGAGCGCATGCAGGAGGGCCATGGAGTCGCGACCGCCGGATACTCCGATCAGGTACTTCTTCCGGGGCGAATACGCGGCCAGAGCAGTGCGGAAACGAAGACTGGAGGGAAGTGCTTCGTCAATTCCCATGGGAAAAAGCGGGAAGTGACGAAGCACTTCCCTCCAGTTTACAAAACGCCTGCTCCAAAATAGGCGTGAAGCGGTTCGGGCAGCCTGACGGAACCGTCGGTCTGAAGGCCGTTTTCGAGCAGGGCGACATAGAGTCGCGCGAGGGCGGTGCCGGAGCCGTTGAGAGTGTGACAAAAACGGTTTTTTCCGTCTTCGGCCTTGTAACGAAGATTCATCCGCCGGGCTTGGAAATCTTCGAAATTGGAGCAACTTGAAACTTCAAGATAGGCGTTTTGTCCCGGCGACCAGACTTCAATGTCGTAGGTTCGAGCCGAGCCAAAGCCAAGGTCACCGGTGCAGAGTTCCACCACGCGGTAAGGCAGGCCCAAAGTTTGCAGGACGCGTTCTGCGTCGGCGGTCAGTGATTCCAGTTCGGTATGCGAGTTTTCCGGCCGACAAATTTTGACGAGTTCAACCTTGTCGAACTGATGCATGCGGATCAATCCCCGCGTGCCGAGACCCGCCGAGCCTGCTTCGCGACGGAAGCAGGGGGTGTAGGCGGCGTATTTGATTGGCAGGGCCTCGCACGGGAGAATTTCCTCGCGATGCAGGTTAGTGACGGGAACCTCGGCGGTGGGAACGAGATAAAGATCGTCATTGGCCACACGGTATTGCTGATCTTCAAATTTGGGCAGTTGCGACGTTCCGACCAAGGCCTCGGAGCGGACGACATGGGGGGGATTGATCTCCACATAACCATGTTCGCGGGTGTGCAGATCGAGCAGGAAGTTGATCAGCGCGCGTTCCAGTCGGGCTCCCGGTCCGGTGTAGCAGACGAATCCGCTTCCGCTGATCTTGGCGGCCCGGTCGAAGTCGAGAAGCTTCAAGCGAGTGGCAATAACGAGGTGATCCTGCGGATTTTCCAAAACAGGTTTTTCCCCCCATTCCCGCACGAGAGTATTGTCGGCGGCGTCTTTCCCGGCCGGCACCGTGGCTTGGGGAAGATTGGGCAGGGCGAGCAGGAGAGCGTGCTGTTTTTCCTCCAAGGCGGCACTCTGATTGGACAACTCCTGCATTTCCGCCGCATGGGCCTTGGATTGTGCTTCCAGCGTGGTTGTGTCATTTCCCCCCGCGCGCAAACGTCCGATTTCCTTGCTGAGACGATTGCGGTCGGCTTGAAGATTTTGCAGGCGGGTTTCCGCCGCGCGGCGCTCACCATCAAGGGCCAGGGCGGCGTCAATGCATTCGCCCAAGTCGGAGCCTCGCGCGGCGAGGCGGGTTTTGACGTAATCGGGTTGTTCGCGGAGAAGGCGGATATCGATCATGAAGACGGCGAGTTTCAACGCTCAACTTTCAACTTTCAACTCTCAATCCTGTCCGCGCCCGGCCTGCCACTTGAAGGTTGAACGTTGCGCCTGAAACGTTGAGAGTCCTCCCACAGTTTCATGCCTGCCAAATTCCGCGACTATTATGAAACCCTCGGCGTGACAAAAACCGCGCCGCAGGACGAGATCAAAACTGCCTTCCGCAAGCTGGCCCGCAAGTACCATCCGGACACGGCCGAGGACAAAAAATCGGCGGAAGAAAAATTCAAGGAGATCAACGAGGCCTACGAGGTGTTGAGCGATCCCGAGAAGCGCAAAAAATACGACGATTATGGCGCAAACTGGCAACAAGGTGGGTTCCAGTCTCCGCCGGGCGGGCGAAGGCAGCAGGGTTCTCCTGGCGGATTTGGGGAGGGGGAAACCGAATTTCATTTTGGCGGCACCGGGTTCAGCGATTTTTTTGAACAGATGTTCGGCGCGCGCAGGGGAGGCAGCCGGAGCGGGGGTGGTTTTGATTTTGAGGAGACTCCCATGCGGGGCCAGGATGTGGAGGCGGATATTCTGGTCAGCCTGGAGGATGCCTTGCGCGGTTCCTCGCGGCAGATTTCCTTCCGGCGCGGGGATTCAGGCAAGATTCAGACCTACACCGTCAAGATCCCCAAGGGTGTGCACGACGGGCAACGTATTCGGTTGGCCGGACAGGGGGGATCGGGTGGTGGAGGCGCGCAGGCGGGAGACCTGTTCCTTCGGATCAAGTTTGAGAAACACCCGGAATTTGAGGTGAAGGGAGAAGATTTGTTCTATGACCTGGAAATTCCCGTGCATCAGGCCGTCTTGGGCTGTGATGTGGAAATTCCCACGCTGGATGGCCGGGCCAAACTGCATGTGACTCCCGGAACGCAAAACGGCCGCAAGTTTCGCCTCAGTGGCCGCGGGCTCCCACACAAGGGAGGAACACGCGGAGACTTTTACGCCGTGGTGCAGGTCTTGCTTCCCGTCAGCCCTTCCAGTGATGAACTGGAGCTTTGGCGGAAAATAGCATCCCAATCCGCCCGGTAAAGAACGATCCGCCCCTCTTCTCCCCTGCTATCCCGATTAAGAAACCGGTGTCGGAGAGGGAGTGGGCGTAGGAGTGGGCGTGGCCGTAGGGCTAGGAGTGGGGGTGGGCGTTGGATCCGAGTCAGATGTGTTTCCTGAGCCGCCACCCGCACCAGTGGAACCCCCTTGGTTGATTGCCCCTTGAGATCCTGAAAACTCTCCGCCCGAATCGCTGCTACCGGCGTCGGTCTCGGCTCCGAAGGGAGAAAAGTCCCTCGCCAACATGACAAATTCTTCCGTCGCCGCGTTCGGGCTGAGAATTCCCTCCGTAACCAAGGCCCCGTCAAGAGTGACAGCATCGTCGATTTGTCGGCTGTCTGGCAAATCGCCGAGAGCGAACCTGCGGAGAGCAATTACTGTTTTGGTTATGTCGCTCTGTTCCAAGCCGGAGGCGGAGACACCGATGATCAAGGCGACATGGTAAGAGCTCCTGCTTTGTTCCCGAGGGACGCCGAGAAGGGCGGCTTTGCCTAGAACCACCCGATTTTCCTGAGATGGCCCGCCAGGGAGATCCACCAGCAGGGCAATAGCCGAAGCCAAAATCACATTTGAATTTTCCGGCGTCGCTTTGATCATGGCAGTGACCGCGAGGGCCAGGCTCTCGACTGTGAGAGCGCCGCCATCTTCAGCGGCTAATTTGCGCAGCTTGTCCTGCACCGCAGAATCCGGCTTGGTTTTCCTGATGACCTCGGAGTAATTTTTATCCGAATTGGCCAGAAGCGCGACATCATTTTGATAAAGCGCGACTAGTTGGGAGAGCTGGGATTTATTTGACGCCGTGGCTCCGCTCGCGGGAGCCGTTGGATAATCAGCCGCGATTACGACGATGGCGCGCGCAGAAGGTGCAGCTAAGGCCACCATCACCAGAACCCCAAAAATTACGCCTGATTTTCTCATAATGAGACTCTTAAACCAGTAACCTCCGGGTTGTCCAGTGCGAAAAACTGTGACCTTCACGGCTCCGGTGTGATTAAAATTGGTCGAGCCAGCATCAGTTCAGGGTGCACTGGCATCTTGCCAAATACTGTTGCTTTAGCACGCCACCACTTCTTTTGAGGTCGGACGGCACGCCACCGTTGTTCCTAGTCTTCTGGTGGGAAACTTTTGTGGAGGTCTTCTTTTCAGGACCCGTGGCTTGGATTTTCCGCGACTTGAAGAAGTCCGACTCGCTCCGATGTCTCGGAGAACGGAAAGAAACACGTTTGCCCGGATTTTAGAGCGGTTTTCGTTTTACTGTAGCCGCGGCGCTGCGTCGCCGCGCCGGGAGAACGCCCTGACACAGCAGGGCGGCTACAATTCCTGCGGCCACGACATTTTTTAAAATGCTCTAGGGGGAAAAAGACAGGACGGGACCTGCCTGAGTGGATTTGATGATTTCAACGCTTCGGGAAAAGCTCAGTGCGTGAGGGTTTTGTCCCCGATCCAGCGCCGCGAGCGCCATCGTCCGGCGCACCAGATAGTGGGCCAGCAACAAGCCCCAAAACTCCTGGCGCACGAGTTCGGCAACTTTGCTGCGCAAAGTGATCTCTTTGCCGCGGAGAACTTCCTTGGCTTCCTTGATCGTCAACTCGACCTCCCAGCGCTCGGGATAGAGGCTGGCCAACTCTTGCGCGGGAGCCTCGCGACAATCCAACAGCGTGGTGAGCAAACGATACGTGGCGTCAACCCCGCCCCCATCGGAGCCGACCAGCCGATACTCGATCACCCTGACCAGCACGCCTTGTGGCTCGGTCTTTTTCTTCTCCTTTGGCAGCCATCGAGCGATCCACGATCCATCCTCCAGTGTTTCCAGCCGCGTGAGCGGCAGCGAGACCTTGGCTCTCCACAGTAGATTCGCACCGCTGGCCGCCGCCTGCTTCCACAGATCGTAGCCGGGGAAAAGCCTGTCGGCCAAACACAACATGCCAGGCTTGAGACGAGCGAGAACTTCTTGGGCCAGCGTTGTCTCCCCATCACAATAGCCTCCCTGCGCTGCCGCGAAAACCATATGCGTGCCGACCTCGCAGAGCACCACACAGCGGCAGATCGGATAGGCCGCCGAGCCATGCTGATTGGATGAACGGCCAAAGGCCTCCTCATTGGACGCGGTATCCTGAAGCGCAAGGGTGGTGCCATCAATGGCCACCAGATGAAACTCCCTCCAGTGACTCCCCGGCAGATCCTTGCGATTGAGCGGGTGGGCCAACTCCCGGAAAGCCCTGCGCATCGGCTCCTCGCCCAATCGCTCGCGCGCCCGACTCAACGAACCCTTGCCGCTGACCCTGAAATGCCCGGCATCAAGCCAGCGCAAACCGCCCAGCAACCATTCCAACACGCTCCGATAGCCGATGGCGGGAAACAAGCTCAGAGCAATCACATAGTAGGCAACGACAACAGCCGGCAAATCCCGCACACGCTTGCTCGCCCGCCCGCTCTCCTCAATGATGCGTTGTAACGTGAGGGCGGGGAAACACGCCGCCATCAGCCCTGCACTCAAATGACGGGTATTATCCCCGCCGACCGGAAGTGTCTTTGCCTGACGACCCATGCCGCAGATTGACTCCCCGTTTGCAAATCGTCAAGTGCTAAAGCAACAGTATTGGGCAAGATGCCGGCGCTTCCAACGGTCAACTTGCGTCAGGCAAAACTTCCTTGGTCAAGCGTTCGACGCCTTCTTTGGCAAACTCGCTTTGAGGGTATTTATTCCAGGCCTTTAGGTACCAAGCGAGGCTCGATCCCGGTTGTTTGCGGCTTTCGAGGTCCTGGGCTTTCCGGATGGCTTGCACAAAGTCCGAGGCCTCGATTGTCAGGTTGGCACGAATCTGGTTTAGCTTGTTGTCATTGGGGTATTTCTGGAAAGCCTTCTCGGCGCTTTCCCACGCGCCGGCATAGTTGCTGCGCTTTTCGATTTCCTGCGCCTGGATGATGGCGGTTTCAATGACCTGCATGTCGTCGAGCACCTTGCGCAATTCCTCCTGCTTTTCCGGATACATCGAGGTGGCGGCGATAAAACGCATCTTGTCGTCGAAAATCTGCCGGTAATTTTTCTGGCTGAGTAATTGGTTGAAATCGACCAGCGCGCGGGACTGCACATCGGCCTGGGAGAAGATCATTTTGGAAACTTCGGTCAGGTCGGGATTGCGCGGCCAGATTTCCATGGCGGCCTTTAATTCGGCTTCAAGTGTCGCCTGGTCGCCACTGACGGCGGCGTTGCGGGCCTTGGCAATATGCATGGCGGAAACCTGGCGGGCCGTTTCGATTGCGGCGGTGGGTTTCGAGGTGTCGGCATCCTGGGCGGTCTCGTTCAACTCCTTAACCAAGGTTTCGGCCAGGGTGTAGTCCTTGACTTCCAAGGCGCTTATGAGTTGGTTGAATTTTTGCACGAAAGCGAGGGCCTTGCGCTTGTCCTCGCGGCTGAGCGTACGGATGTCCGGCAGATATTCGCCGATGA
The DNA here is from genome assembly GCA_041746635.1 of Terrimicrobiaceae bacterium. GTDB lineage: Bacteria > Verrucomicrobiota > Verrucomicrobiia > Chthoniobacterales > Terrimicrobiaceae > CAMASH01. The sequence continues at coordinate 48,649 of JBGTGQ010000030.1, read as the reverse complement.
TGAAGGTCTCGGCCAGCCGCTTGGAAGCGCTCTCCAATTCGTTTTTTTCGAGGAGAAACTTGAAGGAGTGAACGCCTTCGCGGACGTCGCGAATGATTTCGTTGGCCAGCGAATCGATGGTTCCCATGGTGGGCGGGAGGCCGGTGGTCTTGGCGAAGAGACTCTTGGCGTCCTCGCCCACGCGGAGCTGGCTGTCGCCGTCGGCAAAGATGTTGCGATAGAAACGGGTTCCGATCACGGCATGTTGGAAGCGCCGCTGGAGGAAATGCTGGACGATGAGGGTTTGAAACTCGATTTTAATTTGCAGTTCCGCCACCTCGCGTTTGAGCTGGTTGGTTTTAATGAGCGCCTGAATTTCCGCGATGCGGGTGATCAGCGGCTGCATCTCCATGTCGCGCCTGAGTTGCTGTTGTTTTTGCCACTCGGCGGCCATGCCGTCGCCCCTTGAGGAGGGGCCATCGAGCCGGCTGCCTTCCGCGGTAATCTTGGCGTTCCATTCGAGTCTTTTGCGTTCGTCCTCCAGGCCCTTGTTGGCCGCACTGACCCGTTCGTTGTTGTTTTTTGCCAGCCAGGCGGAATAGACCTGATACGCGATGCCGTCGCAGAGATTGGCGTCCTCCTGAAATTCGGAAGCCTTGGCCAGAAGTTGAAACGCCTCGTCCGTCGATTTCGGGGTGACCCGACCCGGGGAGAGTTTGTCCATGATTTGCTGAAGGATGGCCTCGTATTCCTGATTGGCATCCGAAGTGGACGGCGGTGCGTTCAGATATTTCTCAAACCGCGCCTCAAACACCCGGTTGTTGTTGATGTTCCAATTCTTGCCATCCCAAGACACGATCTCGCTGCCCGGATTAAAAATTGGGACATCCTTGCCTAAAAAACTGGAGCCGCCTGCAGAATTCGCCGGTTTTTCCGGCCCCCCTGTGGAGGGTTCTGCCGCAGGCGGAGCGGGTTGAGTGGGGGCGGGGGCATCGGGAACCTGGCCGAAGGCCAGAGAGGAGAAAGCCAGGCAAATCAGCAGGGGAGATTTCATGCTTTGGTCAGATCTTTCGTGCGGAGTATACCATGATTATCCACTTCCAGCAGGAAAATAAACTTCTGCCCCTTTTGGATGTTAATGTGGTTGAAATTGGTGGTGACCAGCACCGGAATGACATCCGTTCCCTCATTGACGCTGACCGCAATAAGACGACCGGTGGTCGGGGACCAGGCGAGTGAATCGCGCACCTCGCCTTCGATCTTATAAACGTTGCTGCGCAGGCTGTTGGCGTTGTCCAGATAGGCCTTTACATCCAGAAGCGCGATGGTGCGGAAGGGTTCGGCCGTGGCCGTGATAAAGAGTCGAGATCCGAAAAACGCGCCCGCGAGAAGAAGTACGGCAATAATTATCCAGAGGGGTTTGATGGAGTTTTTTCCACGACGGGCCATCACCGAGGATTTACACGACCACTCCGGCGGGAGCAACGGGAAATCCTGATGGCGTTCACTTTACCCTGCTCGAGCGGGCGGAAACCTACACCCCGCCCACCGCAAATCCTGAACTTTCAAAGAAAGCTCGCACCCGTTCCGCTTGATCGCCTTGCAGCTCGATTTCCCTTTCAATCACCGCGCCGCCGCAGCCCAGAGCCTTGCGGGCGGAGCGGAGCAGGTTGGCGATTTCCGGGGGCGAGAGATGCGTCGGAAGCTGGCCGGCGACGATGACCGTCTTGCCACCCCGGCGGGCTTTTTCCCGGCGCAGGACGATGCGGGGCCGTTTGGGTTTTGCCGCCGTAGTGGGAGCTGCAACTTCCACAATGCCCTCCGGCAAGCCTTCGCTGACTAGACCCGCAAAAGGATTTTGCAGGGGCGTTTGGATGGCGGTCAGGGGAATTTTTTTGGCCACGTATCCGGCTTAGCAGGGAATGCGCGGTCTGGACAGGGACAAAAGCCGCCTAACCGCCTGTTCACCTCTATCCGACGAGGCTGGCACTGAAGAAATCCTCCGTCCCCCACTGCGGAGAGTATGTTATAGTGTCGGAGAACCGGCAGCCTTCAACCTGCACCCGGCTTGGACGCTCCGAAACCAAGGGCGAGCAGGGAGACGCCCCAAAAAATCGAGTTGATCCCGTAGAAAAGGCCCAGCACCCAGAAGGAATCCGAGGGCCAGCGGGAGTAAACCATCACGCCGAGGACCAGCGCGGTGATACCGTTGATCAAGGTTTTAAGCCACCTTGGAGGTGGCCCGCTTGCGCTGGTTGGCGTCGAGGATTTTTTTGCGCATGCGCAGGCTCTTGGGCGTGACTTCGACGTATTCGTCGGGCGCGATGTATTCGAGGCTGCGCTCGAGTGTCATGACCAGCGGCGGCGCGAGGGAAATGCCTTTGCCGTCACCCTGCGAACGCATGTTGGTCAGCTTTTTGGCCTTGCAGGGATTGACCGGCATGTCGTCCGGACGGGCGTTTTCGCCAATGATCATGCCTTCGTAGATTTCTTCCTGAGGTCCGATGAAGAGACGGCCGCGTTCCTGGATGGTGTCCAGCGCGTAGGCCATGCTGATGCCGCCTTCCATGGAAATGAGCACGCCCTTGCCGCGGCTCGGGATGTCGCCCTTGTGGGCACCGTATTCCTTGAAAAGGTGGCTCGCGATGCCGTGGCCTTTGGTCAGATTGACCAGATCGGTTTCGAAACCGATCAGCCCGCGCGTCGGGATCACCGCCTCGACCAACACATTGTGCGGGTTATGCTGCATGTTCGTGATCTCGGCTTTGCGGCCGGCCAGCGATTGGAGGATGTCGCCCAAATTTTCCGGCGGCACATCCACGAAAAGGGTCTCCAAGGGTTCCAACAGCGAACCATCCTCGCTGCGCTGGAAAATTACCTCCGGGCGCGACACAAGAATCTCGAATCCCTCGCGGCGCATTTGCTCGACCAACACCGCGATCTGCATTTCGCCCCGGGCCTTGATTTCGAAGTGACCGGCCACATCGGTGTCGGTCACGCTGATGGAAACGTTCGTGCGGGTTTCCTTGGTCAGACGGTCGCGGATCTGGCGGGCGGTCAGCAGCTTGCCTTCGCGGCCGGCCAGGGGCGAATCGTTCACGCAGATTTTCATCGTGATCGTGGGAGGATCGATGTGGACGAAAGGCAGGGGCTCGCGGTCCTCGTTGTCCGAGATGGTCTCGCCGATAAACACGTCCTCATATCCGGTAATGCCCACGATGTCGCCCTCGCTGGCGCTCTCGATCTGGACTTTTTCCAGTCCTTCATGGCTGAATACCGCCGTGACATTGGCGCGGGTTTTTTTACCGGTGTGATGGAAACATACCGCGCTCTGGCCCACCTTCACGCTGCCGCTCACAATGCGTCCGTAGGCGATTCGGCCGAGGTAATCGCTGTAGTCGAGGTTGGAAACGAGGAACTGAAAATATTCCTTGTCCGACTTCTTGGGCGCGGGAATGTGCCACGCGATCGCTTCGTAAAGCGGAACCATTGTTTCGCTGGGGTCCACCAGCTCGCGCTTGGCGTAGCCGGCCTTGGCGCTGGCGTAGATGTGCGGAAAATCGAGCTGCTCGTCCGTGGCGTTGAGTTCAAGGAAAAGCTCGAAAACCATGTCGAGCACCTTGTGCGGGCGGGCGTTTTCGCGATCAATCTTATTGATCACCACGATGGGCTTGAGACCGTTTTCCATCGCCTTGCGCAGCACGAATTTCGTCTGAGCCTGCGGGCCGTCGTGGGCGTCCACCACGAGGAGCACGCCGTCCACCATCTTCATAATGCGCTCGACCTCGCCGCCGAAATCCGCGTGGCCGGGGGTGTCCACGATATTAATATGGTAGTCGTTCCAACGAAACGCCGCGTTCTTCGCGCGGATGGTGATGCCTTTTTCCCGTTCCAAATCCATCGAGTCCATCATGCGCTCGTCGGTTTTCTGGTTGGCGCGGAACGTGCCCGCCTGTTTGAGAAGTTGATCCACCAACGTGGTCTTCCCGTGGTCAACGTGGGCGATGATGGCGATGTTGCGAATTTTATCCATAGTAGTGTCGTCTCCTGCCGAAGTGGCGGGCCGGGGACTATGGAGGCAGTCCGGCGGAGTGTCAATAGGGGGAGTTCCCGCCCTTACACCTAAACTTAAACATAAACCCTGCACTCGGAAAAAACGCCGGGAGTTTACGTTTAAGTTTAGGTGTGAGGGGCGGAATCGGACTTCATCCATGACCAAGCTGGGGACCCCCTGACTCGCTCGCCGGTATTGATCAAAGGCCGGACATTTTTTTGGCCTCGGCGAAACTGGACTCGGTTTTGAGCAGGCTGGCGAGGTAGGCGTCGCGTTCCGGCAACTGGCTCCAGCGCACGATTTTTCCGGGATGTTCCAAACGGGAAAAAATGGCGCGGGCGATTTTTTCGCGCGGGACGGCTTTTTCGCCGAAGCCATCCGGTTGATTGCTGGACCAGAAGCGGACTTGCTCGACGCCGTCCTTGGTTTCGATGCCGAGGAAGATCACGGAATGGCCGGTTTCTTTTTTGCCGACGGCGTCGGTCCAGAAGATCTTGAGGAAATCGCCCGGTTTCGCCTTGGCGAAGTCGGTGAAGTTGGGCCCGAGGCCAAGTTCGTGGAAAAGCCGGGCGGTGCCGGGGCCGTTGGCGTTCCAGCGGCCCCAGACACTCTCGCCGTCGGGGAGGGTGTCGGTGCCGTCCGGACGCAGGCGCGGAACGAGGGCCTGCCAGGTTTCGCTGGTCAGAGTGATGGCGCCGCGTTTCTGCAGTGCATCCAGCGTTTTAAGAAAGACCAGATAGGTGGCGCCGGAGCAATAGCCGGGCATGGCCTTTTCCGGCCTGAGGCGAACGGATGGCGCGGCTTCGACGGAGGCGGCCAGCGCGGCGTGGGCGGCGAGGTTGGTCGCATAGCCGCCGCCGGCGGGCATGGTGCGGATTTGTGCGAGGACAAGCGGATTGATGTCGGCGAAAACCGCAGCGGTGGGTAGGAGGGCAAAAATCAGGGCTCGCGAAATCATCTGGGCTAAACAAGATTCGCTTAGTCATGACCGCAAGGCGGATTTTCACAGTTCTGCTGCTCGTCGTACTGGGCCTCTTCGCCTGGGCAGGCTGGTGGACGATGGAGTGGATGGCCAAAAAGCCCATCCCGGCTTCCGGCGGGTGGTATTTTCCCGGACGCACCGAGCTTTATGTGCCGCAGTTTTTTCAATCCGATCCGCGCTGGGCGGCGGATGCCCTGGCTTCCACCCCCGGCACGCTGGGCGCGGAGGGCTGTGCGGTGGCTTCGGCGGCGATGACGCTGGCGGGTTATGGGGTGGATGTGGATCCCGGACGGCTGAACAAATTTCTCACCGCGCTGCCGGGTGGCTACACCCCGGAGGGCTGGATCTATTGGGAGAAGGCGGCGGAGTTTGACCCGGCGTTCACGGCGAAACTCCTGCCCCATTACGAGGACAAGCCGTCGTTTTTTCTCATTGATAAAAACCTGCTTGAAGGCAATCCCGTGATTGCGCGGTTGCGTTACCCGAACGGCATCACGCACTTTGTGGTCATCTGCGGCAAGCAGGGTTACGACTATCTCATTCGCGATCCGGGCCGGGGAGGGGAGAAGGGAGTCTATCCGCTGAAAGAATTCGGCAGCGGGATCGAGGCGATCCGATTCTATCGCAAGCCGTGAGGCCAACAGCCAAGAGTTGGTTTGAGTGGCGCGACGATTACCGGTAGGGTTTCCGCCATGCCAAAAAAAGAACTGCGTCATCCCTCCCAGATCGAGGACTGGCTGAAGGATTGGGGTGCCAGACTTCCGGCTGGTTCCTCCCTGATCCTTATCGGCAGCGGGGGATTGCTTTGGCATGCCGCTCAGTCCGGCAAGGAAGTCGCCCTCCCGGAAAACAGCATGGATGTGGATCCGGTGACTGCAAGCGATGCCGTGGCGGAACTTTGCTACGAGGCACTCATTGGCAGTGAATTTGAGCTGCGGCACGGTTGGCATGTGAATCTCATGCCCTCAACGGTGCTGGGAGAACTTCCGCCGGACTGGATCGCCCGGTCTTCCCAAAAAATCTACGGGAATCTAGAGGTTACTGTCCCTCATCCGGCAGACCTCCTAGCCCCCAAACTTCGCCGTAATGAACCCCGTGACCGCAAACACGCCGCTTGGGCCAGCGAGGTGGGATTATTATGAAGGGGTTGTATCCAAACTATCAAGATTTGGCCCGTTGGGAATACGGACGCATGTTCTGGAAGATTCCCCGGCTGCGCAAACGTCTTGTCTGTCATTGGACGGACGAACGCCATCCCTACCGTGACCGCTTCGCGCAGCACCGGCAGGTTCTGGAAAGACTGCTTGCCGCCCCGGATCACTCCGAGGAGCAACTCGACGCGGCGCTGCGGAAGGAGGGACTCAGCTTGCGTGGAATGATTCGCGAAATTCCCCCGGTGTTCGGCGCGTTTTGGGCCGAATCCCAGGATGGCTGATTTTTTGAAATCCTTCGCCTGTGGCTCACTTCTTGCGAAAAGCCCTCACAAAATCCTGCAATCGCGCCGGATCGAGCCGGCCGAGAAAACCTCCGCCTTCACGCAGGGTTGAGCCGACGATGAAAACATCGGCCAGCGGCAGGTAGGAGGCGATATTTTTGGGGGTCAGGCCCGAACCGATGAGGACAGGAACGTGCGCGGCTTTTTTCACCCGCTGGAGTTCCCGGATGTCGGGGGATTCGCCGGTGCGCGGACCGGTGACGATCACGCCGTCCGCCAGAAAAAATTCCGTCTGCTTGACCACATCGACGATGTCGAGATCGCCGGTGAGCGCGTGTGAACAATGCTTCTTTTTAACGTCGCCGAAAATTTTGATGTGCTCGCACTTGAGTTGCTTGCGTTGGCGCAGGAGGTGTCCGGCGCAGCCTTCGATCAACCCGGCCCCGCCGATGTGGGCGAAGACGTAGCCCTCCACGCGCAGGAAATCGAGGTCGGCGGCGTGGGCGATTTCCAGCGCGGTTTCGTTGGCGGCTTCGAGCATCTGGATGCCGACGGGCCCGGGAAAACGTTGGCGGACTCCGCGGGCGATGCGGGTCATGAGCGCGACGGCTTTCGCGGGAAGCGGCGGCTTGATGTAGGGCAGGTCGTGGCTGTTTTCCAGGACGATGGCATCCACTCCGGCCACGATGTAATGAGCGAGATCGTCCAACGCCTCGCGCACAATTGCCCGGTCGTCGCCGCCGTGGCGCGGAGAGCCGGGTAACGCTCGGACGGCGATCATGGCGGCGAGGGATTTTTTGGGAAACGGTCTCATGGCGTCATTTTTTCAAGAGACCGCTGCCGGTGGCGGCGAGAATGGCGAAGAGGATGCACCAGGGAATGACTCCGACGGCGATCCACAACATCAAGCGCCGGGGTTTTTCCCCCAAGGCCAGGGCGATGAGCGCGGCAAAATACGGGCCGCAGGTCACGGGAGCGAGCAGCCCCAGCCCCGGCAGACCCCAGCGCAGCCAGACGCGCCAGAACCGCTTTTCCGGGTTCGGCACGAGGGAGATTTTAAATTTCGCCGCCAACCACTGCCGGGCTGGTTCGCGGACAAGCAGCATCGCTGTCGCAATTGCGGTGTAGCCGGCCCAAGCGCAAACTGCCGCCGTGGCCGGATGCAGGTGCATGGCCACACCGGTGGGAATCGCCGCGAGAAAATAGACGATGCCCAGACTAAAAACGACCAGCATAGCGTGAAACATGGATGCTCCCAGCTTTGCGGCCTTTCCCGCGCATTGGCAAATTTTTTGCCGAATCACTTCTTCGAGAATACCATGAAAGCATGCGGGCCAACCCGGGAGAACGATGTCGGTTCGGCCGCCTGGACTCTGGAGTGGGATCGATTCCACTGGTGGCAATTCACCAAGGGAATGCACCCTTAAGGGAATGATCTGATAAATTGGTAGGGGGAGGAAAAATTTAACTTCCCAGCGGGGAGGAACTTCTGGATAGACCCAATTAAACGCCCTGTTTAAGAGGCTGCCCAGTTGTGTCCCCCTCCTTTCGATGGCGTTTTCCGCATCGGCTCTCGCCCAGACCACCTGGATCAATCCGGGAAACGGTGACTGGAATACGGCCGGAAATTGGGACAACGGCGTGGCCTGAACTTTAAGTTGTGAGGTGCGGTTGACATCCAGTTTTTATCGCGCTGGGACGGTTCCGGGGGATGAGAAATGTATTGCGCTTTACTGCGCGTTCGCTGACGAAACACTCGTTTTTTCGATTCTTTTCCTGTCCAATTCCACCACCAAATGTCCAACCTCTCGTCTCTCTACGCTGACTATGTGATGCCGACCTATGGGCGGTTCGATCTCGAAATCGCCCGTGGGCTGGGGTGCCGGGTGTGGGACTTTGCCGGCCGGGAGTATTTGGATTTCGGCGCGGGGATTGCGGTGTGTTCGCTGGGGCATGCGCATGAGGAAATCACCGGGGCCATCAGTCAGCAGGCGCGGACGTTGGTGCACACATCGAATCTCTACCGCACGCAGCCGCAGGGGGAGTTGGCGCGGCGGCTCGTGGAACTGACGGGGCCGGGGAAGGTTTTCTTTTGCAACAGCGGGGCGGAGGCCAATGAGGGGCTGATCAAAATCACGCGCAAGCGGGGCTCGGAATCCGGGCGGTATGAAATGATCACTTTTGGCAATTCGTTCCATGGGCGGACGATGGCGGGGATCTCGGCCACGGCGCAGGAGAAAGTGAAGAAGGGATTCGCTCCGCTGCTCGAAGGTTTTCAGCATTTGCCCTATGGCGATCTAGCCGCCGTGCGGGCGGCGGTGGGGCCAAGGACCGGCGCCATCCTGGTGGAGCCGGTGCAGGGGGAAGGGGGCATCCATATTGCCACAGCGGAGTTTTTGCGTGGTTTGCGGGAAATTTGTGATGAGCACGGGTTGCTGCTGCTTTTCGATGAGATCCAGTGCGGGTTGGGACGGACGGGCGATTGGTGCGGTTGGAAAACTCTGGTGCCTGATGTGATGCCGGATGGGGTGAGCTGGGCGAAGGGGATTGCCAATGGGTTTCCGCTTGGGGCCTTCTGGGCGACGACGAAGGATGGATTGTGCGACACCCTGGGACCCGGGACGCACGGGACGACCTATGGGGGAAATCCTATTTCGTGCGCGGCGGGGATGAAGGTGCTGGAGATTATTGAGCGGGATGGTCTGCGGGCCAACGCGGTGGCGCAGGGCGCGAGGTTGGCCGGGGCAATCCGGGGGCTGGGCAGCGCGAAGCTCGAAGAAGTGCGTTGTCTGGGCCTGATGCTGGGAATCCAACTCACGGAGGGAATCGCGGCTTTGGAGGTGGTGAAGGCCCTGATGGCGGAGGGACTGCTGACCATTCCGGCCGGAGAGCGGGTGGTGCGGTTGTTGCCACCGCTGAATATCACCGCAGCGGAGGCGGATGAAGCGTTGGGGGTATTGGGGCGGGTGCTGGGTTGAAGATTCCGTGGCATGAGCATCCTGCTCGTGCGTTAATCAGGGGTGGTTCTGCATCCCCCACAACGCATCGGCTGGAAGCCGATGCCACGAATTTCATCGGGACGATTCCCTCGACAGGAAGGCGGTTTTTTGGTTCTTCGTGCCGGGTGAAGCATCTCTTGTCCATTGAGTCGCTCTCCCCCGCGGAGATCGAAGAAATTGTCACTTTGGCCGGAGTGATGAAGGCCGAGCGGGGCCGTCATGCGGCGCATCCTCTGCGGCATAAATGCTGGGCCATGATGTTTGCCAAGTCGTCCACGCGCACGCGCATCTCTTTTGAGGTCGGGATTCGGGAACTGGGCGGGGATGTGATTTTTCTGGCGGCGGACGATATCCAACTCGGACGGGGGGAACCGATCAAAGACACGGCGCGGGTGATGGGGCGGATGCTGCACGGCGCGGTGATCCGCACATTTGCGCAAAGCGATGTGGATGTCTTTGCCGAGTTCAGCGGCATCCCGACGATCAATGCGTTGACGGATGAGGAACATCCCTGCCAGGTGCTGGCCGATTTGTTCAGCATCCGCGAGGCGGGGAAGGATTTGAGCAAGCTCCGCCTGGCATTTATCGGAGACGGGGATTGCAACATGGCGCGGTCGTGGATCTGGGCGGCGGCGCGTTTGGGTTTTGAATTGCGGATTGGCGCACCTTCGCGGTTTCAGCCGCCCGCGGATCTGGTGGCGCGGTCGGGGGGGAAGATCCTGGTCACGACGGATCCGGCGGAGGCGTCGAAGGATGCCGATGTGCTCTACACGGATGTGTGGGTGAGCATGGGCAAGGAGGAGGAAAAGGCGTTTCGTGAGGCGCAATTTCAAAGCTACCAAATCAATGCGGAATTGCTGCGGTCGGCTCCGGGGGCGTTGGTGATGCATTGCCTGCCGGCCTATCGGGGCAAGGAGATCACGGAGGAAATTTTTGAGGCGCAGGCGGACACGATTTTCCGGCAGGCGGAAAACCGGCTGCATGCGCAAAAAGCGATTCTCTCGCTGCTGGCGGGGTAGAGGTTCCCTGGCGGGAAATCGAGGCGAATTCTGGCCGTTTCCGCAAGGTGAATGCGTTCGGATCGCTGCACGCCCCGCTAGCGACAGATCCATAAATCGACATTGCTTCCAAAAGAAGCTGCACTAATGTTTCCATCCCTCCAACCCGAACCCTATCTCGTGTCACCCGATTTTTTACTCGCCCAAGGAATTCCATTGTCGTTGCTCTGTGCCATTGGTGGGCTGGTGGCGGCGGTCGTGTTGATCACCTTCATTCGGCGTGCGCCCGCGGGCAACGACCGCATGCGACAGATTGCGGGAGCCATCCAGGAGGGTGCAAAGGCCTATCTGAACCGGCAGATCGCCACGATCTGTGTGATTTCGGTAGTGATTTTTGTCCTGCTGACTTTTCTGCGTGACCTGCCGACTTCGCTGGGTTTTCTGCTTGGGGCGGTTTGTTCCCTGGTGGCCGGTTATATTGGGATGCGGGTTGCGGTCGTGGCCAACGTGCGCACCGCGCAGGGGGCCACCCAAAGCCGGAAAAAAGCTTTGCAGGCCGCTTTCAATGGCGGCGCCGTGACCGGACTTCTAGTGGTGGGGCTGGCCTTGCTTTCCGTGGGAATTTTCTGGCTGGTGATGCTGAAAATGAACCCGGAAAAGGCGGTCGCCAGCCTCGTGGGTGTGGCTTTGGGTGCCTCGTTGATTTCGGTTTTCGCGCGCCTCGGGGGCGGCATCTACACCAAGGCGGCGGATGTCGGGGCGGATCTGGTCGGAAAGGTTGAATCAAACCTTGATGAAGATGACCCGCGTAATCCGGCCACCATCGCGGACAACGTGGGCGACAATGTGGGCGACTGCGCCGGCATGGCGGCGGATGTTTTTGAGACCTACGAGGTAGCCTTGATCGGTGCGATCCTCGTGGCCGCGCTAACGGCGGGTGGCGTGTCGGGAGCGGCGGTGGTTTATCCGTTTATCTTGGGAGGCCTGGGCATCATCGCCTCGGTTATTGGCATTCTTTATGTCAATCTGTCCGGGGCCAAGCCGGCCAATGCGCTCATGGGCGGCGTGTTGATCAGCGCCTTCATTGCCGCACTGGCTTTCTGGCCGGTTACCACCATTCTTTTTCAAGGCGGCCTGAAAGTGACGGACGTTCTCAGCGGATCGGAAGCAGTCTATTCTGCGGGCGGCATTTATTTTGCGGCCATCATCGGGCTGGTCATGACCGGGGCGGCGGTGTTGATCACCAACTATTACACCTCCACCGCTTATTCGCCCGTGCGCAAAATCGCGGAAGCCAGCGTGACCGGTCACGCCACCAACATCATCGCCGGCATCGGCGTCGGTTTGCACGCGACCGCGCTGCCGGTCCTGTGCATTGCCGCTTCCATCTGGCTCAGCTACAGCGCGGCCGGTCTTTACGGAATCGCCGTTGCCGTGATGTCCATGCTTTCGCTGTCGGGCATCATCATCTCGTTGGATGCCTTCGGACCCATCACCGACAACGCCGGTGGCATTGCCGTGATGAGTGGCCTGCCCAAGGAAGTCCGCGCCATCACCGATGATCTCGACGCCGTGGGCAACACCATGAAGGCCGTGACCAAGGGTTACGCCATTGCCAGCGCGGGCTTGGCCGCGGTCGTGCTTTTTGGTTCGTATTATGTGGATCTGAAGCACCACTTGGAAGTTGTGCGTCACATGACCGAGGCCCAAATTGACACGCTTCTCGCCTTCTCCCTCAAGGATCCGCAAATCGTCATCGGGCTCTTCATTGGTGGCCTGCTGCCTTATCTATTTTCCGCCTTCAGCATGAATGCGGTGGGACGCGCGGCGGGGGCGGTGGTTAATGAAGTGCGCCGCCAACTTGCCCTGCATCCCGGCATTCTCAAGGGCGAAGACACTCCGGAGTACGGCGCGTGTGTGGATATCGTGACCAAGGCTGCGCTTAAGGAAATGATCATCCCCGCGTTGCTACCGGTGGTGGCGGTGGTCGCAGTGGCGGCACTGCCCGGCGGCATGGTCATTCTCGGCGGGGTCCTGATGGGCAGCATCGTCACCGGTTTGTTCATGGGCATTTCCATGACCTCCAGCGGGGGGGCTTGGGACAACGCAAAAAAATATATCGAGGAAGGAAATTTTGGCGGCAAGGGTTCCGAGGCGCACAAAGCCGCAGTAACCGGCGACACCGTGGGAGACCCTTACAAGGACACCAGCGGACCCGCGATCAATCCCATGATCAAGGTGGTGAATATCGTCGCCATCCTGATCATCCCGATCTTTTTCTAAGAATCCTTGGCTTCCGAAGATTCGGCGGATTCGTCATCCTCCATCTCGTCCTCGATCTCATGCCGCATGGCCTTGGAGATAAAGGGGCGCACAAAGCCGTAAACGAGGAAGCTGACGAAAAGCACGGCCGGCACCCATTGGTAGAACATCGCGCTGACCAGAATGATGACGATGATGAGGAGAAACCGTGGCATGGATCGCTGGGTGCGCCAGCCCAGCCCCTTGAAACTGGGGTAGCGCACGTGGCTGAACATCATGAAGGAGAGAAAGAGCATCAATCCCGCCAGGGCGAATTTCCATGCGCCAATTTCCTTGGAACCTTCCTCCAACCATAACATGAAAAGCGTGAGTGAAGCGATCACCCCGGCGGCGGCGGGGATGGGGAATCCTACGAACTCATTCGACGGCTTGTCATTTTTGGCAATGGCGTAGCAATTGAATCGCGCCAGCCGCAGGACACCGCAGAGAAGATAAACAAAAGCGATCAACCAGCCGGCACGGGCAAAGTCGCGCAGCACGATCTGATAAACTAGCATGGCTGGTGCGATGCCGAAGGAGACCACATCGGCCAGCGAATCGAATTCCCGTCCGAACGGACTCTCTCTTCCGCCCAGCCGCGCCAGCCGCCCGTCAAGGAGGTCAAACACGCAGGCACCCAAAATGAAAAGCAGGGCCTGATGGTACAGCTCAACCGCGGAGAGCCCTTGTTGGATGACCAGCGCCGCCTCGATGATGCTGCGCATGGCGGCGAATCCGCAAAAAAGATTTCCCGCCGTCATCAGGTTCGGCAGGAGGTAAATTTTTGGCTCGTCGGGCTGGTTCATGATTTTTTCGCAGGCATCCGCGCGATGGGGGTTTGTCCGCCTTGCACCTTGTCGCCGATTTTGACCAGAATTTCCGCCTCCAGCGGGAAATCCACCTCGGTGCGGGAGCCAAACCGGATCATGCCGAAGCGCTCTCCCCGCGCGGCGGTGTCGCCCACCTGCATCCATGCGCAAATGCGGCGGGCAATGGCCCCGGTGATCTGCCGTACCACCACCGTGGCTTGCGGCCCTTGGAAGACCCAAGTGCGGCGGGCGTTGAGCTTGGCCGAGTCTGGGTTGCGGGCATCGAGGTAGCGTCCGGTGAAAGGCTCCGAGTGTGTGATCTCTCCGGCGATGGGAGCGCGGTTCACGTGCACATCGAAGACCGAGAGAAAAATTCCCACCCGGCGGACGCGGCGGTTCAGGAATTCCGTTTCCTCCACCTCGCTCACTTCCACCACCACGCCATCCGCCGGCGAAACGGCCAGGGATTCGTCCGCCGGAATCTCCCGTTCGGGATCACGGAAAAAATACAGCGAGAAAAGCATCATGCCGGCGACGACCACCGACAGGAGGGGAAAAATGGCAACGGTCGCCACCCAGCAGACGGCGAGTATGCCAAAGATCCAGCGGGCTTCCCCCAAGGCGCGAAATTTCATGCCGTCATCATAGAAGTCCCCGCGATCTCCGCGAGCCCATAGTTGAAATCGCCGCCCGACGCGATAGTCTCTGCGCTATGACAGCGATTGCAGAGATGACCATGGCCGAATTGCTCGCGGCTTATCCGGGGGCCCAGCGGGCGCTTTTCCGCCAGTACCACATCGGCGGTTGCTCCAGTTGTGGCTTCCGCCCCGATGAAACGCTGGCCGGGGTTTGCGAACGCAATGGCGGACTCGACCCCGACGAGGTTCTGGAAAATGTGCGCTCCGTTCACGCCCAGGATGAACAGATGATGATCGGCCCCGCAGAGGTGAAGGAGCTGCTTGATGCGGGCGAGGCGGACATCTTCGACCTTCGCACCCACGAGGAATATGAGGCCGTACACATCGAGGGTTCCCGCCATTTCAACCAGCAGCTCATGCAGGAAACGCTCTCCACCTGGCCCAAGGACCGCCGGCTTCTTCTGCTGGACCACAATGGTTCCCGTTCGCTCGACGCGGCGTCGTATTTTGCCGGTCACGGTTTCACCAACGTCAAATGCCTGCGTGGCGGTATCGACGCCTGGAGCGTCGAGATCGATCCTTCACTGCCGCGCTACACCCTCGAATGAGCGACGATCTCGAAGGCAAAATCCAGGCCGCCCTGCAGAATCCGCAAAACATCGGCGAGATGTCCGACGCGGACGCCGTCGGCACGGTCGGCAGCGAAAACTGTGGCGATATGTTGCGCATGTGGGTCAAGTTCAAGGAGGAAAACGGCCGCAAGATCATCGACAAGGCCACCTTCCAGACCTTCGGCTGCCAGACCGCCATAGCCGTCGCCAGCGTCGCCACGGAACTCATTCGCGGCAAGACCTCCGAGGAGGCCATCGCCATGTCGGGCGAAGAACTGGCTGCGCCGCTCGGTTCTTTGCCGCCCATGAAAATCCATTGCGCCCAACTCGTCGAGGGAGCCCTGAAAAATGCCCTCTCCGGCGAATCCGCCCCCGAAGCGCCGGCTTCCGCCCCCACGCTGCTCGAGCGAATGTCCACGCCTGCCGGCTTGAAAATCAAAATGCAAACCCCGTTATGAACGACCATCGCGAAATCACCCTCACCCGCGACTGCGACGCCATCCAGATTCCCAGCGGCAATCCGCTCACCCTGCCCGCCGGGATGAACGTCGTCATCACCCAATCCCTCGGCGGCACCTACACTGTGGCCACGCCAGGCGGACTGGCCCGCCTTGACCTCAAGGATATTGATGCCCTCGGCCTCGATCCCGCGGCGGAGAAAGCGCAGTCCGAAATAAAAATCTCCGGCCCGACCGAGGACGCCGTCTGGTTACAACTCAAGACCGTTTTCGATCCGGAGATTCCGGTTAATGTCGTGGACCTCGGTCTCATCTACGATTGCAAGGTGGACGAGAAAAGCGCAGGCGAAAAATCCGTGCTTGTCAAAATGACCCTCACCGCCCCCGGCTGCGGCATGGGCCCGGCCATCGCCGCCGATGCCCGGCAGAAAATTCTCGCCATCGAAGGCGTGGCCGACGCCGAAGTCGAACTCGTCTGGGACCCGCCGTGGAGTCAATCCATGATCAGCGAAGAAGGCCGGATGAAGCTAGGGTTGGTGTAGAATAGCTGGCCCGCGCCACACGCGAACAGACGCGAAAGGGAGAAATGCAGGCGGTCATGGGAATTGATTACAGTGCCCGCCGGGTTGGGCGGCCTGCCAAAGTTTTGGGACCAATCGGAGGCTTTGCCTCATGAAATCCCTGGCGGACCTCGAATCGCCGGCGGTGGTAATCGACGCCGTCCGGCTCGATAAAAATCTCCGCGCCATGCAATCCGCTTGTGATGCCGGAGGGACGGAACTCTGGCCGCATAGCAAAACCCACAAGATGGTGCCGATTCTCCGGCGGCAGTTGGAACTCGGCGCGGCGGGGGCCACCTTGGCCAAACTCGGCGAAGCCGAAGCCCTGCTTCCTTCCGGCGTCCGGCAGGTCTTTATCGCCCATTCGCTGGTCGATCTGGCCAAGGCTCCGCGGGTCCGCGCCCTCCAGCAGAAAATCGACCGCCTGATCCTGGCCGTGACGAGCGCGCCCCACTGCGATGCGCTCGAACGTTTGCTGGCTGCGGCGGACATCACCGTGCCCGTCCTGTTGGCCATCGACACCGGTTTGCATCGCGAGGGCGTGCGCGATCCGTCTCAAGCTGCTGCGGTGGCGGAGAAAATCCGGCGCTCGCCCCGCATGGAACTCCTCGGGCTCTACACCCACGAAGGCCACACCTACGGGGCATCATCGTCGGAGAGCGCAGCCGACATGGCGGACCGCGTGTATGAATCCCTGCTCGGTGCCCGTGAAGCCATCGGCGGCGAGCCCTCCCTCTGGCCGGGTTGCAGTGTCACGGCCACCTTCATGGCCGGAAGGCCCCATGTTCAGGCAGTGCGTCCGGGGGGTTATGTTTTGGGCGATCTGGCCCTGGCGGAATCGACCGGCGTGATGGCGGCCGAAGATGTGGCCCTGACCATTCTTGCCACCGTGGTGGACCGACCGGACCCAAGCCTCGCTTTAATTGACGCGGGTTCCAAGGTTTTCAGCGGCGACAAAACGCCGGCCGGCCTTTCCGGTCGCTGCCTCGAACACCCTTCGCTGGCCGTGACCCGCGTAAGCGAGGAACACGGCCACGTGACGGGCGAGGGAGTTGAGTCTCTCGAAATCGGACAACGCCTGCGTTTCTTGCCGGCTCACGTTTGTCCGGTGGTGAACCTCGCCGCCAGCGTGCATGTTCTGGAGGGAGAAGCTGTTCGCGAAAGCTGGCCGGTCGATGCCCGCGGACGCTCTGATTGATTGCGGATGAGTTGGAGTCCAGCCTTTAGGCTGCTCCGAAAGGCACACGTTGAAGCGTGAAATCCCTCTGATTGTTTGTGCTGGAATTTTTTGTCCGCCGCTTTAATAATGCTAAAGCCCGCGATTTTTTATGCCATCGGATTTCAGCAAAGCCTCGGATACCCTGCTCGACCTCGTGGAGGATAATCCTGAAGACCTCGGCGAAGAGGTGCAAAAAACCAACACTGAGCTGGAAAAACTCAAGCGCCAGCTCGAGGACATCGAGAAGCAAAAGCTAAGGCTCGAAGAACTCAAGCGTCGTCAGGACGAACTCGAAACCGGCCGCAGCGACATGTTGGACAAGCTGACTCGTTCGCTGGCGTCCGTGCAGCGCGAGGCGGAGGAAGCGCAAAAGCGGCTGGAGCAGCTGAACTCCATTCACAATTCTTTCACCCAGCACCTGCGCGGCATCGAAAACATCAATCCGAAGATCTGGGGCGCGAACGAGTTGCCCCGGGAACTGAGCAAGGCCCTGAGCGCGGTGGAGGATGCGCGCGCGGATTATATCAAGGCGCAGGCCAAGATCGCCGTCGATGCCCCGGCCGAGTCGTCCTCATCCGGCGCCGCGGGTTCCTACGAGCAGGAGTATGGCATGTTTGAGGAACGCGGGTTCTCCTATTGGCTCAAGGCCGGTGCGGCGTTCACCCTTCCTCTCTGGCTGCTGGGACTCATCGCCCTCGTGGTCTGGGTTTTCTCCCACATGTCCGCTCAATAATCCATGGCGCGGCCTCCTTCTTCCAAGGTCTCGCGTCTCTCGGCGGAGGAACGTCAGTTGGAGCAGCTGCATGCGGAAGTGCTCCGCAAGCAGCAGGAATTGGAAAAAAAACTCATCCGCATTCCGGCCCAGATTGCCGCCCAGGAGGAGCTAAAGCGTGCCCAGGCGCACGAACGCGCGGTCAGCGCCGGTCCGACGATTTCTTCGGGCATGGGGCGGGGTGGTTCCGGTCGCAAACCAAAAAAAAAGCGCCTGCCTTCGCGCGTGCTGTTTTCCGCCCGGATCAAAACCGCCATCCTCCTTCTCATTCTCGCCGTGATATTTTTTCTCCTCTGGCAAAGCATCGTCCCGGCGGCGTGAGGGGATGTTTTGAAGGTCACGAAAGATTTGCAGCCCTCGCGGCCCTGATCTATTTCTAACGCGATGTCATCCGCCCGCGGGCCAGCCGGTCCTACCCGAACCGAATATCTTCAAGCCCTTCGGGTCATGCTTTTGGCCCGGATTCTTGAGGAGAAACTTGCCAGCCTCTACCGGGCCGGAGCGATCAAGGGCGGGGTTTTTCTCGGGCGGGGACAGGAGGCTCTCAGCGTTTCGGTCGGGATCCATTTGCGCAAGGGCGACATTTTTGCCCCGCTCATCCGGGATCAGGCCGGACGCATGGCCTTCGGGGATACGTCGCTCGATACCTTGCGCACCTATCTGGGTTCCCAACTTGGTTCCATGCGGGGCCGGGACGGCAACATCCATCGCGGTCGCCCGCGGGAGGGATATTATGCCATGATCAGTCATCTGGGTGCGATGATTCCCGCGGTGGCCGGCGCTCTCATGGCCCGCCGCATGAAGGGAGAAACCGGCGTGGTCGGAGCCACGTGCATCGGCGACGGCGGCACCTCGACCGGCGCATTTCACGAGGGGCTTAACGTTGCCGCCGTCGAAAAACTTCCACTCGTGCTGGTCATCGCCAACAATCAATACGCCTATTCAACGCCCTCCAGCCGGCAGTTCGTCTGCAAGGATCTCATTGAGAAGGCCGCCGGCTACGGGGTGGCCTCGCACCGCGTGGACGGCACCAATCTTTCCGAATGTCTGCGCGTGCTTGGGACCGCGGTTCGGGATGCGCGCGAGGGCGGTGGTCCGCAGATGGTGGTGGGGGATTTGTTGCGCCTGGTCGGACATGGCGAGCACGATGATGGGAGTTATATCGATCCCGCGCTAAAGGCCGCCCATCTGGGCCGCGACTGCGTAAAGGTGGCGGAGGATTTTGCCTTGGAGCAAGACTGGGCCACGGCGGAGGAAATCGCGGGTTGGCGGGCCGAATCCAAAAAAGAAGTGGATTCCACCGCCGCCAGGGTGCAACGCGAAGCGTCACCTGATCCGGCGGAGGAGGAATGGATGGCCATTTCCGACACGCGGCTGGCGGATAATTTTATCGAGACATGATCACTTATCTCGAAGCCATCAATGCCGCGCTGGCCAAGGCGCTGGCCGACGATCCCCGGGTTTTTCTTTACGGGCAGGACATCGGGTCCTTCGGCGGGGCCTTCAAGGTGACGAAAAATCTGGCGGGTAAATTTCCCGGCCGCGTGTTGGATGCGCCGCTGAGCGAGGATGCCATTGTCGGCGTGGCCATCGGCGCGGCCATTGAGGGGATGCGTCCCGTGGTGGAGATGCAGTTCGCGGATTTTTCGACCTGCGGCTTCAATCAGATCGTCAACCACGCGGCCACGCTTTTTTACCGGACGGAGGTCTCGTGTCCCATTGTGGTGCGGCTGCCGTCCGGTGGAACATCCGGCAGCGGCCCGTTTCACAGTCAGAGCATGGAGGCGCTCTATGCGCATTATCCGGGTCTGATCGTCATGACTCCCGGCACTGTGGAGGATGCCTACAGCATGTTGCTGGAGGCCATTGCCCTCGATGACCCGGTGATTTTCTGCGAGCACAAATTTCTCTATAACCACCTCAAGGCCGAAAAGCTGCCGGAGCAAAACATGCCGGTGGGCAAGGCCCGGCTGGCCCGTCATGGCCGTGACGCGACCATTGTCACCTATGGCGCGATGGTTCATGAGTCCCTGGCGGCGGCGAAGGAACTGACCGAGGACGGCTACGAAATCGAAATCGTGGACTTGCGCACGGTCAAGCCGTTGGACACCGACACCGTGCTGGCTTCCGTGGCCCGCACCGGGCGGATGCTTTGCGTGAGTGAGGCCTGGCCGTGGGGTGGGGTATCGGCGGAAGTCGTCGCCCGCGTGACCGCCGAGGGCTTCGGTCTGCTCGATGCCCCGCCGCAGCGCCTTAACGCCAAAGACACCCCCGTGCCTTATCACCCCGACCTGTGGACGGCCCATCGTCCCACCGCCAGCGCCATTACCTCGGCTACCCGTCGGCTCTTGGAAATGTGAACGTGTAATCAAATCGAAAATCCCAAATCGAAAATCCCATGGCCCAGGTTCCACTATTGATGCCCCAGCTTGGCGAGTCCATCGCCGAGGCCACCATTGTCAAACTTCTCTTCAAGGAAGGCGAGGCCATCGAAGCCGACAAGGACATCCTAGAAGTGGAGACGAACAAGGCCGTGATGGGCGTCACGGCGCCCTGCTCGGGCATTGTTTGCCAGATTAACGCCGAGGAAGGCCAGAGCTATCCCGTCGGCGCAATTCTCGGTTACATTGAAGTCAGCGCCGAGGAGGCGCTGCGTTTGGGGCTGGACGACAAGCCGCCGTCCAAGGACGCGCCGCGCGCGAAGAAAGAAAAACGCCCGGCCCGAAATTCCGCCCCGCAACAAGTCGAGCCCACCGTGCGCGGCCTGCCCGTGCCCGCTCATGCGGGTGGCGCCAGTTATCTCTCGCCCCGCATGAAGGCGCGCATGACCGAACTCGGACTCCACGCGGCCGACCTTTCCGGCATTGCCGGCAGCGGCGCGGGTGGACGGGCGACGATTGAGGATCTGGAAAAGTTCCTCGAAGACATCGAACGCAACCGCATCACCCCGGCCTCGTCCATGCGCGTGGCCGTGGCCGATGCCATGCGCCGCAGCGCCACGCGGCCCCTGGCCACGGTGGTTCTGCCCGTGCGGCTGGACAACATGCTGGCGCATCGCAAAACCTGCGCGCCGCACAAGGCCGGCCCGGCTCTTTACGCCATGCGCGCCCTGGCCATGGCCCTCTCGGAAAACAGCGCGCCGGCCGGCCGTCTCATCGGCGACCGGATCATTCACCCGCGCTCCATCGACATCGGGTTTGCGGTCGAGGCCGAGGATGGCGTGCTCGTGCCGGTCATCCGCAATGCCGATCAGTTTCCCTTGGTGGATTTGATTGACCGCTACAACCGCCTGGTCGAACTGGCCCGGCAGCGCCGCATGCCCCCGGGAGACATGGGCGGTTCGATTGCCACCGTGACCAATTACGGGGTTTTCGGTCTCACCATCGCGACGCCCATTCCCTTGCCGGAACAGACGCTTTTGCTGGGCATGGGAGCGGGTCAGATCGTGCCGCATTGGGATCCGGCGAAGAAGGAATTTGTCCCCATCACCGAGGCGGCGTTTACCTTGAGCTTCGACCACAGGGTGCTGGACGGCGGGGCGGCCGGAAGATTGCTCAAGCGGGTGGCTGAGTTGTTGAACAATCCGGCCGAACTCTGATGTTTTCTCGGCCCTGGGGTTTGGTTTCGATCTGGCAGAAAGGTCACATGTAGAAAATGGTCGGGCCGGCGGGATTCGAACCCGCGGCCTCCTCGTCCCGAACGAGGCGCTCTACCAAGCTGAGCCACGGCCCGATGTGGTTTGCAATTAGTTACTTACAGCGATATTGTTTGAGGAAATATTCTTGCTGCAGTAAGGGGCATATTACGCTTTGCGCAAATATAGGGGCAAGCAGATTCGCCCCCGAGTGGAAACCGAAATAGCCGGTGACGATACAGCATCGTCCAACGTTTCGTCCCGATTCCGCCCGCGGAGGTTTGTTGACGAGCGCCCCACCTATGTTACGTCTCTAACCTCATGGTTTTATTGTTTAAGTTGCTCCTCGCGTCTCTGGCCGGGCTGGTCATGACCGGCCTCCTGTGAGGCGGTTTCGCTACGCTTTTGATCCCCTGTGTGTCCTGGCCATTTTGGCTTATGCCTTGAACCGTTGGGTTGTGAGTCCCAGGTTGGATTGGCCGTTTCTGTCGGGCTCGTTCGCAGACCTTCTACTGATTCCAGCCGCGCTGCCCCCCGTTCTCTGGGTTCAGAGGAGACTTGGGCTGCGGGCCCATGGTCGCTTCCCCACCGCCTTGGAAATAGTCGGGCACTGGCTGGTCTGGTCCACTATTTGCGAAGGATTGGGTCCTCTGTTCTTCCCACGGGCTGTGGCTGACTGGAAGGATGTCGCCGCGTATGCCGTGGGCGGTCTGTTATCGTGGATCGTGTGGAACCGCGGGATCCTCACGTCGGGATTTGACCTCCTGGCCAGTCATTATGACTGGATGGAAAACGTTCTGGCCGGAAAAAAACTTATCCGATGCCGCCGGGCGCATCTCACCGACCTGCCGGTGTGTCAGAATGTTCTTCTTGTGGGTGAGGGGCCCGGCCGCTTTCTGGTTGAGCTCGTTCGCCGGCAACCCTCCGCCCGGATCACCTGTGTCGATGCCAGCTTCTGCATGTTGGATTTGGCCAGGGCTCGTTTGCGCAGGACGGACCATGCGATGGATCGAGTGATTTTCCTGCAAAAAAACGTTTTGAAATGGAGACCGCCAACCAATGCCTACGATCTCATCGTGACAAATTTTGTCCTCGATTGCTTCACCGGGGCCCAGTTAGCCACCCTCATTCCACGGCTGGCGGCCGCGGCTAAACCCGAAGCACTCTGGCTTGTGGCGGATTTCCAAATTCCCGCAACTGGCTTTTTGCGCCGCCTGCGAGCCGCAGCCATTCATTGGACGATGTACCGCTTTTTTCGCCTCGCGACCCAACTTTCGGCCGCCGCGCTGGAGCCTCCGGCCCCCTACCTTGTGGCGCAAGGATTTGTGTGCCGGAGACGATGCGAATCCGAGTGGGGTCTTCTCTACTCCGAGGCATGGAAAAAAACGCTCTTGCCGATATCCGACCCATCATCGGGAGAAATCTAGGTTTTTATAAGAACGAGAGCGAAAATGCCCTGAAGCCATCTCGAACAAAGCGCTCTTCCAAGCTAAGCCACGGCCCGATAAAGCCAATATCGCAAGTTTCCCGCTGAGGCAAATGGAAAAGAATCTTGCGCAAGACGAGCGTAAACCTGCACCTTGAAACGTCATGGCACGACCCGATGGCAGGGAGGCGACAGACCTCCGCAATGTTATTCTTGAACCCGGCGTGGCTCCCCATGCCCAGGGTTCGGTTTTAATCAGTTTTGGCAACACGAAGGTGATTTGCGCCGCGACCTTGGAGGAAGTGGTGCCGCGCTGGATGAAGGAACAAGGGGTCCCGGGAGGATGGATCACGGCGGAGTATTCCATGTTGCCATATTCCACGCTGACGCGAAAGCCGCGCGAGAGCAGCAAAGGCCGCCCGGATGGACGCGGAACGGAGATTCAACGCTTGATCGGACGTTCCCTGCGGGCGGCGGTGGATCTCACCGCGCTGGGTCCGCGCACGCTCTGGGTGGATTGTGACGTCTTGCAAGCCGACGGCGGCACCCGCACGGCGGCGATCACGGGGGCTTGCGTGGCGATTGAACTGGCCTGCCGGACTCTGATCGCTGCGGGGAAAATTTCCCAATCGCCCGTGAAGCGCCGGGTTGCCGCGATCAGCGTCGGCATCGTGGATGATGAAGCCCGACTGGATTTGAACTACCTCGAAGACAAAGACGCCAGCGTGGACATGAATCTGGTCATGACGGACCGGTTGGAATTTGTCGAATTGCAGGGCTCGGGCGAGGAAGCGGTTTTTACCGACGCGCAACTTGCGGCCATGCTGGAACTGGGCCGGGGAGGGATCCGCCGCCTGCTGGAAATTCAGAACTCGATTTTACTCTCATGAAAAAAGCACTCATTACCGGCATCACCGGTCAGGATGGTTCCTATCTCGCGGATTTGCTCATTGCCAAAGGCTATGAAGTTCACGGCATCATTCGCCGGGCCAGCACTTTCAATACGGATCGGATTGACCACCTCTATCAGGACCCCCACGTCAACGGGTTGAAACTTTTTCTCCATTACGGCGATCTGGCGGATTCGGTGAACCTGGTGAAGTTGATCTATCAGTTGAAACCCGACGAGATTTACCACCTTGGCGCGCAGAGCCACGTGCGGGTGAGTTTTGACATTCCGGAATACACGGCTGATGTGACTGGTGTCGGCACGATCCGTATCTTGGAGGCCATGCGGGAGGCGGGGGTGAAGTCCCGGTTTTACCAAGCCTCCAGCAGCGAGATGTTCGGCAAGGTCCAGGATGTTCCGCAGAAGGAGACCACGCCTTTCTGGCCGCGCAGCCCGTATGGAGTGGCCAAAGTCTTTGCCTATTGGGCGACGGTAAATTACCGCGAAAGTTATGGAATTCATGCCACGAACGGCATCCTTTTCAATCACGAGAGTCCGCGTCGGGGGGAAACGTTTGTCACGCGCAAGATCACCCGGGCGGTGGCCGCCATTAAGCAAGGCCGTCAGAAGGATCTCTACCTAGGAAACCTGGAGGCCAAGCGCGACTGGGGTTATGCTCCCGAATATGTCGAGGCGATGTGGCTCATGCTCCAGCAGGAGGTTTCCGATGATTATGTAGTCGCCACGGGGGAGACTCACACGATCCGGGAATTTCTGGAGCACGCGTTTGGCCACGTGAATCTGGACTGGCAGGATTACGTGAAGCACGATCCGCGATATGAGCGCCCGGCGGAAGTCGAGCTTCTGGTGGGCGATGCCTCGAAAGCCAAGCGCCAGATCGGCTGGGAGCCGAAGGTCCGCTTCGCGGAATTGGTGCGAATCATGGTGGACGCCGACCTGGCTGCCCTGCAAAAACACACTTGACGCTTCTGGTGATCCGCCTGAAGATCTCTGTTTTTCCAAAATTGTCATGGCTATCAAATGTGAAATCACCGGAGCCAAGCCCAAACGGGGCTCCACCATCCACCGCCGCGGTCTCGCCAAGAAAAAGGGTGGAATCGGCATGCACGTCACCGCAGTGACCCCCCGCTGGCACTCGCCCAATCTGAAAAGCAAGCGCGTCTGGGTGCCTGAGCTGAAGAAGTTTGTCACCGTCAAAGCCACCGCCCGCGCCTTCAAGACGATTTCAAAAAACGGAGCTTATAAAACCCTGCGCAAAGCAGGCGTTGTTTGATCCTGACCAGCCCAAACCCCCAACCCAACCAAACTATGGCTTTCAACGTCATCAGCAAAAAGTCCGGAAAAACCTACCATCTCCATGCCCGCTTGCAAAAGCTCAAGGGTGGCCAGGAAGTGACCCTTTACTACTTTGCTGGTGTTCCGGGGCCGCTGGCCATTGATGCCCTCCCCGAAGGCTACATCGTCTCTGAGAACGAGAAGACCGGACTTCCTCTTCTGAAAAAGGCGAACAAGGGCGCTTAAGGCCGAGAGCCGCTTTTTCAGAAAACTCACGTTTTCCGCTACGAATGAGTGACGTCTTCGCGTTTAACGAAACGGCCTCAGGCTCTGGGATGCGCTGACCCGTAGGCTCGCTTGAGACGTTCGGTCGTGACGTGGGTGTAAATCTGCGTGGTCGAAAGACTGGCATGTCCGAGCAGGGTCTGCACGCTGCGCAAATCCGCTCCGCCGTCCAGCAGATGGGTGGCGAACGTGTGCCGAAGTTTGTGCGGGCTCAAATCCGCGGGAAGTCCCGCCGCCGCGAGATACTTTTTCATGGCCAGCCAGACAGAGCGCGATGAAAGTCGTTTGCGGGATTTATTGATAAACAGCGGCCCGGAATGCACGTTGGCCAGGCTGCGGTAGCGGGAGATGGCCTCCAAGGCCGGCTGGCCGACCGGGGAAATCCGCTCTTTGGATCCCTTGCCAAAAACCCGCACGGTTTCGCTGATGGGATCGAGGTCGCGGACGTCGAGGGCGGTCAGTTCGGACAGACGGATGCCCGACGAATAAAAAAGTTCAAAAATTGCCTCATCCCGCGCGGCCATCCAGACGGGTGCCTGCTTCTGGCGTTCGAGGGTGCGGGGGTATTCCAAGAAGGTTTCCACCTGCTTAACCGTAAAAAACTTGGGAAGGGATTTCTCCGTTTTCGGGAGATCGATCGCCTTGAGCAAATTTGTCTCCACGATATTGCGTATCACGAGAAACTGATAAAAACTTCGCAAGGCGGAGAAGACGACCCGGATGGAGGCGCGGGCTTTTCCGGCTTTCATCAGGTGGAAAAGAAAGGCCCGGAAGTCGTCAACGGAAGCGTCTCTCCAAGAGAGGTTGGGACGGAAATCCCGGAAGCTTTGCAACGCAATCCGATAACCGGTCAGGGTGTGGGGAGAGACATTTTTTTCCCCTTCCAAGTAAAGCAGGAACTGGCCGGAAAGAAGATCCCCGCCGGCTTGGGCGCGGGCTTTTCGGGCGGCCTGGTTGCGAGAGGGATTTTTCAGGCGCGGGCACCCATCGGTGCACCTAAAGCGGGCTGGGCGGTGTCTTCCACCTGGCCGGTTTTTTCGGTGTCGCGTTCAAGGCGCAAGACGGCGCTGCGGGTTTCGACGCCATCCGGAGAGGTGGCCACAATGGGGATTTCGCAGGTGCCATCGGGAAAGATGAAATGGTGTCGAAAGGTGCCGTCGGGATTGAGGGTAATCGGCTTCCCGTCGATCGTGACCTTGGCGAGGGGATCGGTGCCGCCGTAAAAGATCACCTCCGCATTGACGTGCATGAAAAAACTGCGCTCCTGTCCGAAGGAACTGAGGGTTTCGGACCCCCCTGCTCCCCAGCTTGTGGTGGCAGCCTGATTCCAACTGGAAGCCTCCGCATGGGACCAACTGCCGGATGCGCCCTGCAACCAGCTCGAGAGGGTGGGACCGGCCGAGCTTGAGGATGCTTGGGCCGCCGCGGTCCAACTGGTCAATGCCGCCGCTGCCCAACTGGAGAGAGCGGCCGGCCCCCAGCTTGAGACCCCGCTCCCGGCACCAAGGCTTGAGCCACTAAAAAAACTGCTTCCGCCTGAACCCCACGGTCCCGCCGCCAGCAGTTCACTGGCGTTCCCGCTGCTCAGCTTCTCCTCCAAGTGCTGGCAGATCAGGGTCTCGATTTCCTCCGAACTGAAGGATCCGCTGGAGAGTTCCTCCAGCATTGTGGCGCCGAGCAGGGCTTCGAGGACAATGCGCTGGTCGGCGGGGAGGCTTGGAAACTGGCCCGGACCGAAGGCCACCAACTTTCCGTCTTTCTGCAGCCGGGCGAGGGCCTGAATCAGGGTTTCGCCGGAGCGGATGGAGGTTTGAACGTTTTCCATGAGCTTCTGAAAACTCAGGTGAAGGGGGATGGTGGCGTAATCGAATTGATCGGAGTCTGACAGGCGATCCGACGGCGTCTGGATGGTGGCGGAGTGGGCGATGGCGTTCCACGTCGTTCCACGGTAATAGCCGATCTCAACGGTGTATTTTGCCCCGGCTGCTTTGACGGGAATGTACCAGTTGCGAGTTTCGAACGTGACTTCGATTTCGTTTTCAACCGCAGCATCGCCTTCGTAAACGCGCAGGAAGGTTTGGCCTCCGGGATGGCGGGCGATATCGATATCCCAGTAGGTGAAAAGCCAGTGAGGCTCCTGGGCGACCAGGAAAATGGTGTCGGTCCCATAGCTTCGGGGCAGTTCTCCCAGACGATCAAGGTCGCTGGTCTTGGCTTCGGTTTGAGTTTCCACAGGCTGTTTTTTTGCTGTGGGGGGAACGGCTTTTCGGGTTGGTGATTTTCGCGCCGGGCTGGCAACCGTTTTTTTATTCTTCTTATCCCCTTCGGTTTTTCGGCTCATGCAAGCTTAAAGTCCTCTCCTTGCCGCATTTGAAACACACGGTGTCCCTGCTGGCAACGGTTTTCTTGATTCATTTTTGCGCCCCTCTTGAAAATCGTCCGACTTGACGTAATTTCGCAGCATGAAATTTCGTTTCGTTCCGTTTCTTGGTCTTGTTCTCCTGAGCAGTCCGGCTTTCGGGCAGCAACCCGCCGCCGTTGGACCCCTCGCGCGGCAGTTGAACGATGCCTTTGCCAGCGTCTATGAAAAGATCGCTCCTGCCGTTGTGGTGATCGAGGTCAAAGGCGGGACCGAAATGGCTGTGCCGGGTTTGCCAGAGGGCATGGAATTCTTTTTCCGTGGCCCGGACGGGGGCCCAATTCCCTCGCGGCCCGAGCAGGGTTCCGGATTCATTACTTCCCCGGATGGCTATATCATGACCAATTACCACGTGGTGGAGTCCGCCGTGACGGAGGGCGGCATCACGGTCCGCTTGCAGGACGGGCGGAAGTTTCCCGCCACTTTGGTCGGGGCCGATAAAAAATCCGATATCGCCGTTCTCAAGATTGAGGCCGAAAAGCTCCCAGTGGCCGAACTTGGCGACAGTGACGCGGCCCGGGTCGGTCAGTTCGCCTTTGCCATCGGTGCGCCCTACAACCTGCCTTACACCTTCACGGTGGGAGTCATCAGCGCCAAGGGTCGCGATGACCTGCCCACCGCCAGCCAGACCTACGAGGAATACATTCAGACCGACGCTGCGATCCACCCGGGCAACAGCGGCGGCCCGCTCTGCGACATCGAGGGCAAGGTGGTGGGGGTAAATGCCCTGATCAACGGCCTCAATCGCGGCCTGGGGTTTGCCGTGCCGATCAACATCGCGCGCGAGGTCAGCCAGCAGCTTATTGCGCAGGGGCGTGTATCCCGCTCCTGGCTGGGTATCAAAATCGTGGGACTTGAAGAAAGTGAAGAGGCCCAGCAGTACTTTCCCAACCTGCAAAAGGGCATCTTGGTGATGAACATCGAGCCCAACACGCCCGCCTATAACAGCGACTTGCGTCCGGGTGATGTGATCCTGAAGGTGGATGGCAAGGCCATGGCCCGCTCGCGCGATCTCCAGCGCGAAATCCTCACCAAAAAAGTCGGCCAGACGGTGCAGCTCGAACTCTGGCGCAATGGGCAAGTCGCCACGATTGACCTCCGCACGGGCGAGCAACCGGAGAAATTTTTGCGCGCATCCAACCGCCAGGACCCCGCAGGGATGCTTTCTCCCCGCACGGTACCGCAGAAGAAAAAAAACACCCCGGGGGGCATTCATGGCCTTCTGGTGGAAGATGTCCCCGCCGCCGCCTCCGTCCACGGCGTGCGCGTGGCCGACGTGGAACCCGATAGTGCCGCCGCGGTGGCGGGGTTGATGCCGGATGACATCATTTCCGAGGCGGCCGGCAAGCCGGTGAGGAGCCGCGAAGAACTCCAGGCTGTCCTGTCCGAGGCGGAGATGTCCCGCGGGGTTATGTTTCTGATCGAACGCAACGGACAAAAGACCTTCAAGATCCTCAAGCCGTAGTTTCAGTTGAAGGTTGTGAGTTGAGGGCGGGGCGGACATGATCCGGCGTCAGCCAAAATCATGCAGCGTCTCCTCTCCCAAATCGGCCGCAGCCAGCGTCTTGCCGTGCTGAACTTGATAAAGCGTTCCGCCGATGGGCTCACCGTGCGCGAGATGGCCGACCGCTTGAAGATGAGTTACATGGGAGTGAAACAAATCTGCATCGACCTGGAGCGCGACGGCTATCTCGACACCTTCCGGCGCAATCGCGGAGTGGGGCGGCCCGAGCATCTTTACCGACTCACCAACAAGGCGAGGGACCTTTTCCCGCAAGCGGATAACGCGCTGGCCCTCTCGCTTCTCGAACAGGCCAAGAAACTCTACGGTCCCGCCGCCGCGGAAAAAATCCTCTTCCTCCACTTTCAGGAGAAGGCGAGGAACTACGCCGGAAAAATACGCGGCGACACTCCCGCCGAGCGCGCCAAATGGCTGGCCCGCCTCCGCGACAGCGAGGGCCACATGGCCGATCTGGAAAACGAACCCGCCTTGCGAATCATTGAACGACACCATCCCATGGAAGCCCTGTTTGCCGCCATGCCCAAGGCCGCCGAGATGGAGCGCGATATGTTTCAGCAAATCCTCGGCGCGGGTGTTCGCCGCCTGCAAAGCGGGGAGGGCGGTTCCTACGAATGCGCCTATTTCGTAGGTTGAAGCGCGTAAATATCCTGCCATCGTCAGGACATGTCCAAAATCGTCATCATCGCCGGGACCAATCGCCCCGGCAGCAACACCGCCAAGGTCGCCGCCCACATCGACGCCATTTACCGCGCCTCCGGCCAGTCCGCCCAGGTGCTCGATCTGGCCACCCTGCCGCCGGAGATTTTCGCGGTTTCCAGCTATGCGGATAAACCCGCCGCCTTCAAACCCATCTCCGATGCTGTCCTGCAAAGTTCCGGGCTTCACATCGTCACGCCCGAATACAACGGCAGCGTTCCCGGCATCCTGAAATACTTCATCGACATGCTCAAGTTCCCCGAGAGTTTCGAGCGCAAGCCGGTTTGCTTCACTGGTCTGGCCGCCGGCATGTGGGGTGCGCTCCGACCCGTCGAGCAATTGCAGGCCATCTTCGGCTACCGCAACGCCCATATTTATCCCGAACGGGTCTTCATCCCGCTGGTGAATGATCACCTCAATGCGGAAGGCCGGCTTAAGGACGAGGACGTGCTGGCCCGGCTGCGCGCCCAAGCCGATGGCTTCGCAAAATTCGTCGAGTCGCTGGCGAAGAAAAGTTGAGCTGGCGTGCACGGCATCCAACTTGTGATAGATTGAGTTTTTATGGCGGTTAATCTTGAATTGCTTGCTCCCGAACTTCGGCCCATCTGCGAGAAAGTGCAGGCGGGAGAACGGATTTCGGATGCGGACGGGCTCGTGCTCTACCAGACCCGCGACCTCAATGGCATCGGCAGCATCGCCAATATCCTTCGCGAGCGGATCAACGGCAACATCGCCACATTCATCCACAACCGCTACATCAACTACTCGAACGTCTGCCTGCTTTCCTGTCAGTTCTGTGCCTTCGGGGCCAAGAAGCGGGACGAACATGCCTTCGAATTGGCCGTCCCGGAAATCGTCGAGATGGTGCGCGCGGCGCTCAAACTTGGTATCACGGAAATTCACATGGTCGGCGGGCTCCATCCCACGCTGAAGGGGGAATGGTACCTGGATTTGTTGCGCAGCCTGCGGGCTCTGGACGAACAACTGACCATCAAGGCCTTCACCGCGGTGGAGATCCGCCACCTGGCCGGGCGGGTTTTCAAATTATCCATCCGGGAAACGCTGGAACTGCTGCGCGAAAACGGACTGGGCGCAATCACCGGGGGCGGAGCCGAGATCTTCGCTCAGGAAATCCGCGATCAGATTTGCCGGGGCAAGGAAAACGCCGACGAGTGGGCGGAAGTCCATCGCACCTGGCACCAGATGGGCGAGCACAGCACTTGCACGATGCTCTACGGCCATATCGAACAGGCCCATCACCGCATCGATCATTTGCGACGCTTGCGGACAATCCAGGATGAGACGGGCGGCTTCACCGGGTTTATTCCGTTCGCGTTTGAGCCGGATGGCGCGCGTCCGGTTTTGCAGGGCATTCCCCACGCCACGGCCTTTGAAGAGCTGCGCAATCTCGCGATCAGCCGCATCTACCTCGATAATATTCCCCACATCACGGCGTATTGGATCAGCCTCGGGTTGCCTCTGGCCCAGGTTTCTTTGAACTACGGGGTGGATGACCTCCACGGCACCATCATCGAGGAAAAAATCTTCCACATGGCCGGGGCCAAGACGCCCCAGCAGCAGACGGTGGAGGCGTTGGAGAAGGCTATCCGCGAGGCGGGGCGCGTGCCGGGGCAGCGCAATAGTTTCTACCAACGGATCGCCCGCACCACGCCGGCGGACAACCGCCTCGTCGCCGCTTGATGAGCTTCGTTCCTCCGGCCGATCGGCGGATCGGCGCGGTTTCGTATCTCAACACGAAACCTCTCATCCACTCATTGGAGGCGGATTCTTTGGTTCGGGATGTTCCCGCGAATCTGGCCCGGGAGTTTTATGCTGGAAAACTGGACGTAGCCTTGCTGCCGCTGTTCGCCTTTTTGCAGGCCGGGGGCGGGCGGTTGGTGGACGACGTGGCCATCGCCTGCCGGGGCGAGGTGTTCAGCGTGTTCGTGGCGAGCCGGGGAGATTTTCAAGATTGTCGCGAGATTTATCTCGATCCCTCCTCGCGCAGTTCCTCGGCTTTGCTTCGCGTCTTGCTGGACGAATTTTATCCGGGCCGACATGGCATCGTGGAGGGCGGCGATATTCCCGCGGATGCGGCGCGCCTGCTCATTGGCGATCCGGCTATTCGTTTCCGCCAGCATCACGGAGCGGCGTTGAACTATCACGACCTGGGTGCCTTGTGGGAACAGCACACGGGGCTGCCTTTTGTTTTTGCCGCCTGGGCTTTGTCGGAGGAAGCGCGGGAAATTGGGCCGGTTTTGCGCGCGGCAAAGATCTCCGGGCTGGCCGCGCGGGATGAGATCGCGGCGGGCGAAAAAGATCCCCGCTTCGCTCTGCGTTATCTGACGGAAAATATCCGCTACGACCTCGGCCCGGACGAAAAGCAGGCGGTGCGTTTGTTTGAAGCCCTGGCCCGCCGGCACGGGGTGCTCCCAGCGGGAGAGCCGGCCGGGATTACCTGGTGCTGAACATTCGAAACGCCCGCGGCGCGCCACTGGGCTAAATCACACTCTCGGCCACGGCATCCGCCAGCATCTTTCCCTTGTGGGTGAGAAAGCTGCGCGCCGCGTCTTCGCGGAGGAGACCGCCGGCCACGAGTTGGGCCGCCTTGTCCACGGGAAGGAGGCTGGTGGGCACGCCGCGGTTGGTGCGCAGGGAGAAGGCGATTTGCTCGACCTTGCGCGTTTCGGCATCGAGGGATTCGCGAAAGTCGGCGGCCTCCGCGTCAGATCCGATGCGGCGGATGTATTCCGACGTGTCGCTGACGTTTTTCCACCGCTCGCCTCGCACGGTCGAGAAGGCGCTGGGTCCGAGCCCGAGATAATCGGCCCCGAGCCAGTAGGCGAGATTGTGGCGGCAGTCGCGGCCGGGCCTGGCGTAGTTGGAAATCTCGTATTGCTCAAAACCCGCCGCGCCGAGCAGATCCATCGTCACTTCAAAAAGATCGGCATCGAGGGTTTCATCCGGCCGGTATTGGCCGCGGGTCATGCGCACAAAGTACTCCGTGTCCTCCTCGTAGGTGAGGCAGTAGGCGGAGATGTGTTCCGGCTGGAGGGCGAGCGTTTGGTTCAGACTCTCCCGCCACTGGGCCAGGGATTGGCCGGGGATGCCAAACATGAGGTCGAGGTTCACATTATCAAAACCCGCCTCGCGGAGAATGGCATAGCTGCGCCGCGCCTGATCGGCCGAGTGCACGCGGCCGAGGGTTGTCAACAGGGCCGGATCCCAGCTTTGCACGCCCATGCTTACGCGATTGACGCCAAGGGCGCGCAAGGCGGCGGCCTTTTCCAGGGACACCGTGGCGGGGTTCATCTCGATGGTGAATTCCCGCAGGGCCGAAAAATCCATCCGCTCGCGCAGTCCGCCGATGAGGGATTGCAACTGGGTGGTCGAGAGCGCCGTCGGGGTTCCTCCGCCAAAAAAAATCGTCTCTGGCCGCACCTGAAGCACGGCGTTTTCAGCCTCCTTCAACATGGCGTCGAGAAACGCCTGGGTTTTGTTCCGGTCGCTTGCCTCCTTGTAAAAGCTGCAATACGGACACACCTTGGGACAGAACGGGATGTGCGCGTAGAGATGAGAAATCATTCGGCAGGAAATTTAGATCAGATTTACAAGATTCACAGGAGGAAAGCAGGCTTCGTCGTGGCGTTCCTGCTGGCCTTTCTTTTTTCCGCCCAGGCTCAGCCGAAAAGCATGGTCTATTACGCGATGGATTCCAATGTCATCGCCCCGACTCAGAAGGTCCAGTCCCGGATCGTCCGTCGCATGGTGAACAGCTTGGTTTGTGGTGTCACCGGCAAGGGCACGCCCGCCGAGGCCTGGCGGGCGCTGGTTTCGCCCGCCGACAAGGTGGGCATTAAAGTCTCCGCCTCCGGCCGGGCGGTGAGTGGCACAAATCCCGAGGTGGTCGCGGCCGTGGTCGAGGGATTGCAGGAAGCGGGCGTGCCGGAAAAAAACATCATCGTGTGGGATCGAAATCTCGAGGACCTCCTTGCCGCCGGTTACAAAAAGGAAGGAGCTGGTTATCAACTCCGCTGGGTGGACGCCACCACGGGCTATGATTCCAAAGCCCAGGTCAGCGCGCCCGTCCTAGGCAAACTCATTTGGGGCGACCGTAAATTCGGGGAAAAATCCGTGCAACAATTTTCCGACATGCTCACGGGTGGGCAGCAACTGAGCAGCCAGAGTTATTATGCCAAAGTGTTGAGCACCGAGGTGACCAAGGTGATCAATATTCCGTCCCTGACCGACAGTTACACCACCGGAATCAACGGGGCGTTGGTCAACATTACCCTGGCGAATCTGGACAACTGGCGGCGCTTTGCCAAATCCGCCGCGGACGGTGATTCCCACATTGCGGAGATCTATGCGGATGCCCCCATCCGGGAAAAAGTCGTCCTGACCATTCTCGACGCCCTCATCCTCCAATACGCGGGCGGACCATTTCCCAATCCGGATTTTGCGGTGGAAAACTACGCGCTCTTCGCCGGCAAGGATCCGGTGGCTCTTGATGCCACCGCGCTCCGCCTCATTGAGGAAGTGCGCAAGACCAACAAAATGCCGTCGGTCAAACCCATGGCCCTCTACATCGAGGCCGGGGCCCAACTCGGGCTGGGCGAATATCTGGAGCATCGCATCGAAATGGTGCGCGTCGGGGTGGAGGGGATCCGGTGAGGAGGGACGGGGAGACGATGGGAAGGGGAGACTCGGGGGGTGGTTTCGCCGTGTCCCCGTGTCCCATCGTCCCCGCGTCGCTGCCTTTTGACTGGCTGCTGCTCAAACGCGTTTCCCGCTCGTTTTACCTCACGCTCCGGCTTTTGCCTGCGCCGGTGCGCGAACCCATTTCGCTGGCTTACTTGCTGGCGCGTTTGTCGGACACCGAGGCAGACGGCGCGGTGACAGAGGCCGAAAACGAACTGCTGGCACGGCGCAGCGAGCTGGAAGGCTGGCTGGCCCTGTCCCCCGATCACGTGGAAATCGCGAACGTCTGGAACACGATTCGCGAGGGGCAGCGTTTCGACGGCGAACGGTTTGGCGGTGACCACGCCCCGCCATTGTCCCCGGAGGAATTGGACCGTTACACCTATTTGGTGGCGGGCTGCGTGGGGGAATTCTGGACCGATATTTGCGCGAAGAAACTGCCGGGATTTTCCCGCCGTCCCGTTGAGGAAATGGAGGTGCTCGGCGTGCGGTTCGGGCAAGGCCTTCAACTTGTGAACATCCTGCGCGACCGGCGGGCGGATGCCGCCCTCGGGCGGGTCTATGTGACGGAGGCGCAATTTGCCGGATCTCTTTCGCTGGCCCGCGAGCATCTTCGGTCCGCGGAAATTTATCTCCGGGCCCTGACCCTTCGCCGCCTGCGGGCGGCTTGTGCCCTGCCGTTTCTCATGGGACGCGAGACCCTCGATCTGATGGAAAAATTTCCGGACGCAGCCGGGGTGAAAATTTCGAGAAAGCGGGTTTGGATTCTTCTGCTGCGGGGATTTTTCTACTGAATCCAAGTATGATCAAAAGTGGGACGCCTGCGGCCGCCACCGGCTTGCGCCGACTACGTAGCCGCGTTCGTGCGAACGTGGGGACTCGACCCTGATCGACTGCGCGCTGCGGGGAAAACTAATCGCAAAGTTGGCGTGATTATTGCTTGCGTAAGCAGGTTGAGTGCCTGACTTTCCGGCCTAAGCAATGGCGGGAATGGAGCAAATTCAGGGGCTGGCGTTACAGCAAACGCTTTCGCCGCAGATGCAGCAGAGTCTGCATATCCTGCAAGCCCCCATGATGGAGCTGCGGCAGTTGGTCGCCGCTGAGTTGCAGGTCAATCCCGTGCTCGAGGAGGAAGTCCGTGAGGTGCCCCCGGAAGAAAGAGAAAGCCGGACTGAGGATGGCGGGCCGTTGAGTGACGAGTGGAACGAGTATTTCGCGCAGCGGGCCACGGCGGAACCCTGGACGGCCGAGGCATCGGAACGGCGCCAGCATTTCTTCGACTCCCAGACCAAGTCGCTTTCCTTGCAGCAGCATTTGCTGGCGCAAGCCGGTCGTTTGGATTTGAGCGCGGGGGATCGGGGCATTGCCATGGTGGTCATCGGCAACATTGATGACCGCGGGTATCTGCGTGCGACGGACGAGGAGATTGCCCTTCAGGCCGGTTGTGCGGCGGACCAGGTGGCGCGGGTGATCGAATGGGTGCAGGGGCTGGATCCCGCGGGGGTGTGCGCGCGGAATCTGGCGGAATGCCTCGTCATTCAGCTCCGCCGGAGCGGGCGGCAGTACGGTTTGGAGAGCCGCATTGCCCGGCATTACCTGGAGGATTTGGCCCGTCGCAAGCTGCCGGAAATCGCCCGCGAATTGCGCGTGCCGGTGGCGGAGGTGCAAAAGGCGGCGGAGGCCATTGCGCGGCTGGAACCCACTCCAGGGCGGCCTTTTTTTACCGAAGAGGAGCAGACGATCATCCCCGATGTGATCGTGGAAAAAGATGGGGCCGAATACGTGGTCTCGCTCAACAACGATGAGTTGCCCGCCGTGCGGGTGGGCGACAGCTACAAGGACATGCTTTCCCAGACGGGTTCGAATCGGGAGGTCCGCGACTATTTGCGGGACAAGATTCGCGGGGGACGGTTTTTCATCAAATGCATCGAGCAGCGCCAGCAAACGCTTTTGAACATTGCCCGCGAGATCATCGTCCGGCAGCGCGAGTTCTTTGACAGCGGACCGGCACATCTGCGGCCCATGACCATGAGCAAGGTGGCCCGGGCGGCGGGGGTGCACGAAACCACCGTCAGCCGTGCGGTTTCGGGAAAATACATGGCCACCCCGCGCGGACTGTTTGAGTTGAAGTATTTTTTCACCGCCGGCTACACCACGGCGGAGGGCGAGTCGGTCAGCAACGAAAGTGTCCGCCAGGCTATTGCGGAGATCGTGCGCACGGAGGACACCAAACGTCCGCTGAGTGATCAGGATATCGTGGTCATGCTCGCGGGCCGCGGTCTTCCCATCGCCCGCCGCACCGTGGCGAAATACCGCGAGCAACTGGGCCTCCGGCCCAGCCATTTGCGAAAATCCTTCTGACTTCTCTTGTCCGGGCCTCCGCCTCGCGCATAGTAGGCGTGCATGTCTTCATTCGACGAACAATCTCTCCGCGACGCGCTCCGGCAGGTCAAATATCCCGGCTTTTCCCGCGACATCGTTTCCTTTGGACTGGTCAAGGAAATCACCATTCAGGGCCGGGACGTGGCCGTTCAAATGGTCATCACCACCGCAGAGCCGGCAGTGGCGAAACAGATCCGTGACGAGGCGAACGCCGTGCTGGCTGCTTTACCCGGCCTCGGGCGCGTGGATATCAAAATCGACATCCAGGCCCCGGCTCAAGCCGCCGGGCTCCCCGGTCCGGCAAAACTTGACGGGGTGAAGCATGTGATTGCCGTGGCCAGCGGGAAGGGCGGGGTGGGGAAATCCACCGTCGCGTCAAATCTCGCCCTGGCCTTTGCCGCCACCGGAGCCTCCGCGGGATTATGCGATTGCGATCTCTACGGACCGAGCATTGCCCTCATGTTCGGCACCAACGAGCGGCCCATGGCCGACGAGCAGGACCGCATCGTGCCCATCGAACGTGAAGGAATTAAACTCATGTCCATGGGTTTTCTGCTCGACGATGGGTCGCCGGCGGTGTTGCGCGGGCCCATGGTCACGCGCTACACCCAGCAGTTTCTCCGTCAGGTGGCCTGGGCGCCGCTGGACTATCTGATTCTCGACTTGCCGCCGGGGACGGGAGACATCCAGCTTACCATAGTACAGACCATCGCCTTGAGCGGGGTGATCATCGTCACCACGCCGCAGGAAGTTGCGTTAATTGATGCTCGCAAGGCGGTGACGATGTTTCAAAAAACCAACGTTCCCGTCCTCGGCCTGGTGGAAAACATGAGCTATTTTCTGTGCCCGAGCGATGGCGTCCGTTACGACATTTTCGGATCGGGGGGCGGACAGCGCGAGGCCGGCCGACTGCAAGTTCCGCTGTTGGGTCAGATTCCGATTGAGATGGCGATCCGGGAATCCGGAGACATTGGTCGTCCTCTGGTGGCCTCCGACCTGGCCAGCGGCGTGACTAGGGAGTTTATCCGCATCGCCAGCAAGATCCGTGAAAGCGTGGAAAATCCCTAAGTGGGTTAAGGAAAATTGTACGGAAATATATTATTTCAAACCATTGAAAAAGAGTGAGTTGCGTTGAATTATAATTTTTCATATTGGAAAAACCGTTTGACAACGGACCGCATTGGCCTCTTAAATTTACCGCGATGAACCTCCAAAGAACCGAGGGCGCAGATCTGGTCAAGAATTCCGTCTTGTACAAGGAATTTTTGGCCGAGCGCGAAGAAATCCTGCGGCACAAGTGGATTGAAAGCGAGAAGGCCGGCAAGGACATCGGCTTTGAACGCGCCTTGCTGGATTGGATTGTCAAATACCG
This sequence comes from Terrimicrobiaceae bacterium, assembly GCA_041746635.1. Taxonomy (GTDB): domain Bacteria; phylum Verrucomicrobiota; class Verrucomicrobiia; order Chthoniobacterales; family Terrimicrobiaceae; genus CAMASH01. The sequence continues at coordinate 10,212 of JBGTGQ010000030.1, read as the reverse complement.
GTCGGGCTGGCGGGACGAACGCATCCGGCCTTCGCGAGCCGCCTGAGATCGGGTAAACCTTAACCTTTTAATGCGGCCCTGAGAGACCGCGAAGGGAATGAAAGAAAAATCAACAACGCTCCTGGTGATGGATGCGGAAGCGATCCGCAAAGCCATCCGTCGCATTGCCCACGAAATTGTGGAGCGAAACAGTGATCTAACCCGCCTGGTCGTAGCCGGCATTCCCACCCGCGGAGTCGAGGTCGCGCGGCGGCTGGTCGAATACATCGAGCAAATCGAAGGCGTGCGGCCCGATTTTGGCGTGGTGGATGTGTCCATGCACCGGGACGATCTTTCCACCCGCGGACGACCCACGGCGGTTGTTCCTTCGGAGCTCCCCTTCGATTTGGATGACCGGCCCCTGGTGCTCGTCGATGACGTCCTTTTTACCGGCCGAAGCTGCCGGGCGGCCATGGACGCCGTCTCGTCTTTCGGCCGGCCCTCCTGCATCCAATACGCCGTCCTGATCGATCGCGGACATCGGGAACTGCCCATCCGCGCTGATTATGTCGGCAAAAATCTGCCCACCACCCGCGAGGAAAAAATCCGCGTGCGTTTTGAAAACCTCGACGCCGTGCCCGACAGCGTGAACGTCGTCCAACCCGCGCTGCCATGAACGCCTGGACCCGCAAAGACCTCCTGGGCCTGGACGAGTTGAGCCCCGGCGAAATCCGCCACATCCTCGAAACCGCCCGCGCTTTCAAAGGCGTGGGCGAGCGCAGTCTGAAAAAAGTTCCCGCCCTCCGCGGAAAAACCCTCATAAATTTCTTTGTCGAACCCAGCACCCGCACCCGTACATCCTTCGAGCTGGCCGCCATGCGGCTCAGCGCCGATGTGGTCAACATTTCCGTTGGTGCCTCCAGCTTGCAAAAAGGCGAAACCCTCAAAGACACCGCCCTGAACCTCCAGGCTCTCCACGCCGACATCATCGTTCTGCGCCACAGCTCCGCCGGGGCCTCTCGCTTCCTGGCCGACCGACTGGAATCCAGCATCATCAACGCCGGCGACGGTGCCCACGAACATCCGACCCAAGGCTTGCTCGACGTTTTCACCATCCTGGAAAAACGCGAAAAAATCGAAGGTCTGCATGTCGCCATCGTCGGGGACATCCTCTTCAGCCGCGTGGCTCGCTCGAACATTTACGCTCTCGTCAAACTCGGCGCCAGGGTCACCCTCGTCGGCCCCACCACGCTCGTTCCGAAAGTTTTTGAAAAACTTGGCGTCCGCGTCGCCCACAAACTCGACGACGTGCTCGAGACGGCCGACGTCATCAACCTCCTGCGCATCCAGCACGAACGCCAGCGCAAGGAATACTTCCCCGGCCTGGGCGAATACGTCTCCCTCTTCGGCCTTACCAAAGCGCGGGCCGAGCGACTCAAACCCGATTGCCTCATCATGCATCCCGGCCCGATCAATCGCGGCGTCGAGATCGACAGCGACGTGGCCGACGGACCGCACAGCGTGATCCTTGAGCAGGTCACCAACGGGCTGGCCGTGCGCATGGCCGTGCTTTACCTCTGCGCCGGAGGGGCCGGACTTCCCTCATGAAAATTCTCCACATCACCAACGGCCGCATCATCGATCCCGCGAATAAACGCGACGAAATCGCCGACCTCTGGGTTGCGGACGGAGTAATTTCGGAAAAGTCCAAGGTCCCAGGTTCAAAGTCCAAGGTCGAGGTGATCGACGCGGCGGGGTTGGTCGTCGCCCCGGGGCTGATTGACTCGCATGTGCATTTCCGCGAACCGGGCCAGTCGCATAAAGAGACCATCGCCAGCGGTTCCCGCGCGGCCGCCGCCGGGGGATTTACCAGCGTCGTCTGCATGCCGAATACCAGTCCCGTCGCCGACAATGCGGGAACAATCACCCTCATCCGCGAAAAAGCCCTGGCCTCGGCCTGCGTCAACGTTTTCACCACCGGGGCCATCACAAAGGGCCTCGCCGGCGAGGAATTGGCGCCCTATGGCGCGATGATCAAGGCCGGCATTGTGGCCATCACTGACGATGGCCATTGTGTGCAAAACCACGAAGTCATGCGCCGCGCCGTGGAATACGCCCGCATGTTCGGCCTCACTGTGCTCGACCATTGCCAGGACTATTCGCTTGTCGGCAGTGGCATCATGCACGAGGGCGAATGGAGTCTTCGCCTCGGCCTGCCCGGCTGGCCCCGTGCTGGCGAGGAGATGATCGTGGCGCGCAACATCCTCCTGGCCGAGCTGTGCGATTCGCCCATTCACTGCCAGCACATCAGCTCCGGCGGCAGCGTGCGCCTGCTGCGCGAAGCCCGCACCCGGGGGGTCAAAATTTCCGGCGAAGTCTGCCCGCACCACATCGCCCTCACCGACGACTCGCTGCAGACCTTCGACAGCAACTACAAAATGAATCCGCCGCTGCGGACGCACCGTGACATCGACGCCATCATCGAAGGCCTTGCCGACGGCACCCTTGACATCCTTTGCAGCGACCACGCTCCCCACGCCTTCTACGAAAAGGAAGTTGAACTCGACCAAGCCCCCTTCGGCATCACCGGGCTCGAGACTGAATTCGCGCTCTTTTGCGACATCCTCCTGCACAAAAAAAAGGCTCTCTCCCTCAATCGCATCATTGAGATGTTCACCATCAATCCCGCGAAAATGCTCTCCCTCAATCGCGGAACCCTTTCCCCCGGCGCTCCCGGCGATGTGACCCTGATCGATGCCGATCTCGAATGGACCTTCGAAAAACAAAAGTCCGAATCCCTCTCGCGCAACACTCCCTTCCATGGCGCAAGACTTAAAGGTCGGGCCGTCCGCACCATCGTGGCGGGCGAAACCGTCTGGGCTATTTAGTGTTCGCACATTTTTTTATGGCTGGGAGGATTGTCGTTGACGTTCCTTACCGTCGCCTCTACTTGGGCATTAAGGTGCGATCCAAAAACTCCGCCAGTCGTATAATGAGAGTTAGGCGGCATCGGAGCGTCTCGTGAAATCCACCGTCAAACAGCCATGAAAAGAATCATCACTCTCCTGTTCGTCGCGTTTGCGTCGGTCGTTCTTGCTGCCGACGCAGTTCCGCCAAACAAGTATTCACTGTCAGTCGGGCGTGTTTACGAGTCGAAGCCGGAGCGTCCTGAGTGGGTGTTTATCTTCGGCGGCACCAGCGCCATTCGCGGTGGCGAGACGGTGTGCAGGAGTCCTGCGACCCTGAAGACGCTTCTCAAGGGTTTGCCGCGTGGTTCCACTTTGGATTGGTGGCCAACGTGTGCAGGGGAGTCAGAGGCGTTGACGGGTCATCTGGACGACTTGAAGAAGATATGCACGGAGGCTGGTATCGTGTTCACCATTCACCCCGCAGGCTGACCATGACGCCGCCCCATGCGCTGCAGCGAACCCGGCCATCGCGTCCAGGTTGCAATCCAACGCCCTCGTGGGCCGGGTCGCTGAGCTGGGGTCGTTAGGCGTTTCTACGCGTCCCGTGTAATCCAATGAAGAACAGCGTTTGCGGAGAGTTCATCCACCATCTCGACCAGGACGGAAGTCTGGAGTGCGACAACGCGCCCGAACACATCAAGAAGTGGCTCGAAGACCTCAACCTGCCGATGGGGCTTCTCCGTTTCATGCAGTGGGAGTGGCCGCAGACGGACGGCTTTATTGCCCACGTTCGTATTCTTTCTTCCGCATCGCTCTACGCCGACGAAGCAACCGCTCCGCTCCTGAAGCACAAGTTCATCAACGCCGGTTCTGCACCGAACGGAGACACCTTCGTCATCGACTTTTCAACTGAGGCTTGCGTCCCCGGCTTCATTACGCACGAGGAGTGGAGTCCATGGAGCGACGAACCCGATGACGCACGCAAGTTCTTCCAGCCCATCGCTCGTTCATTCGAGTCGTTTCTTTACCGCGCTGTCGAGGGGCGTTACCTACCAACCGACTACTACGCAGCCAAAGACTTCAACGCCTTTATCGCCGATGAGCGAAACGCCTAAACATGCGCTGTAGCAAACGACTCCGGCTGTCACGCTGGCTGCTTCCTGCCTCCGCCTTTCCCTCACCGCGCAGCCAGCGCCAGCCTCCGCCGTCGCCGAGCATGGGGTCGTTAGGCGTTGCTCGCGCCATCCCATGAATCGAAGCCAAGCATCTCCGCGAACGACAGTAAATTTCCGCGACATTATCGAGTGGTATCAGTCTCACTGCGCTGATTCGTGGGAGCACCAGTATGGGGTGCGGCTTTAGACGCTCGACAATCCGGGTTGGCAGTTGACCGTTGACCTTATCGACATGGATCTGCAGGGCAGGTCCATTTTCCAAATCTCGGTGCCATTTTTCGCGGGGGCGGGTGTCACTTTATGAGACCCATCTGGCGGAAAGTCGCGTCGTAGAAGGCGGTGTTTTCGTTGAAAAGAGTGCGGGCCTGGGCCAGGACTTTGCGGGCTTCGGCGTCGTTCTTTTCGTAAAAGAGGCGGGCGGCGAGGGCGTATTGGCGGGCGGGGGAGCGGCCGGTTGGAGAGAGTCTGCGGATATAGCGGTCGGCGGCGTCCGTGTCGTTCTGCATGAGGGTGCAGAGGGCGAGTCGGAAAAGGAGGGTTTCGTCGTCGGGTTTGTTTTGCAGCATTTCGGCGAAGCGGCGCTGGGCGGCGGGGTAGTCTTTGGTCACGAAATCAATCTCCGCCAGGTTGTAGCGAGCGATGTAGCTGCGCGGGTTGAGAGTGAGGGCGCGTTCGTAGGCGGCGCGGGCGGCGGGGTAGTTTTTGCGCAGGAGGTGGATGGCGCCGGAGTGGGTGAGTACGGCGGGGTGATCGGGAGCAAAGGCGGTGAGGGCAGGGAGGTTTTTCTCGGCTGCGTCGGGATGGTTGTCGGCGATAAGCCGGCCGGTCTGGCCGAGGAGCTTCTCAAAATTTTTTTGCGGGCTGAGGGCGGGCAAGGGTTGGGTCGGGACCGGTTTGTGAGTGAGGAGAAGGGTGGCGCAGAGGACCATGGAGAGAACGGCGATAGGGCCCAGGTAGAGCGCAATGAGGTGCTTGAGGGGAGTGCGGCGGTGGAAGCCGGTGAAGCGGCGGCGGAAGAAGCGGGCGAGAACACGAAGGCGCGAGAATGTTTTCTCCTCGATGGTGCTGCGGGCCTTCCATTCCTCGCGTTTTTTCTCCACGGCGCCGAAGTGCTTTTTCTCCCGGCGGTTCTCCAGGATGCGGCGCAGGGCCTGGCGGTCGCGCAGGATTTTCCAGAGCGGTATGGCGGTGATGATGAAGTCACCAACGCGGGTGAAGACGGCGGCCATGAGTCCCTTTCCTGGTTTTTTGACGCCGGCCATTTTTCAGGTAGCGGATTGCAACGCGGCGCGCATGATGTCCAGTGGGGCGGGGCGTTGGAACCAGATCTCAAAGGAGAGGGCACCCTGATGCAGGAGCATGGAGAGGCCGTTGGCGGCGCGGGCTCCGGCGGCGGTGGCGTCGGCCACGAGGTGGGAGGTGCCGGTCGTATAGACGGTGTCGTAAACGAAGAGATTCGCGGTGAGCAGGCTGGCGGGGAGGAGCGGCGCGTCAGTGGGTCGCATGCCGACGGAGCTGGCGTTGATGACGAGGTCGGTGTGGGCGAGTTGCTCGCGCAGGAAAGACTCTTCGTGCGGAAGGGCGAGGATGCGGTCGGCCGGGCCCCGGTGGAAGAAGGGGGCGAGTTCGGCCGCGAGGGTGGCGGCTTTTTCGGCGGTGCGATTGACCAGAACGAGGCGGGGGCAATTTTCCATGGCGCACTGAACGGCAATGGCGCGGCCGGCTCCGCCTCCGGCACCGAGGAGCATAACGCGAAGGTCACGGAGGTCGGCGGAAAATTCCTCGCGGATGGCTCTGAGAAGGCCGGGGCCATCGGTGTTGAATCCGACGAGTTGGCCGGCGTCCACCATGACGGTATTCACCGCGCCGGATTTGCGCGCGTAGTCGTCGGCCTCGTCCACGGCGGCGAGCGCTCCGGCTTTGTGCGGGATGGTGACATTGGTGCCGAGGAAAGCGGCGTCGGGCAGGGCGCGAAGGGTGGCGTGGAGTTCGTCGGGGCGGACGTGGATTTTAACGTATTGGGCATCAATACCGGCAGCGCGGAGGGCGGCGTTATGGAAGGCGGGGGATTTCGAGTGCGCGACGGGATCGCCAAAAACTGAGAGGCGGGCGGGGGGAGTGAGGTCGGCGAGTTTGCCGCCCGCCAGGTCGCTCGCTTGGTAAACCTCGTTCATTCGCTTTTGCTAGATAGTTTTTTTGATGCGGTCATGCCAATAACCTGGCTCCCGGCTGCAATGCATAATGGCGTAGATGACCACATGCTCAGTCTGTGCTTCCCAGCGGTAGTAAATGACGAACGGGAAATGCGCGAAGACATAGCGCCGAATCTCAGGATCTTCGACGACGCGCCAGCATGTCGGGGCAGCGACCACGGTGGCAATTGCGGATTCAACCTCGGCCACAAACCTATCCGCCACTCTTGGTGATGCGTCGCCAAGGTAGTATTGGCGGCCTCCGCATATTCGACAAGCGCCTCTGGGTGAAATCCGTAACGAACACCCATCAGCCAGCCGCGCGTGCAGAAGCCACAGTGCGGCGAACCTGGGCAAGCGCTTCTGCACCGGGAAGGATTGCCACCTCGCCCCGCTCCACTTGGGCAATACGCTGCCGGACCTCGTTAGTCTGAGCCTGCGCAATATCCGCAGGAATGTCTTGGGCCAGACTCTCCACGAGACGATCGGCCAGTTCCGCACGCTCGGAAGCAGAAAGCTGCTCCGCCTCTTCGAGGATTTGGGCCACGGCTTGCGTCATGCATCCACCATACAAAGACCGGGTCGTGCCGCAAGCTTGCAACCGTCACCGCAGGAGGCCGATGGCTGGTAGCCTAGGTCAGGCGACTTGGGCTTCCGCGCGCTGGAAGCGAGCGAGCACGCGGTCCTTACCGAGAATTTCGAGCATCTCGTAGAGGCCGGGGCCGACGGATTTTCCGCTCACGGCGACGCGGGCGGGGTGGACGAATTCACCGACTTTCGCGCCGAGCGAAGTGGCGAGTTCCTTCAGGCGGGCCTCAATGGCGGGATGGGTCCATTCGGTGAGTTCGCCAAAGGATTGACCGAGGGTGCGCAGGCGGTCGAGGGCGCCGGGTTTGCGCAGGGCCTTTTCGACCGCTTCGGGATCGAAAGGATATTCCTCGGTAAAGAGGAAGCTGATCCAGGCGGGGACATCGGTGAGGTGCTTGACCTTGGGTTTGACGATGGTGAGGGCTTGGAGCAGGGCGGCGTCGGTGCCGTAGGGAATGGCGGCGCGCTTCACAAAGGGCCGGCTGAGTTCGGCGAAGCGCTCGAGGCTCATGTGCTGGATGTGCTGGCCATTGAGCCAAAAACATTTGTCGAGGTCGAAGATGGCGTTGCGGCGGTTGATGTCCTCGAGGCTGAAGAGGGCCTGCACTTCGGGCATGGTGAGCATCTCGCGATTCTCGCCGGGGGACCAGCCGAGAAGGCAGAGGTAGTTGAGGACGGCTTCGGGCACGTAGCCGTTTTCGATGAAATATTGCACGCTGGAGCCGCCGTCGCGTTTGCTGAGTTTTTTCCCCTCGTGATTGAGGATGAGCGGAATGTGGGCGAACTTCGGCGGTTCAGCGCCTAGGGCCTGGTAGAGTTCGATGTGCTTGGGGGTGTTCGAGAGGTGATCCTCGCCGCGGATGACGTGGGTCATTTTCATCTCGATGTCGTCCACCACGTTGACGAAATGAAAAATCCACGAACCGTCCGGGCGGCGGATGGTCATGTCCGGGTGGGTGACGGGGTTTGACATGTCGAAGGCGATCTTGCCGCAGACGAGATCCTCGACGGTGACGGTCTTGCGCGGTGAGCGGAAACGCATTGCGCCCGCGTCCTCGTAGAGGTGGCCGCCGGACTGCAGGACGGCGAAGTATTTTTCGTAAATGGCATTGCGCTGGCTTTGCAGGTAGGGGCCGAAATCGCCGCCCTTGTCCGGGCCTTCGTCCCAGCCCAAGCCGAGCCAGTTGAGCCCGTCGTAAATGGCCTGCATGGCCTCGGGCGTGTTGCGCTTCTCGTCGGTGTCCTCAATGCGTAGAATGAGCTTGCCGCCGAATTTGCGGGCGAAAAGCGAATTAAAAAGCGCGGTGCGGGCGCCTCCGACATGGAGGTAGCCGGTGGGCGAGGGCGCGAAACGGGTGCGGACGGACATTTCTTAATCCTGTAAATCCTGCGAATCCTGTCTATTTTTTTCGGAATGACTCTCCAAGCTCAGGTTGACAACGACATCAAGGACGCCATGCGCGCCCGCGAAACCACCAAGCTCAACGCCCTGCGCATGCTGAAGTCGGCATTGAAAAATTCCGCCATCGAAAAGGGCGGCGCGGAAGCCGTGCTCGATGATGTTGAGGCCGCGGGCATCATTCGCAAACAGATCAAGCAGCGGCAGGATTCCATTGAGGGTTTTGAAAAAGGCGGACGCACGGAACTCGCGGCCAACGAAAGAGCTGAGATCGAAATCCTTTCGGCTTATCTGCCCAAGGGACTGAGCGCGGAGGAACTGTCTGCCTTGGTCAAGGAAGCCATCGCCGAGGCGGGCGTTACCTCGAAACAGCAAATGGGCGCGGTGATGAAAGTGGCCACAGCCAAGGCGGCCGGGCGCGCCGATGGGCGGGCCTTGAGCGCCGAGGTGCAGAAGCAGCTCAATTGATTTGCCACGGATTTTCACGGATGAAACACGGATCAAGATCTTTCAGTGGCTCTTTATCCGTGTGAATCCGTGTTCATCCGTGGCTGATTCCCCTTCAACTCTGGCTGTGCCCATTGTGGCCGCGTTCTGCGGGCTTTTCCTGCCGCTGGCGGCGAGTGCGCAGTTCGGCGGCAAGGTGGAAATCAAGGAAAACGCCACGGGAGCGGAGCTGCGTGCAGCGGGCAAGGGGTTCGTGGAGTCCGTCACCATTCACCGCCCGCCGGCAGCCCGGACTCTTCCGCAATTGGCGGCCATCAACCCCTCGCTGCCCACGGTGTGGCCCGATCTCGGCAAGATGCTCGAAACGGCCAGGGTTTCCGATTTTTACTCCGACCTCTATCGCCGCAAGCTGGCCTATTTGAAAGACGGCAACAGCCTGAGCGATCACAACTATCTTGATTGCGCCACGGTGCTGTTGCTGGAGCACCCGGTGAGTCAGCGCCACTGCATCCTGCTTCAGGCCGACATGGACGTCGTCACGGACGGATCGGATCCCAACCGCGCGCCGAATCTCTCCGACTACGACACAGCCCGCACGTCGGATTGGTTCCTGCCCCAGACCGCCTACACATGGGCCGACCCGCCGCGCTCGCCAAACCCATTTTTGGAATACTACCCCGCCGCCGTCGCCCGGCTCGACCACTACCGCAGCCTGTTCCAAAAGGAAGCTGAGACCGACAAGGGGCGCATCTGGAGACTCCTCATTACGGCAGTGGACGCGCAGAAAGCCCGCATGAAAACCGCCGGGCTCTCGGAGTCCACCATCCGCGGGCTAAAAACCTCCCGCTCGCTTCTGGGGACGGAAGACCCGTTTGTGGTGCTGCCAATGAATTGGTTCTCCGGTTCTTCCTCGGCCTGGAGTCCGCGCATGGGCGATTACGCGGCGGTCATTTACAAAAACAAAATCTATCCCGCCATCGTGGGCGAGGCCGGTCCGACTTTTAAAGCCGGGGAAGCTTCCCTGCGTCTGGCCCGGACGATCAATCCCGCGGCGTCAGGCCGCGAAAGGGCCGTGAGCACGCTGGGCGTCACGTATTTGATTTTTCCCCAGACTGCCGATCCACGTTCGGCTCCCGACCTGGCGCTCTGGGAAACGAAGGTGAAAGGGTATCTTGAGGAGGTCGGGGCCGTGACCGATCCCGCCACGTTGCATTCGTGGATTTCCGGCTCTGTCTCTGGAAAAAATTAGCAAATTTCCTGAGAGGCTTTATGCGGGAGGCGCGAACGTCTGCGGTCAGATGCCCCGCTTGCTTCTGGCGGGGCCGATGCTTTCGCATCGGACGTGCCAGAAGTCCCGCAGGGACGGGGCTTTGCTGCATCGCTCTGTGTGCGCCCAGCATGGGCGCGTTGCAAATGGGGTGAGAGTCCCCTGTGAAAGAACCAAAACATGAAAACATGAGATAAAATCACCAGTTGAAGCCAACTCCGGAAGGGTAACCGACCGGGGGAAGGAAGGCTAGACG
>JBGTGQ010000029.1:0-6309 GCA_041746635.1 Terrimicrobiaceae bacterium | reverse complement strand
TAGGAGGCGCCGCCGAGGATTTCCACTTGCGCGCGATTTTCCGCCTGGACGTGCGTGGCGCGGCCTTCGGTCTTGAGCCCCAGACACCAGAACATGCCGCCATCGACATGCACCATGATGGGCTCGGGCGATTCGGGATTGAATTGCCTCGCCCAGACGCGCTCGCCTTTACCGATCGGCACCGGGCGGTGCCGGCCGGGGCAGAAATCCTCGAGATACCAGCGTCCGCCGGGATCGGCCTTTTTGGTGACGATCGTCAGATTCAAATTGCGAAGGATGATCACTTTGCCGGAGCGGTTCTCAAAGGCGACCACGTTCGGGCGGTCCCAGCCGCCGATCTGGAAAAAGCGCTCCACCACGATGCGGTCACTGGTCAGTTTGTCGAAGGTGAACACAGCGGCGTCGCTGCTGAAAGCGTCGGTCTTTTTCACCTTGAGCATGTTGTTCATGCCGATGATGCGATTGATGCTGCCATGCACGCGGATGGGGCCGCTGAGCACGTAGTCCTTTCCCTTCCCGCTCATCTTTGGAAAGCAGATCGTCGTCTTGCCTTCGCGGGCCGCGGTGTCGATCAGCGTCTGGAGCTGGGCGGTGACGTCCTCGCCCTGGCTGCCATCGACCATGGCCCATTTTTTCAAATCCTGCTCCCACGGGACTTCGGGAGTCTCCTCGATCGGCAGGCGCAAAGTCTTCGCGTCCCCGGCTTTCCCGGTCACGCGGTAGCCGGAAAGCGGGGACCATTCCTCCATCGAACTGCCGCCCGTCACTTTGCCATCGGGGGTCCGGACCATCCCCGCGTAGCCCGTCTGCTTCGCGTCGCGCACTAAGAGATAGGGCGTCTCGTCTAGGACGATCGCCGCGTCCGCACTTTTCGCCGTCTTGAAATCGCCTTCGATCAAGGTGAGTTCCGCATGTTTCCCAAGGCGCACCGCGACCGGCGCACCGTCCACCTTCAGCCCGCGCAGAGCGGTGCGGGAGACGACATTGTCGTAGCCCACCTTGCGCTGATTTTTCAAAGCGATGTGCTCGAGGACGAGAAAAAAGCTGTTCTTCGAGAGCACGCCGGTATCGAAGCCAACGACGGTGATGTGGCCGACGTAGCCGGGGCCGTTCTGACTCTGGCTCAGGTCGAGCCCGACCGCGCCCGCGCCGCCGGGATCGGAGCTGCGGAGGGTCATGTGCTTCATCGTGCCGAAGTTATTCGTCATGTAGCGAAAGGCGACCGCGCCGGGATTTCCCGCGCCGACATCGACCGTCATGTTATGGGCATTGGTGAACATGGCGTCGCCCGTGCTTTTACCCTCGTAGGTGGAGACGAAGACCTTGGGCTGGGCGGGATCGCCGAACGCGGGGGAGCGGTCTTTGAGCTTGAGGATCGTGCCCGCTTCGCTCTGCCCCTGGAGCTGGAGAAAGCGCGATCGGGAGTGCGGCATGCCGTCGAAGATGCCGACGCTGTCGGAGAGGAGATAGGTGCCGTTTGGAAAATAGACGATCTTCATCCGGGTCTCATCGAGCGCCTTTTTGATGGCGGCGGTGTCGTCGGTGATGCCGTCGCCCTTGGCGCCGAAATCGGTCTTGACGTTGGCGACGCCGGCGTCGGCGGGGAACACGATATTTTCGGCGAAGGCGCCGGAAAGGAGCGCGGCGAAAGCGAGCGTGGCAGCGATAAGGTGGGTTCTGTGCATGTTCGGGATGGGGTGAAATTTCTGGGTGCAGGGCAGCATGGGAAGAGGACCGCCCGTGACGCCAGCAAACATTGGTTCGCTGCACACAATCACCAGGACTCGTGAGTGCTCGGCACGGAGCCGCCCTGCCTTGCGGTCGTCAGCGCGGCTTCGCCGACAATCGCGCCCCATTCTGAAGCGCTCAGGAATTTGTTTCCCCCATTCCCTCGTCGCCAAACTGAGGTTGGGAGGTCGGGCGGGCAGCACGAGCGAGGTGGCGAGGGGATGCTCCATGAAAACGATGATGCGCGTCGGCGTGGTGGCGCCGAAACAGGTTTCGCCCCGCAAGCCCGTTCCCAAAGCGCTCGTCTAACTTTGGGAACGAGAGGGAAGCTCTGACCCCATTGGCCTCGCCCACGCCAGATTCCATCCGCGCGAACGCGGCACGATGTGAAAAGCCCGCTCGTCCACCGGGCCGCGCATGTTCCCGCCGGTGCCGGGCGTGATCGGCTTCCAAACCGTGCTTGCCCAGAAGCGATCCACGCGGCGTTGGGCACGAAGGACTCGGAACTTGGGTCTCATTGAAGCAAAGCCTGATTCCGCCGCTGGCCTTCGCGGCGTTCATCGCAGCCGCCCGGCCCTGCGCTCTCGACGCAGGAAATCGGCTGGCTTCATCACCGGCAGGCCGTAGAATCCGGCGGTCATCACACCGCCAAAATCCGCGACGTCCAGCGTGAGCAGCACGTCCGCCGTGGCGGCGGCGGTGAAAAGCACCGGTCTATCCTTCGCCGCCGGAAAGACCACCGGCCAGGGATGCGCGAGCTCGTCGGCTACGACGACCAAGCCGGGCCGCAGCAGTCCCACTCGTGTCGCGCGTCGGCGGAAAGGCGAAGTTTCACGATCTTCTCCACTTCCCGCAGCACGTAATCGCCAGCGAGCAGCCGCCAGCCTTGTGCCGGGGCGAGGTCGAAAATGGCATGCGAAGCGCCCGCCGCACGCCCGCACGCGGCCAGCACCACGCTGGCCTCCAAAAACAGCTTCACTCCCCGGCGCGGAATTTCCGCATCTCCTCCTCATCCTCGTCCATCCACGCCTGAAGCTCCTCGGGCGTGAAAGGGCGCGGCTCCGGCAGCGGCGCTCCCTCAGTCCGCAACTGCCCCGCAATAAAGAGCAACAACTCCGCCTTCTCGCGGGCGGGCAAGGCGGTGGCCGCGGATTCGATTTCGGCGAGCGTGCTCATGGCCGAACGCTGCCTGCCAGCGCCCGCTTTTGCAAACGATGTTCGCTTCGTTCCCAGGCTCCGTCTCTTTTGAGCGCCAAAGGTGCGTGTTCATCCCAGCCTGGAGCCACGCCCCATGATCACTGTCCATAGAAGTCAGCCAGGCGAAGGCGGCAGTGTCCGGCAAGTTGTAGCTCACCGGGGGTGAAGCGAGGCACGAGCGCAACCCCCGGATAGACAGGAGTGCGGAAGTGGACCGAGCGCTTCCGGCGCAACCTTCGGGGCGCACGCGGATTTCCTTTTGTTCCGGGGTTGCGCTCGTGCCTCGCTTCACCCCCGGCTTGTCTCTTGCCCTGATAGTATAACACGCATGGCCACCTTGGCAGCGGGACGGGTAATCCGCCCCCGGCTTGGAACAACAAGTCCGTAAATTAGAGCGGCACCCGTTCCCGCCGCCTCTCCAGCACGAAGCCGGATGGTATCCAGGACCGCCAGCATAGCTGGCGGCAATCCGCAGACAAGCCCGCGCTCGACTGGAGACGCTTCAAAGCGGCCAGCCACCAAAACCACCAAAACCAGCTCACTCCACATCCACCTCCATGATCCGCACCGGTTCCATTGATTCCTGCCTGGGCCTCGACATCGCCAAGGCCAAGCTCGACGCCTGCCTGCTCTCGGGCTCGCGCACCCATCACGCCCAATTCGACAACTCCAAACCCGGCCCTGCGAGCCTCCGCGCATGGTGCAAAAGGCACGGCATCGGGGAAACCCACAGTGAAGCGACCCGACGCGAAGCTCCGCTGGTCGGCGAAGAGCGCCTCGGCAGCGGCCGACCAGCAGAAGTCGGAAGCGGTATGGCCCCCGGCTCTCGGTATCGTGCATTCGCACATCGAAGTTGATGCGCCATGAACTCACTCCGATACACCTCTCAGAAGGGCGGACGCTGACGGGATTATCTAAATTGTTAAGTTGTTTATGCCCGCTTAATCATAATAAAATCCATTTCCGAAATGCGCAACTCCAAGAAATCCCCATCCCAGAATCTGGCCGCAATTCTCTGTCTGCTCCTGACGGTAGCCACGACCATGGCCGAGTCCCGACTCTTCATTCTGTCGGGCCAGTCGAACATGGTAAAACTCAATGCCGACAAATACTTCACTCCCTTGATTAAAGAAGCTCTCCCGGGGGACGAGATCATCGTCGTGAAGGAGGCAGAAGGTGCTCAATCCATTAGCAGGTGGTATCGCAAGTGGAAGCCGTGGGCTGGTCGTTCGAAAAAAGAAAAGACAGAGCCGGTTGGCGATTTATTTGACTCCCTGATGTCCGCGGTAAAAGCGGCTTCGCCTCCTGGCAAGACCTATGCTTCAGTCACTCTCATCTGGATGCAGGGCGAGGCCGATGCCAGGCCGGTCGAAAATTCCCGCGCGTATGCGAGCAACCTCAAGGGCCTCATTGCGCAATTTCGCGAGGAACTCCATCGTCCGGATCTGATGGTGGTGCTTGGCCGCATCAACCGATTCGGAATCGGCGATTCCAAAAAGCCGGGTTGGGAGGCGGTGCGAGAGGCTCAGGTGTCTGTTGCAGAAAGCGATCCTCTGGTGGAATGGGTCGATCTCGATGATTTGGGCAAGGATCTGCACTACGATCGGGAAGGATACGAGAAGATGGGCGAGCGCTTTGCGGAGAAGGCGATCGGCTTGCTTGGCAAGCCGATCCGTAGGAAGCACGGGGCGAAATAATCTTTGGCGCAGAGACGCAGAGGGCGCAGAGGCCGCGGAGAAGAGCAGAGAATCTTTATGTGATCTCTGCGACCCTCTGCGGTAGAGAAAGTCGGTCCGGTAAACTTTCATCGTGTTCCACGGTTGCGACTATCCATGTCGTCGCATCTTGATGCGTGATCCGCTGCTTGATAAGATCCCTTTCCCGGCGAGGATAACAATGTGCTGATAATCCATCATCCGTACTTCCTCCCGGCCATTGCATTCGCCCTCCTGCTCTCCCTGATGCCGCACTCTCTGGCGGAAAGCATCGTGTTCCCGGAATCCGCCGAGGTCCTCGATGTCACCAAGCCGCCTTACGGGGCACTTGGGGACGGCAAGACCGATGCCACGGATGCCATCCAGCGGGCACTCGATGCATATCCTGCGACCGATCGCATTGTCTATCTGCCGAACGGAACGTATCTCGTCTCGAAGCAATTGCGGTGGCCTCCTTCGGAAATGACCGATTCGAAGAGCGGCAAGGCGCACAAGCGCACGATCCTGCAGGGACAGTCCCGCGACGGGGCGATCATCCGACTCGCCGACCAATGCCCCGACTTTCAGGTGCCGACGAAGGACCGCAAGGGCAACCCTATCGGGAATGGCGTGATCTGGACGGGACTGGCTCCGGCCCAGCGCTTCCGCAATGCCGTGCGCAATCTCACGGTCCATACCGGCTCGGGCAATCCGGCGGCCAACGGCATCCAGTTCAACTGCAGCAACCAGGGGACCATTCGGATGGTGCGCATCGTCTCCGGCGACGGCGGCGGATTGCGGGGACTCGACCTCGCCTACACCGGCGAGATTGGACCGGCGCTCGTGCAGGATTTGCATGTCGTCGGATTCGACTACGGCATCTACTCCGACGCGCTCAACAGCATCACCCTCGAGCGCGTGAAGCTTGAGAAGCAGCGCGTCGCGGGCATTTACAATCGCGGGCAGGTCCTATCCATCCGGGGCCTGGACAGTGACAACAGCGTCACGGCCATCCAAAGCATGAAGAAGCCTGCGTGCGTCGTCCTCCTCGACGCGAAGCTTTCCGGTGGCGATCCCTCGGTCTCCGCCATCGTGAACGAGGGCGTTCTCTACGCCCGCAACCTCGAAGTGTCCGGCTACGGCGCGGCCATCGAGAATATCGGCGAGGCCGCATCCGCCGCGCCGGCGGGAAAGAGCATCGCCGAATACTGCTCGCACGAGGTCATCCGGCAGTTCCCCTCGGAGGCCATGTCGCTCAAGCTGCCTATCAAGGACTCGCCGGACATCGCATGGGAAACCGATTTCTCAAAATGGGTGAGTCCGCTCGAACACGGCGCGGACGGAACTGGGAAGCGCGACGACACCGCCGCGATCCAGGCCGCCATGGACACGCCCGGCAAGACGGTCCTCTATTTTCCGGGAGGGAAGACATTCCGCGTCGACGGCGACCTGATCGTGCGCGGCTCGATCGAGCGGATCGTCGGTTGCGAGGGGCGACTCACCGGCATCGATAAGGCCGGCGAGGGGCGCATCGTCTTTCGCGATGGTTCAGCACCCGCCGTGATTCTGGAGCGGATCGACGCGATGTATTCGGGCATCGAGCTGGTGAACGAGGCGAGCCGCAGCGTGACGGTGAGCAGTTGCAGCGGCTTCGGCCAGACGACGAGCACCGGTTCGGGCGACTTCTTCA
>JBGTGQ010000028.1:0-24247 GCA_041746635.1 Terrimicrobiaceae bacterium | reverse complement strand
ATGGAGGGACGCGGGCCCTCGCGTCCGTCGAATAATGGGACGCGAGGGCCCGCGTCCCTCCCCAGGGTCACGAGGGCTACGATGGACCAAGGGAAAAACCACGCCGTCTGCAGCAGGAGAAATTGCCAGCGGGGCACGACGGTGTAATCTGTGGCGGGAGCGGAACTGCCGGTGACATGGCTGAGTTGCTCGGCAAAAAACAGGTTGCTCACGCAGCCGGGGAACCGGGACTCGATATAAAAATACCAAGGGAGATTAATGGCGCAAAAAATCACCAGCCCCTGCCACGAGAGCAGGCCGCGCAACTTTGCCCGGGCACTTGGACAGATCAACGCGGCCACCCCAACGATCGCCAGCGGATAAAGCAAGCCATGCCATCCTTTGGTGAAGCTGGCCAGGGCTCCGCAAAGCCAGAATCCGGCAAACCATTTTCGAAGCGATCCGGCTTCATCGTGGCCCCGCAGCACACAATACAGCGCCGCGGCGATGAAGGCAGAAAACATCGGCTCCGGCATAACTATGCGCCCGAGGGTGAAAGTGCCCAGCGAGGAAAGCAAAATCGCCCCGGCCAGAAATCCACGCCAGGCTCCGCCCATCCGGGCTCCCATGAGAAAGGTCACGGCCACCCAAAGGATGATGGCCAGGGCCGAGGGCAGACGCGCGGCGAATTCGTTCGTGCCAAAGATTTTCATCGAGGCCGCCATGGTCCAATAAAGCAACGGGGGTTTGACCAGGCGGGGGATACCGTTGTTTTCCGGCACCAACCACGAGCCGCCGGCGGTCATGACCTTGGCGGCGCCGCCATATTGGCCGTCGGTTTCGTTGTAAAGATGACCCCACCCCGCCGTGCCGATGCAGAGCCCGGCGGCAAGCGCGAGGAGGAGGGGCAACAACCAGCGCTCCGCCGGCTTCACGATGCCGGTGCCAACGATTCGGGAAACCCGGCGGGCAGCCGGACCGGTCTCCCCCCGGGCATTTGGACGAGAGCGAGGGTCTGGCGGCAGGTGACGAGCAACGCGGCGTCGGAGGGACGGACGACTTGAAATTCCACGTGAAACCGGGCCGTGGAGAAGTCGGCGACGTGGCCATTGACCAGGAGGGTGTCGCCGAGCAGAGCGGGTCTTTTGTAATCAATCTCGGTGCGCACGACGACGGGATGGATTTGCGTTCGGGCGATTTCCTCGAAGCTCAGGCCCATGTTGATGGCCAGATAAGTGCGGGCCGTCTCAATGAAACGCAGGTACGAAATATTATGCACGACCCCTCCGGCATCAGTGTCAAAATACATCACCCGGATCTCGGTCGAGACCCGGCAGCGTTCGGAATTTTCCATGGGCGGCGATGATGGGCCACCGCTTCGCCGCCTCAAGCCGAATTTGTTACTTTGGCGGAGCCGGTGCCTCGGACTTGAGCTTGGCGATCTCGTCGCCCACCGTGTTGTCGGGGATCACGGAATAAGCGTTCTCGTATGTGACCAGGGCCTCGGTTTTTTTACCGGAATCGGCCAGCAGTTTGGCCTCCTCGCGCAGGCGGGTGAATTCATCAATTTTTGTCGCGGTGAACTGTTGCAGTCCAGTCACGACGCGGGTGAATTCCGAGCCGATGAATTGGGATTGCCGGGAAAGATTGTCCAGCAGGTCCTTGGCCTCGTGGAAGCGCTTTTCCGTAAAGATGACCTGGAGTTTCTGGAAACCCGTCCCGGCGGCGCAGACGGCCATGGCCTGCCTCGAGCCGGTGATGAGCTGGGGCGGGGGTTTGGATGCGACGAGGAGGGTCATTTTATCATTGAGGGCGGAAATGCTGGCCTCGAGTTCCGGAGAGAGCTTGGGCGCGGCGTCCTCGAATTCGTTGGAGGTTAACTCCCCTTCGAGCGACGCAGCCAGGGTGGAGGCTTCCTTTGTTGTGCTCTTGACCGTCTCGCTGCCCGCATCCCAAAGCTTCACAAAGGCGGCGCTCTGGGGATCTTCGGCGGGTTGCAGCGCTTTGAGTTGATTGACCGCTTCCGTCGCGGCGGGAAAAGTCAGAGACGCGTCAGCCAGCCGGACCAGCAGTGCATTGCGTTTTTCCGTCCGCACGAGTTTGGCGTGCGAGGCGGCGAGTTCTGCGGTGAGAGCATTGATGCCGGGGCTGGTGGCGGCAAACTCCACCAAGGCGAGGTATTTCGGGTCGTTGAGCAGATTGAGGCTGCTGGGTGGATTGGCCCGGATGATCTCCGCCTTTAACAGCTCGACGAGGTTGGTGGCCTGCGTTTTGATATAGGCTTCCTTCGTGATCCAGACGCCTTCGGATTTGACCTTGCCCGTGTCGAACAACGCCGCCTCGCCTTCAAGTTGCTTGAGTGAGGGCTCGACATAAGTTCGGGTGGCGGGGAATTTCGTGATCGTGGCCTTGATTTCGCCGATGGTGCTTTGCAGAGCCTCGCGCTCTTCCGCCTTGGTGATTTCCCGGATGAGTTGGGGGTCGGGATAGACGATGAACTTCACCACCTTGGAAGCCGGAATCTGACGCTTGTCGCCGTGTTTGGTGCGGAACTCGTAATACCCGGCACCCGCCGCCCCGCTGGCGGTACGGTCAATGAAGGCCTTGAATTCAAACACCGTGGCATCTCCTTCCTTCGACCATGGCTGGGGTTTAACAAGGATGATGCCCGGGCGTTCCTGCACGGTGAAGCCATTGGACTGTTGGCTGCGCGCCTCGCTGGAGAAGCAAATCACGGCGGCGGCCAGCACGGCTTGCCAGAAAGAGCGCGGAGCGGGGGAAGGCGGTGTCATGTACTTTACACTGTATTTACGTTCAAGCAGGAATCGCAACCGGTATTTGTCGCTTTGAACTTTGTTTTGAGAAAAATGTGGCTTGCCCTGTGCGCTGATCCGTTTACTGTGTCCAGTCCTTTGCCAGGGTAGCTCAGTGGTAGAGCAGGGGACTCATAAGCCCTTGGTCGGGGGTTCAAATCCCTCCCTTGGCACTCTCTCATCTTAAAAATTTACTATGGCCAACATCAAATCCGCAGCAAAACGCGCCCGCCAGAGCGAGCGTCTCCACACCCGCAACGTGAGCGTCATTAGCGCGTTAAAATCGGGCCAAAAAAAACTCCAGGCCGCCCTCGCCGCCGGCAAGCTCGACGAAGCCAAGGCGGAGTACCAAAAAGTTTCCTCCGCCCTCGATAAGGCGGCCAAGCGCGGAGTAATTCACAAAAATAGCGCCGACCGCAAGAAAGGCGTCTTCAACCGCGCATTGAAACCCGCCAAAGCCTGACCACATCCTGCTTTCAGGGGTCGTGGCCTTGACCTCATGATCCTGCGCGCGGAGAAATTTACCATCCGGCTCCGCCGCCCGTTTCGCATTGCCCATGGGACGAGCGACACGCGTGACACGATCTTGGTGCATTTGGAGGCCGATGGTCTCCACGCTCACGGTGAAGGCGCGTTGCCGCCTTACTACCCCTCGCAGGCTGCTGCGTGCCTGGACTGGCTGAAGCATCTGGACGTCGGGGTGCTGCCCCCGGATGGCGATGATGCGCAGATTCCCCCCGCGCCACCCCTCGCCGCCGCCGCCCGGGTCGCCTTGCAAATCGCCTTGCGCGACTTGTGGGGACAGCGTGGTGGAAAACCATTGTGGCAGACTTGGGGATTAAATCCGTCCCGCATTCCGCCGTGTGCCCGGACAATTTCCCTTCCGGCCGAGGAGGAGGAACTGAGGGCAATGATCGCGGAGGGACGGACCGCGGGTTCACATTCCTTCAAACTGAAGTCGGGGAGCGGTGATATCGGCTGGGATGAAAGGTGTCTCCGTCTGGCTTTGGCGGAAAATCCTGACCTGCATTTCAGTGTGGATGCCAACGCTGGTTGGTCGCCGGCCGACGCGGCGCGGATCATCCCTCGTTTTCAGGTGGATTTTTTCGAACAGCCGGTTTCATGCGAACGCAAATCCTGGTTGGAACTTCGTGGTTTGTTGGGGAAAACAAAAATTCCGCCCCTGGTGGCAGACGAATCCCTGCAAGGCGACAGCGATCTGATGGCCTGGGGCGGCCTGGCCGACGGGGTCAACATCAAGCTGCTCAAGGCGGGCGGACTGGACGGGGCACGGCGCTGGATCACGCAGGCGCGGGCGGCCGGATTGAAAATCATGATCGGTGTGATGGTCGAAACCGGAATCGGGCGTACGGCCGCCGCCCAACTCGCCCCACTGGCGGACTGGCTCGATATTGATCCGCCGGACAGCATTCCCGCAGAGCCGCTGAGCGGTTTTCACGTCGAGGGGGATTGCTTGAATTTGTTCGATGGCCCTGGATTGGGGCTGAAACCCGTTTAGTCGGCTTCCGCGAGGAGTGCCGCCAGAGCGGCGATGTGGGCCGGGGTCGTTCCGCAGCATCCGCCCAGGATTTTTGCCCCGGCGGCGATCATTTGCAGGCTCGTTTTTGCGAATTTGGTCGGCGAGATGTTGTGCGCCGTCCCGGCGTTGGGGAAGACTGCGAGAGGCGGCTCCGGGCGAATCACGCGCCCGATCACGGTCAAGGCCGCCTCTGGTCCATTGATGCAGTTGAGGCCAAGGAGATCGGCGTCGTTTTGCGCCAGCTCCGCGAAGGCTGTATCAAGGGATGTGCCGTCGGGCAGGTTTCCGTCTTCATTGGTGGCCAGCGAGCAAATTGCCGGACAATGATGGAGCGATTGTTTGACACGCAGGGCAAGCAGGAGTTCGTCAACGTTTTGGAAAGTCTCCAGGAAAATGAGATTCACGCCACCGTCGAGCAGCGCGCCAATCTGGGTGCGAAAATATTCTTCGCGGTCGCCGTCTGGCGCAGAGAGGCCGAGCGGGCCGACACTGCCGGCGACGTAAGCGCCGGTGTCTTTGGCTGCTTGCTTGGCGATCTGGGCGGCCTGCCAGTTGATTTCGTTGACCCGGCCTGCGAGGCCATGGCGGGCCAAGCGCAGGGCATTCGCGCCGAAACTATTTGTCCGGATCACCCGCGCGCCGGCGGCGAGATAATCGTGGTGGATGCCGAGGACTATCTCCGGTTGGGAGACGCAGAGTTCCTCGATACACCGCCCGGCCGGAATCCCACGCGCCATCAGCAAGGTGCCCATCGCGCCATCACCGCAGAGGGGGTGATGGTCGATTTCTTCGAGAAGGTTCATTCTTAGTCCAAGGTCTAAGGTCTAAGGTCTAAGGCCCGAGGTCCAAGGCAACGACTTTGGACCTTAGACATTGGGCTTTGGACATTGTAATGCGGCGATGGCTTCCATCACCCGGTTGCTCAGACGCTGGTAGGTGTCGCGATCGGCGGATTTGACATCTTCCGGCGTAAAATGAATGGGTTCCCCCAGGACCACCGTGATCCGGGTGAAGCGAAAGCCTTTGGAGTTTTTTGGGAAAGCCTCATGGGCACCAAAAATGCGCATGGGAAGAACGGGAGCCATGGTTTTGGCGATAATGAAACCGAGGCCGGCCTGCGCGGGCTGTAGGCGGCCATCCTTCGAGCGGGTGCCCTCGGGAAAAAGCACGATTCCGTTGCCCTCGCGGACTTTTTTGATCACCTCGCGCAAGGCGGACATGTCGTTGCCCTCGCGCTCGACGGGAATGACGTTCATGGCGGGAAAGAGCGGACCAAAAAACGGCCACTTGAGCAGGCTCTTGCGGGCCAGATAATAAACGCCGCGGCGCGAGCAGGTGCCGGCGAGGGGAGGATCAAAATAGCTCGAATGGTTCACCGCCAGCAGGAGCGGGCCTTCCTCGATCATCCGTTCGGGATGAATGATTCGCCGGGAAAAGAAGAACTCGGCGAGAAATTTCGAGAGCGTGTAAAAAATGTTGTGGATGAGCGTCATCGCTGCGGCACCGGGAGACCCAACAGTTTCAGGCGTCCGATGACTTCGCCCACCACGCCATCCACGGTGAGATGGGTGCTGTCGATGACAAGAGCATCCTCCGCGATGATGAGGGGAGCGTTGGGACGGGAGGAATCAATGCGGTCCCGCAGGGCGATTTCGTCCGTCTGGCCCTGGGCCTGTCGGCGTTGCTTGCGCACCTCGGGTGAAGCGTCGATGTAAAATTTATAGGGAGTGTCGGGAAAAACGACCGAACCGATGTCACGGCCTTCCATGACGAGATCGCGTTCCTCCGCCAGTTGGTGCAGGTGGGCCATGAGGCATTTGCGCACGGCGGGAACCCGCGAAACGACCGAGACATTGCGATTTACCGCATCATCACGCAGGTTCGGGGTGGCATTATCTCCGTCCAGGAGCAGATAGGCTTCGTGATTCTGATAACCGGATTCCAGTTTGGTGCGGGTGATGAGGGCCGCGACTTCGTCGGCGGACGAGGGGTCGGTTTCTTTATGCAAAACCCACCAGGTGATGCCGCGATAAAAAGCGCCCGAATTGACGTAGGCATAATGGAGGCGGCCGGCCAGTTCGCGGGCGACGCTGCTTTTGCCCGAGGCGGCGGGACCGTCAATGGCGATGACCGTTTTCATTGTTGGGGAGGTTTTCCGCGGCGGCGGCGGGAATCAAGCGAGGAAATCACCGGGGTGCGTTTTTGCCGCATGCTGTTTCGCTTGAGAATCTCGGCGAGGGTGGATTCAAAGCCCGGATAAGAAGTGTGCACGCAGGCGGTGTTTTCAATGACCGTTTCGCCCGAGGCATGCAGGCCCGCGATGGCGAAGGCCATGGCGATGCGGTGATCGCCGTAGCTGGGCAGTTTCGCTCCTTTTAATTTTTGTCCGCCCGTGATTTTCATGCCGTCCTCAAACTCCTCCACCTTCACGCCCATCAAACGGAGGTTGGAAGCAATGGCGGCGATGCGGTCGGTTTCCTTGACCCGGAGTTCCCTGGCGTCGCGAATAATGGTTTCGCCCTCGGCCAGGGCCCCGGCGACGGCGAGGATGGGAATCTCATCGATCACATTGGGAATTTCGTCCCCGGCGATGAGGGCGCCGTGCAGCCGCCCTCCCTTGATGTCAACGACCCCGCAAGGTTCCCCTTGCGTCACCAATTCGACCACCTCGCGGATGCGTGCGCCCATGCGGATGAGCACTCCGATGATGCCAGTTCGGGTCGGATTGAGGCCGACATTTTTGATCAGGAGGCGCGAGCCCGGCTGGGCGGCGGCCGCGACGAGCCAGAAGGCGGCGCTGGAAATGTCGCCGGGAACGGAAAAATCCCGCGACTCGATTTGCTGGCGTCCCTGCAAGCTGATGCGGCATTCCTTTCTGGAACCATTCGGCTTGGGATGTTCGGTCTCGAGCTTCACCAGAAAATATTCCAACATGCGTTCGGTGTGATCGCGGCTGGGCGAGGGTTCGATCACGGTGGTAACGCCCTCGGCGTAAAGGCCGGCCAGCAAGATGGCGCTCTTGACCTGGGCGCTGGCCACCGGGGTGCGGTAGGTGATGGCTTTCAAGGCTCCACCTTCGATGAGGAGCGGGGGCGTGTCCTTGGCACCGACCGTGCGGATTTTGGCGCCCATTTGGGTGAGCGGTTCCACCACGCGACGCATGGGTCTTTGTTGCAACGACGCATCTCCGGTCAGTTCCGAGGTGAAAGGTTGGGCCGCGAGAATGCCGGACATCAGGCGCATGGTGGTGCCGGAGTTTCCACAGTCGATCGGAGCCGACGGGGCGGTGAGGACACCGCGCGTGCCGTAAACGACCAGCGTCCCCGGTTCCGGCTGGTCGATCGTGACGCCGAGCTGGCGGAAGGCCGCCGCAGTGCTCAGGCAATCTTCGCCATCGAGAAAGTTTGTGATCTTGCAAACACCATTGGAAAGCGCGGCCAGCATGATGGCCCGGTGGGAAACGCTTTTGTCGCCCGGAACGGTAATCTCGGTCTCCAGCACCGGGGCGCGTTTGATGCGGAAGGAAGCGGTCTTCATGACTGGCGGTCGCGCATTTCTTTCGCCCGGGTCAGGAAGGCCTCGAGCGCGGTGGCGTTGTCGGAGCGGATCATGTGTTTCAAATCTTCAATCATGGTGGTGAAGTCCTCCAAGCCCGCCAGCAATCCGGCTTTGTTTTCCATAAAAATTTCCCGCCAGAGCGCGGGCGGGCTGGCGGCGATGCGGGTGCTGTCACGGTATCCGCCGCCGGCCAGGGCTGCGGCTCCGGGCGGGCGTAGGCTGATGGCATTGACGAGGGCGGCGGCGACCGCATGGGGTAGGTGGCTCACGCGCGCAATGGCTTCGTCGTGGGCGTCGGCGGGCATTTCCACGACGCGGCAGCCGACGATCTCCCACATCTGACGGATGGCCGTGTGAGCGGGGAGCAGGGAGCGGGGAGTGGGTGTGAGGATGCAGGCGGCTCCTTCGAAGAGATCTTCCTGCGCGGCATCGAGGCCGCTTTTTTCCGAGCCAGCCATCGGGTGGGAGCCTACGAACCGGCCGCCGAGGATGGTCTCCAATTTTCGGACCACCTCCGCTTTCACGCTGCCTGCGTCTGTGACGGCGGCATTTTCAGAAAGATGGGGAACGATTTTTTCCGCGAGGCCCGGCATGGCGCTCATGGGCGTGCAGAGCACGCAGAGATCCGCACCGTCAACGACAGCGTCGATTTCGGACGTGGCGTCGGGAAAAAATTCCCGGGCGCGCTGCACGGAAGCGGGTGATCTGGCCCAAAGTTTGAGCTTCCAGTCCGGCCTGCGCTCACGCAAGGCCAGTGCCAGAGAACCGCCAATCAGCCCGGGGCCAAAGATGGCGACCGTGCTCAGGGGACCAGGAAGATTTTACTGGTGTATGGGCACTTCACCTCGGTGCCGGGAGGGAATCCACGGACGTCCACATAGCCGGCGTAAGGCGCATGCGGGCTGGTGACAAAGCCGGGCTTTCCGGGAACCGGGGTTCCGTAGGAAATATCCCGGGCGGTTGTGGTGACCATGGTGGCGGGAGTCGGAGTGGGAGTGGCGCTGTCAACCATTGGCTCAGGGGCGGGCGTGGCATTCTGCTCGGGGGTCGGTGTGGCAAACTCGGTGGCTGTGTTGAGCGAGGCGCCGGGAGTCGCACCGAAACGGTTGCGGCCCGAGTTGCGCGAATTGCTGTTTTGTCTCTCCCCCTCACAGGCGGCGAGAGCGGTCAACAGGGCGGTTGCGGTCAGAATTATCCAAGGCGAGGACTTCATAAAATACGTGCCCTTAAAGACGCACCATTGCGGCCCAAGTTGCAATGCAAAATTTGTCCCCGGTCATTTCGGGTCGGTCCGTTACTCCGCCGCCGGCGGTTTGAGCAAGGAACTGCCCGCCGCCGCGCCGAGCAGAATGGCCTGGTTCATGGTGATCGGTCCGCTGGACTCGACGAGGTAACCGCCAGGCAGGCGGGTTTGGGAATACACGATGGGGGCGAGATGCCGGGCGATGGTTTCGGTTTCGGGGATTTTGGAGCTGTCGATGATTTCCGCGACTCCGGGCATCATGGCGGCCCCGAAAACCATGACCTGGCGCAGCATGGGAAAGGAGCGTTCGAAGAGCACCTTGCTATCCACGTAGCCAAAAACCTCGTTGGCGGAATGGTAGGCGGGCAGGACGGCGGCGAAGGCCGACGATTTGTCCAAGGGCACACCGGCGGCGGCTTCCAGGGCGCGCGGGATGTCTGCCGCATCAAGCCCGATAAGCAGAAAATCTTTGGTCAGAGCGACGCTCGGGTTGGAGAAGGCGTTTTGCAGTGCGGGGAAGCTATAGGTGCGGATGCCGCCCTCGTCGTTGATGCTCGTTTCCGGAAATTGGGCGAGAATTTCCTGCACGCATTCCTCGGCTTTGGCGGCGTCCTTGACCTGCACAGCGAGGAAACCCTCAGGCTTCAATTGTCCCGCCGGCCAGGAAAGCGAGACGGCACATTCCGGGCCCAGTGCCTCGGGCACAAGCTGCGGGAGTTTAGATCCCTGCACGGCTTGGGAATTCTGCACCGCGGCTAGGGCCGGATTCGTGCTGAGATTGGAAATCTGGCGGAGATCGCTGACAAACTCGAAATAGGCCGTCGTTTCCTTCGAGGTGAATTTCATGCCGGCATGAGTCAGGCTCCCGACATCCGGGGGAGCCGGCCGCAGAATAAAAACGCTGTCCCGCAGATCCGCCCCATCCATCTTGATGGCGGCACCGATGGCCTCGACTTTTTTGGCCTGTTCGATCTGCTGGGGAATGGCTTGGGCGCCCATGGAATTGCCAATGGCGAGAAGCGTTTCCAAGATGGTTTGGGGCTGGGAGTAAAACAGAAAGTCCGGATCCTTCAGCAGGCGGGTTTTCACCTGGATGAAGCGTTCGCTCGCGGCCAGAGATCCGTCCTTCTTGCGCCCGGCTGCGCGATCCAGCGTGTCTTTGAGGACGGGCAGGTTGTTGGAAATAAACCCCCAGTGGCCGTGGCTGGCGTTATAGATGGTGACTCCCATTTGCGAGGCAGAGGAAATTTCGTCGCCTTCGTAGGATTCGCGGGTCAACTCGGGCACGGGCGAACCCTGGGCCAGTTCCTGCCGCAGCCGCGCCACCGCAGCATCGTGGGCGATTTTTCCACCCCAATATTGAAACCCGATCAGCATGGCGGCGTCGTTGGAGGAAACAGAAACGGCGGCGGAAAAAATGCGTCCGGGCTTCAAATTCACCAGGACCCCGGAAGCCTCCTCGCCTCCTTGTTTTTTGGTGAGGTATTGGAAAGGTTGTTCGAGAAAAGCTTTCATCTCCGGTTCCGCGCCGATTTTGGCGAGGGTGGTCTGGGGCCAGCGAATGAGTGAGCGGGGCAGATCGGGCAGGCTGGCAAATGCGACGGTCTCGGCCGGCACCAACAGCGCGGCATCGGTGACTCCCATGCTGCGCCAGATCCAGAGCACGGATCCCGCGACGACAAGGATGAGGGCGAGGACAACGACGAGGATTTTCTTCATTTTGGATGCGATATTGTTACGGTAAAGCGGTTGACGGGGCAAGCGCCACCGCTAGCATGAAGTTCTATGAACACAAAAGACCTTCAGGAATATCTCGAGCCGGTCGGCAGCTGCTGCACGAAGGAAAATCTCAAATCCGCCTCCGAACTCTGCCTCTATCTCGGCTTTCTCTCCATCATTCTGTCCATCGCGACATGGTTTGCGGCCTCCCGCGAAAACCGCGCCTATGGCGAACGTTTCGGCATCTTCATCGGTCTCTGGGTGCCGAGTTTTTTCATTCTCTCGAACCGTCTTTCGCGCAAGGCGGATGAGATGAAGGAAGCCGAATAAACCGGAGCCGGCGCAGCCCTACTGCGGTTTTTGCTGATCCGGAAAATACACGGGAGCGTTTGTGCTGGCTCCCTCCGGCACCATGGAGGTCTGCTTTTCGATGGTGTGCTTGGCGGTTTCCTTCTCCGCGTATCCCGGGATGGTTTGCGAAGGGGAATGTTTTTCGCATCCGACGCCCGCCAGACAGGCGGAAAGAATGCCGAGGCCAACGAAGCGTGTGAGCGGGTTTTTCATTCAACAATTTCCAAGCTGGCTTTCAAGCCGTGCCGTTGGGCCGAGGCGCTGAGCAAGGTGCGGAGAGCCTGAATGGTGTGACCGCCCTTGCCGATGATTTTGGGCACGTCGCTCTTGCGCATGGCCGCGTAAAAAACAACGGCTTCCGGCGACTCGGTTTTCGTGAGGAAAACCTCATCGGGAAACTCGACCAGGCGGCCTATGACGAAGCGCAGGAACTCCTCCACGACGCGAGCGGTTCCGCGATCAGGCGGGGACGACTTTGCGGGCCTTGGTGATGATGTTGCCCACGGTCTGCGAAGGCCGCGCGCCCACCCCGACCCAATACTCGGCGCGATCCAGCTTGATGCTGTAATTTTCGCCCTCTTTCTTGGGATCGTACGTGCCGATGATTTCGATGAATTTGCCGTCGCGGGGCTTGCGCTGGTCCGCCACCACAATTTTGTAGTACGGGGAGTTGCGGGTGCCTTCGCGTTTGAGTCGGATTGCTACTGCCATTGTGGTGAGAAGTTGATTGTTGAGAGTTGATTGTTGAGAGGTCAGAAATTGAGCGTTGGGCGTTGACCACCCTGGCGACCCATGGCCTGGGCCATCATTTTTTTCATTTTTCCGGTGTTTTTCATCATCTTGCGCATCTGGGAGAAGCGCAGGAGAAGGTTGTTCACCTCGGTGACGGTGGTGCCGCTGCCGCGGGCGACTCGCTGGCGACGGCGCGCGTTCAGAATATCCGGACGCGTCCGCTCCCTCGGCGTCATGGAGAGAATGATCGCCTCCACCCGTTTGAGCTGACCCTCGTCAATCGAGGAATCTTTCAACTTATCCATCCCCGGGATCATGCCAAGGATATTTTCAAGGGGGCCCATGCGCTTGAGCATTTTGAACTGCTGGAGGAAGTCATCCAGATCGAAGGAGGCCGTGCGCATCTTCTCCTCCAAACGGCGGGCGTCCTCCTCCGTAATGGCCTCGGCGGCCTTTTCCACCAGACTGACCACATCGCCCATGCCGAGGATGCGTCCGGCCAGGCGTTCCGGGTAAAAGGGCTCGAACTGGTCGATTTTCTCGCCCACGCCGGCAAATTTGATCGGTTGTTTGGTGACCTCGCGCAGGGAAAGCGCCGCCCCGCCGCGGGCGTCGCCATCCAGTTTGGTCAGAATGATGCCGGTGAGGCCGAGGGCACCGTGAAAATGCTCGGCCACGCTGACGGCCTGCTGGCCGGTGGCCGCGTCGCAAACGAGGAGAACTTCCTGCGGCTTGAGGAATTCCTTGAGCCGTTTGAGTTCCTGCACGAGGGGCTCGTCAATTTCCTGGCGTCCGGCCGTGTCGAAAATCTGGACATTGCCGCCCTGCTCCTCGCACCACGCCGTAGCTTCCCGGCCCACGCGAAGAACGTCCGCCTCGCCGGCCTTTGGTTTAAAAACCGGCACGCTAATTTGTTCCCCCAGGACGGCCAGTTGGGCGATGGCAGCCGGGCGGTGCAAATCGCAGGCGATGAGCATGGGCGACCGGCCTTGAGATTTGAGCCAGCGGGCCAGCTTGGCCGAGGAAGTGGTTTTGCCCGCGCCGTTCAGGCCGACAATGAGAATGCGGGCGGGCTTGTCGAGATTGAGGGGAACGGCATCGCCACCAAGCAAGATGGTGAGTTCATCCTGGAAAATTTTGACGATCTGCTGCCCGGGCGTGACGCTGCGCAGCACCTCCTCGCCCAGCGCCTTCTCCTTGACCCGGGCGATGAAATCCTTCGCCACCTGGAAATGCACGTCGGCCTCGAGCAGGGCCATCCGCACCTCGCGCATGGCATCGGTGACATTCTGTTCACTGATGCGCCCATGGCCGCGGAGGTCTTTGAAGACGTCTTGGAGTTTGTCGGAAAGTCGGGAAAACATAAGTGTGTTGATCCCGCTGGGCGGGAAACCGTTCGTAGCTATACGCGCAACGCGGGGAAAATCAATCGTCTCGCGACGGCTGACAAATCAGAGGAAAGGATTTATCACGCGAACTCCTCCGAAATCCTGCCCGTGCTGCATATCCTCAGAATAGAGTTCCCGGCATCCACTGGCCCGCGCCCCCTCGACCACGGCGGCGTCCCAATAGGACAACCTAAATCTTTCGCGGGTTTCCAAAGAACGTTGCAACAACGCGAGGGTGTTTTCCTGAACGGGAAAGCGGCACCAAACGCGGATAAAATCCGCCGCCTGAGTATGGCTCAGGGAATCCTTCCGGCTGGATCGAGTGGCCTGCACATAAAACTCCTGCAAGACCTGCACGGAAAGGCAGAGGTCGCCGGCATCAATAATCGCAATGGCCCGCTTTCGCTTCGATTCCTCGGAGGGATCACCGCTGATGCTGTAAAGCAGGATGTTCGTGTCAAGAAAGCGCATGTCGGTCGTGCGCCTCGTCACGCGAGAGCCGGTCCGAAGCCCGGAAAGAGTTCACAGAACGGCGCAGTTCCACTTCCTGACGCTGGAGTTTTTCAAATTCAGATTCTTCCCCGGCGAAGCGGGTGAGGAAATCGCGAACCAAGGCGGAAACCGAAGTGTCAGCCGTGGCCGCCTTGATGCGAGCACGGCGATAAGAATCATCATCAAGTGAAACTGTGATGTTTTTCACGGTTTCACAGTAACTGGACCGCGGCTTTTGTCAATTAGGTGCTAAACCGGCTTCTTTCACCGTAGCGGAAAACGTGAGTTTTCCGGAAAAGCGGGTTTCGGGATAGCGCTGGGGCTGTTCTCACGTATCTGCCCAGGTATTTTGCCGTCTCGGCATTCGCCCTCATGAAATGAATGCCTCAGTGACTTCCTCGCGAGTATAGCGGACCTATCTTGGCATCAGTGTGGCGACGGGTTTGTTTCTGTGCCGCCGGTAAACCAGGAAATCCGAATCCAAGGTGACGATCACGGCGTGGGCGACTATCTCCGAAAGTTTTATCAATGAAGCATCAGCCAGTGACATTGGGACATCCCGGTAGGTTTGCATGAGGGCAAAAACGCCGGAAGGCTGCGCATTCATGATGGGATGGGACACCAGCAGGCCGCGCTCAAAAAGCGCATTAATTTTTTGCGGCGCGGCCGGGTCTTTGCGCAGCAAAAACAGCACCTCGGAAAGAACGGCTTCGCAGGTGATCAACGGACAGGGCAAGCGACTCAAAGTCTTTTTGCTCCAGGCGTGATGCTGGTCGGAGGCGTCAATCAATGCGACCAACGGCCCGGTGTCGACGAGATGTTCACGAGCGCCCATAGCCAGCGAGATGCTTGGGATTGGAGGCCAGGTCGCCTTCGCCGGAATGGTAGGAACCGATGATGTCGCTGGCGGTCGTTGCCAGCGTCGGCGCCTCCTGGCGCGTTGCTTGGAAGGAATAGGAGGCACCGTCGCTGTCGCGCACAATGATTTGCTCGCCAGCCTTCGCGCGCTGACGGATTTTTTTGAAATTGCGCTGAAACTCGCGAATGGTTGTCGTCATGTCAGACATTATTGTCTGACAGATGGTCCAGGTCAAGCCAGAGGCGGCTCCTCAATGCGCCGTCCCCGGATTCCAGTCGCCCAAGGCATAGGTGTGCTTGTTCCTCAGGCTGCTTACTCCTTCAAACCATGCCTTGAGCAGGCGTTTACCGATCTCCCGGAAATCCGGGTTTTGATCCATGGCTTCTCGGACCAGCGGCGTCGTGTGGGAAATAGCGTCGCTGATTTGCTCAACCAACGCGGACTGCTCGCGTGGCGGGATTCCAAAGTTGGAGGAGAGGAATTTCTCAAGGTTTTTTCCCGGAAGCCAAGTCTTCTTTCCCATGAACGAGATGGCGGGAGGGCTCTCGTCGTAGACGCAAGTCGTGAGCATATCGTAGACGGGTGCGAGATGGACATCGGCCCGTGAGGTGTAGAGCAGGGCGATGTTCTTGGCGTGACAGTCCGCATTGCGCAGGGCGTAGGTCAGCAAAATAATGGCCGCCAGTTGACGAAAGGTTTCGTGCTGCCGTGGTCCTGGCACGTGGTCTCGCACCGCTTTGCCGATGCGCTCCCAAGTGGTGTCGTATTTTGCCTGGGGACGCATACCGAGCACTGCACAGAAATCCTCCAGCCCGTATTTGGGTTGGCCTTCCTCGTCCACATCGAACCGGTGAACGACGAGGGCGTGTCCGTCTTGTGAAACTTCGGTGCGGGCGGCGGGTATCACCTTGGCGGCCACTTGCATGCCCAAAAATTCATTGAGGGCGACATAAGGCAGGTTTTTGGATGAGCCCTTGATGATGTGCTTGCGGGTGAAAAGTGTGGCCTTGTTGTAGTGCGAGAAACGCGCCTTTTGCGCATCGAGAAATTTCGGGACAACCCCGGAAACTCCGCTGGTGGCATACTGTCTCACCAAGGCTGAAAAGGCGGCCTCGGAGTTATCCCCCTTGAGCAAGTCTGCCACGTCCAAGGGCGTGATCGACTCTGCCAGATCGGCTCCCGGAGCTGCCACTTGCAAACGTCCCACCATGTTGCGGCCTACGACAGACAAAAGTGCAATGGGACTGGCTCCGATATGCGGCCCGAATTGTTCTTCCAAGACATGGAGGAGGTATCCTTCCGGCAGATTCATGCGGAAAATCGGATGCAAGGAGTCGTCCCAGACCCACGATTCCGTGCGCACTGGCATGGTCAATGAGACAAAGTCCTCCGGCCTGGCGTCGGCTTCGTAAGTGAGGACGCTCTTAAAGTCGCCGACGCTTTCCAGCATCGCCACCCGTTTTCCCAGGACGTAAACGGCCTGTTTCATGAACCGCGTTCCTTCCGCAATTCATCCAAGGAGCCCGCCATGCCTTTTTCCACGAATTGGATTTCCATGCTCAGGACCGCCAGTACAGCCAGCAATTTCCGCGCTCCGAATTCTGAAGTCCGGCCCTGCTCAAAACGAGAAAGAGTTTCCGCTGTGATGCCGGCCTGGAGGGCGACAACGGATTGACGATACTTCAGAGTCTTTCGGCGTTGTGCCGCCGCTTTGCCAAGCTCTTGGAGTGTTTGCATATTGATGTAGATATCAAAAATATGCTTGAAATCCATAAAAATTGACGTATAATTCACCTCGGAAGCCCAGCGTGATCGATTTCAAATCAATGGGTCTGCATATCGCCGAAATGACTCGCGCATTTTACAGAGGGCGGGTGCCCTGCCATCAGGCGGCCAGACTTCACCTAGTCGGCAAGTAAAAGCGAGCCGTGAACTCATTGGTAATTTGTAGTAGTGGAGGCGGCAAACACCGATGAGCGATGGTAATGAACTTGTCAGGAATGCGACGATAAAAAGCTTGGGCAATAGCCCCTGTGATGCACGCTAAAGTATCGGCGTCGCCTCCGAGGCTGATTGCCAGACGTATGGCGGTCTCATAATCCGTGGAATCCAGAAACGCGATAATCGCCTCTGGGACCGTGCCCTGACAGCTTTCATCAAATGCGTAGGTAGGTCGAATAGCAGCAACGCTGCGATTAAGATCGTAACCGAAATGGGAGGAAATAAAATCGCGAATCTCCTGCTTCGAGGAACCTGTCCGACCCATGAATACCGCAACAGCTGCCGCCTGAGCACCGCGTATGCCCTCGGGATGGTTGTGAGTGACCGCGGCTGAACGCTTTGCTTCGGCAAGCACGGACTCCAAGTTCTCACAAGCGAATCCGACAGGACTGACTCGCATTGCCGCGCCATTGCCGTAGCTGTTGTATGGCCCTGCCGCGTTAGTCCAAATCCAATTGCGAAAACGAGCGCCATAACCGCCCATCGGATCTGGATACCGTCGCCCGAAATCGCGATACGCAGTTTGATAATCACCGCCCCTAAGCAAGGCATTTGCGGTTGCAATAGTGAGAATGGAGTCGTCCGTAAATACAGAGCCTGCCGGAAACAAATCCATCTCTGTTTCTTTGCAGTGGCTGAATTCGTAGGTTGAACCCGCGATGTCACCGATGATTGCTCCGATCATAGATAGGCGCTGCGTAGTTCCTGAGCAACAGACCAAAAAAGGCGTTCTCGCGAAAAAATATCAAGCGAACGTCTGCCGGTGAGCATTCCAGAAAAAAATACTGGAATGTTTGTGTGTTCGTTAATGGTCAATCTGTATGCCCCGCCTTTTCCGATCTTGGTCGAAAGAGAGCGAAGCGGGTTGTATGATTTTCTTTTGGAGTTCATTCTGTGGGCCTTTCTTTTCCATAATGTTCGTTTTTATTATTCTACTGTTTGATTGAAGCCAATCGGGCTGCGGCTTTCGCAGGTTCCTTGAACGTGAGCCCCGTAAATTTCTGCTAATGTGACGCTCTCTTTTCGTTGCGGAGGGGATTTGCCGATCAGGCTTGAGAGTTTGCAGGCATTCTCATGGGTGATCGGTCCAAATTTCCAACTTGCTGCAAGCCGTCCAGGTCGCAGAAGCGCCGGATCTATTTCTGTAAACGGGCAGTTGATGCTGCAGACGAGGTGAAACCGCAAGGCATCACCCATGATTCCATCAGTGATATTCAGGAGATTGCCCACCAAATGCCCGTTATCAGGCCCGCGCTTCAAGAGAAGCATTTCTGCGTCTTCGACGATAAGCACTTTGGGTTTTGTGGAGAGGTGGCACTCCGTGAGCCAGAAGGAGATCAGATTTTGATCCGACAGCAGGCTGACACAGGTTACTGGCACAAAATAAAAATCCGCTTCATCCTGGTTGTTTGCGATGAGCCAGCGCAAAAAGCTGGTTTTGCCTGTCCCGGGAGGCCCTTGCAGGAGCGTCAGGCTACTGGATTGGCTGGCAAACACAGGCGCGAGCTTTTGCGCCCAATCGTAAAAGCCGGTGCCGTAGCTCAATTCCATTTTTTCCGGTGTGAGAGCCGGGTGGCTCTCAAGCGACATCCGGTGGGGAACGATTTGGCGATTCTCCAAGGCAAGGACGGTAAATTTTGGCGTTCCCGCAGGGGCTTTTGCTTTTGTAAGTCCAAAGAGCACTTCCATTTGAGCGTGGGTCTCGTGCGCTTCGGCGATCGTTTTCGCGAGGATCAGACAGTGGCTGCCCCATTCGCAATATTTGGAATCCATGCTGACCGCACAGGTTTTGGAAACCCGAAAGATGGCCTGGCCGAGAACCAGTTTGCCTTCTTGGGAAAGAAAGGAATTGGAGCTGGTCAGTTTTTCCCGCCATTTTCCGGCGATTTCCGGAACCTTGGTGGCGAGCGAAGTCTCAATGACATGGCAATCGTCCGTTGTTCTCGCCCGCATCTTCAGGTGTCCGCCAACGCGGTCTTCAAACATAAGTTGAAATAAAGCGGAGACCTCTCGGCCCGTGATAAGGGATGCTGGTGCTGCGTCGGCATTGGGTGGCTGGAACCTGCGGTGTTTTGTTGCGTGCATGAGTTTCATGTCAGGTTGGAGTTGAAATGAATGTCAGTAGCCGCCCGTGACTTGGTAGGTTCCAAACGGCTGAGGCGTGACGGTATAGGTCCTGGGAAAGCTCGAGCGGATCGAGTTCTGGATGGTCGCCTGGCTGGCTACGATGGACTGCATCGCGGCCATACGGCCTAAATTACGATCAAAAGCGTCCATGTCGGTGAACCAATCCCAAAAGGAACTCCAGGCATTGCCTGTGGACCGCTGTCTGTCTGGCGGTTTGACATTTGATGAAATACTGTGCACTGAAGGTCGGCTCGCACGAGTTTTACCGGCCTCATCCAGGTAAAGCGTCTGGGAAGAAGCTGTTTGCGACGGTCGGCTGGTGGTGCAGGCGACAAGTGTGACGCTGCAGAGTAACAAGGGTATGATTGATCTCATACCAAATGAATACGGATGTGCCGAAAAAAATTAACCGCTTGGGGCGATTTTGCCGTTCCTCACCGCAGTAAACGGGACTGGGACAACAGAAGGAAAAACAAAACGACTGCTCCGAAAATAACCGCAATTGCCACAATCAACGACGGAGAAAAGCTTTTTTGGCGTGAGAGGTGTACAGGAAATTGAGGTGCCTGACATTCATCGGGACGGTCCGAATTTTCGCTGGCTGGCATGAATTGAGGGCCGTTGATTCCGTGATCCCGCAGCTCGGTTTTCATGCTTTCGAGTGCCTTTTGAACCCTCTTATGTGCGGCTGGGGCGCTTACATTTGTTCGATGTGCAATATCGTCGTATGTCAGGCCTTCCATTCGCATTTCCAAAATCTGCCGATCCGGTAGAGAAAGCCGTTCCCGGCATTGTGCCAAGATGCCGCGAATGTCATTGCGCTCGGCTTCACGCACCGGTCCAACCTCGCGAGCGGGCAGTTGATCCAGCAATGTTTCCGAAGAATCAGTGCAGTCGGATGACAGGGGTTCCCGAGGATCAATTCGTAGATTGGCTTTCGAGAGTTCTTTTTTGAACAGATCATTAAGGTGAAAGTAAATCACCGTCGCAGCGTAGGCTTTGAATGGTCCTATTTCCGGATTGTATGTTCTCGCGGCTTTGGTGAGGGCCAGACGCGCTTCCTGCAAGATGTCGCCCTGCGTCTGTGCGCGAATATTGAAGTATCGTTTGCCGATCGCATCGGCCAACCAGAGGTGATGTTCGATCAGTTCATCCATGAAAGCGATGGCTAAGAAGCTGAGAGGAAATCCTGAAATTTAAGTTTATGCGTCTGTGTGGAATCAATGCGCGGTCGCCTTTTCCGCTCCGAGGCCGGTGTTGGAGCGGACTTCCATCTCGGTGAACATGGCTTCCGCGTTGGGTTCGCGGCTGCAGAGCGTGCCGATGAACGCGGCCAGGAAGCCCAACGGGATGCTGACCAAGGCGGGGTTTTTCAGCGGGAAGATCGGGTCGGTCTTCATGATCTCCGGACCCACGATGATGAGAACGATGCTGGAGATCAAACCCACGCTCAGGCCACTGACGGCACCAACCGTGTTGAAGCGTTTCCAGAAGATGGAAAAAATGATGACCGGCAGGTTGGCGCTGGCGGCCACGGCAAAGGCCAGTCCGACGAGGAAGGCGACGTTGATTTTGGGGCCGAGAATGATGGCGATGACGATCGACGCCGCGCCGACCACAAAGGCGGTGATGCGGGCGACCCGCACCTCCTGGCCGGGCCGGTGTTCTTTACCGTGATGCAGGACGTTGCTGTAAAAATCGTGGGCAAAGCTCGTGCTGGCGCTGATGGTCAGTCCGGCCACGACGGCAAGAATGGTGGCAAAGGCCACGGCGCTGATGAAGGCGAAGAAGACCTCGCCGCCAAGGAAGCGGGCCAGTTCCGGCGCGGCCATGTTGGTGCCGCCGTGTGCGCGGATATAATCCGGCCCCATGAGGCTGGCTGCGCCAAAGCCGAAGAATGTCGTCATGATATAAAACAACCCGATGATGAGCATGGCCCAGACCACACTGGAGCGCGCTGTTTTGGCATCGGGCACGGTGTAAAAGCGAATTAGGATGTGGGGCAGGCCGGCGGTGCCGAAGACCAGCGCCATGCCGAGGGAGATTTGATCGAGGGGGTTTTTGAAAATCAGGCCGGGCGTGAGGAAGTTGCGCGTCACCTCCACGCCGTCCTTGGTCGAGGTGATGGCGGTGAGCGATTCGAAAAACGCGCCGAAGCTGAAGTTGAACTTCGCCATCACGAGGACGCTCAGGAAAATGCTGCCGCTCATGAGGAGCACGGCTTTGATGATTTGCACCCAGGTGGTGGCCAGCATGCCGCCGAAGACAACATAGACGACCATCAAGACGCCCACGCCGATGACGGCCTGTTCGTAAGTGATGACGGGGATGAGCAATTGCACCAGCGCGCCGGCTCCGACCATTTGCGCGATCATGTAAAAAATGGAAACCGTCAGGGTGCTGAGTGAGGCCATGGCGCGGACGGGGCGCGGTTTGAGCCGGTAGGCCAGCACGTCGGCCATGGTGTACTTGCCGGAATTGCGCAAGGGCTCGGCCACGATGAAAAGCACGGTCAGATAGGCCACGAGGAAACCAACCGAATACATGAAGCCATCGTAGCCATCGAGGGCGATCATGCCGGCGATGCCGAGGAAGCTGGCCGCGCTCATGTAATCGCCGGCCACGGCGAGGCCGTTCTGCCAGCCGGTGATGCGGCGTCCGGCGGCGAAGTAGGCGCTGGAGCCGGTGTTTTGGCGGGCGCTGAAATAGGTGATGACCAGCGTGCCCGCCACGAAGGCCAGGAACATGATAAGAGCCGCGTTGCTCTGGGTGACCGGGGCCGCTTGGGCGAGAAAAGAGGAGAACATGATTTATTTGCGGCTGAATTTGGCCAACACTGCGGCGGCTTGTTTGTCCCATCCGGCGGCGGCACCCACATAAAGAAAGGCCAAGATCCAGGCCATGAAAAACTGGGAGAGGGCGAACGCGTAAGCGAGATTCACGCGGCCCCAGACCTCCGTGGCCATGAGATCCGGAAACCATCCGACCAACACGGGAAGAGTGAAGTAATAAATAATAAAAAAAACCGTGGCCGGAATGATGAAGCGAGCCTTGGAAGCGAGGAGCTTCTTAAAATCGGAGTCGGCCGCGATGGCGTTCCAATCAGCGGCGTCGCGGTCTTCCTCCGCGGTCATTTCATGGGCGGGTTTTTCCGGGCCCCGGCCCAGCGGGGCGATGTCCGTGGGCGAGGCGGATTCCGGCGTGTAGTCGGGGGTGTTTGGATCGGAAGGGGGCATAGGGTCCAAAAAACTAACCCGTCAGAGAATCGGCTGTCGAGTTCCTATCGTGGCGCACGGAGCCGCCTGCGATCAGGCGTTTTCCAATCGCCCCAGTAATCGCGCGATCCTCGAATGCCAGTTGGTCAGCAGCCCTTCTGGTGCGGTCAGCCTCCGCCCCCACGCGATGGAGGGTTTTTCCAGAACGATCCAGGACAACGAGGCCGCCGCGATGCTGCCCGCCACCAACACACTGCAGCGGAAGTAGGGATGGTCCGCGGAAGTCCAGCCGACGGCATCGAGCGAAGGGGCCATGGCAAGGAAAACCAGCATGTGCCACAGATAGAGGCCGTAGCTAATTCTCCCCACCAGGCAGAGCGGCGGGAAGGCAAAAATTCGCGCCAGCCCGCTGCGGCCATATTGCAGCAACTCCAGCAACAGCCAGGCGAAAAAAATCGTTTCGAACGTGTCAACCAAGGCGAGAGTCGGGTTGTTCGTGCCGTAACCCCAGCGCATCTCGCGGGCAATAAACCAACAGCCCAAAGCCATCGCGGCCGCCGCCCATCTCCAGGACGGGGGAATCACGGGAGCCCCTTTTTTTGCCGTCGAGACCCAGGCGATGAGGCCTCCAGCCGCGAAGGTGTCCAGCGAACTGGGCAGCATCAGCCAGCGAAAGAGCTCACTGGTACCGGCGTGGAGGCACCACAACCGGAAAATGACCGAGACGGCCAATACGCCCAGCAACGCGGGCAGCAGCCAGCGCGCTGGGAGGAGCAAAAGAAGAGGCCAGAGCAGGTAAAACTGCTCCTGATTGGAAAGCGACCAAAGATGGGATGCATAACCTGACCATTCGTTGTTAACCACCATCTGGAAATTGCTGGCGAAGGCCGCGTGCCAGAGCAGTCCTTCACGATACTCCGGTAAGCCCGCCAGACAACCCACAGCCAGCATGGCATAGAGCGCTGGCAGCAATCGGGTGAGCCGTTTTGCGTGGTAGGTGAAAAGTTGCCCCGGCACGCGATTCTGCCGCATCTTGAGGAGCGAAAGGGTAATCAGGTACCCGCTGATGAGGAAAAAAATATTGGGCGCGACCGGTCCCAGATCCAG
This sequence comes from Terrimicrobiaceae bacterium, assembly GCA_041746635.1. Taxonomy (GTDB): domain Bacteria; phylum Verrucomicrobiota; class Verrucomicrobiia; order Chthoniobacterales; family Terrimicrobiaceae; genus CAMASH01. The sequence continues at coordinate 1,123 of JBGTGQ010000028.1, read as the reverse complement.
CCAACCCGGCAAATGGACGCCAAAATGGTGGAAGAGCACGAAGAGGATGGCCAGCCCGCGCAGCCCATCGAGTACGGGCAGACGATCGGACATGAGGGCGGGCGATTCCGTCATCGTGGCAAAAACGCACAGCGGAGCAAATTATTCAACCTTTTGTGAGCAACCCGGATGCCAATTCAGCGATGGAGCTTCATCACCCTTCCCGTGATGCCGGGAGCAAGGTGGAGGCGAGGGGAGTCGAACCCCTGTCCCTGAAGCATTCAGTCAGACTTTCTACATGTTTAGACGATCTTTAACTTCGGAGTCCTGCTGCGAACCGTCACGCTACCGACTCCTAGGCATCCACGAAATCGATTCACTCCCCACCGCGGTTGCTCCGGCGGAAAATTAGCCTGCTAGCGTCGCATTCACCCCCAGCAGGCGTCAGGGTGAACACGTCACGGCGAATTAGGCCGCGAGAGCGAGATTTTCGGAATCTGCGTTTATTTTTTTGATCCGATTTTTAACGAGGCCGACGAATCATCCTCGACATGCAGGCCTGGCATCAAACTTCACGTCGAAACCAGTACGCCCCCTTTTTCAAGGTAGAAGGTAGAAGGCTAAAGGCTGAAATTCAAGCGGTATCGCCCCACGGGCCAAAAATACGGAGGGCGGCCATCCTAGCCGCCATGTGCGGGCGAGAACCTTCCAGGGCGCGGCGGAGGTTTTGTTCCTCCGGCCAGTAGTCGCCCACCCCGGCTACGCGCAGGGTTTCGGCCCTGCGCTGGAAGGTCATGCCGCGGTTTGAGATAGGCGATGCCGGCTTTTACTTCCGCTCGGAGCTGCGGTTTTGGAAGCGGTTGAGGGTGGAGCGGGCGGCCATTTCGCGGCGCCGTTGTTCTTCGAGTTGGGCGGCGCGGGCGGCGGGGTTTCCGGCAGGGGCGGCTTTTTTGGCTTTGCGCGGTGGACGGTGGGGCATGGGGGAAAGTGAACCACAGAGAACTCTGAGAGCCTGTCTGAAAAAGGGGTGAGAGATAAGGTTAAAAAGTTTAGGCTAAGTGACAGAAAGACAGAGAAGATGTTACACATAGGCTTGACAAAGGGAAAAGCGGCGGTTGGCCATTCCTACCCGCAGGGCTTTTTG